>CAZIJG010000034.1:0-1544 GCA_964539545.1 uncultured Gammaproteobacteria bacterium | reverse complement strand
AGCACCTTAATATCCAGGTGATTGTCGGTGATCCCTTTAATCGCATTTCTTATCCTAAAGAAATGAAATCAATTGTCGATGAGGTTGGGCCAAAATTAGCTGTTGCCGTTGGGTTAGCTTTAAGAGAAATAAATTAATTTGATTTGTGTTTAATTTTCCATCAAAAAAGAATAAGAAAGTGTCCAAAAAAAAACCTGATTCATCACAGAATCCTAAGGTTCTTGAAGTTAATCTGATTAAGAATGAAATGCAGATTACCTTTGATTGGAGTCAGCATTTAGGTACACTATTTTTTGCTGTAGTGGTGACCGCTTTGTTTGTGGTGGAAATATATTTTGGTTTAAACTTGTGGAATGATTATGAGGGTGAAAGAGTTCTAGCTTCTGAAAATAAGTGTAATCAGGTCTCTCAGGATATTAGAGCCTTAAAAACTGAATCAGATCAGATTTTAGCCTTTAAAAAAAGAGCAGATGCTGCCAACTCTTTGATTGGTAATCATATTTATTGGACTAATTTTTTAGATTGGTTAGAAAAGAATACTTTAAGTACGGTTACTTATGATGGTATCTCTGGTAAGAATGATGGTCTTTATAATTTAACGGCTAATGCTAACGCTTTTCGTGAAGTTAGTTGGCAAACTCGTGCTTTTATGGCTGACCCATCGGTTATTTCGGTGCGGGTTGATGAGGCTAGTTTGAAAAAGCCAGATAAGACTGAAGACGATGCAAATACTTCCACCGTTAGTTTTAATCTAATTCTAAAAGTTGATCCACAAATATTTAAAACAAATTTAAAATAAAGTCATGCCCTCTGCTCCAGAACAAAAAAATAAGTATAATAACTTCAATGCAATTTTGAATGATAATTTTAATTTAGTTATTGTTGCTATTGTTATTATTTTATTATTTTTTTCTTATTTAATGGTTATTAGGCCAAAGTTTGAATCTACTTTAGTGGCAATTAAAGCTAATATTGATCAACGAGAATTATTTTATAAGACTCAAAAACAGAAATTAGTTGATTTACAGGAAGCTGTTGTTTTATACCGAAAGATTAGCTCTGATAATATTGATAAAGTAAATGGGGTTTTACCAGATGAATATGCCAAAGAAAGATTGTTTGGAGAAGTGGAAGATATCCTGTCACAGAAAGGTTTAATACTAGATTCTTTGTCTCTAACTAAGGCTGGTGAAGATGATGATGAGCCCTTAGTGCCACGCGATAAGGGTTTGTCTTTAAACGTGGGGATAATTAAAGCGGAGATGTCTTTGTCTTCAATCGATTATGTAGCCTTAAAAAACCTCTTACCTTTATTAGAAAAGCAGCTGCGTTTAATTGACGTGGAAGATCTTAGTTTTGATCCATCTGCAGAAACAGCTAATTTAATTTTTTATACCTATTATTTTAAATAGTTTATATAATTATGTTATTTAAACGTAACTCCAGTATTTATTTGCTTGTGGGACTGCTAATTATAGCAGGTATTTTGATTTTTTCTTTTAAAAATAATCTTTTGTCGTACTTAAGTGTGCAGGTATTTGGTG
>CAZIJG010000033.1:0-1636 GCA_964539545.1 uncultured Gammaproteobacteria bacterium | reverse complement strand
CCGTTCCGCAGTTCGCAACAAAGCGAGGTTAAAGCCTCGTTTTGTCTTGTATTTATAGGGGTTTTATCCAGTTCGAGCGTAAGAAATTTAGCCTCCAAGGGTCTTAGGGATTTTTG
Source organism: uncultured Gammaproteobacteria bacterium (assembly GCA_964539545.1). GTDB lineage: Bacteria > Patescibacteriota > Patescibacteriia > Patescibacteriales > UBA12465 > CAZIJG01. Next base: position 1,520 of record CAZIJG010000033.1, on the reverse strand, counting down.
AATAGGAATTAGCCATTTATGGGCTGATATTAGCAATTTTCTTTCACTTAATACTTGATTCGAGCCTAATCTTTTAAGTATCTCTTTTTTCTCTATATCATCTCCCTCAGCAAACTTAGTTCTTGCTCTAATAGCAAATTTTAAGTCCTCTAGCTTGGCTCCTCTGTCTTGATTTTGATTACTAGCCTGTTGAATTTCTTGTTCCAATGTATTGACTCGTTTTTCATAATTATTTCTCTGTTCAGTAAACTCATCATCAGAGATTAAACCTTTGCAACTTAGTTTAGTTAGGTTGCTTTTTTCTATTCTTATTTGTTTAATCTTTTTTTCTAGATCATTTACAATATTTTTTTCTTTTTTAGGTGCTTCATCTTTAGTTTCATCAATAATCTTAAATAATAGTTTTTTGAATTTAGGTATAAGTTCATATTTCTCTAATTCTTCATCAATTTGATTTTCTAGATCAGGTAGACTAACTGCTTTTTCCTGACAATTTATTCTTGGTTTTTTATGATTACAACGGTAGTAGATAAAAGATTTTTCCTTGCCAGTTGTTTTTAGCACTCTAGTCTTTTTATCTGCTGTTATTAATGAGCCACAGAAAGCACAATGAATTAGCCCTGAATAGGTAAAATTATTTTTTCTCATTCTTGGTTTGCCTTTTTTGCCTAATAATTCTTGGATTTGGTCATATTCTTTTAAACTAATCATGGCTTTATGTTTTCCTTGGTTTTGTTTGCCATCATATCCAATAATTCCCGCATAGAATGGATTAGTGAAGATTCTATACAAAGAGCTTCTAGATAATTGTCCATTCTTTACTCTGGTTTTAAAATTCCATTCATTATTTAGTTTATCTAAAACTTGGGGAACAGAATAACTACCAGTTAAGAACATATCAAAAGATTTTCGTAAGCTATCAAACCTTTTTCTATCAGTTTTTATTATCCGGTATCCTTTGTCTTTCAGCATTACATTTAAATATCCATTTGGTGCCATATTAGGTTGCCAGCCCATGGTAAATTTCTTTTCTAATCCTCTGCGAACATCTTTTCCCAGTTTAGAAGAGAAATATTGAGATTGAGATAAAGACATTTGCAACATCATTATTCCCTCAGGACTGTTATCAAAATTATATGAACCAAATTTAAGGTCATCTATAACTCCTGTCCTAACCAAGTAGGTTATAGTGCTAGCGTCAATCTCATTTCTAGACAATCTATCAGGGTGCCAGGAGATTATTCCTGTTGCTTCACCCTTTCTTATCCTTTTAATCATATTTTTAAAGACAGGGCGGTTATAGGGCTTAAAAGCAGAATGTTTTTCCTCTAAAATTTCCACAATATCAAGATCGGCAAAAAACTCATTTACTTTATCCATTTGACTAGAAATAGATAAAGCCTGTCGTTCTTCCCCTTCGGTTGATTTGCGGACATAGGCAAAATATTTAATTGTTTTATTTTTATCCATAACTACGATTAATAAACAAAAAAGGACGGTTCTAGCTTACTCGAAACAAA
>CAZIJG010000032.1:0-1771 GCA_964539545.1 uncultured Gammaproteobacteria bacterium | reverse complement strand
CCTAAAACTTTATAACAGTCATCAATGGTTGGAACAATAATCCTTAAAGCAAATACATCATATATTTCGTTAAAATCTTTCTCTTTCTTAAGCATTTTTTGGTAAATACTATATAAATGTTTAAATCTTACTTCAATATCGTAATCATTTATTTGATTTTCTTTGAGTTTGGGATCAAGAATATTTTTTATTTTTTGAAAGAATTGGTTACGCTCAGCTTTTTTTTCCACTTCATATTTATGTTCTAGTTGAGCATATTCTTGAGGGTATAGATATTTAAAGCAGATATCTTCCATCTGCCATTTTAATCTCCAGATGCCTAATAGTCCGGCAATTGGAGCATATATTTCCAGAGTCTCTTTGGAAATTCTATTTTGTTTGTGAGGAGGTAAAGAGTCTAGGGTCCTAAGATTATGTAGACGATCACAAAATTTAATAAAGATTACTCTAATATCCTTAGCCATGGATAAGAACATTTTTCTTAGGTTTTCTCTGTATCTTTCTTCTCCGTGATATTTCAATTTCCCTAGTTTAGTGACACCTTTTACTAGGTTATGGATATCTTGTCCAAATTTTTGTTTAATTTCTTTTAGAGTATATTTAGTATCTTCTGGCACATCGTGTAGTAGTCCTGCGGCCACAGCGTGAATATCTGCCTTAATTTGCGCTAAAACATAGGCAGTATGAAGACTGTGTTTAATGTATGGCTCCCCATTTTTTCTCATTTGACCTTGATGAGCTTTCGCGGCAAAATTATAGGCTGATAGCAGAAGATCAGTGTTAGTTCCAGGGTTAACTTCTTTAAATTTTTTGATTACCCTTTCAATAGTCATGTTGATTGAAAATTAAAATTTCTTTTGCTTTTCCAGGAGCGATTTTTTATGTTATAATATAAGTAATAATTGTTTATACTAATCTAATTTATTCTATTATAAAAATCAGCTGAAGTCAAAGAGAAAAAATTGATTTTCAGTTTTATAAAAATGAAAAAAAAGCTACTGTCTTTCATTTTAATATTTGTGTTTGTATTAGGGTTTTTTGTAGTGGCTGATGCCGCTTTCGCTTTAGATACCGGAGTTAATGAGGTTAATAACACAATTGACCTGGGAAATACAGACCCTAGAGTAGTTATAGCTAGAATTATTCAAATTGCTCTTGGATTTTTAGGAACAATTGCAGTAGTCTTAGTCATCTATGCTGGTTTTATTTGGATGACTAGTGAAGGACAAGAAGAGAAAGTCTCTAAAGCTAAAAGAACTTTAAGTAGTGCTGTCGTTGGTTTGATAATTGTTTTATCTGCTTTCGGAATCACTACGTTTTTATTAAATAGATTAATGGAAGCTACTGGAGTTCAATCAAATAGCAGTTCCACTTCATACGATAATCCAAATTTAGGTTTGGGATCACTGGGTGCTTGTACTATTGAAACTGTATATCCTGAGCCAGGTCAGGTAGACGTAGCTAGAAATACATCTATTTTAATTAATGTAAAAGAAGAACTTAATTTAGAAACTGTTTGTGAAGATACTAGTGGAGATGGGTTATTTTGTAATTGTTCAGGTTCTGTTTGTGATTCAATTATTCCAGAAAATATTAGGATTTTTACATCTGACGCTGGAGACGCCTGTGAAACAGATTGCTCTGGTAATGAGATAGATGTATCAGCGGTAGTATCGCTGGATGGTTTATCTTTCGCTTTGATACCAACTGATTATTTAGGATCTTCTGCTCAAAAAACTTGGTATACCGTATATTTATCTAATGATATCGA
>CAZIJG010000031.1:0-1780 GCA_964539545.1 uncultured Gammaproteobacteria bacterium | reverse complement strand
AACTAAATCTATGAGAAAACAAAACGTATTTCAACAATATAAAAACGATTGGATAGTTTTGGCAATAATTATTGCTGGATTTATTTTATTCAAATATATCATCTAATGATTTTTTTTCAGAAGTTCCTCCGAAAATTTCTTCTAATGAGCCACCTGTACTAGGTTTAGTTTCACTTAGTGCTTTGTCAAGTTTTTTCTGTTGGGTTTCGCTTAGATAATTCTTTAATTCTTTTTGTTCTTCTAGAGTAAATTGTTTATAGAGTTCTGCTTTCCTGTTATAATCACCATTTTGTAAGAACTCTACTTGTGGAACAAACCATCTACGATTTTCTGTTTTCTCTCCTATATTTCTAATCCAATCTTGTGAAGCCATAGGACCATATTTCCCTCTTAAAATAGCTCTAATTATTTCATCTGCTTCTTTAACTGGGGCTAACATTTTGCCTTCCTTGTTAGTTATCCCGCCTTCATTTATAATCTCAACACCTTCTCTTATCCTTCTAACTTGCTTAGGGAGTCCAACTATCTCTGCTCCAGCAAATAATATATCACTAACTTCTTTTTCCCCTTTAGCATATTGGGGTATTTTTTTTAATAAATTAGCTATACCTGAAAGCCCTGCTGATACTTGAAGTTGTTGGTCATTCATTAAGGCATAAGATAACTGTGATACTATTGGTATATTTCCGCCAAGTGATTGTAAGACATCTTTTGCCATTTGTTTTTCATCACTCCAATTAAATGATAGTTTTGATATGGCTACTTCCATATAAGCAATGGTTGTAGCTGCTGCCATAACTTCTGCTGTGGCAACTGCTGTTTTCCCAGCACCCTTTGATTGAAGTATGTGTCTATAAAATCCATTTAATTGAGATGTTAATGGATAGATAAACATATTTATAAATTGTCCTAAAGAACTTCTAAATGCTTCTGGTTTCTGTCCCTTGAAAAAACCGCCATACCATAGGTCTATTGTATCTTGTGCTTTTTTCTCAATAATATTTTGAACCTGTGGAGTTATTTCAGCACCTTCTTTTAAAAACTTTCCATATTCTTTATCTAGCAAAGCATTCACTGATAATTGAGCATTTTTTCTGTCAAATTCTGTTAAAGCACCAGTGAATATTCTGCCAACCTTTCCTTGTAAATCAGTAATGGCTATATCTCCTTTTCTTTTTGTAATTGAAGGTAGGTCTTTTACTGAAATTCCAAATGCCTTGGCATATTCGCTTCTAAGCTTTGGTCTTGCTTTTCTAATTAGCATTAGTGGAACTTGCGTAAGTGCCTGTTTGACTACTGAAGCATAGTTTAATCCAAGAGAAGCCATAGCAGCACCCTTTTTGAGTAAACGAGCAGTAAAATCAACGGCTTCTCCACCTGCTGTTTCTGGAATTTGTGGATTAACTACATCTTTAAGCCACTTGTGAATTACGGCATAATCTTTTTCAGTAACAATCTTTTTGAATTGGTCGCTATCTATTAGGTATTTAATCTCTGGGGTTACCTCTCCTATATTTAAAAATTCTGTTATTCCGTCCATCCAACGAGCAGCTATTTTACGATAATCAGTTTCATATAATTTAACAGGAACTTTCTTTGCTCTCTCTTTTAATGAGAAAAATGCTGGATGTTTTCTAAATATAAAATCCATAGCTCCTGCCTTATCAGCTAATTCAATATCCTCTCTTGTCATTATTGGAGCATAATTTTCTACCCTTCCAGGTGTTTTCCCATTCTTTCTGGCTACATCATAAAATTGTTGTTCTGTTTCATTGATTAT
>CAZIJG010000030.1:0-1816 GCA_964539545.1 uncultured Gammaproteobacteria bacterium | reverse complement strand
TCTTTTTTTAACTTTAAAGTAAATTATTTTAATAACTTTTTCATGTATGTATTTAATATCAAAGTCATTTTTTTAATAGATAATCTTTTAAAAAGATTTCCAACTGAAGTATACTATGTTTCATGTTTATCATCTGATGAGTTTTCTAAACGTTCTCAGTCCTTTTTACAGGCTGGCTGGTCTATTTTTGAAAAAGCTAGTAAAGAAAAGTGTTTTGTTTGGGGAGAGGTTATTAAAGGAAAATATTTTTACAAAGTTATTCCCTTTCTTTGTTCTTATAGTCTGGGTCCTAATAGCTCTTGTGTAGTAAAATGGATGGCTGTTTAATAATTTTAAAGGTTGGTAGCAATATCAACCTTTTTTATTTTTTAGTAAATAATAAAAGTTAGATTGTGCAGTAAATATATTGTATTATTTTTATTTAGTAATGGGATCAACTATAGTGGTCTAGTTTGTCAACACAGTTTTTGACTCATTAAAAAGTTGATTACTAGAGATGGTGTTTAAATTAATATTTAGTTTGTTTGACTGCTCATTTGGAGTGGTTTTTTTGTATTCTCGGTTGAAATATATTTCTGCTGGAGTTTTGTAATCTAGTGATTGGTGTGGTCTAAAATTATTGTAATCATCAAAGAATTTAGTGAGACCAACTCTAGTTTCAGCAACTGAACTATATTGTTTAATATAGATATCTTCTTGCTTCACTGTACGCCATAGTCTCTCTACGAAGATATTATCTAAACATCTACCCCTGCCATCCATACTCACTTTTACTCCCTTAGCTAAGGAAATGCTGGTAAATTTAGGACTAGTGAAATGACTACCTTGATCACTATTCATTATCTCTGGAATATTGAACTCATAGGCACGTTCCAGGGCTCTCAGACAGAAGTCAATGTCTAGTGTATTAGATAATTCCCAGGAGACTACATAGCGGGAATGCCAATCAATAATAGCTACTAAATAGCAGAATCCGTGTTCTAGCTTGATATAGGTGATATCAACACTCCAAACCTGATTAACTCTTATGATATTGAGGCCTCTAAGTAGGTATGGATATACTTTGTTTTCTTTACTAGGTTTACTTAAATCTTTCTTTTTCTTAGGATATATAGCCATTAATCCCATTTTTATCATTAATGTACGTACATGTCTTTTACCTATTGGTATACTATAGTCTCTTTTTAGTATTCTTGTTATTCGTCTTTTGCCATAAAAGGGATGATCAGTGTAGATAAGGTCTATGAGATTCATGATAGCTACATCTTTGTCACTTATCTTTGGAGTATAGTATAGACTAGAACGAGAAATATCTAGTAATTCTGCTTGTCTAGATAAGGAAATCTTAGGATTTTCTCGGTCGACCAAGTCTAGGCGTTCGTTCATCGTCAAAGATAGATAATTTTTTTTTCAACCAGTCGAGCTCTATGTCTCGCTGGCCAATTAATTTACAGGCTTGTTCTAACAGTTTTTTTTGCTCTTGGAGCTTGCTCCTGTCCACTTTTAATCTTTTATCTTCAAATAGCTCAGGAAGTCCATCTATAGCAGCTTGCTTCCATTTAGAAATAATATGGGGATGGACTCCATATTGAGAAGCAATCTCATTGGCTGTCTTATCTCCTCGCAAAATAGCGAGCACAATCTTAGTTTTTTCCTCTTTAGAGGTTTTGTGTTTAGTTTGATTCATATGGTTTTATTATACCACCTATGAATCAACTTTTTATAGGGCTAGAAAGTGTGTAGTATTACGAGACCATTATAGCCCTTGTCGCTTTCTTAGCGGTAATGAGTTTTAAGAAGATAAAGAAAGCTTCAA
>CAZIJG010000029.1:0-2408 GCA_964539545.1 uncultured Gammaproteobacteria bacterium | reverse complement strand
ATATACAAACCTTCAATTTTATCTTGACAGAAAATTTTGCCTGTAATCATGATAATAGGAATTTTCCTAGTTGTTTTGTGTTCACGTAACTGACAACAAACGTTATAACCACTTATATCGGGCAACTCTAAATCCAAAAGAATAAGGTCAGGTATTTCTTTTGCTTTTTCTAAAGCTTCTTTCCCAGTATTAGCCACACTTACGATATAATCATGAGTTTGCAAGCCCCTGCTAAACATATCAGAAAGCTTATAATCATCATCAACTAAAAGAATTCTTTTTTTTGTCGCAGACATATTAACTTTTCTAATCCTCACCTAAAAGTTCTTTAATTTTTGAAAGCAATACCTTCGGCTCAAAAGGCTTTGTTATATAAGCATCAGCCCCAACTTGAATCCCCATCTCCTTATCTGACTCCTGAGCACGAGCTGAAAAAAGAATTATCGGAATATTCTTGTATTTATCATCAAATTTAATCATCCGACAAACCTTATAACCATCTAATTTAGGTAACATTAAATCTAAGACTATTAAATCCGGTTTTTCCTTTCTGGCTTTATCTAAAGCTTCTTGGCCATCATAAGCAGCTAAAACATTATAACCATTAGCCTCAAGCCTTATTTTTACCATTTCTACTAATTGGACTTCATCATCAACTACTAAAATTCTTTTTGCCATAATCGCCTCTCACTTAATTATTTATTTAAAATCTTATTGATCGTCGATATTAATTCTTCATCCTCGAAAGGCTTAGCAATAAATAAATTGCCTCCTATACTTTCACCACTTTGCTTATTAACCATCCCTTCAGCTAAACAAGTTAAAAATATAATCGGAATTTTAGAAAGTTTATCGTCTTCCTTTAAGGCAGCAGCCATTTCACCACCACTTATCTTTGGCATTACAACATCTAAAACGATTAAATCAGGATTAAAATCTCTAGTTTTCTGTAGCCCCTCCTCACCATCAACAGCAGTAATAACTTCATATCCACTAGTTTCAAGTCTCATCTTTAGCATACCTAATAATTGCGGTTCATCGTCAACCACTAAAATTCTTTTTGCCACCCTGCCTCCTTTTACCATTTGTTATTTATCTAGCAATTTAGAGATTTTATCTAAAAGCTCTTCAGCTTCAAACGGTTTAATAACCACTTCATCTGCTCCTGCTTGCTGACAATTTTCAAATAAATCTTTATCTCCACAAGCTGAGACTATGATTATTGGGATATTTCGTGTTCTTAAGTCGCCCTTTAACTGTCTACAAACTGCCAACCCGTCTATCTTAGGCATAATAATATCAAGAAGAATTAAATTGGGCCTTTGAACTTTAACTTTCCTCAAGCCTTCTTCTCCATCACAAGCTGAAAACATTTGATAACCACTAGCTTCAAGCCTTGTTCTCATTAAACCAATAATTTCATTCTCGTCTTCAATAAATAATATTTTCTTACTTGCCATTGCTTGCCCCTTATTAAACCTTTACAAGTTTTGGAAGTGAAATAATAAATTGAGTACCTTTATTAAGTTCACTTTTAATTCTTATCGTTCCACCATGTTCTTCAATTAAACTTTTAGTAATTGCTAAACCCAGGCCTGTCCCTTTTGTGCCAGGACCAGATACTCGCCCAAATTGTTGAAATTTATTAAATGCCTTAGGTAGATTTTCCTTAGATATCCCTTGACCAGTATCAGAAATTATAATTTTAATATTATCTTCCATATTTATTAATTCAATTTTTATCTGACCTTTATCAGGAGTATATTTTATTGCATTAGAAATAAGATTATCTAAAGCTTGGGTTATCTTGTCAAAATCAATAAAAATATTTACTGGTACATTAGGCACAGAACAATTTATTTTCTGTGCTTTCTTACTACTTTCTAATTTCCATTCTTTAGATATATTTTTTAATATTTTACCAATATCTACTATAGATTTATCTAACTTTATTTTTCCAGCTTCAATCTTAGAAATATCCAAAAGATTATTTATCATTCTAGCTAAACGATCAATGTTATCACCACTCATTTTAAGAATTCTTTTCTGCTTCAGATTTAATTTACCTGGAATTTCATCCATTACCAAAGACACACCCTCCTTAATTATCGATAAAGGAGTACGCAACTCATGAGAAACAGTGCTAACAAACTCATCCTTAAGCTTTTCTACTTTTTTATGCTCGGTTATATCCTTAGCAATATGCACCGCTCCAATAATCTTCCCTTCCTCGTCAAAGATTGGCGATACCATTACTAACAATGGTATTCCTATTTTTGGGTCATCTATCTCTTTGCTACAAGCTTTTCCGTCTTTCAACATAGCTTGAAAAGGACATTCTGGCCAAGAGCTATCTCCTCCATGAACAACCTGATAACACTTTTTACCAATAATATCTTCTGGCTTAG
>CAZIJG010000028.1:0-2475 GCA_964539545.1 uncultured Gammaproteobacteria bacterium | reverse complement strand
AGATTAAAGCACTCAGCATATTTTATAACCAGCCGTATAATCGCCGAAATGTCACTTTTAATATGCTTAAAGATGTTATGGATAAACTACGACTCGAAAAACCGCTTCTTTCGCCCGCCTATGTTTGGGATGCCTACATTATGATTGATGCCCTAGAAAAAGACAAATCGCCCTCGCCTTTGGATGAATTAACGACCTTAGTTTCTATTATTCGGCGCGCTTGCGGGATAGATAAAAAACTAAAACCTTTCGATAAAACCATTAATGAGAATTTTCAGGACTGGATCTTTAAACAAAATGCTGGTCAGCATAACCGTTTTACAACTGAACAAATGGACTGGTTGCGTATGATTAAAGACCATGTTGTCAGCTCTTACCACATTGACCTAGATGATTTGGATTTCACACCCTTTGATGCCCAGGGCGGACGCGGTAAAATGCAGCAATTATTTGGCACAGAGATGATTGACATTATTGATGAGCTAAACGAGGTATTGGCAGCGTGAACTCTGAAGAATTACGTCAATTAATTGACCAAGGCGAAGGTTATTATACCGAGTTTAAACGCAAACTTAGTAGTGATTTTAAAAAGGAACTTGTCGCCTTTGCAAATGCCTCAGGTGGAAAGATCTTACTGGGTATAGATGATGATGGCAGCATTCCTGGAATAAATATAACAAATTCTCTATTCTCTCAAGTTCAAGATGCCGCTCAGGCATGTGATCCTCCTGTTCATATTACATGTGAAAAACTTACTCAAAATGTTTTATTAGTTAATGTAGCCGAGGGTAAAAATAAGCCCTACCGTTGTACAAGTGGTTTTTATTTGCGCGTTGGAGCAAATGCGCAAAAATTATCAACGGATGCCATTGCAGAAATTATTGAAAAAGAAGGTCGAGTTCACTTCGATGAGCAAGTCAGACAAGATATAGACTTTAATAAACATTTTTCACAAAGCAGGTGGGAGCAATTTGCGCAACTATCTGAAATAAGCAAACAGCAAGAATCGCTCTATGTTTTAAAGAGTTTAGGCGCTGTTAAAACAATTGATAATATAAATTATTTTACTAATGCCGGTGTTTTAAGCTTCTCCGATGAACCCAAGGTGTTTTTGCCTCAGGCTTCTCTTACATGCGTGGCTTATAAAGATACAAATAAAGTTGATATTCTAGACCGAAAAGAATTTACCCAAGATATTATTTCAAACATTAATGAGGCCATGGCTTTTACAGAAAGGCATTTGAATGTCTCTGCTTCTATCGAAGATATTAAACGAGAAGATATTTGGGAAATACCCAAGGTGGCTCTTAGGGAAGCCATAGTAAATGCTGTATTGCATCGTGATTATCTTGTTAAGGGCGCTCATGTCGTCATTGAAGTTTTCAGTGATAAACTTATCATTTCAAATCCAGGAGGATTGGCTGCCGGACTTAACAAAAATGATTTTGGGAAATACAGTTTAACACGAAATTCGATCTTAGCCGATATTTTACTGCGGGCAAAATACATTGAAAAATTAGGGACAGGTATTCACCGTATTCAGGACAAACTCCTAAAAGCCAATTTACCCAAAGCCATCTTTGAATTTAATTCATTCTTCTCAGTCACCTTTATGAGAGAAACAGGTGGTCAGACAGGTGGTCAGATAGGTGGTCAGATAGGTGGTCAGAAATTGACGTTACGACAACGAGACGTGCTAAATTTAATAAAAGAAAACAATCATATCAGCCGTGATGAGCTTTCCAAAAAGTTGGGAATTAATCCCTCCGCCGTACAAAAGCATACCAATAAACTCAAAGAAAAAGGGTATATTAAGCGCCAAGGTGGAGATAGAGGATATTGGGAAATAACGGAGATTTAAGATGAGAGAAGATTGGATTGAGTGTAAATTAAGTGAATTATCAACCTTTGAACTTGGTGGTGATTGGGGGAAATCTCCGGAATTTTCAGATGATAATTATATTGAAGCATTTTGTATTAGAGGTTCTGAATTTCGAAATTGGAATAATGAAAAAGGCAAAACAGCATCTTTAAGAAAATTAAAAAAACAAAGTGTTGAAAAAAGAAATTTAAAAGAAAATGACATTTTAGTTGAAATTTCAGGAGGTGGCCCAGAACAGCCAGTAGGTCGTACAGTTGTCATAGATAAATCAGTACTCATAAATTTCAAAAATAAGAACCTTGTTCCTACAAACTTTCTAAGATTAATGCGTCCTACTAATTTTACAAACTCAGTATATTTAAACATGTTTCTAAAATATTTTTATACCACAGGTGAAATTATTAGATATCAAGCTGGTAGTAATAATCTTAGAAATCTTAAGTTTAAAGATTACCTTACCATAAATATTCCCCTCGCCCCACTCCCCATTCAACGCGCCATTGTCGCCAAAATAGAAAGCCTGTTTTCCGATCTGGACAAAGGCAGAGCCGATCTAAAAAAAGCCCAGGCGCAATTAAAAGTCTACCGACAAG
>CAZIJG010000027.1:0-3645 GCA_964539545.1 uncultured Gammaproteobacteria bacterium | reverse complement strand
TCTAGATCTTTTATCTTGTCCGTGTAATTTGCAACCTTCAGCTGGAAAGTTATCTTTTTCTAATTCTTGAACTAATGATTGTTGATATCCAACATCTTCTATATACAGCTCCGTCCTCTCACCTCCATTACCTAATGATGTTGATAAGTCCTTAGCTAAACCTACTGTCTGAGGAAATGTTAATCTTTTGTTTATTGGATTTGGTAGAATATATATTTTAAATCCTTTATCAAAACCATAAACGCTAGCTGAAACCATAGCTGTATAATCAGCTGTATTTTTTTGTGATATAGCTAAATCAATACCAGTACCAGTAAATCTAAATTTCTTATCATAATTTTCCTCATTCAAATCAATTTGTGGCAATTTCTGATAATAATGTATCCATCCTGGATGGACAACTCTTTCACTAGTTGAGATAATGCGAAGTCTATATTCTCTTTCCCAGGCAACTTGATTACCTACTTTTCTTCTAAGAGTTTCCAGATCTCCTTCATTTTTAAATTTTTCTGGCCACATTATTTTGCCATTTTTTATTATTGGAACTTCAATAAATTGACCATCTACTTCATTCTTTTCAATTTTTCTTTTTAATCTCATTAGAAAAGAATCTTCATGTAATAGATTGCCAATAAATACTAATCTGGTATTTAAATCTCCAGCTGGAATAATTTCACTACTAATCCAATCAAATATTTTGTCTCTACCTTCCTTAGTTTTTACTGAAGCTAGATCTTCAATATCATCACAAATGATAAGGTCTGGACGATATTGATTATGTCGCATACCTCTAATAGTTTGTTCCATGGAAGCAGCCGTAATCCTAGCGTTATACCATGGTAAAACTAATGAATAGGAACCCCATTCATCTTCTTGCTCTTTAAAAGGACCAAGATCATCTTTGAGTAGTTTATTTCCTTCTAATTCACGTCTGAGATTTATAAGGTGTTGTTTAGCTTGTCTTTGAGTTTGACCAAGTAAAACAACGAATTTCTTTTGTTGTTTACCAAGTATCGACCAAATTGGATAAGACATGGTAAATATTGTTGACTTAGCAGATCCTCTAAAAGCCATCACAGCTAAAGGATTTATTGATTCATTCTCACTTAAATTAAAGAACTCCTTTTGAAAATCAGCTGTGGGGTAAGTGATGTAATGGGAAAAATACATATGGAAAAACCAAGTATGGCTTTGCCTAGCAATTTCTTTTCTGCATTTTTGATCATTAATAACATTTGGAACTGGGTTTGATTTAACTTCTTTTTTATTATTCATATTTTTTTTCTCCTTTACTCTCATCTTGTTCTTCAAATAAAGAGGCAAGTTTGAGAGCTCTTTTAATTTCTAATTCTTGTTCTGGGGTTAATTTAGTTTCTGTTTTTATCTTTCCACTTAATCTTAATTTATCAGCATAAGCTCGGTGGTGATTTTTTAGCCAGAAAATAATTCCAGTCATATTCTTATCTTTGATGGCTGATATTAATTGGGACTCAGCCATATCGTTAATTAGGTGATTGCCTTGAATTATTGCTTTATCGACTTTTTCTGCGAACTCTCTATCTTCTTTACGCCAGCGATAGAAAGAACTCCGGGCAATTCCAGTCTTTTCACAAACTAGTTGAATAATTGGGGTCTTTTTCAATCCTTCAATTATCAATACTTTGTTTCTGTCTTTGATTGTCTTTTCTTCCATAGTTTTAATTTAATTTTTTAGCTTTTATATTAGTTAATTTCTCAAATCTATCAATAATAGTTTGGCAATACTCTAGGTCTAGTTCAACCATTAAACATTTTCTTTTAGTCTGTTCACAGGCTATGAGAGTACTTCCTGAACCTCCGAAACAATCATAAACAATATCTCCGACATTAGAACTATTCAGAATTAATCTTCTTAACAGTCCAACTGGTTTCATAGTTGGATGAAGTTTGCTTTTATTTGGTTTAGGATAGAATATAACACTCTTATCTTTTGATTTAACAAATTTATGAGTTCCAAACCATCCATAAGCAATCAATTCATGTTGAGGTAAATAATCTTTTCTACCAACTATTGCTTGATTTTTTACCCAGACAAGTAATTGTGAGAAATATATTCCAACATCTTGCATTGTCTTTCTCAGAGCGAAAATCATTTTGTCACAATTAAAAATATAGATTGTATTTTTCTTTTTGAGTTTAGATAATATAATTTCTAACCACTCTTTCGTAAATTCTATATATTTTTCTTCACTTTGAAATTGATCATTTTCAATAGTTTTAGCTTTAGCTATTTTTTGCTTAAAACCAGCTTTGCTATTTACATAATTTATGGCATAGGGGGGATCAGTTAAAATTAATGATATTTTTTCTTTACTTACTAATTTTTCAATACTTTTTTTATCCATACAGCTTCCACATAATAGCTTATGTTTTCCTAATAGGAATATATCTCCCTTTTTAATTAAGTTTTTTGGCTTTTGTATTTGCATATGATTCAAATCGATTAATTATTAATTGGCAAAATATTGGATCTTGCTCTACCATGAAACATTTGCGTTTCAATTGTTCACAAGCAATTAAAGTTGAACCTGATCCTCCAAATAAATCTAAGACGATATCATTCACTTTAGTGCAACGTCTTAAAGATTTTTCATGGAGAGTAGGTGGTTTTTGGGTTGGATGTTCATACTCTTGACCAGATAATCTTTTGACTAGCCAGATATCTAATAAATCTAAAATATCATCTATAGTTCTATTTCCAGTTTCTACATTCTTGTTCAATATTTCATTTAGGTTTTTAATCTCAGATAAATATGGTTTTCCACGAACTCCATAAACGCATGGTTCATAACATTTATTAAAGGCAATTTGAGGAGTAGGATTAATTCCATTTTTAATCCACATACATACTCGTTTATTATTAATTTCAAGTTCCTTATATATTTCCTGCAGTAGTCCAATATATGATTGATCACAATAATAGAATACATGAACATCTTTTTCAGAAATTTCTAAAGCATTAATAATTGTTTTACTTAGAAATTCTTTATAATCATTATCCTTTTTATTGTCTTTAACATTTCCACCATAATTAGCTTTCTTTCCTAGTCCTTTGTTGTAGTCCAAACCAATATTGAAAGGTGGATCGCAATAAATCATATTAACTTTATTTTTATTCATTAATTTCTTAACGACATTTGCGTCAGTAGAATCTCCGCAAATCAGAAAATGTCTACCGAGTTGAAATATGTCATTGCTTTTAATATCAGTTTTCTTAATTTTCTCTATCTCTTTTTCAATATTATAATCATCATCTTCTATCTCTAAATTTTCATTCCAGATAGAAGATAAATCACTATCATCGAATCCAGTATCTAATAAAGTTTCAATATCAAATTCTTTTAACATCTCCCAGTCCCATTCTCCACTCACTCTATTCATGGTGAGGTTAAGACATTGTTCTTTTCGAAGAGTTAAGTCTACAAATACAACGGGCACCATTTTGTAACCTAACTTACGAGCAACTTTCAGACGTTGATGTCCCGAAATCACAATATATTCTCGTCCCTTATGCTTGTTAGCAATAATTGGGTCGATTAGTTGGAATTTCTTAATACTCTTAGTTAAATCCCTTTCTTGCTTGTCTGTTAAAATACGTGGATTATA
>CAZIJG010000026.1:0-4003 GCA_964539545.1 uncultured Gammaproteobacteria bacterium | reverse complement strand
AACAATTAATCCCTTTTCCAGGCTTTAGTCTAGAACTAAAGTGGTCCCCTTCATAGTTATCGGGATCAAAGGTATTGCAAGAACCCAAGCGTTTTGTAATGCTTGGGATTTATTTTAAAAAATAAATTTAATAAATTTTTAATCTTTCTTGAAGGTTATTAATTATAATTAGTATGTCAAAGACCAAGCCGTCAGGACCAGGGCATTACGAGGTCCTATTCATTGCTCCAAATAAGTATACTGAAGAGGAAGCTGCCAAAGTTAGCGAAGAAGTAAAAAAGCTAATTGAAGAAAAAGGTGGTACAATTACTCATCACGAATACTGGGGTAAGAAAAAATTAGCTTACCAAATTGATCATAACCATTTCGGTTATTACAATCTTTATGAATTTGATTTAGAAAAACCTAAACTACAGGCTCTAAACAATATCCTACGTCTCTTTGAAAAGATTTTGAGACATCAAATCATTAAAATCAAAAAACGTAGTGAAAAAGAAATTGCTGATGATAAAGCCAAAACTACAAAATTGGCTCAAGAAGAAAAAGAAGAAAAAGAAGAAGAAGTAAAAGAGAAGGAAGAAAAAGTTGAAAAAGTTGAAAAAGAGATTGAAGCCGAAAAAAAGAAAAAGAAAAAAGATGAGGGTAAGGCCAACTTAGAAGACCTAGACAAAAAATTGGAAGGTATTCTAGAGGCAAAGGACTTAATTAAATAATAATTAAGTTATAATTAATTTGTATAATTAATTATAGCCACTCAAAAAATATGAATTTAAACAAAGCCATGCTAATTGGCAATCTAACTAGAGACCCTGAGACTAGAAGTACTCCTTCTGGACAGCAGGTAACCTCTTTCTCTGTAGCTACTAACTTCACTTGGACAGACCAAGCTGGTCAAAAACAAGAAAAAGCTGAATTTCATAATATAGTAGCCTGGAGAAAACTAGCAGAAATCTGTTCTCAATATCTTAAAAAAGGTTCTAAAATTTATGTTGAAGGTCGTTTACAAACCAATGAATGGACCGGACAAGATGGCGCTAAAAAATATCGTACTGAAATCGTAGCGGACAACATGATCATGTTAGATAGTAAGGGAGGAAATTTCCAACCTAATCAACCCGGTGCCACTCCTGTAATTCAACAGGAGAAACCAGTGACTGATGATAGTGAGGAAATTAGAGTGGAAGATATTCCTTTTTAATAAATTAAAGTAAGAAATACTATGGCGAAAACTAAAGAATGCTATTTTTGCGCTAACAGCCTAGAAGTAGATTATAAAGATATCAGGACCCTACGTAAGTTCATGAATTTTTACATGAAAATTTTACCAGGTAAAAGAACTGGCGTTTGTTCTTGGCATCAAAGAAAATTAGCTACAGCTGTTAAACGTGCCCGTGTGGTGGCTCTATTGGCAGCCACTCATAGATAATATGTTAAATTTTAACGAAATCAAGACTAATAAGGTGATTGAAGTAAATGACGAACCTTATTTAATTACTGACACTAATCATCATAAGATGGCTAGAGGCGGAGCTGTGTTGAAGACTAAGTTAAAAAATCTTATTAATGGCAACGTTCTAGAAAAAACCTTTCAGGGTAACGACAAAGCTCAAGAAGCCCAAACTGAAAAACAAAAAGCTGACTTTCTATATACTGACGACAACGAAGCTTATTTCATGAATACTACAAGTTATGAACAATTCAGTTTAGACTTAGAATCTTTAGGAGATAAGCTTAGATTCCTAAAAGATGGCACTGAGGTAACCGTCTTATATTTCAATGGGCAAGGTGTAACAGTTGAGCTTCCTATCAAAATGGAATTTAAAGTAACTAGTGCTCCTCCAGGAGTAAAAGGTAATTCAGCTGGTAACGTAAATAAATCTGTAGAAATTGAAACTGGTACTACTATTAATGTTCCTCTCTTTATTAACGAGGGGGATGCTATCAAAGTTAATACTGACACTGGAGAATACGTAGAAAGAGCCTAAAATACATTTATAGACAAAAAAAGACTGTAACTATACAGTTCTTTTTTTATAAAAATGGTATAATACCACTATATGGAGTTATTAATTTTACTAAATCTATTTTTTTTCGCTGTTTTAGCGGCTACAAAACCTAGACTAGGCATTCTTTTTATAATAATGTCCTTACCTAGTTATTTGATTCGTTTTGAATTATTTTCTTTACCAATAACTCTATTGGAAGGAATGATTGGTATTGCTTTCTTGTTCTGGTTGATAGACAGTACACCAAGAATTATTAAAACGTTAAAACATAAATTCGCTAAACGAGAAAAATATCCTTTCCGCTGGGAAATTATTGGTATTTTAATTCTATCTTATTTTGCAGTTGCTATCAGTAATTTTGACCTAGGTGCTTTTGGTATTTGGAAAGCATATTTCTTTGAGCCAATAATATTATTCATTTTAATAATGAATTATTTCCCTCAGAAAAAAGATTGGCAAAAAATTGTTTGGGCTTTGACTTTGTCAGCTCTATTTATTTCTATAATATCTTTCTTCCAACAGTTTACTGGCGCCTATATCTTTAACCCCTATTGGTCACAGGAGGCCACTAGACGCGTTGTTTCAGTCTTTGGCTATCCAAATGCCATCGGCCTGTACTTAGCTCCTATTATCATGTTATCTATCGGCTTATTAATGGAGAAAACAAAAGAAGCTAAAAATATTTATAGTTTCTTAAAAATTCTAGCTCTCGCTATTATAATTTCTGTTTCTACACTATCTATTTACTTCGCTCGTTCTGAAGGAGCTCTAATTGCTCTCCTAGCCGCTATCCTATTATTCTTCTGGCTCTATTCCCGTTGGAGCAAATATCTAGTTGGGTTAGCTATGGTGGTCGGAATATTATTTATCTTCTTAAATCCGGCTGTTTATGGTTATACTAAAGAAAAAGTCTTATTACAAGACAAGTCTGGACAAATTCGTCAGGCCCAATGGAAAGAAACTGCTTTAATGTTAGAAAATGACACTAATTGGTTAGTTGGAGCTGGTTTAAATAACTATCAACAAACCGTTACCCCCTATCACGTAGAAGGTATATTTATTGAAGATCATAGTGATCCAGATTGGCTAAGAAAAACTTTATTTAATGATGAGTTTAGACAAAAAACTTGGCAACCTCTAGAAGTATACCTCTACCCCCATAATATTATTTTAAATTTCTGGACCGAACTAGGCATCTTAGGTTTAATTATCTTTATCTGGGTATTTATCAAATTCTTTATTAGATCAATTACCCTATTAAAAAAAGACGATAACTTATGGCGACCATTACTATGCGGTTTAACAGCTGCCATGGCTACAATAATTATTCACGGCATTGTCGATGTCCCCTATTTCAAAAATGATCTTAGTGCTCTCTTCTGGATAATGCTAGCTGTGTTATCTCTAGTAGTCGTGCATCAGAGAAAGAACACTAAAAAAGACTAAACTATATAAAAAAGGTAAGATAAAAGCCGTCTTTAAAAAACGGCTTTTTTATTTTAAATGAATTAATTTATCAATCACATTCTAGGCAAAACTGCGCAAAAAATATATAATAATAATATGAGTTACATAAAAGCTAAAACTTTAGTCAGAGTGGATGTAAAAACATTGTTAAAATTTTTAACTTTAGCCAGTATCCTCTTGGTGATGCCTTTCTTTTTCCATGGACAATGGATAGTAGGCCCACTAGTTAACGCTATATTGATTATTGCTCTATTCTTGGTTGGTTTGAGGCTAGCTTTGTTTTTATCTTGTCTACCTAGCCTAATGGCTCTAGCCGGGGGTTTACTACCAGCGATCTTAACTCCAGCTGTTCCTTTTATTATTATGTCCAACATAGTTCTAGTACTAATTATTTATTGGATATATAACGCTAGCGGTAAAAATATGTTCTCTTACTGGTTTTCCTTATTCCTGGCAGCTACGTTTAAACTCCTCTTCCTCTTCTTATCTCTCAAAGCTATAGTTATCTTATTTAATTTAAGAATTCCTGA
>CAZIJG010000025.1:0-4052 GCA_964539545.1 uncultured Gammaproteobacteria bacterium | reverse complement strand
TATAGTAGTTCAAGTAAAACAACTGAAATTTATACTCATGTGATTGATCATGGCGGAAAGGGAGTAAGAAGCCCAGCAGATTTTTAGATTAGGTTGCTATTTGAGCAACATAAACTATTTGTAAGAAAGGAATAATAATGCATAAAGTAAATAATAATAATTTGTTAACTAAAAAATGCCACATTTGCTATTTTCATTAGTACACCTAATCTTATGTTAGACCATAAAATGTTTAAGTAATTAATTAAAACGAGGTGGTATTATGAAAACATCTAAACATTTTCAGCAAATCACTAGGCTATTTATCATTGCAGGAATTTTTGTAATAAATTTCTCATTATATTCTAGTGAAATTATAAATCCTTCTCAAAAGAAATTACCTGACTGGATAAAAAATACACCAAAAGGAAAATATTATGATTATTACAATGGCGTTGGTACAAGTGGTAAATCAATATCTGATGCAAAAAAATTAGCAATTTCTGATGCTATTTTTACAATTGTCATGCAAGGTAAAATAGAAATAGATAGTAAAATATTTACATCTACATCAGAAAATACAATTAGTAATGGTAGAAACACAAATACAACAATAAGAGATTCAGTTATCAGTGAGGTTATGATTAAAGGTAAATCATCATATATTATTGGTCTGAGAAGTGAAGAAGAACACTGGCATACAAAAAAATCAGAAAAAGGATTATTGTACGATTACTGGATTTTAATGAAAGTGCCTAAACCCGAATATAGAGGTTTAAAAATTCCAGATCAAAAAGGATACGGCTTTCCTCCGGTCTGGCGATCTGTATTAATCCCGGGTTGGGGACAATTTTACAAAGGCGAACCGAAAAAAGGATGGCGGTTTCTGATTTCCGAAACGGTGTTTGTGTCATCTTTTTTCGTTTCAAATTATTTCAGCCAGAACTACAGCAGGAAAGCTGAAAATGAGACTGACTATGAAAGAAGGAAATTCTACAACAACTGGTCAAACAGCTCTTATACAATTGGAACAGTCAGCGGTATTGTTGCTGGAGCAATTTACTTTTATAACATTTTTGATTCTATTACTTCAAAAGGTGCTAAGAAATATGCACAAACACATTCAAAGTCGTTAGAACTTTTTACAACCTTGGATAAAAACCAAGTATCAGTAAATATCACAATAAAAATAGGAGTGAACAATGAATATTAATAAAACAATGTTAGCAATCTTTAGCATCTCTTCTGCAATTTTATTTGTTTTATCCTGTGAACTTCCCACAGAAGCACCCACAACTGGAACGATTGCAGGAATAACCTACGATGCTTCAAATTCACAACCGTTAAGTGGTGTAGCCATTACAACTGAACCGATCACTTTTTCAAAAACAACTGATTCAAACGGTAGTTTTAAAATTGAAGATGTTAAACCGGGTGATTACACTTTACAGGCTTCAAAAACAGGATATGAGACCAATTTCACTACCATTAAAGTAGTTGCTGGAGGAACGGCATCAGCTGATTTAAAGCTTACTCCTATTGCACCTAAACTTTCAGTTACGCCAACCTCTTTAGATTTTGGGAAATACGCTACCTCTCTACCTTTTACCATTTCAAATACAAGTGAAGGAACACTTGATTGGAAGATCACAGAAAATGCAGATTGGATAACTTCATTAACTCCGACTTCAGGTTTAACTACTACAGAATCAACTTCAGTAACAGTAAATGTCTCTCGTAAAGGTAAAGACCTAGGCGATTACGAAGAGTCAATATCTATCTCTTCTAATGGTGGAAGTGCAACAATTATAGTTAAGATGATAGTTCCTAATCTCGATGACCCGCAACTTTCAGTTACTCCAGCAGAATTAGATTTTGGTAAGTCCTTAACAGAGATGACATTTAATATTTCAAATAAAGGAAGTGGTACTCTTACTTGGGGTATTACATGGGATGAGTCATGGATTACTTCTGTAAGCCCTCCAACTGGTGATACAACACCTACTGAAGTTACTGTTACCATAGATCGTTCTGGTATGGAGCCAGGGCTATACACCGATAACCTAAAAATATCATCAAATGGTGGCATTGAATATGTCACAGTGAAAATGGAAATTGCTTCTGCACCTGTCCTTTCAGTAACTCCCCAAGATATAGATTTAGGCACAGGTGATGCAGGAGATAGTTTTAGTAAAACTTTTACAATCAAAAATACAGGGACAGGGACTTTAACAGGAACGATTTCAAAATCTGCCTCTTGGCTTAGTCTATCATCAATTTTATTTAGTTTAGAAGCAGGGCCAACAAAGACCATTACGGTCTCTGGGACTTTCCCTCCTTATTCTAGCACTGATAATGGTAATTTTAGCTCTAATATTAGTATTAGTTCTAATGGAGGTGATAGTAGTGTTAATGTTCATGGTGTAGTTACAAAATTAGATTTGGAAGTAATTCCAACCGATATAGATTTAGGCACAGATGATGCAGGAGATAGTTTTAGTAAAACTTTTACAATCAAAAATACAGGGACAGGGACTTTAACAGGAACTATCTCAGAATCTGCCTCTTGGCTTAATCTATCATCAACTTCATTTAGTTTAGGAGCAGGGGAATCAAAAACAATTACTGCCTCAGGAACTTTCCCTTCTTATTCTAGCACCTCTAATGGTAATTTCAATTGTAATATTAGTATTACGTCTAATGCTGGTAATGAAAATGTTTATGTCCACGGAGTAGTTAATCCAGAACCAGAGCTTTATGTAGATCCAACCGATATAGATTTAGGCACAGGTGATGCAGGAGATAGTTTTAGTAAAACTTTTACAATCAAAAATACAGGGACAGGGACTTTAACAGGAACTATCTCAGAATCTGCCTCTTGGCTTAATCTATCATCAACTTCATTTAGTTTAGGAGCAGGGGAATCAAAAACAATTACTGCCTCAGGAACTTTCCCTTCTTATTCTAGCACTGATAATGGTAATTTTAGCTTTAATATTAGTATTAGTTCTAATGGAGGTGATGGTAGTGTTTATGTCCACGGAGTAGTTAATCTAGTAAACGGAAATCTCGAGATAACAGTAACGAATTGGAATGATAAAAGTGCTAAAGGTGCAGAGATACTGTTATATAGACCAGATTGGACACCGTACCCATATCCAGATGACAGTGTTGGTATTGTTGGTATCGACAATAAAGTTACAATATCTAATATTCCGGAGGATAATGATTATAAGGCAGAGGTTTATTATAATGGTGAATTTTGGGGTGGGATAAGAGACATTCAAATAGTAGCTGGACAAACGGAACGTAGGACAATTAAGAGAACAACTCCCTTGGCTTATAAGGTAACCTTTTCAGGTACATGGAAATACTATCAGATACATGTAATCAATCAAGAAGCAGATGATCTTAGTGTTGAGGTTCATCTTTGGGTTCAGAGTGAAGATGAAGATTATTATAAACCAAAAGAGGTAACGGTGACTAAAAATGGTGGGGAAGAAATGATTGAGTTTTTAAATTGTGCTGAGTCTGGCGAAAAATATAAGTTAGAGGTCAAATCCTATATCCACGGGGAATATCAACTAACGGATTCTTGGGATTGGATTAGCATACCGTAGATAACTCGGATTTTGGCTTATTCAAAAAAAATGTCTTGAGTGTAGTCATTTTTAAATCAACATAAAAAGCCTATATAAAGCTCATTTAAAGATTAAAGTTGTTTCACCTTGCGAAGGTTGTCAACCTTCGCAAGGTGAAACAATAAAAAACAAAAGGGAAAAAAGCGAACAGGATAAAAATAAGAGGTAATTAAGAGGTAATAATGTCAAATTTGAAAACAATAGTCAAAGGTGAGTGAAGAAAAATTGAATTTAAGTAGTTCATAAGGAATAATTTGCTAACCATTGGCTGGAGATAGCGGCTTGAGCTGTTCGGTGATTTTGAGATTTTCGGATTTTCAAAAGGAATTTGAAAGTTGAAAGATAATCGCTTCGAATCACCTCGTATCTTAGGCTCGTCCGTTAGCTGTATAGAAATTTACTATAAAAAGGTTATTTATCATGAGTAAAATT
>CAZIJG010000024.1:0-4061 GCA_964539545.1 uncultured Gammaproteobacteria bacterium | reverse complement strand
AAGCAGATATGTGTCTTACGGATCCACCATACATCCTCGACTACTTAAAGGGTAAAAAGAAAGGTAATAAACCAACCGAAGGATTTGGTTACAAAAGAGATAGAAAATACTTAGAAACAGATGTTCTACCTCCGGATTTCACAAAAAAATGGATGGCCAATATCCATAAAATACAAAAAGACGATTTTAGTATTATCGTCTACGAAAACTGGAAGAACATAAGAACCATTTGGGAAGAAATGAAAAAATATTGGAAGGTAAAAAATATGCTTGTTTGGCATCTTCCCAACAGAACACAGGGCTTTGCTGCAAAATACAAATTCTTTTCCAAGTACGACATAGCTATGCTTGGATGTTCTAACAGCATAAATCTTAATACAAAAGGAGAAATCGAAGAAATTCAAAACGAATATGAAACTGCTTTATTTGCTATCTCTGGAAAACCACACTGGGAAAGCTATCGCAAAGGTAAGAAATACTGTCCAACTGATTTTATAGAATACCGAGCATCTGACGAAAAAAGTTCTGGACAGGGAATCATCTTTGGCACCAAGCCAGTAGAAATATTAATCCCATATATAAAAGTCTTAACCAAAAGAAATGATTTAATAGTCGAACCATTTGGTGGCAGTGGGTCAACTCTAATAGCATCTATAAAGATGAAAAGGAGATGCTATTTAATAGAGAAGTCCCCTGTTTATACAGAAGTAATTAAAAAAAGATGGGAAAACTTTACTGGCGAAAAAGCCAAAAAACTTAATTAAATAATCTAATTAATATTAATTTTATTAATATGAAAAAAAATCAAAAAATAAAAGAAGATTTAATTGATAGCCTTAAAAAGACTCCTATAGTTCAGTTTGCTTGCAAAAAAATAAATATATCTAGATCTACATTATACAGATGGAAACAACAAGACAAAGAATTTTCTGAAAGAATAGAGAAAGCAATCTCAGAAGGAAATGAACTAATGAATGATTTGGCAGAATCTCAACTGATATCAGCCATTAAGGACAGAAATTTAGGCGCCATTATATTTTGGCTTAAAAACAGACATAAAGCATATGCACCTAAACTGAAAATATCAGGAGAAATCAGGAGTCAAAATAAACCACTAACAACTGAACAAAAAGAATCAATTAAAAAAGCATTATCTTTATCTTTATTAATCTCTAATAATTTAAATGAGGTACAAAATGAAAAATAAAAACAAAAACAAATTACTTTCTCAAATCCTAAGTGACAAAGATTTGAGGGTTGCATTAGCTAAACAAAGCCATGAATGGTTTTTCGCTATTTATTTTAATCATTATATTAAATATAAATCAGCACCATTTCATAAAGAAATGTTCAGAGCGAGCGAAGATGAAAGCATAAAAAACTTAATTATGCTTTCTTTCAGGGGGTCCGCAAAATCCACTATTATGACCCTTTCCTACCCTATTTGGGCAATAATGGGGAAGCAACAGAAAAAATTTGTCATCATCATTGGACAAACTCAACGCCAAGCAAGATACTTTCTAAGTAATATTAAAAGAGAACTAGAATCTAACGAACTGCTTAGGTCTGACTTTGGGCCTTTTGAGGAGCAAGATGACGAATGGGGTTCCTATTCTTTAGTTCTCCCATGGTATAATGCTAGAATTGCCGCTGTTTCAATGGAACAAACTATTAGGAGCTTAAGACACAAAGAACATAGACCAGATCTTATATTATGTGACGATATAGAAAACTTAGATTCTGTCAGAAATAGAGAAAATCGAGACAAAATATACAACTGGATAACAGGAGAAATAATTCCTGCTGGAGACTTCAACACAAGAGCTATTTTTACAGGCAACCTGTTGCACGAAGATTCGCTACTAATGAGAATGATAGAACGAATTAAAAACAAAGAATTAGATGGTGTGTTCAAAAAAATACCATTGATAGACGAACAAAATGTCATCGCATGGCCAGGAAAATTTAAAACAATGGAAGAAATAGAAAGAGAAAAGAAAAAAATTGGAAATGAGATTGCGTGGCAAAGAGAATATCTGCTACGCATTGTTCCTGATGGTGGTCAGATTGTTCATAGAAAATGGATCCAATATTATGACAAACTGCCTGAAACCAGAAATAACGAAAACTTTAGATTTACATTAACAGGAATTGATCTCGCAATATCTCCAAAAGGAGATTTCACAGCCATGGTTTCAGCTAATGTTTATGGAGAAGATAGAGAAAACCTAAAAATATATATCTTGCCAAATCCTATCAATAAAAGGATGGAATTTAGTGAAACAATTAAAGTAGCTATGGAATTGTCGACTACACTTGGAAATGGAGAAAGAACCAAATTGTCTATAGAAAACATTTCCTATCAAGACGCAGCAGTTCAAGAATTAAAAAGACTTAATTTCCCCGCAGAGGGATTCAATGTGCACGGGAAAAGCAAAGACGCAAGATTAGCTGTGGCAAGTCACACTATACGAAATGGAACAGTGCTCTTTCCAAGAGATGGATGCAGGTTATTAATAGATCAACTCATTAACTTTAGAACAGCAAAATATGATGACCTTGCTGATGCTTTTGTTATAGCCGTTCTCTCTGCAACAAGAGAAGAAGAACCTTTGGAAGCTAACCTATGGGTTGTGTAACTATTGATACTTTACAGTAATGGGACTCCTTTAGAATATTTTTTGCAAGAAAAACAATATGATAAAGAAATTTGATAGTTCCCGTAAAATACCTTCTATTTAATTTGGCAATTATCCAAAATAGGATAACCAAGAGGAGCCCCAGAGACTTTACATTGAACAGTAATCTCTTGGCCCTTTTGAAGTTCTGCTAACTGACTGGCATGACTCTTATTAAAAACAGCTTGGGTTTCTAAAAAACCAAAGGTGATATAAGGCCTGTCCATAATATCTGTGCCAAAATCATAAATGGAACCCGTAACCTCAACTCGTTTGCCATCATATTTCTGATCAGCGGCTACGCTATTATCTTTATATTCTTGATATAAATTTCCTGCTGAGATTTTAATAATTTTTTCTTCTTGAATTTCCGCAGGCTTATTATCGACTTTTTCCTGAGCTTCTGTTGGCTTAGTATCAATTTTTGGCGTTGATTTTGTAATTGAATTTCCATTACTTGTTGTTACTGCCACTATTACCAACAACACAACAACTAAAATAAACTTAAGCCCTCCAGAAATTGAGAATTTTAGTTTTTTCTTTGCTAACTTATTTGCCGGAGGCAAAAGGATAAAGGCTAATAAAAGGTACAATATTCCTGTGACTGGCGCTATAAAAAGATATACTACGCCACCGATCGCGGCTAATACCCCTAAGGCCCATCCCAAAATAAACCCTACGGTTATTTTCCTAATTTTTTCATTTTCTTCTGACATAAACTTAAATATTAATTAATTAAAACTTGCAAAACCATCTTTTTAGGAAAACATAAAGCTCCCCATCAGCGATAGTCTTGCGACCACCCATAACTCTTTCGAGCTATGACCAACCATGGTGCTCTGACGAGGAGCCCTATACCATGGTTGGATTTTTTGCCATGTCCATAAAATTACGGGTTTAGGCAACTAGATTGTAGGTATACTATAGCATAAAAAAGGATAAAAATGAAGAATAGTTGTCTACTGCTAGCATATGGACTTATTTGGGCGTTGCGTCATCAATGTTCTATAGAAGCAACAACTAACACAAAAACTATGGAACATCAAGAAACAACATTAAACCAAGAGTTAAGTGCAACCAATCCCTTATTATTAGAACAAACGTCTGTTAAATACTGTCTTTACGCGAGAAAATCAACCGAAGATGACGAAAGGCAGGCGCTTTCCATTGATTCACAGATTAAAGAAATGCTGGAAATAGCTAAAAAGCAAGGGCTAGGGGTAGTAGAAATAAAGAAAGAATCACATTCTGCCAAACAATCAGGTAATCGGCCTATTTTAAATCAGATGATTGAGGGTATAAGAGAAGGGATGTATCAAGGAATCATTACTTGGGCTCCAGACAGATTGAGTAGGAATGCCGGGGACTTGGGAGTATTAGTAG
>CAZIJG010000023.1:0-4244 GCA_964539545.1 uncultured Gammaproteobacteria bacterium | reverse complement strand
CTGTATGTTCTTGACATTATTTCAATATTATGATATATTAACATAATTAAGTTCATTGAAAATAAATCATAAAAAATATTATATCATGGAAGAAAAAAACAAAGAGAATATGCTTACAGCATATTTTAAGAAAGTTAACGATGATCCTAATGGAAACGCTATTGTTAAAAGCCTTTGGGATAAAGCTTGGTTTGTAATGATAATTAGCCTTTTAGATTTTATCTGGAGTGTAAAGATTATCCGATTCTTTGTTTGGCTATTAGTTGCTTCGATCATTGTTGGTCGTACAAACAGCTGGGCTACCGGAAAATTGGTTCGCGTCGTAATGCCAGCGTGGTCAAACGACGTATTTGTTAGCCTGATAACAATATTTGGGTTAATAATAGTTTCTGCTATTGGTACCAAAGTATTCGGTGGAAATAAAAGAAATCTAAAGAAGGCCATAATATTTATTGTTATAGCTGGAGTATTTGTCAATATTGCTAATTGGGTTGATGCTCGCCATTTCAATGCTAAAGGTGAGGCTACCCGTTGGGTAAACATCAGTACAGGAGAAATAAATAAAACTCCTAACAATACTAAAAGAAAGGTTGTTGGATTTAGTTCGGTTTATCTACCTATTATTGCCCCTGGTTTTTTCTATATTGACGCAGTCACAGGAGACACTTGTGTGCCAGCTAATCGTGGAATTGTTAAATGGGTTCACGATAGAATTGAAGCTAGATATCTAACCATTTACAGGCCTGTCATTCAGTATGAATGGAAAGAAGTTTTTAACGAAACTTATTCTTACAGAGACGCCGACGGAAATAATGATATTCTTACTAATCTTAAAGGTTATTCAATGAAAATTGGTGATCGATTAAAAATTAAGAATATTAACAGTGGGTCTAATGTTGTTAAGTTGTGGGTAGGTAGAAAGAATCACAACTGGATTTATGCCGATAAAATCGATGGTGAGGCTGAGATCATTGTCACTCGTTCTTATTCGAATACTGCCGATAAACCAATCATCATACAAATTGATGGTAAAGGCAATGCAAGAGTAATATTGGAACGAAAAGTTCCGGTTTAACTCTCTATAAAGGAAATAGATGAATATCTCTATTTCCTTTTTTTATTTTTTATGGTAAAATTTTAATAGAAAAAATAATAAATTAGTATGAAAAAGATTGTTATATTATTCAGTATCTTGTTTCTAGTAAGCTTTTTGTTTTTACCAGGGTTAGCTCATGCGGAATGTGAAGGGTTGAGCGGAGATGATCTGACTGATTGTAAGGCTACTGCGGCAAATAAAAATATCGATGGCGCTGCTCCAGTATCTCTGGGCAATCCCCTGGGGAATGCCACGCCTCAAAGTTTAATGGGGAGAATAATTGATGCTATTTTAGGCATTATTGGTTCTCTAGCCCTATTAATGTTTATCTTTGGTGGTATTACATGGATGACTAGTGCTGGTTCCCCGGAAAAGATAAAAAAGGGTAGAGACATCCTGGTATGGACCTCTATTGGTCTGGCAATTGTTTTCTTCTCTTACGCTATCGTAAAATTTGTTATATTTGATATTATTGGTGGTTAATAATGAATGTGAAAATTATCAGCTGGTAATGGTTGATAATTTTTAATTTGGTTTGACAATAGTTTTAAGATAAACTATTATTTTAGAGAATATTTAAGGGGTCGGTACCGAAGCGGTCAAACGGGGCAGACTGTAAATCTGCTGGCTTTCGCCTTCGATGGTTCGAATCCGTCCCGGCCCACAAGAAAAGCAATCTTCTAGGAGATTGCTTTTTGCTTCAGGCAGCTTGTTTTAAAGAGCTTGAAATGATAGAATTTTAGTAATTAAGAAAAAAATATGTTAATTAATCCAGATAAAGTTGGCCGTAGTTTTTTAAGGATTTTTGCTATAGAATTTTTAGCCTTAGCAATCGTTATAATTCTGCTACTAATACTATAAATGCATGCCGGAGTTACCAGAGGTGGAAACTATTAGGCAAGACCTGAGTCAAGGAATTTTACGTAAGCAAATAAAGAAAGTTGAAGTAAAAGATAGTAAGGTTGTAGAGGGGGCTAAAGGGGTTTGGCAAAAAAAGCTATTAGGAAATAAGTTTGTAGAAACTAAGAGAATTGGTAAGTTGTTAGCCCTAGTTTTAAAGAATAACGTTTATCTTTTAATTCATTTGAAGATGACCGGTCAATTAGTTTATCAAAAGAAAAACAGGCTTATTGCCGGTGGACATCCTTTTAGCACTAAAGACGAAACTAAAGCCATTGGAGGCGAGTTGCCTAATAAGTTTACTAAGTTAATAATAACTTTTTCAGATAATAGCCAATTATTTTTTAATGACATGAGAAGGTTTGGCTATGCGAGATTAGTATCTAAATTAAATTGGAATAGAACGAGAGACAAATTTGGCCCAGAACCTTTGACAGACGATTTTAAATTACCAGATTTTCGAAAGTCTTTAAATTTTAGGCGGGGAACTATTAAGGCTGTGTTATTGAATCAGGGGATTATTGCCGGTTTAGGGAATATCTATGTAGATGAATCATTATTCTTATCTAAGATAGATCCTCGAAGAAAGGCTAATACTTTATCTAGTATTGAAATAAAGAGATTATTTGCTAATATAGAAAAGGTTTTAAGATCAGCAATCAAATTTCGTGGTACTACTTTTAGTGATTATGTGGATAATAAAGGGAAGCGTGGTAATTTTTCTCAAAAACTTAGGGTTTATGGTCAGCAAGGCAGAAAGTGTGTAGAATGCCAGAACCTGATTAAGAAGATTAAAGTAGCTGGCAGAGGTACGCATATCTGTGAAATTTGCCAAAAATAATTAGTTGACGTAAATTATTAGTTATTGCTATACTAAATATATATTTATAAATTAAGACTTAGCTGAAAGGCTGAGACGGTTAAACTTATGTCACAGGACAACATGATTAAGTTTGAATGTACTGAGTGTAAGAAAGTTAATTATTTTTCTCGGAAAAATAAGAAAGTTATTAAAGAGAGACTTGAACTTAACAAATATTGCCCTCATTGCACCAAGCATACTCTTCACAAAGAAACAAAATAATATGAAATATTATTTAACCAAGCCATTTTTAATTTTACTTTTGATTTTAGCTTTGGCGGCTTGTTATTTAGTTTTTAGACCATTTATCGCTGAAATTCTAGTTGCAGCAGTTTTGGTTTCTATTTTCTATGGTCCATATAAATGGTTAACAAAGAAATTAAAAGGGAGAAAGAATATCTCAGCTGTAATAATGTGTATTCTCTTGGTGCTTGTAATTATCATTCCGGTAGTTAATCTAATCGTCTATGCTGGTGGAGAATCTATAGAAGCTTATCAAGATAGCGTGCAGTTTTTGAATGAAAATAATGCTGAAGGGTTTTTGCAGAATAGCTTCTTGAATCGTTTTAATGCACTTGGTTTAGATGCTGACAGTTTAAAGAGTTTCGCAACAGATATTTTAAAGCAATCTAGCGATTGGTTAGTTAATGGCGCTACGGCCTTAATTAAAGGGACTACCAAACTCATATTCTCTTTGAGTATGATTATCTTAGCTATGTTTTTCTTTTTCGTTGATGGTAAGAATATGTTGAATAAATTAATGTATTGGTCTCCTTTACCAAATAAATATGATTTAGAGATATTTAAGAAGTTTAGAGTGGTTAGCTATTCAGTTATTGTCTCTACTTTTGTCACTGCCGCCGCTCAAGGTATAGTTGGCGCCATTGGCTTCATAATTATTGGGTTACCAGCTTTCCTAGCTGGTTTGTTAATGGGATTCTTATCATTATTACCATATGTTGGTTCAGCTATTATATATGTTCCAGTAGGAGTATTTCTATTGGCAACTGGTCAGATTTGGCAAGGTATTTTCCTTCTAGCTTGGGGAGCAATTGTAATTGGTAATACAGACAATATTATCCGTGGTTATATGATTAAAGGTAAGGCTCAGGTTAATCCTATCTTTATTATCTTCTCAATTCTAGGTGGTATTGCTTTGTTTGGTTTTTGGGGTGTTATTATTGGCCCATTAATCATTTCTGTTGCTGTAACTATTCTTCATATATATGAATTAGAGTATAAGGATGCTCTAGACAAGCGGTAGAATAATTGTTATATATTAATATTATAAAAATAAAAACGGGATATACCCGTTTTTTATAAGCGGGTGTCGTATAGTGGTAGTACAGGGGTCTCCAAAACCTCTAGCGGGGGTTCGATTCCCTC
>CAZIJG010000022.1:0-4458 GCA_964539545.1 uncultured Gammaproteobacteria bacterium | reverse complement strand
TAAAATTAGATATTTTCAGAAATCGCATCTTTGTTTTTTCTCCTAAAGGTGACGTTTTCGAACTTCCTGAGAAATCTACTCCAGTAGACTTTGCCTATAGCATACATACAGATATTGGAAACAAAGCTACCCAAGCTTTAATTAATGATAAAATATCTACCTTAGATTGTGAATTAAAAAATGGTGATATTGTAGAAATTATTACAGACAAGAATCGTAAATACCCTAATCGCGACTGGTTAAAGTCTACTAAAACCCGGAAAGCTAAAGACAGGATTAAACAAAATGTGAAGAAATCTAGTATTGCTAATATTAAAAGCTTAATCTGGAAAGACAAATAGAATTAAAAATAAACAAACAAAAAAAGCGCCTAACACGCTTTTTTTGTTTAGTATATTTCTTACTTTCTGTCGTCGGGTAATTTACCAATTTTCCTTAAATAATCTTTTTGCTTTCTGATATCTAAACTAGCTAAAGTATATTTCTTCTGTTCTCTCTTAGTTTTTTTACTTTGGTGATGTCTCTTGCCTCTAGCTTGTTCTAGACGTTTACTGTTTCTTAGGCCCTTCTTAAAACGACGTAAAAAACTTTCAAAACTTTCACCTGTCTTTCGTTTAAAATCTGCCATAGTACACCCCCTCTCATTATATTATAATTTTATGATTATAATTTTTATTATTTTAATCTCCTCGCAATTTCTTGCTTCAACTTCTTTTGTGGAATTGTTTCTTGAACACCTGATTCCATATCTCTTAACAATACGGTCTCATCCATTAATTCTTTCTTTCCAATGATGATACATAGTCTAACATCCAAAGTTTTTGCTTCCTCTAACTGGACTCTTAAACTATCGGTAGCAAAACAATGTCTAACATTAAAACCTTGTTTCCTAAGCTCTTCAAAAAGTTGCAGAGATCTAATTTTAGCTTGCTCACTTAACTGAGCAATAAATATTAGATTATCTTGTTTAGGAAATAAAATCAAGCCTTTTTCTTTAATTTTCGAAATTGTTCTCTCTAGTCCTAGGGCCAAACCAACTGCCGGAGTAGGCTTACCTCCTAATTTCTCTATTAGATCATCATAACGACCACCGCCTCCTAAAGAAAGTTTATACTGTGACTCTCCTTTTTCGTCCATCGGCCATAATTCAAACACGGTATCATTATAATAGCTGAGACCTCTAACTAAATATGGATTAAAGTTATAATTTACTTCTAGTTCATCTAAATACTCAACCACCTTCGCAAAATGGTCTCTACCTTCTTCACTTAAGAAATCTGCAATCTGCGGAGCATCCTTTCTTAACTCAATACAAGTTTTATCTTTACAATCTAACAAAGCGATTGGATCTTTATCTAGTAATTTACGGCAACTAGTACATAGCCTAGCGCGTTTACCTCGTTCCTTATAAAAAGCTAACAACCTTAATCTATATTCTTTCTGACAATCTTTATCACCTAGACTATTGATTTGTACTTCAATATCTAATCCTAAATCTTTAAAGAAATTGTGTACTAAAGCCATTAACAAAGCTTCAGTCATTGATTTTTTTTCTCCAATTATTTCAGCATTAATTTGAGTAAATTGTCTATATCTGCCGGATTGTAATTTTTCTTGACGAAATGCTGGCCCCACAGAAAACAAACGAACAGGCTGAGGCATAGCTTCTAGGCCATACTCTAAATAAGTTCTTAAAATACCTTGAGTGAGTTCTGGTCTTAAAACTAATTTTTCTCCCCTATCTGTATTAAAATTATAAAATTCCCTATCATCATCACGACGAGCGTGATCTTGAAATAAACCAACTTTTTCTAAAATTGGAGTTTCCATCTGATTAAAACCGTAACGCTTAAAAAAATCAATGGCATTCCGGACAATTACTTCCCAATTCTTATAATCGTTGACATTAATATCTTTCATACCTAGAGCTCTAGATAAATTTTTGCTCATAACCACTCTTAACGATACTGGTGGTTTTTGAGGCATTGGTCTTCTAGGCTTTTTAGGAGTTACTTTAGGCTTAGTTGTTGCGTTAACTTTTTTAGGCATAAATTTATATTAATAACTAGGTAATTCATTGAAAACGTCCCAACGTTCTACTGGCCAACCGCGTAACCATACTTTACCAACCATAAAACTACGATTAACTGCTCCAAAACTACGAGAATCTTTAGAAGCTGTTCTATTATCTCCTAATACGAAATATTCATCTACTCCCAGATTTACTCTTTCTTCATTTAGGCTATAGGTTTTAGTATTAACTGATAAATAATCCTCCTGTAGTCGTAATCCTTGTAGATATTCTTCATTATATAAGTAAACTTCTCCTGCCCGAATTTCGATAGCTTCTCCAGGTAACCCAATTATACGTTTAATAAAATATTCTTGAGGGTGTCTAGGATAGCGAAAAACTACCACCTCACCTCTCTCTGGATCATTAAGACGATAATCAAGTTCATTAATAATTAAATATTCGTAATCGTAAAAGCTAGGCTCCATAGAAGCTCCTTTTACATAGAAAGGCTGAATTAAAAAATACCGAATAGGTATAATTATAACTAAAGAGATAACTACTATCTTAAAAATCTCGAAAACAAAGCCAAAAAATTTCTTTATCATAACTAAAATAAGCAAAATTATTGTAAATTCTTAATTAGTATACCATTTTTCAAACCTAAAATCAAGAAGATTCTTTTGAGCTAAAAATGTCTAAAAAACCCTTAAAACCAGCTTTTTTAACTTTGGACAACTCTAACAGCTACTCCGTTAATCGTATATCCAGTGCTAGATAAGTCCTCTTCATGCAAAACTATTGGTGGAATCTTTAAAGTAGACTCAGAAACTAATCTCACTTCACTACTTTCCGTATCATGATAAAATCTCTTTATATTAGCCATGCCATCAATTACTGATAATACATAATCACCATCTCTAGGTTGCAGACTAGAATCAATAACCACATAATCTCCGTCTTTAATGCTCCTGCCAGAAATACTAGCTTTATTCAGAGATTTACCAACTGCCTTCACAATAAACAAATCTTCCGGGCTTTTCTTATGATCTAAAATTCGACGAGAAATCTTTAAGTACCCCAAAACATCCTCTTGAGCCAACTGTAAGGCCTGACCACAATTAGCTAAACCGAGAATAGGAATATTAAACAACTCATTAATAACAAACCCCTCTCCCTTGGGAACACTAGCAGATTTAGTCTTAGGGTCTACATATATTAACCCCTTTTTTCTTAATTGTTCTAAATGATAAATCACTGTTTGAGGATTTTTTATTTTTAACTCACGGGCTATTTCACGATAAGACATTTTATTAATATCTTTCTTCTTAGCTAAATCCATAATTTGTTTTTGATTCTCATTCATATATTTATAATTATTTGTTAACTATCTATATTATAAAACAAAACAAAAACAGTGTCAACAAATTTATTGACACCATTGACGCTATTGATATTATTTATAATTTTATTCAATAAACATGGCATCTCCATAACTATAAAAACGATACTTCTTTTGCACTGCCTGCTTATAAACCGAAACCATATATTTCTTCCCTACAAAAGCTGCTATCAACATTATTAAACTAGATTGGGGTAAATGGAAATTAGTTACCATGGCATCCACTACTTTAAATTTATATCCAGAAAAAATAAATATATTGGTCCAGTTAGCAAAACTCTTATTCTGCAAATTCTTTTTCTGAAATACAGTTTCTAAAGATCTAACGCTGGTTGTTCCAACTGCAATTATCCTACGCTTATCTTTTCTAGCTTTAATAATTTTATTAATTGTTTCCTTGTCTACATCCAGCCATTCACTGTGTAATTTTTTAGTTTTAATATGTTCCTCATTGACTGGCAAAAACGTACCTAAACCTACATGTAGAGTTACAGTAAGTATTTCTACGCCCATCTTCTCTAACTTTTTTAATAAAAGCTTTGTAAAATGGAACCCAGCTGTTGGGGCGGCGACCGACCCCACTTTTTTCTGATTAGCATAGACTGTTTGATACTTCACACTATCTCTCTCTAGTTTATTCTCTTGTCTTTTAATATAAGGAGGTAACGGAGTTAAACCAATCTTAAAAACTATATCCATCAATTGTTTACCGGTTTTGTTAAATTTAATCTTTCTGGTCTTGCCTTGACTCTCACCCACAACTTCTCCTTCTAAACCCTGCTTAAATATAATTTTAGTACCTGAACTTATTTTTTTTCCACCAATTAAACATTGCCAGAGCTTACCGTCTTCCTCACGTAACAAAAAGACTTCTACTTTTCCTAAGAAAACAGCTTTTTTGCCAATTAGCCTAGCCGGAAAAACTTTTGAATCATTAACTACTAAAATATCTCCTGACTTTAGATATCGGACTATATCATAAAAATGTCTATGCTCAGTTTTGCCAGTTTCCTTGTTTAAAACTAAAAGCCGCGAATGATCTCGC
>CAZIJG010000021.1:0-4628 GCA_964539545.1 uncultured Gammaproteobacteria bacterium | reverse complement strand
CTGTTGCCAGTCAGCCAATGATTCAACAATTAGAAGAAGAAACCCAGATTTTTCCCGTCAGC
Organism: uncultured Gammaproteobacteria bacterium; assembly: GCA_964539545.1. Classification (GTDB taxonomy): domain Bacteria; phylum Patescibacteriota; class Patescibacteriia; order Patescibacteriales; family UBA12465; genus CAZIJG01. Next base: position 4,566 of record CAZIJG010000021.1, on the reverse strand, counting down.
GGCTTGAGTGAACTTCTGGCTAAAATTGCTTTGGCGGATGATAAATTTATTAGGCAAACTAAAAAATTTGTGGATCAAGAACGATTGATTATGAAGCGAGAGTTGAAAAAAATTGGTTTTACTGTCTTTTCATCAGAGACAAATAATCTATTTGTAAAAGTACCAACCAGCATTCCATCGGCTATTTTTTTAGAAAAAACTCGTTTAGCTAAGGTCTCGTTGGTCCCCGGGAGTAGTTTTACTGATTTTGACGACCGCTTTTTTCGCGTGAGTATGAGGACGAGAATAATAAATCAAAAGTTTTTAGAAGTGATGCGATTAATTGTTGGCCTTTAAATTTCTGGGTATTCATCCAATTCTTCCAACCCTGCCTTAGCTCTCATTCTGTTTAGTTCTTCTAGATTCCCGAAGGGCATAATAGATCTTCCCCTGGGCGAACCATATTGGTGATCCTCGAATAATCTTCCTGTATCTAAGTCAACTATATCTCTTTTTTTGGCAAATGGGTCAAATTTACTGTATCTATAGTCTCGATAATCCTGCATAGGATATTTTGATCTAACACTCATTTCTGCGTAGGCATATGGTTTGCCAAAAGAATCTTGTCCGGTTATGATTCCGACTGTTTTTAAATAAAGGATAACGTTTTCCCTATAGGTCACATCCCTAAATCGCTCATTACCAAGAGCAGTCATCTCCTGAGGAAGCAGAGGATAGGCATAATTTTCTCCGATGGGATTGATGCCGGTGGCAACTGTTACACCTTCTTCTTCGCATCTAATCAGCTCTTCTTGAAGTGTAATCTTCCTTCTCAATATGGAGTCATTTTCTATGTTTGGGGGTAAACCTCCGCCTTCTTTGTTTAACATAATTTAAACTTTCTGGGCAGTGATTAGTTGTCTTGTAATTTATATACTAGCTTATTTGAATAGAATTTCAAGTATTGGTGGTGCTCATTAACTATTAACTTATTATCAGGCTAAACTTTGGATAAAGAGTAGTGAAAAATAGGCTTTATTTATTGTTTAGTGAGCCTAAGCCTGCTATATCCGAACGAGATAATTACAGATCCAGTGGATTTGTTTAACACTTTCCTCCCAGACATAAAACAACTTGGGTTTGTTATTCAGTAAGGTGATTTGAATTGTATTAGAGAAAATTGGGATGTGAGATACAATGAGGCTATGCCACTAGATAACCAATCTGAGCCTTTTTACTTAGTTGACAAATATGATAATGTTTTAGGTTCTATCACAAGAAAAAAAGCCCATACGGAAAAATTAAATCATCGCTCTGTTTACATTCTTGTTAAAAACTCTAAAGATCAAATCTTGTTTCAAAAAAGAAGTGCTAAAAAAGATACACGTCCTTTTTTTTGGACACTATCAGTGGGAGGTCACGTCACATATCCCACAACTTATTTTGAAGCTGCAAAAAGAGAGCTCGAAGAAGAACTAGGAATCAGTTTGAAGTTAAAGTTTATTAAAAAGGTTTATTTAGATGAGTCTACAGAGTTTTGCCATGTTTATTCAGCAGAAACTAATAAAACCCCTGATAATTTTGATAAAGATGAAATTTCTCAAGTTAGGTGGGTAGACATAATAGAGCTTGATGAATTTATTAAAAATAATCAGCTAACTCCATCCTCTAAGCAAGTACTTGAAGATATAGAAATTATGGAATTAATCTGATATATCAGCAAAATGTGACCCTAATGATACTCAGTTTGAGCCATTTTTAGCTCATTTTGAGCAACTTCGTCGGATACACGAGAGGACAGCAAGCGGGGCTATGCCAAACACTTACAACTTTTAGTAAGAGATGAAAGAGTTTAAAAGACAAAATGGCTAAAAAATACAAACCAGTGATTACAACCACAATGCAATATGATAAAATCATATAATTAAAATTTGTCTGCCTAGAAGGAAATGTAATGTGTCAATAGAACAAGGTAATCCAACAACCATTGAAAATAATTTTAACAATGATCCCAACCTTCTTGCTTATCAAGAGGCTCTTGCTAATGGGCAATTCGAAGAGCTAGAACCAGGAACCTATGTTGCTTTTCACGAAGGCGAGTTTGTGAAATCTGAGACAGACAGAGAGAAGCTTGCAAAGTGGTTAATGAGCAATGATATGTCTGATTCTCTTTTACAGCTTGTTGGAGCTCCCATGGAAGTTATTACAATCACACATGAGTATAAGCTAATAAGCACAAGACGCTGAAGGTATCAGGCCATATTTATTTTGATACTTAGGGTGTCGCATATGGTGACTCCTAACGTTACCGCAACCGAACCAGATTATCGCAGACCTGGTGGACTTGTTTAAGACCTTTCTACCAGATATAAAATCTCTTCAACTATCATATTCCTTTGGGTAGTCAAACAAAGCTATTGATATGATTCAAGAATAATAATTGAAAGAGAAGGGCATCGTTCAGAAAAAACACTCATATTAGGTGCACCCTTAACCAAATAAATTTCCTTCCTGATATACTTATTTTAATGAAGCGTTTTCAAATAATTCTATTATCAATAATTGTTATTATGATGGGTGGGATTGTCATCCTTTTTGTACTTCAATCCAAGACAAGTCAAAAGCTAAAGCAATTAATAGAAAATAGTCAAGATAATATTGAGTATAATCCAAATAATTCCAACGTTTCAGATTCCAAAGTCAATCTCATTATTCAGGATAAAGCAACAGAAGCAAGTATTTCTGGTTTAATTGATAGAATTGAGAAATTAGAGCAGGATAGTGAAAAAAATGTAGCGCCCATAATACAACAAGTATCCACAACCTCATTTCAGCCCCAGGTTATATATCTTGGATCTTCAAATACCACAAATAGAGATTGGGAAGATTCGGGCGTAGAAGTAAGTTTAAATAAATCAGACTATCCTTCTGGCGTTAAAATCACTTTCCAAGCAGGTTTGTCAATAATAGGGGGTGAGGCTTGGGCTCGGTTGAAAAATAATACTACTGGGGCCGTTATTTCAATAAGTGAAGTTTTTCATTCAGGGAGTACTACCACATGGAAAAGTTCACCAGAATTTGAGTTGCATAATGGAAATAATATCTATATTGTTGAGCTTCGTTCAACCAGTGGAGAAACAGTAGATCTTGCAGGTGCAAGACTTATATTGAGTAAATAAAGTTTTCCTGCCAGATATGAAATCGCTTGGGTTAATGTATTCCTATGGGTAATCAAATCAAGTTTTTTTATAAATAATAAAATGGAAAATAATTTAGTGTTGTATGTGTTTATCATATATATGATATATTTATAAGAAGTTATGTCAAAAAAAAATATTCCCTCTAAGAAAATTTTACCCGCTAAAGAAAAGAAAGAAGAAAAATCTTCACAACTAGTAGCTGCTCTATATTTTTTACCAACTGAACAAATTCTCAGAGGTTTTTTTGATAAGGTAAGAGATTCTTTATCTGACTACAAAGGAGAACATATTTATGTGGTAATTAAATCTATAGGAGGTGATGCTTATACTGCCCATAGGATAATGAGACTCATAAGGACAAAATTTGAAAAAATTACCTTTGTTATCAAAGACTTTTGTTATAGTTCGGCCACACTAATGTCTTTGGGTGCTGATGAAATTTTAGTTTCTCCAGAGGGATATATTGGGCCAATTGATAAACCTTTAGAACACGACAGTGGGGACATGATATCTGCTCTTGATGTGACTCAATGTGTTACTAGCATTCACTCTCTTACTTCCATTTGTGCAAAGAATGCTTACTCAGATATTAGAAATGAATTTACTGACACAATATCTAAAAAAGATGCCTTGGAAATTTCTTGGAAAAGCGCAGTAGATTTAATGAGTCCAGTGATTCAAAAAATTGATCCAATACTTCTTCAAAAAGCTCACAGAGATCTCAGAATTGGAATGCTTATAGGATTAGAGCTAATGAAACCTCATACACCTTCTTTAAAAAAGAGACTTGTGGTTGTTTCTAGACTTGTAAATAATTATCCTTCTCACGGATATGCTATTTTTAGAGAGGAGATGAGAGCAATAGGACTAAATGCAAATCCCCTTGAGAAATGTGACCATGAAAAACATTTAATGATGCATTACAATAAACCTATGGGCGAAGTTTTTGCTCTTAAGAATATATATGCTGCAAAATAACTCCAATAATTTTTTTACTGATGATAAAGAAGATAAGCGTCCAACAGCACGAGGGGCTAATTCTACAGCAAGCACTACTGGCGTAATCAATAGGTCTGCCTCTATTTCAACAGAGTGGGTAATTGATAGCATTAGAAAATCAATTGACAGTCAAGATGACTCTTCTGACGAACAGGAGAATCACTCTTGGCGGACACAAACTGTTTAATTCAATTGCTTAGAGATCGCAATATTTAGTGCTTCAACAGCCTTCTTTAGAATTGATTTGTGACCCTAGACCTTCCGCAACCGAACCAGGTTATTGGTTATCTAGTAAGTCTACTCAACACCTTCCTTTCAGATATGAAATCGCTTGGGTTAATGTATTCCTATGGGTAATTGAACCTGCTATAATTTTCACTTAAGTGTA
>CAZIJG010000020.1:0-4739 GCA_964539545.1 uncultured Gammaproteobacteria bacterium | reverse complement strand
CTCACCCTTCTGAAGCCTTTTATCGGCCTCTGAAGCCTGTTCTAAGGCCTTTTTATCACAAATGGTTAGACAAGCCTTAAGTTGGTCATTAACCTTGTTTATGCGGTCTAAACAAGCCTGAGTGAGCTCAGTTGCTGTAATTTCTTTGCTGTCCAATTTTGTTCTAGCCTGGACAATTGTTAGTTCATTTAAATCCATTAATTTAATACTCTTTTAACTTTTATATCTCCATTATTATAATATTTACTTTGTTGTAAGGCATCATTTCTTTCCGTCTCTTCACAATCCCTGACCTCATCTTCTCGCCAAACATTTTTCAAACCACTAATCTGATGAGTTGCCTCAGCGCCAGAATCTTTTACATCTTTTAATTGATCGATGTAACTAAGAATATCAGATAATTCTGTTTTAAAAATACCTATCTCTTTTTCAGATAGTTCTAAATGGGCTAAATTCGCAATATGTTTTACTTCTTTCTCACTCAATTTCATAACTCTATTTTACTAACTGCAGAAATTCATCTTCAGTTAATACCTTAACTCCTAATTTCTTAGCTCTATCATATTTACTACCAGGATCTGTCCCGGCAACTACATAATTGGTCTTAGCACTCACTGCTGAAGAGACCTTTCCTCCTAATACTTTAATTTTATCTTTGGCAACATCTCTTGTCAAACCGTTTAGAGCTCCGGTCAACACAAAAGTCTGGCCTTTCAGCTTAAGATTTCCTGAATTAGTCTTCGGCAGTATCAAATTAAATCCTTGTTTTGATAATATTTCTAAAACATTTAAATTATTTTTATCATGCCAAAAATCATATAAACTTTGAGAAACGGTTGGTCCGAAATCCTCTACCTCCGCCCATTCAACAAGGGCTAGAGATTGGAAATATTCTATTAAACCAAGAATGTTCACCTCGACTTTTTTTTGTCGCTTAACCCAGTAAGCAAACAGTTTGGCCAGTATCTGAGCAGACTCTTCGCCAATATGGCGAATACCTAGAGCGTAAATAAATCTATATAAATCTCTGTTCTTACTATCCTGAATAGCTTTAATTAAATTCTGAGCAGACCTAGGGGCAAACCTTTCTAGGGGTTCAATATCTCCAAGAGTTAAACCATAGATATCTGGAATCTCCTGCACTAATCCCTCGGTCATTAATTGTTCAACAATCCTATCTCCTAGGCCATCAATATTCATAGCTCCTTTAGAAGCCCAATGGATTAATCCTCTTAGGCTAACTGCAAAACAGTTAGGATTAAGACAATAATGAGCTACTTCATCTTCTTGGCGACTTACTTCCCCGCTGCAATGTGGACACTTCTTTGGTGTGCTAATACTTTTCTCCTCGCCAGTTCTAAGATTCTTTAATACCTTTATTACCTTAGGTATAACATCGCCAGCTCTTTCAATAACTACTGTGTCATTAAGTTTAAGCTCTAATCTACGAATTTCATCTAAGTTATGTAAGGTAGTACGAGAAACAGTAGCTCCAGCTACCTTTACCGGCTCCAATACTGCTGTTGGAGTTAGGGCCCCGGTTCTACCAACCTGCCAAATAACTTGTCTGAGTTTAGTAGTAACCTGTTCAGCAGAAAATTTGTAAGCCATCATATATCTAGGAGCCTTTCCTACCACTCCTAAAACTGGCCACAAATCTAAATCATTAACTTTCACTACCACCCCATCAATAATAAAGGGTAAGGTATCACGTTGTTTTTCCCATTTCTCGTGAAACCGAAATACTTCTTCTAGATTCTTACAATGTTCATTCTGTTTCAAATTTCTAAAACCTAGTAATCCTAAAAAATTATTTTCTTTTTCTCGTGTAGCTAATACTTTTCTAACTTCAGGGGAAACAACTAATCCATATACATAAAAATCCATTTCTCTAGAGGCGGCCACTTTGGAATCTAATTGACGAATTGACCCGGCTACAGCATTTCTAGGGTTAGCTAATACCGGTAAACCCTGTTTGGCATATCTATCATTTAATTTATCTAAGACCTTCTTTGACATAATAGCCTCACCCCTAATTTCTACTTCTTGAGTAAAAAACTCTTCAACTAAAATATTTTTTTCTATACTAGTAAAACCTAAATTTTGCCAATCTTTTTCAGTTAACTTCCTTAAACTTAGAGGAATGCTTTGGATAGTCTTCACATTACTGGTAACTTCTTCCCCTATTAGACCGTCTCCGCGAGTAGCTCCTTTTACCAACAGACCCTCTCTATATGTTAAGTTCAAAGCCAAACCGTCTAACTTGAGTTCACAATAGTATTTAAAACCATTTATATTACTACCAACATTTTCTGCATAAACTTTAATAATCCTATCCTGCCAATCTCCTATATCTTCTCTAGAAAAAGCATCAAACAGAGAAAGCATTTTTTCTCTATGTTGGGTCTTTTTAAATTTAGCTGAAGGCTTCCCCGCAACTCTTTGAGTAGGAGAATCTTTGGTAACTAGTTTTGGGTATTTTTGTTCTAATTTAAAAAGTTCATTCTTCAAACTATCTAAAGCCCCTTCACTAAGGTCTTCTTTATCTAAAACATGATAAAGATAGCGATGATGATTAATCTCCGCTTTCAATTTACCTATTCTTTTTTTAACTTCATTTTTATCCATAAACACAGGTTGTTTCTTAAATTATACCATATTATTAGGATACAAAAAACCGCCCCCAGAAGGGGCGGTTTAATCTTAAATCCTATTCTGTTGGTGTTGGTGCTGCCTCAGCTCCTCCAGTGTTCTGATTGATGAAATCTACAATCTGACCTAGAGTTTGAGAGTTAGCGGTTACTGTTTGTTCCAAAGCAACTGTACGTCTCTGCACGTTAGATAGTTGCAATTGAAAGGAAATGAAAAGCATCACCAAGATGCCTACGATAATGCCTGTAACTAGCATAAAGCCGTTCTCTTTTCTCATAAGTTTGTAAAATAATTAAATTATTAATATAAAAATATTATAGCACAATTAAGATAAAAGTCTATTGAATTATATCACAAACAATATCTTATAACAAACTATTCTCTAAGCTATTTATACAATTATTATCTCAATCATAGACAGTATGTAATTTTATGATGTCTCCTTATTATATATCCTAACTGCCCACCTTTAAATTGAGCTATAATAAACAATAAGAAAGAGCCCCTAATAATGAGAGTTCTTTCTTGTCTAAAATTATTCATATCTATTTATCTAACATTGCTTATTCCTCCAGAAAATCCAGTTAAAAAGCAATTACTATAAGTTAATAAACCATTGGTGAAACTTAATACACAATTATCACCATTAGAATCTTTTATTCTATGATTTTTAGTTAAACCATATTTACCGTTATAGGCAATATAATAATTGGCTTTAAGCGTACCATTCACTCTAAGAGTTTCATCTGGATTAAAAGTATTAATACCAACATTATCATTCGCAATTATAGTCATAGATGTGTGCACATTACCTTTTTGTATTGACAAAAAGCTAATTTTGTTATAGAGTCAATATATAAATAGTTCTCTACAATTGAATATTCACCAAAAAAAAATAAATCATGAAAAATTTCATTATTTTTTCCATTCTCGCTTTAATGACTATATTATTTAGTTGTAAAAAGCCCAAAGAAGACATTCTACCAGAAGTAAAAATAGAAGTTACTTCTGTTACTCAAACAGCAATTACCCTATCGGTAACTGCTCCCAAGGCCAATCAGATAAAAGTCTGCAAAGACTTTGATCAATGTGTGACAAGAAATACCGATTGGGGCTCAATCGTTGTTATTTTTAGCAACTTGGCAAGTAATACTATCTTTAATTTTCAAGCTACCGCTTTTTTTCCACAGGGAGGAGAAAAGCAAAGCGAGTTAATTGAGGTTCAAACCAAGGCCCTCGGATCTACCCTCAAAGCGGAACAGATTAAGTTACATGAAGCCGTTTTAAAAGGAGAAATCTCTAATCAGGAAAATCTTGATTACTATTTCGAATACGGCACTAGTGCTAACAATCTTAACAAAAACACTAATTTGCAAAGTGGTAAAGGAATTGTCTTCACTCCAGTGCAAAATTTAACATGGGGACAAGTCTACTTTTTTAGAATTGTACTAATAATAGACAATCAAAAATTTTCTGGTAACACAGTAAGTTTTAAAACCTTGGGTAATAAACCGGAAATCAAGAATGTTCAGATCATCAGTCAAGATACCCTAACCATGACCTTAGAATTCCAGTTGAAAAGTAACTCATTGAATAGTCAACCTAGCTTGCGATATCGTCGCGCTGGAGGACAAATGATCAGTCTTAGTCAAAATCCGATTAATACTGATACCAACTGGGCTACATTACAATTTGAAGTACCTATTAAAATTGGGTATAACTATGAATTCTTACTCAGGGCTGAAAATGGCCTAGGTGTTTGCCAGGCAGACACTAACGCCAACTCCCCAGCCTTTATGTATGATGGCTATCTCTATCACTGGGTACAAATTGGCGACCAGAAATGGACAAACGCCGATTTTAGAGGAAAACACTACCTAAATGGTGACCCTATCCCCTATCTCGCCGATGATTTACTCTGGGCCAACACCACCTCCGGTGCTATGTGTTACTGGGGAAATGATGAACAAAATTACATCGATTACGGTGCCCTCTACAACTTCTATGTGATTGAAGACGATCGTGGTATTGCCCCTCCTGGATGGAAAATCCCAGAAGAAGAAGATTACTATGAGCTTATGGACTTC
>CAZIJG010000019.1:0-4845 GCA_964539545.1 uncultured Gammaproteobacteria bacterium | reverse complement strand
GATAATTATCTTGACACAAATTAATATATATGATATACTAGAAATAAGTAAGTTTATATATTATTTTTTTAAAAAAACATTAATACATTAATATGAGTGAAAAATTTAAACCAAAAAAAGATTTATCATGGGCGGAAAGTTTAAGAAATGCACGGCCTGGCAATAAAGAAAATATAAATCCATCGGACGAATCTTACCACGCTGTAGAGGGTGAGAAAGATTCTCATGAAAATAAGGTTGAGTCAATTAAAGACTTAGCTGGTATAGTTGTAGATAATGAATCAGCTATAGCAGAAGAACAAGAGGCAGGAAAAGCTGACCATTATAAAGAAGTTTTAAAATCAGTAGAAACAGTAGAACCAATACCAGAGTCAACGAAGCAAACTATTGCTGAATATAAACAAAGAATTGAAGATTGGAAAAGTTTAACTACTATCAGTGCCACAGACACTGGTATGGGTGGCCTAGGATCATTTAATGGTGTAGCTGATATGAAGGCTATAATCAAAAGATACCCAGGTGTAGAGAGCGTAGCTTCTCAGCTACAAGAAGTTGAGAAGAAAAATAAGACTGGGTGGAAATTCTGGAAAGATCCAGATATAAATGATTATCAATTTGCATTAATAAGAAATCATCTAACTACTGGTAGCCTAGGAAATTTTAGCACTAAAGAGGAAGAGGCAAAGGCTCAACAGTTTGTTACAGAATACTTAGCTGATAATAAAGTTGAACTAGGCGAAGGTGAAGAGAAGTCTGTAAAAGTAGAAAATTTTGCTCAAGCTATATTAGGCAATAAAAGTATGGCTTATTATCAGAATGAAATTGAAAGTCTTGAAAAGAATATGGCAGCTTAATATTTAGGAACATATAATAAAAACGCCGACGTGAGTCGGCGTTTTATTTTATCCATTCCTTTATGTATTGGCCTATGCCAGTTTGATCTAGTTTATTTTTTAGTTTGGTTGTTCTATGTAGATATAGTATCAAGGATTTCAGCTCTACATAGTAACGATCATTTATTATCCTAAATTGTACGCTCTGTTTTTCCTTAACAGCTCGTCTAATGGTTTTATCTCCTACACCACCAATTTTAGCTGCCTCAGATATGGAAAGCCAAATAGGTTCTGTTATCTTAGTTGTGAGTATTTTTTTAGTCATCCTATAGACTTTAGTCCAAGCTACCCTGGACTAAAGTATTTAGTAGATTATTTAAGTCCAGAGTATCTTGGACTTAAATATTGAATAATATTAGGTTTTAGACTTTAGTCCAGTAGTTAATGGACTAAAGTCAATTTATTTAATATTATCATAAAGAAATAATAAAAATCAAGGGCTAGGGTTAAAAAATGAAAGAAAATACATTTCTTTGGAGTATTATATGATGGGAGACTTAACACAGAAAACTCTCTTATTTTATCCAATAAATTAGGTTGATTTTTTATTTAAGTATGTTATTATGGGGAGCATATAGGGCAGGGGTTTTCCTGTTTTTATTTGCATTGATCAAATGACAGCAAATTTAGTTAAAAAATTTAAAGAAAAGAACTTAGCTTCGAGAGTCAGAAAACAAGACCAAGAAGCTTTTATTGAGGTATATAATCTCTATGTAGATGATATTTATCGTTTTATATACTTTAAGGTTGGACACAAAGAAGAGGCTCAAGATGTATCTAGTACAGTATTTCTAAAGGCTTGGAACTATATTAATACTAATAAGCTAGATGCTAACAAAAGCCTAAAGGCTTTGTTATATAAAATAGCTAGAAATTCTGTGGTGGACTATTATCGCCAAGCAGATCCTAGCTTTTCTTTAGATCAGGCCATGGGTATAAAGGATGAAAGCCAGGATATTGAGAAAGAGATAGATGTTAAAGTAGAGTTTGATCGTATATCAGTATTACTAAAAGGACTAAAAGAAGAGTATCGAGAAATCATTGTGTTGAGACATCTCAATGAATTAAATTGGGATGAAATTTCCCAAACTCTAGGAAAGAGTCGGGGCAATTTAAGAGTTCTATTACACCGTGCTCTGAAAGCCCTAAGGGAGGCTGAAGAAAAGAATAAATAACTGTAACATTTTTCTAGTTTCTACGGATACTATTGTGTAAGATAGAATAAATGAAAAAAAGTTTAATCTCACAATTAAATCAATTGAAAGAAATCAAACCTGATAGCGCTTGGAAAGAAAGCGGTCAGGAACTTTTGCGTTCTCAAATTTTTACTAGCAAGAAGAAACAGATCGGAATTTTTAATCTGTCAGCTCTGTGGTTAAGAGATTTTGTAAAGGTATCTTCTCAGCCAGCTTTTGCTTTGGCTGCTTTTGTTTTAATTCTAGTAACCAGTGTATTTTTTAGTCAGCCATTACTATCTGACGCTAAGCCCAACGACTCTTTATATATTGCTCGCATTATTAGTGAGAAGACACATCTTAATATGGTATTCGATCGTCAAGAAAGAGATAATCTATCTGCTAAGTTTGCCACCGGTCATGCTAAAGACATTACTCATATTTTAACTGATCCTAATTTCAATAATCAAGAGAATAGAGAACAAGTAGATAAATTGAATGAAAACTTTAAAAAAGAAATTTATAGTGCCAAACAGAGTCTAGCTAGTCCAGAGCAAGCCGAAGAATTAAATACTGAAGAGGAATTAATATTTAGTGCTGAGACTAGTAAAGAGCAAGCTGGTCTAGAAATTCAAGAAAATGATGCAGTGACTATTCCCGAAGAAGATGAAGAAATAATGAATGAAGAAATAGTTATAGAAGAAGAGACTGCTAGCAGCAGCGATTTAATGGAAGTAGATACTGTAAAGATGTTGGAAGAAGCTGAAAAATTGTTCAATGATCAAAAATATATTGAAGCAATAGATAAATTAAATGAGGTTGACTTAATATTAAAAGTTCAGGGCGGGCCAGATGAAGATCTAACAGAATAAATATATATGGCAGTAGAGAGATTAGATTTAGAACAAATCGAGCCGACAGATATTTTAGTAAATGAGCATTGGTTAAGATATCAGTTTGTAGCTGGGTTCATTAAAAATAAAAACATTTTAGATATTGCCTGTGGATCCGGTTACGGATCTAATTATCTAGCCAGTCAAGGGGCGGTTAAAGTAACTGGCGCAGATATCGATCGTGAAACAGTGGCTCAGGTCAAACAAAAATATCAAAGAGATAATTTAAATTTTAGACAAGCTAGTGCCTTGGATTTACCATTTAAAGATGATGAATTTGAAGCAGTAGTTTCTCTAGAAACTATTGAGCATTTTACAGCCGAAGATCAAACAAAATTTTTGCAAGAACTAAAGCGAGTGTTAGAGCCAGGAGGATTATTAATTATGTCTACTCCAAATTCAGAATTTTCCAGCCATGGAAACCCTTATCATTTGAAGGAATTAAATTATGCAGAGTTGAATGATACTATCAAAAAACATTTTGCTAATTGCAAGATCTTTAAGCAAGGAAGTGCTATAGCAACATTCATTGACGCTGGTCAAGACAAGAAATTTGATATTACTTCAGATTTTATGCCAAGATATTTTGTCACCTTGTCTAGCGATGGTAATTTGCCAGAGGTTAATAAATCATTCAGTTCATTGAATCCATTAACTCTGTCCATGAGAGAAAATCATCCAGTCATGAAATTAGTTGGTAATGTTTATTATCAATTAAACAAAGTAAAGCTCTTTAAAACAATTTTTAATTATCTATCTAAGAAGACCTCTAAAAATTAATAGGGATTTACTAGTTGAGAGTAGGAAATCAATTGGTAAATCCACGTTAGTGGAGGACTTAAGGATAGAAAGGTCGATTTCTTTTCTAAGAGATCCTTAGTTAAAAATACTTAATAAATTACTAGCTAATCAAATCAGTTCTTGTAGATCGATTTAGCTTTTCTCCACACTCGTGTATCGATGAGTGTGGGAAAAAAGTTCCCTAATGAATTTTATCCTACTAACCGCTTATAGATATATGAGTGTGTGGGGAAGCGGGATTCCGATTGATCTATGAACATAACTGAATTGAAAGCTAAAACTAAAATTATATTTAATTGTTTATTTCTATTGATTTAGACATTGATATAATTTATCAATTGTTTGTTTATGAATAAATTACGCAGAATTTTTACTATTAGCGTGATGGTAATGACAATAGTTGTAATGAGTGGTGCTATCGTTCCTACAGTGGACGCTGCTGCTCAAGCCGGAGATCTTATTAAGATGGATGGTATTTCAGCTGTTTATTATCTAGCCGATGATGGTAAAAGATATGTTTTCCCTAATGAAGCTACCTTTATGTCTTGGTACAGCGACTTTAGTGGTGTAGTAACTGTTACTTCTACGGAGTTACAGGGATACACTATTGGAGGAAACGTTGTAATGAGAGCTGGTACTAAATTAGTGAAAATTACTACGGATCCAACTGTTTACGCAGTGGCTCCAGATGGCACACTTCAATCAATCGTGAGTGAAGCTAATGCTATCGACTTATATGGCTCAGATTGGGCTACTATGGTGGTTGACGTTCCTGATGCTTTCTTCACCAACTATACTGTTGGAGATGCTTTAACTGTTGGATTATATCCTGCAGGACAATTATTGTCAGCAGAAGGTTCAAGCGACGTTTATTACTATGACGGTAGCGATTACAGAATGTTTGGCGGCGAAGCTGCTTTCCTAGCTAATGGTTTTGGCTGGGGCAATGTAATTACTACTGACATGACTTTCACAGCTAGCGGCTCAGATGTTGCTGGTTTTGAAGCTGGTCTATTTGATGCTTCACAAAATGCTACTACTGGAGGCGGAAACGTTTCAACTGGTACTGGTTTAAGTGTTGCA
>CAZIJG010000018.1:0-5079 GCA_964539545.1 uncultured Gammaproteobacteria bacterium | reverse complement strand
TAATATTATCAATATAAATACCATCAAAAGCATAAATACTATTATTAATATTTATTTTAAAAGTCAAAATAACATCACCTTCTTCGTCAGTATCAAAATCAACTATATTATACTTATATAATAACCAATCATCATCAATAACTGAAAGATTATTATCAAAATTTAATAATGCATCATCTGAATTTGACGCCTGAGCCCTTTGAGAAGATTGATAACTAGTAGCAGGATTATTATTTCCAGAATTATCATCTCCAAAAGCTTTTGCCCAAAAACTTAATGTATATTGCTTACCAGAAATAATAGTTTCTCCGGCAGCTGTTAAATTATAAGAAAGCCAAATTGCATTTGAAGTATCTGCTACCCAAACTTTCATTGAATTACCATTATACTGAATAGCTTCTGAGGCATAACGTAAATTAATATTACTAGTATTGTTTTCTATGTCAGCCATCCAACCCAAAGTGGATCCACCTTCAAAATCTTCCATAAATATATTTCTAACATTATTACTATTATTACCTTTGTAAGTAGTACAACCAACATTAGAAGCATCACAAGGCATGCTCATAGAAGGAGCTATTTTATAAACCTGATTAGAAAGTTCTCTTCTAAGATTAATACATTCTTCTGTAATAGGTATTGTTTTGGAAAGAAGACGATTATGAGGAACAGCGTCTTCATCGTAAAAAGTTCGACAATCTAAATTAATTACCGGATCGCAATATTCTATTACTATACTTGAATCATTACAATCAGATTCTCCTATAATTACATTAGTACAAGGAGAATATCCTCCATTAGTACTCAAAGGATCAATTTCTTCACTAGCTAATAATTTCCAAGTTTTTAATTGGAAAGCTGAAGTATCTGAACCCTCCCAAGTATAATACAATTCTACATTAGCTTCTTCTGGTTTTACACACTGACGAACAAAACTATAATACTCTTTGGATTCGGCTCCTCTTTCTAAATTATCTACATTAGTAAATAATTCACAAGATGGTTGAGAACAGTCCTTGGCAGTTTTAGGAATAAAGTTGCTATCAACAGGATCAGCTTCAAATCCATTAGTTTCTATGGATTCTAAATTTTCAAAATAACTTGGAAGAGCTACAAATGTTTGATAATTATTACATTCTGAAACACATTTGTCTTCGTCTTCTATCACTGCTGGCACAAAAGGATCTTTGTTTGTTGGATAATATGCCGAACATGATAAATCTTCTGCTGGACAATATTTTACAAAATCACAACAAGGATGATAACCTTCTTTACAATTATATGAATTCAAATCATAGTCTTCACACTCTAAATAATCAGGAGCTTTTTTAAAATAATTTTTAGAAGATTGTCCATATTCCTTATAACTACTAGCTTTATTTCCTAACTCTAACTGAATATTGTCAAACCAAATCTCATCTGTAAAACTACTAGTTGCCGTCGACAAAAATATTACAGCAGAACGAGTATGAACATCAGTAGTAAAATAACAACTACCTTTCTCATATTTAATATTCCCAGGATCAAATTGTAAATCAACATTTTGTGAACCATCTTCGGCAAGAAGACAATCACTTTCAGAATCAATAGCTTTAGCAGCACTATTATAGTTACAAACACCTTCTTCATCACATAAACTAATAACTATCCGAGCCTGATTATTTCCAACATATTGCTTAGCAAAGGCTGATATTGTATAGGTCATATTAGGATTAACTCCAATAACATTTTGCATAACTACTGTACCCATTGCTGGACCACCAAGACCATGATTGTTTCTAATTGCTGAACTATTATCAAGACCTTCTGTTATTGAATATTCTTGTCCTCCGCTAGACCAACCATCTGGAATATTATCAGCAACACCCTCGTTTATTTCAAAATTACCATTAGGAATTAAATTAAGACCCGACTTAATCTCAATAAATTCGCTACAACCAATTGAGTTATCACTACACTCTTCAATTGAACTATTAAAATAAATCTTTTTAGCATCATTGTCCCAAACATATTCATCATATACTTCTTGTTTTGCAAAAGTATAGTCTCGACATCCAACCTCTTCCTGCGGACAATCTTTTAAAGTATTTATTAAATAGGATTCCTTTGCTTCCTCGTCATCCACTAAAGTAGTACAAGAATTATACTCTTTACTACAAGAATCTCCGTTAAAACGCCAAATATTTTCTTCCTTAACACAATAATCATATCCACCAACACATTTACCGCTATCATCTTCTTGAATACAATGTTTAACATCAGCACAATCTGTTTGACGATTAGAACTATCATTCATTTCTAGAACACTATAATAACCTTCTGCACTACATTGCTGAGCTGGTGCTTTCAAAACAGTATTAGGATCTACTAAATGACAAAGAGGTGATTCATCTTCTTCTATAATCATACATCCACCCGGAACCCATTCAAAATAGTGTTCTAAACTTGGTTCAGTTTCTGGTAATCCACCTTCACATTCTTCTTTGTCACGTACATTAGCATAAACATAACTTATCTCATCAATAATCCCGTCTAAAGGAATACTTATATCTTTATATTCATAACATCGACCCTTAAGACTAGTATATCCGGTTACACCATACCAGGTTGTTGTGGCTCCAATAATACCAAAATCCCCAGCAGCTGTTTCACATTCACTTTGATTATTTATTTCTATAAAATATGGTTCCGCCTCAATTGATCTCCAACCACAATATTCATTTTTATAAGTCTCTAAAACACTATCTCCATCTTTATCCATTTTATAAGTTCCAGATTTATCATATTCGTTCATTACATTTTCTAAAGTACACCCCTTGGCATTACAATCACCAAATCCACCTTTGAGGGCCTTAATTTTTTCAGCAGCAAAAAGCCAACCAACAGATACAATTCTGTTTTTTACTAATTTTTTAATATTATCATAAGAAAATCCTTCTATTACATTGGGTTGTTTGGGATCTTGACTGGCCACATCTATATAACCAAACCATTTAGTAGAATCTATTAATTTTTCCTCAATAGCTTCTTTTAATAAAAGCACCTGACCACCTTGAGCTTTTCTTAGGGCCCCGGAAAAATCAGAATCAATAGTTCTATTATTCATTTCTCCAACGATACTATTACCTAGATCAATCTCCATCTTGCTAATAATATCTATATCTGTAGGATTCATACTATAGGAAATCTTTTTTATACTAGCAAAGGTTTTGTCAATTATACTTGGTTCACGAGTTTTGGTATATAAAGGCTCGGTAGCATTTTCATAGCTCCATTCCTCATCATTTTGAGGTGGAGGTTGTTTAAATAGATTAAGTATCAAATTTTGAATACTCTTTTCTACCAAAGTATTCATAAATACACTTGCTATATTAGCACCAATACTTTCACTTTCTAATTTTGCTGCTTTTCTATTTGCTTCCTGCAATTCTGCCAATTTCTTTTCAGAAATAGCTGCTGGAACTACAATATAGTTTGTAATTGGTGCACGTACTGGTTTAGCATTATCAGATACTTTTCTATCCAATTCTTTTTCAGCCTCTGCTTTAGCCACAGCCTCTGCTTCTTTTGCTTGCATATACTGAATAAATCCTATATCACTCTGCTTAGCTGTAATCGTGCTCTGTAAAATTTTATTAGCAATCTCTTCGTCAGACAAATCACTACCAAATCCCAATTGTTTTAAAGATTCACCATTCAAAGACATTAAAGCATAAGGATCATCTGCTAAATCGCCCCATTTCTTTTTAATATCATCCAAAGAACATCGAGGTTCTTTTACTTTCTTATTAGCCATTGGGAGTGCTGTGTTCAATTTCAAATTAATTCCACCAGGTGGCTGACAAATATCTAAACCCAATTCTCCAAATTGTGGGGCAGTCATTACTGAATCTAAAAATTCAGCTGTAGCAGCATCCCCAGCATTTTCTAAAAAAGTCCCCCAATCATATTGTTCCCAATTAGCATTACGACCTTTAGCGCCTTCAGCTAAAAAAGTAGCAGCATCATAAGCCATTTTTTCCATAAACATCTGATAACTTCTTTTAAAGGCAACCGACAATATTTCTTGAGTTGCTGTACCCAAAAGCAGTCCAATTTGTTCCCAGAGCCATTTTGCGCCTGCTATAGGAGCACCTAAAATGTCTTCCACTGGTACTGCTTTAGCTGGTCTAGGACTTAGAGCATTAATACTACCAGTAAACAAAAAAACTATTAAAAATATAATAACAAATCTTTTTTTATTTTTGTAAGATAACATATCAAATTTTTAATTTATTCATATACTTAATCTATTAAATTTAGGTATATGCTTTATTTAAATAAACTTATAAACTTTCTAATATCTCTAAATACAATATTCTTAATTCTTCATCAGAAACAGATTCTAATTGTTCAGTAGTAGCTCCACCCTGAATTAAAAGTTCTTTAATTTGATCAATTGGTAAATTTTCTAATTCTGCTAATTCTTCTGCTGAAGGAATATATTCTTTTTCAAAATTTTCTTCTGTACTCGTATAAGTGTAATTTTCATTATTTATTGATTTTTCCACTTCTGCGTAGATAGTATTCAAATCTTCTTCACTTAATTTATTCACTTCCTCAGCTGGATAGCCAGCATTAATAAGTTCATTTTTTAATTCATCTAAAGTCATTTGTGATGGCGGTTCTAAATCTAAAGAATCTGAATTTGTATTATCTTCTAAGTCTTGATTACAGGTATCTCCAACACATAAAGGTGCTTGCCCGGCTAAAATTTCTTCATAGTCCGAAGTACCATCACTATCTGTATCACTTAAATAAGGACTGGTACCATAAACATACTTTTCTTCATAATCTGATAAACCATCACCATCAGTATCTTTTAAATTATTTAAATTTTCAATAACACCCGATTTATCTTCTAATGTAATTGGCGATAATACAAAAGCATTTTTTATTCCCGACACCAGATGCCAAGAACCAAAAATTATTGCTAAAACACCAGCCAGTAAAAGTATCTTAGCGTTTGTTTGATCATTGGAAAAATGTTTTTCTATTTTAGAAATAATTTTCTTATCTTGAACCACAGTATCTTCTTCT
>CAZIJG010000017.1:0-5531 GCA_964539545.1 uncultured Gammaproteobacteria bacterium | reverse complement strand
AAATTTAAAGAACATTATATTTAATCATTTTTTTATACTTATGTCAATACTAATTGGTAATGTGCACACACATATTGCACTTTTTGGTAAGCTAGGAGCATATGAAAACTATGCCAAATAATACAAAAGAAGAGAGATATCGATGGATTAAACCAATCCTAGATAAAGAAGTAACAATTAAACAAATGATGAAAGTATGTCCCTTTAGCGAAAGAACTATTAAGTACTGGTTAGCCCGCTATAGGGAGAATGGATTAGGGGGATTAGAGAATAGGTCCACTAGACCTAAATCTCAACCTAATGAGTTGCCTATACGTGTCAAAGAGAGAATTATTGAATTAAGGAAAGAAACTCATCTCTGTGCTAAGAAGATGAATTACAAACTCAAGAAAGAGGGATTAATAGTGTCAGACAGAGTAATTGGAAAGATAGTCAAAACAGAAGGATTAGTAAGGAAGTATAGGGTAAGGAAGTTGAAGTATAAATATGTTAGAATTCCTCTAGCCCCAGGTGAGTTAGTAGAGATAGATATTAAGTATGTACCTAGTAGAATAAAGGGTAAGAGATACTATCAGTATACAGCTATAGACTGTGCTTCTCGATGGAGATATCTAAGGATATATGATGATATGGGCAATGGTTCATCCATTAATTTTTTAAGAGAAGTAATTAAAGTGTCCAAATTTAGGATTAGGGCCATCAAGACAGACAATGGGGCTTGCTTCACCAACCGCTATACTGGCTACCTGAAGTCAGCTGACCCAGTTAACCCTAAACTCCATTCCCTGGATATAGAATGCCAGAAATTAAATATCATTCACTATCTAATTGATCCTGGCAAACCGGCTCAAAACGGGAAAGTGGAGAGATCTCATAGGACAGATCAAGAGATGTTCTATGACAGGAATGAATTAAAAACTCTTCCGGAGCTTGAAAAGAAGATTAAAATATGGAACAATTATTATAATAACTTAGAACATTGCGCCCTAGACGGCCTCACCCCAAATGAGGCTTTAGCTAGAGTGCAATATGTGTGTGCCTAAAACAAATTATTTTAAACTTAACTTAATTATTATATCCTTCAATCTATCTGGAACACACTTCAGTATTAGCCTAAAGAAGAAACTTCCGGGATAAATTAGATATCTAATTTTAGGATTCTTAGATTCCACGGCATGCAAAATAGAATCGTTTAACTTCTCTACTGGCATTGCTTCTCTGTCATGTTTCTTAATAGAAGCTAAAAAATGATCCAATTTTGGTTGATACCACTTCAACCTATCGTTAGACTGTTCTAAAACTTTTTCTGACCAGTGCAAAGACGTTTTCCAAATTGATGTTTTAATTGGGCCTGGTTCAATAATACTAACTTTTATCTTCTGCTCGTTCAATTCTCCTCTCAAACTATCTGAGATAGCTTCAACGGCGTATTTAGAAGCAGAGTATGGCATTAAAAAAGGAACAGAAAATAATCCTGAAACAGAACTAATATTAATAACCCGCCCGGATGACTCTCTTAATAGGGGCAAGAAGGTTTGAGTCATTTGAATTAAACCAAAAACGTTTACTTCAAACACTTTTCTTATTTCATCCATTTCTAATATCTCTAATGGTCCACCCAGGGCAATGCCGGCATTATTAATTAAACATTTCAATTCAATGCCCTTCTCCTTAATTGTCTTTCTAGCAGATAAGATAAGATCGATGTCAGTAACATCGATCTTTATAGGTAAAATATTATTAGAATGTAGTTTAAGTAAACTTTCTCTATCTAAGTCACTTCTATATCCGGCCCAAACAATCCAACCTCTTTCGGCCAAAATTTGAGTAGCATACTTACCAATTCCCGAGGAAGCGCCAGTAATTAAAATTGATCCTTTATTTTTCATTATAGTCTACTTCGTACTTTTCTGAGTCTTGAGAGATATCCTCCATATCCCGCCAACGATCAACCCAGTCTTGAACATTATATTCTTTTATATTGCCGTCTTTATCATTGCTAATGAAACGCTTAATACCAGCATTCACTATCATCTTTTTACACATTAAACACGGGTAAGCATCAATTGGGGTCAATTCACCATTCTCTAATCGTTTCTGACCATACATATACATATCACCATTTAATAGTGAGACACCCGCTCTGGCAGCGTTTATAATGGCGTTCATTTCTGAATGGACAGAACGACACATCTCATAACCAGTGCCTGATTTAACATTTTTTTTTCTCCTAATGCAGAAGCCTAATTCAGTGCAATCTTTAGTTTTTCTGGGAGCTCCCACGTATCCAGTAGAAATAATTTGATCGTCTTTAACAATCAAGGCACCATGGGCCACGCATAAACAATTACTTTTTATGGCTACTGCCTTAGCAATTCCTAAATAATAATCGTACTTATTCATTTTTTTAATCATAAGTTTAATCTATTCTTTTTCTATTTTCTCTTCGTCAATAAATAATTCTGGCTTACCAGTTTCTAGATTAATTTTTACAGGTGGTCTGCCAAAATCTTCTTTACCCTCAGTTGTCTCGTTGATAAACAACTCCGGGTTACCAGTTTCTTCATTTTTCTTTACTGGTTTTTTAACTTCTCGTGTTTCGCTAATAAAAAATTTACTTTCGCCCGTATTCTTAGATTAATTTAATAAAATCTCTTATATTTATTTTATCACGAAATTTCAACATTATAAAGCCTGACTACAAAAATATCTTCTAATTCTCTATCGTATTTCTTTTCCATTATCTCAATTTTTTTCGTATTTCTTTATTGTTAATAGCTAATTTTCTTAATTTAATAAAAGTCCTTATTATCTGTATATTAACCTCAATGGCTCTATCGTTATTTAATACACTAGACAACATAGCCACCCCTGCTCTGTAAATACATACGGATTCTGTCTTGATCCACCCCAACTTGTTATCACAAACTGTGATTTCAAGTTTACTACCTCTTCTTTATTAAGTCGAAACATGAAATCAGAAGGAAAACGTTTATACTTTCTTTTTACTGCCTGATTCAATACACCAATTTTCACGCCATAAAGTTTAGCCAAATCTTTATCTAAGATAACTTTTTCACCTCTAATAAAGAATATTTGACCAATAATTACGTCAATAGGCACTTCTACAATATTTTTATTGATTTCTTGATTCATATGTTCAACATATTAAATACTATATGAAATTTCTATAAAAAAGAACCTAAAGTAATTAGATTCTTTTGTATGCAGAGAGGGTGGGACGTAGTTGGAACTTTTTTGAGATAAATAATTTTTATTTCAACAAACTTTAGAATAAGTCTGAATGTAAACCAATTCTAAGAAGAAGTATGGATATTTCCTGCTTATCTTTCTTGTATATCAATAAAACATCTGGTTTTAAATGACATTCAAAGCACCCGTTAAATTCACCTTTTAAAGGATGATCTCTATATTTTTTTGGTAACGACTTACCAGAAATAAGAATATCCAGAACCTCTTCAAGCACCAAAAGTAAGTCTTTGTTATATTTAAAAACTTTTAACTCTTTTTTAAAACGTGTAGAATATTTTAAAGAAAACATAATTAACTCTTTAAAGCATCTTTAATAAGAGTTTTTCCATTTTCAAATGATTTTGAGCTACTCTTAGCATCAATTATAGACTCTCTTAATATTTCAGCATTATGTAAAGTAAGTCCGTTTTCTCCTCTTATTTCAAAAGGAATATTTTTTGCATTTATTATCTGCTTAAAAAACATTTTAACAGCTGAACTCATATCTAGACCCAACTGATCAAGAATAGTTTTAGCTTCTTTCTTTGTTTTAGAGTCTATACGAATTTGAAGTTGTTCACTATTTTTAGTTCCCATATATTTAAATTTAAATACTAAAATTTATATATTATTATTGTATATCATAATAATTGATTTGTCAATACATTTTAAAATAGCTGTCTTTCAAAAAATAGCCCATATTTAGGGCTATTCTATATCTGCGGGGAGGGTGGGACGTAGTTGGAACGATACTATCAAATACTAGCTATAAACAAATAATACAAAGAGAGCCGACCTTTTTCTAGTCCTTATGTAATTCACTAAATAACTTGCTTTGTCTCGCCTTTCTGAGAGTTTTTAAAAATCTAGATTTTATTTGACGATTAGCAATTAAAAATTTTGCCGGACTCAATTTAAACAAAACGCCGACTAAATTTCTCAGTAATTCATTACTCCATAAATCATAATTATCAAAAATGTAATTTTGAAGTTTATTGGTCTCAATCGCATTTAAAACACAGCGTTCAAAACCGTCCAGAGGAGTAATCTCTATTTTTTTTCGACGCTCCATCAAAATTGCTTTTGGATTACAAAGTCGATGGCAAACACCGCAACCGATACAAATATCATAATCGACCACTGCTTTTTTATTAATAATTTTAATTGCACCGACCGGACATTTTGAGGCACATAAACCACAGCCGACACATTTTTCACTTTCAATGATCGCCAAGAAATTACTATTTATGCGTCGGCGGAAGCCCAGTTTTTTATAAGCCAATAAAGCTTCGCAACAACAACTGCAGCAATTACAAATCCAATTAACTTCATTTTGAATATTATCGCCAATTTGAACTAAACCGTAATCAACACATTTATCTAAAACTGCCATCGCCTCTTCTTTATTAATCTGCTTAGCTATTTTATGCTTAATTAAACTTTCAGCCGCCAAATTAAAAGTCAAACAAACATCTTGTGGTGCCTGGCAAGCTTTGCCCATATGCTCCATTTTATGACGACAATAACAAGTCCCCACAGTGATACAGCTAGCAGAATTAATTATATGCGTCGCTCGCTCATAGTCCAAAACAATTGATTGATCTTTACTTTGAATTGCTTGTTCTTGGACAAGAGTTCTCGCGATCCCTGTTTTCTGCATTAAGGCTTTTTCCACAAAATCATCTTCAACATTGATATATTGATAAAAAAGTTCAGATAAAACTTGACGATCAAAGCGACCATCGGTACGCATTAAGGCAAACTCAAAAAATCCGGCCATAGTTGGTGCTAAAATATAAGCTTGCTGGCCGTTATTATTCATATCGAACAGTAGACCTTTATCGGATAATTCGTCTAATATTTTTACAGCCTCATTTTCGTCTATATTCCACCTTTTTGCCGCCTCAGACGAGACAAAAGGCTTAATCGGTAAATTAGAAACTTTCTTAGCCTCATCTTCAGAAAACAAGATTTCTAATATTTTATAAAGAGATTCGGAAGCCGGTGCCCCCTGAGCGTTCATGTCTAAACGCTTTTGTAAATCAAAATAATTTTTTGAAGTAACATGGCCCATTTTTTTAAAATTAATTTAAAAATATTTTTTAATAAATTATAGTAAAAACAATATCAAATTGATATATTTTTATCAACTGCGGGAAGGGTGAGACTTAGTTGGGGTTTTTTTGTCTTAATAATACAATTTGCTATGAGATCCAATGGCTACAAAATAGCAAACGTCTTCTTCTTTAATTTCTTTAAAAATTGCCCTCCAATCACCA
>CAZIJG010000016.1:0-14425 GCA_964539545.1 uncultured Gammaproteobacteria bacterium | reverse complement strand
TCTGGTAATTTAATATCTAATTCTCCCACTGTTAGTTCTGCCAGTTTTTTACTTAATCTAGAATTACAATTTATATAATCTAAAATATTTAACAACGCTTTATATTCTTTACTGGCATAACTATCCTCTGGCGGAGTAGTGAGAACCGAAAACGCTTCTCCCGCTGATATGTTGTAATCTACTTTATTTTTTAAATAGTTTAGTAAATATTTAGAAAATCGGTTATCACCAAAATCTGGAATAGTCTGTATCCAATGAAAAGTGTGTAAATTCAAATAAATATTATAATATTTATCAAAAACTTTAAGCAATTGTTTATTACTTAATTTCTTAAAATCAATTTTCCTTAGTTCTTGATTGGCTTTAAAAGTTTCCTGCTCAGCTTTCTTTAATTGATTGATACAATCGAAAGCCCAATTAGGCTCACTGATAGTCTTATCCAGGAACTCATCTGCTAAATTTTGGTAATCTGACTGCGGCATATAAAGACCGCAAATATTATTTTCATACCTTGATAATAATCCAGAAAAGTTATTCTTAAAACCAAAACGTTTTAAAAAGTCACTAGCATTTTTATTATTCCAAACTGAAACTACCATCATTGGATAATAGTCTGGTATTTCTTCTAATAATAACCACTTTTCTTTTTGCATATATTTATTTGATAATTTTTACCAACCCTTGATCAGCGTCTACCTCTATTCTATCTCCGGTTTTTAATAATCTAGTAGCAACTTTAGCCCCCACTATACAAGGCTTTTTTAATTCCCTAGAAACAATTGCTGCATGACACGTGATTCCGCCATCATTAGTAACTATAGCCGCTGCTCTCTTCATAGCCGGGACATATTGAGGAGAAGTAAAATTAGCCACTAAAATTTCACCTGTCTTAATTTTTGCCAAATCAGAGTCTACCACCACTACTCGAACCTTACCCCGTGCTTTACCCAGAGATACGGTTAATCCTTTTATGCTCTCTGTTCGTTTCAAACTTAAAAAAGAATCTCTAACCTTATTAATCATTTCTGAATCATAAATAAAACATAATTCTTTTTTATTTCTGAAAGAAACGAACTCTTTATTAACTCTTTTATTAATTAATTTTAAATCAAACTTTGTGCCCAGTCTTAAATAATCAATTATTTCTTGATCTGTTAGAAAAATAGTTTGCTTATACTTTATAGTTGGGTAATCCTGCTTCAACACCAAAGCAAACTTTTCAAACCAGGTTCTCATATTAGTTTGAGCCATTTTATATGTTTCAATCCTCTCTGTTTTAATATTAATATAACTATTAACTAGTTTAATTTTAATTTTTAAGTTCTGATCCGTTAATTTTCTTAATAAACTAGCTAACTGTTTTTTATTCTTCTGGCATTTATCTTCTATGACAAAAATATCCTTATCTAATCCGCTCTGCTTGAATTTTTTAATATCTTGGTCTATCATCTCTTTCGTCAAAAGTTCTTCTTGATATGAATATTCTCTAATCCATCGATATTTATCCAATAAACGTTTATGGTTTATCTTATTACCCATACTGAGCACGTCAATCTGATACTGTTGATATCCGAACACAACAGTTGGCGACGAAATAATATCTAAAATTTTCTGAGCTTCAGCTGGAACAAATAATTTATCTATTTGTGCCTTCAGGCTAGGAAAAATGTAATCATCAATTGAGAACGGGGTGAGAAAAAATAAAGCAAACTGTTTAAGAACTTGATTATATTTTTGATAAACCACTAATAAATCTTTTTTATTCGCTTTCACCTGTTTAGCTCCTTCACTAGCAGATAATAATTGACGAGCTCCTTGGCTATATTCTTTTAGGTGTTTACTAATAAATTTATTGGACTGAAATTTTTTGCCTAGATCTAAAGAAAACTTTTTAAACTTAGACCTTTCTATATAAAAGACCACATCGTTGCCTTTCTCTAAAAAATTTACTACTGTAGTGCCTAAACAATCTATAAAAGACTGAGCTACGGTATCTGTTCTTTGAGTGCTCAAAGGTCTAGAAGCCAAACAAAAATATTTGTCTTTATTTTTAATTATTTTATCTATTATTTCCTCTTTTATCATTTTATAATTTTAATAACGCCCCTATTAGCATCTACTTCCACCGTATCTCCATCTTTTAAAATCTGAGTAGCAAATCTGGTGTTAACCACGCAAGGAGTTCCTAGCTCACGGGAAACAATTGCCGCGTGACAAGTTAAACCTCCTTCATCAGCAATAATTGCAGCTGCTTTTTTAATTGCTGGCACTAGATTAGGGTTAGTAGCGCAGGAAACCAGAATATCTCCATAATTCATTTTTACCATATCTGAAATATCATTGATTATTTTAACTATTCCTTTTACTTTTCCTGGACAAGCCGTATCACCTTTAATGGTTTTACTAGCTGTAATTTTTGGTGCTACTCTTTTAACCTTATTTTTAGAAAAATTCTCTGCTTGTTTACCGATAAGGATAGTGACTGATTCATCATCATTGGGCAAACATATGTGATATCTATATAGATCATTCACATAATGTATATCGACTGGCTCGCCTCCCAGTAGCGCCTCTTCCAATATATTAAAAGGAGTAGAACGAACTTGGTTTAATGACATATATAATCTACGGCCAATCTCCGTTAACAATTTTTCACTGTGGTAATATGATTTACTCTGATGATCTTTCCGTCTCGGTTTCCCCCAAACTACTTTACCAGCTAACTGCAAAATGTTGGCCTCAAATTTATTAGGCTTTAGTTCTTTAGTATATTTAGTCTTTAAACTATTAAACTTTCTTCTTTCTTTATTCAGTCTATTTAACTCTGTCTGAGGATCAATCTTTTTAATTAAATAATCTTTAATAAAATTTAAAAAATCTACTTCTTTATAGGCAGGCCCATTATACGCATAATATACCCAAGCATGTTTCTGAGTATGTTTCTGTAGCGCCTGATAAAAACTCTTTTGATTTTGTTCTAAATATTCAACTTCTTTTCTGGAAGGTAATACTGATAGATTCTGCCAAATTTCTTTCTTATCCCAAAACTTAGCCATTAGACCCAACAAGTCTTTTTCTTGTTCTTGAGCAAAAGAATCATACATTGGATAGGTAAACACAGAAAAATATTCTATGTACTGGCTTGCTTTAACTTTTTTCTTTAAAAACTTCTCTAGACTACCCTCTACATAGGCAAAATCTAGAAAATCTAGAATAGGGATAACAAATCCATAGCCATCTAGAGCGGCCTGCCTATCAGCAAATGAATATAATAATTTAATTAACTGTCTAGGAGTCCTATCTCTTAAATTACTTTTTAAAATATTTTGTTCTGACCACTGATTAAATTCTTCACCAAAACTATTAGTAACATCTATTAAATCATTTAAATAATTATCATCAGCTAGAGCTTTGATTTTAAATTCCTCGTGAATTGCTCTCCAGGTTGCCATATCTGTAATATATTCCAGATCATTTTTAATAGATATAGTTCCACCTGCTAGTCGAGCCACTTCTTCGTGTCTAAAAAAAGCCTTAGTCCAAATATAATTTCTGAAGAACGGCGAATTACTATCATGGGCAGCGGTTGCAAAATTGTATTTCTTATATGACATACTATGAAATTATTTTTATCTTACCCTTAACAGCATCTAACTCTATATAATCACCTGTTTTCAAAGCAGAGGTAGCAACTTTAGTTCCTATAATGCAGGGTTTTTTCATTTCCCTAGCCACAATTGCCGCATGACAGGTAATTCCGCCTTCATCTGTAATGAAACCAGCCGCTCTCTTCATAGCTGGTACATAGCGAGGATCTGTCATGGCTGTTACTAATATTTCTCCTACCTGCAATGCACTGGCCTCTTCTACTAACCTAATAATTCGCACTTTTCCCTGAACCACTCCGGCAAAAGCTGGTTGACCCTTAAGATTATCTAAATCTATATTATTAACTACTTCTATTTCTTTCAATTTAATATCAGCTTCCGATTGGCTAAACACTTTTTCTCCATCAGCCCCCTGGGAAGCAAAGAAAAAGTTATTTCTCTGTTTTAATCCTTCAGGAATCTTTCCTGTTTTAGAAAACTCTTTAAATTCAGAATACATCATATTCCCTAATATTCCTCTTTCCTCTAATCCTAGGTCTTCCTCTACCTTTTCTAGCAATTCTGTCTGAGTTTCCATCTGACCTCGATGAACATGTTCATATTTTTTTCTTATCTCTAATCCAATATTATCAAAATTTGGATCATGACCTTCATATAATAATAAATCAGAAACTAATACTATTATTTCTGTAAAATCAACCATAAACTGATGAACTTTTTCTAAAGCCGCAATTTTATCAACATGGTCTTGTTTATCAAAACTATAATACTCTGCTAATCTTATATCCATTTCTTTATCATAGGCTACTAGATCTTCCACTGAATTATGTTCTAGCCAATTTCCAATTCTTCCCCATTTATCTTCATCTGAAATATAGTGATACAAACTTCTATCTCTTACTAAAAAATATAATGGTGTAGTTTTATGATAAAAAAATTCTGTCATTCTGGCGCTAGAAAATTCTTCCATAACCACTGAGGTAGCTAAAATCGTATAATCTCTTTGATGTTTCTCGTAATTACTCATAATTCCATTATTTCAATCAGCTCATTCCAAATAACGTCTGATTCTTTAATATTGTCCTCACCGCCAATATGTCCTTGGTTATGAAGGATCCTAGTCTTAGCCCCTAACCTAGATTTAAATAGTTCAACATTATTCAGAGGTACGAATGGATCATTGTCTGAAAAAATAGCTGTAATTTTAGAAACATTTTTTCTCACTCTTTCATTATCGATAGGAATTTTCAACCAAGGTCTAGCGATTTCTTTTTCCTCTTCATCATTGAGAGAATTGAAGCTCAGTTCATAAAACCCGGCTACAGACAAAACCCCTGCTACTGGTTTTTCTAATTGAGACAAATATCTTAAAATAGTTTGGACACCAATGCTATGGCCAACAAAATATGTTTCGCCATCGGGCTCTTTAACTAGCTCAGATAAAAAATTAACCCAAGTTTCTATTTTGGGTTTAGAGGTGTCAGGCATTTGAGGTACTACAACTTCAACGCCCTGTGCTTGTAATCTATTTTGCAACCAAGGAAACCATCCCTCTTCTGGATGGCCATCCCAGCCATGAATAATGTAAACTTTTTTCATACTAAAAATCGTTATTTTTAGCTTATTATACTATAATTTTAGCATTTAATACTGTGTTTTTCAATATAAAAAGAGAGGAACTAGAGATTATTTAAGTATTCTTTTTCTCCCAAAATCTTTCTATATAAACCTTCTGCCAACCAAGACGTCCTAGAAAAAACCCACCAATTATTCCTAACAACCAGATTGCAATCTGAAGAATTGGCTGCAAAGCACAACTACCATAGAACGTTACTGTTTTCCCTTGATCTAAAATCCAGCTCAAATATTGCACTTCTACCAGGGCATGCAAATTAAGGCTAAATAAAAGGCCCAGGATTACAAAAGCAATTAGATAAATTGTTTTCTTTATTTTTGTTGGTTTACCAATTTTCTTCAAAGACATACTATTTTCGATTATATAGGTTAATCAATTTAATTTTTTCATTCCTTGATAATTTTTTTATAACACTTTCTTCCTTGGAAGCTGAGGATCTGTTTTTAAAGCGCTTAGCATAAACCAATTTAACTGGCCGACGGGCTTTCGTATATTTTGCCCCAACCTTAGATGTGTTATGTTCATTCACCCGGCGATCCAAATCGACAGTGATGCCGGTATACAACGTCTCGTCTGCACATTCTAGGATATATACTTGATACATATTAAAACTGTAATTTTTAACTTATTAATACAATCTTACCATTTAACGCTCTACCTTTCAACGTGAAAACGCTTAATTATTAGGGGTTTTGATAATATTTAATTGACATTTTTAAGCCACAGAGACTTAATTATATAATTCTTTAATTATTGTTAAATTAAATAAAAGAGAGGAGTTCTTTTGAAACATATTCAAATTTTATCTATTGGTAACCGTTGGAAAGACGTAAATGTGCCTAAGCCAGATGATAATACATTACAACATGTGATTGATGTTCGTGATCTTTGTGATCCCTGGGGGACTGGAAATTTCCAAGAAAAACATCAAGACGGAACTGACCCTGGAGTACGGGCCTGGATGGAATCAACAAGTTTAGTGAGAATTGAAGAAATTATGCAAATGCCAGTATATTCAATTTTCAGCTTTTTGCATACAAGTAATTCGTTCAATGAAAACAATTTCTAAACCAACAATTAAGAAGGCTCTAAATTCTCCCTACCTATAATTTTAGATAACACAAAAAACATAACAAAAACAGGCCTTTCGGCCTGCTTTTATAGTTGTGATCCCTGGGAGAATCGAACTCCCGTTACCAGGATGAAAACCTGGCGTCCTAACCACTAGACGAAGGGACCAGAATATAAAATCATCCCTGTCGGGATGGTTTTTTTTGGTAGTATATGTAATACTAGAGACTGAAAAATATTATAAGTAATTTTTTGCAATTCGTCAAGAAAATATTATGCTGATATTAGGAATAGAGACCAGTTGTGATGAAAGCGCAGCTAGTGTAATACAAGTAAATAAACGTTCAAAAGATATTACTGTCTTATCTAATATTATTTCTTCGCAAATTGATATTCACAAACAATATGGCGGAGTAGTTCCTGAAGTAGCGGCTAGAGAACACGTTTTTAATTTACTACCAACTATCAAAACTGCTTTGAATAAAAGCAAGAAGGAATTTAAAGATTTAGACTTAATTGCAGTTACCGAAGGCCCGGGTTTAATCACTTCCTTAATCACTGGCGTTGAAACTGCCAGGATTTTATCATATACTCTCAATATTCCTGTTCTAGGAGTTCATCATATAAAAGGGCATCTGCACTCACCTTTCATTGACGATTGGAAAAATATTGAATTTCCTGCTCTAGCTTTAACTGTATCCGGAGGACATACTAACCTAATAATACTAACTAGTGAGAAAAAACACAAATTAATCGGTCAAACTAGAGATGATGCTGCCGGAGAAGCCTTTGATAAAGGGGCTAAAATGATGGGATTAAGCTATCCAGGGGGGCCTATAATTTCTAAATTAGCTAAAGAATTCATAGATTCAGGCAAAAAATCAACTTTGAAGCCTTTTCCAAGGCCAATGGTATTTGCTGATAACTATGATTTCTCCTTTTCTGGGCTAAAAACGTCCTTATTATACCGATTAAAGAAGGATGATGACTGGAAAAACAGAAAAACAGAGTATGCTTACATGTATCAAGAAGCTATTGTAGATACTTTAGTGAAAAAGACCATAAAGGCAGCTAAAACACTAGAAATTAAGAACATATTATTGGCTGGAGGAGTGTCTGCAAACACCAGATTAAGGGAAGAATTGAAGATGAAAGCAAGAGACTTGCATTTAAAGGTATTTATCCCTAAAATGGAATATACAACAGATAACGCTACAATGATTGCTGTAGCAGGGATATTCAGCCCTAAACAAGTGAAAAAAGACAATTGGAAGAGACTTTCTGCCCAGGCTAGCCTGGACTTAAAGTAATAATGGCTCAGTGGCGAAGTGGTTTAACGCAGCGGTTTGCAAAACCGTTATTCATCGGTTCAAATCCGATCTGAGCCTCAATAAACTCCCAAACCAGGAGTTTTTATATTTGACAAAACCTGTGGATAACTTGTGTTTCAAGTGCATAAGTATCAAACTTTAGTCCAGAGTAGCTTGGACTAAAGTATTAGAAAAATAGATAGTTTAACTCAGTATATACGCTAAAATTAGCTAATAAAACCCCTATGTGGATAAACGCCCTTGACCTGGCTATCGATATATGCTATAATATACTTAGTAAATTGAAAAGCAAATTTTTTACTGACTGAGAATACTTACCTGAAAAAAGGAAAGTAAAAATAAAAATTATACGGGTTTTAAAAAACAACAACCCAAAGTCGGCAAAAAATACAATAATATTACTCTGTTACCATATTGTTTCACAATTTGTTTAAAAATAAACAAATAAACACTAAAGCAACAGAGCAAAAACAGGCTCAGATACCCAATAAATAATTATTAAGGGGTTCATCTGAGCCTATTTTATTTGAATAAGATATTAATTGACTTTTATACCCTGTTCCAGTAGAATAACTGGACTTAATCTAATAACAAATTATTAAAATAAAAATGGAAAAGAAGAAAAAATTGAAAAGAATAATTATTGCTCTCGCAGTCATTATTGTTTTGGCTTTGATAGCCTTCAGTGGTTATACTACTTGGCAAGGTAACCAACAGGAAGCACAAAAAAAATTAATAGACAGTCAAAAAGAAAAAATAATTGAAGTAAAGACCACTACCATAACTAATCACAGTGAAGATAATGGAAATATTAAAACTGTAGGATCCGTGGTGCCAGAGACTCAAATCGATGTTTTGGCTTTAAGCCAAGGCACTATTGAAAGTCTTCCTTTTGATATAGGAGATAAGATACAGATTAATCAGACTCTAGCGTATCTTAAAAGTAATTCAACCAAGACTGGATTCCTAAACTCTCAAACCAACTACTATAATATGTTGAATAATTTAGAGGCTACTAAGCGAACTACTGACGAAGTGGTAAGACAAGCAGAACTAGGAGTAGAGAACGCTCAGGAGGCTACAAACAGCGCTGAGACTGCTTTAAAGTCTACCCAAGACAATTACACTGCTTCTTTAGATCTACAAGTCCAGACGTCAATTACTACTAATGCCAGTGCGATTATATCCTGTGATAATTACCTGCAAACAGTAAAAGACAGCTTAGAAGATATTAATTATATTATTAACGCTGAACCAGGCCCTCAATTAAGCGGAATCGGTCAAACTTTAAGCGCACAAAACCTAGCTGCTCTAAATACAGCTAAGACCAACTATTTTGTCACTAAGCTCGAATATGATGAGTTAAAAAATATAACTCCAAATAGTTCTTCCATTAAAATATATCTAACCAAAGTAGTTGATCTATTAAGACAAACTAAAATAGTAGTGAGTGATACAGTAATTGTTCTAGATAATACTGTTTCTAGTAACAACTTCAGTCAAACCACTTTAACTGCTCAGCAGGTTGCCTTCTCTTCCCTGTATACTCAAACAGTAAATACTTTGCAACAAGCAGAAGCTGCCGCCAACAACCTAACTACTTTAGAATTAACTCAAGAAAAAGAAAGACTAACCCTAGAAAGTTCTGTTGACTCTGCTAACACTCAATTAAATCTAGCCCGGATAGCCTATAGCAATTCACTAATAGCTTTAAACTCTTCTAGACAGAACAAGCAACAGCAGATACTAGGAGCTCAGACATCTGTAGACAGTGCCCTGGGTCAATTAAATCTATCCCAAGAACAATTAGCTGATCTAACTATTAAGGCCTCTATTCAAGGACAAATCACTGCTAAGCTAGTTGAAGTTGGTGCTGAAATTAGTCCTGGTCAAAAAATTGCTGAAATTGCTCAAACAGATAAAGTAAAAGTGAAAGTAAGTTTAACTTCTGAAGACGTTTACCAAATTAAAGTAGGTCAATCTGCTATTATCAACGATAATATTGAAGCTGAAATATCTTCAATCTCTCCTAGCGCTGATGCTGTTACTAAAAAAGTTAACGTAGAGATCCTAGTAGACAACAAAGACGGATATCTAATATCTGGTACTTTTGTAGATGTGCAAATCAAAAAGACTAACTCTTCTATAGTACAGAATGGAAAAATAAAACTTCCTCTAGAAGCAGTGAATATTACTCAAACAGAAAATTTTGTCTTCCTAGATAATAATTCAGGCGTCGCCATAAAACGTCTAGTAGAAATCGGCGAAACTGAAATCAATATGATCGAAATTACTACTGGTTTAGCAATCGGGGATCAGGTCATTATTGAAGGAGCTAGATCATTAGAAGACGGCGATAAAATAATCGTTAAATAATAATATGGAAGATAACAATAACTCAGAATATCAAAAGCAAATAACCGAAAAGCTTAGCCGTGGTTTCAAAAAGGAACAAAAGTCTTGGTTAGGTTTTTTTATTAAAAATTATCGCTTCACTTATCTAATTATCTTTGCCATTATTGTTTTCGGTTTCTTTTCTATGGCTACCTTACCTAAGGAATCTGAACCAGAGATAAAAGTCCCCTACGGCATGATAAATACTGTATATATTGGAGCCAGTCCAACTGATGTAGAAAACGCTGTAACTAATAAGATTGAGGAAAAGGTAAAGAACCTAGAAAACTTACATGAATTCAGTTCAACTTCTTCCCTAGGATTCTCTTCCGTGTTTGTAGAGTTTGAAGTCGAAGCAGACCTACAAGAAAGTTTTAGAAAATTAAGAGAAGCTGCCGACGCAGCCAAACCAAATCTGCCTGACGAAGCTAATGACCCAGTTGCCACTGAAATTCGCATGAGCGATTATCCAATTGTAACCTATTCTTTAATTGGTAATTACTCCGATGCTGAATTAAAAAAATATGCTGATATATTAGAAGAAAAGCTAGAAGGAGTAAAAGATGTTTCTAAAGCCGAGATCATTGGCGGTCTAGAAAGAGAATTT
The DNA here is from genome assembly GCA_964539545.1 of uncultured Gammaproteobacteria bacterium. Taxonomy (GTDB): domain Bacteria; phylum Patescibacteriota; class Patescibacteriia; order Patescibacteriales; family UBA12465; genus CAZIJG01. Next base: position 3,778 of record CAZIJG010000016.1, on the reverse strand, counting down.
CAAGTAATTGTTGATCAAACAAAATTAGCTAGTTTCAATCTTTCTTTAAACCAAGTAGTCTCCGCTATTAGCAGTAATAACTTTAATTTACCAGCAGGGATAATTGAAATTGATGATTTTCGCTATAGCGTAAGAATTAAAGGTAAAATTAATGAAGCTAAAGATTTAAATAATCTAGTTATTGCCACCTATAACAACTCTCCTGTTTTTTTAAGAGATATTGCTCTAATCAAAGATGGTTTTAAAGAAAAGAGTAGCGAATCTAGAATTGGTTATCCTAATATAGCCCCTCAAAATACCATCTCTCTACAAATATATAAAAAAACTGGTGGTAATATTTTAAATATTGTAAATAATTCTCAGATTGCTATCGAGGAATTACAAAATAGCAATACTCTACCAATAGAATTAAAAATAGAAAAAACTAATGACAACTCAATATATATTAAAGACGATTTAAGAATTCTAGGAACTAGCGCCATCCAGACCTTTATTTTAATTGCGCTTATCCTATTGGCTATCCTAAGTTTTAGAGGAGCAATAATTACTGCTCTAGCCGTGCCAATCGCTTTCTTGATGTCATTCATGTTCTTAAAATTCCAAGGCATGTCTATCAACAGCATGGTATTGTTCTCTCTAGTACTGTCTCTAGGTCTGATGGTTGATAACGCTATTGTGATTATCGAAGGTATTAATGAATATGCAGAAAAACATAAACAATCTGTTTATAAATCCGCTATATTATCTATCTGGAATTTTAAGTCTGCCATCACTGCCGGAACTTTAACTACTGTAGCTGCTTTCCTGCCAATGCTATTAGTTTCCGGTATTATGGGTGAATATATGAGCATCATTCCTAAAACTCTGGTTGTCACTCTATTGTCTAGTCTGTTTGTAGCTTTAATTATTATTCCTACTCTAGTAACTAGATTTATTAAACCAAAAACTAATGGCGATGGTAGTAATCGGAATAAAAAACGACATGTGATGATTAAGAATGTCATGGATAAACTAGCTGTTAATTATAGAAAAACTCTAAGCAAAATATTGCCTCACCGAAAAAAACGTCGATCAGTAATTATTGTGGCTTGGTTGCTCTTCTTCATTACTGTTGCTATTCCTGCTTCTGGCATGATGCGCATTCAGATGTTTCCTAAGATTGACTTTGATTATTTCTATGTAAACGTCACCTTGCCAGTAGGCTCTAGCTTAGAAAAAACTAAAACCATCACTGCCCAGGCTGAACAAATAGTAAATGGCATCCCGGAATTAGAAAACTATGTGACCAGTATTGGGACTCAGATGAGCACTATTAATAGTTTTAGCAGTGGCAATGGCGCTCATCATAAATCCAGTGTCATTGTTAATTTAAAAGAAGCTAAAAAGAGAGACCGTTCCAGTATCGAAATTACTGAGTCTATTAGAGATGATATGGAGGCTATCCAGGGAGCGGTTATAACTGTAGAGGAGTTAGAAGCTGGCCCGCCAAGTGGATCCCCCGTTGAAGTCAGAGTATTCTCTGAAAACGGTAAAGATTTAGCTAGGGCCGTGAAAACTATTAAAGATTATTTCTCTGAACAGGCTGGTATAATTAATATTAATACTAGTCTAACCGATGCCACCGGAGAATTTACCTTTACCATCGACAAACAAAAAGCTAACTACTATGGCCTAAGCACAACCATGATTGCTGGTACCGTTAGGAACGCTCTATTCGGTACTACGGCCTCAACTGTGAACCTAGACAATGAAGATATAGATATTACTGTAAAATATGCTGAAGAGAAATTTAATGATATTAATGATCTCAAAGAATTATTAATTGTTAATCCAGCTGGCCAATCAGTACTTCTAAAGCAAGTTGCTGACGTTAAGATCGAGCCGTCCTTATTATCTATTGCTCATCGAGACGGAAAACAAATCGCCACTATTACAGCTGGTATAGAAAAGGGTGTTAATCTTCAAAAAGTCACTAAGAGTTTCCTAGAGATGCAGGCAACCATGGAAATACCCAAGGGAATGTCAATTGAAACGGGTGGTGAAGTTGAAGATGTAGAAAAATCATTCCGAGAAATGTTCTACTCTATGATTGTGGCAGTTCTCTTAATCGCTACTATTCTAATACTGCAATTCAACTCATTCAAGAAACCCTTTATTATTCTATTTTCATTACCGCTGGCTATTATTGGTGTAATCTGGGGACTGATATTCTTAAACATGTCTTTTTCAATTACTGTATTTGTTGGTATAGTATCTTTATCTGGTATTGTGGTTAATGATGCTATTGTGTTGTTAGACAGGATTAATAAGAATATAAAAGACGGGTTACCATTTGAAGAAGCTATAATTGAAGGTGGCATTGCTCGTATGCAACCAATCATTATTACTTCCATAACTACCATTGCTGGTATTATTCCATTAATCTACGCCAGTGAAATGTGGAGAGGTTTAAGTATAGCCATCATCTTTGGCCTATTATTCTCTACTTTTCTTAATTTAATATTCGTCCCAATTCTATACGCTTCAATGTGCAAGAAGGAGGACACCAGAAGACAAGCCAAACTACAATAATATGAGTTTATCCTTAGCCATTGTTGGACTACCTAATGTTGGTAAATCCAGTTTATTTAATCTTCTAACAAAAAATAAAGCGGAAGCTTCTAATTATCCTTTCTGCACTATTGACCCCAACGTGGGAGTAGTAACAGTGCCAGATATAAGATTAGACGCCTTGGCTAAATTATCTAATTCCAAAAAAATCATTCCTACCACCATTGAATTTGTGGATGTGGCTGGCTTGGTTAAAGGAGCTCATAAAGGAGAGGGGTTAGGTAACCAGTTTCTAGCTAGCATTCGAGAATGTGACGCTATCTGTGAAGTAGTTAGAGGATTCGAAGATGACAATATTATTCATGTCTCCGGCAAAGTCGACCCCAAGGAAGATAAAGAAGTTATTGCCCTAGAATTAGTCTTTGCAGATTTAAATACTGTAACTAAGAGATTAGGGAAAGTGGCCAGAGAATCCAAATCCGGAGATAAAGAACTAATTAGTCTAAGGAAGGTATTAGAAAAACTACAAAAACATCTAGAAGAAGGTGGTGCAGTTCGAGATATGGATTTAGATGATAAAGAAACCGAATTAATTAAATCTTTAAGCTTCCTAACTAATAAACCAATTATCTATGTTCTGAATACCGATGACCAAGATTATGATCTAGGTACTAACAAAGCAAACTCTATAAAAATAAATGTAAAACTAGAGCAAGAAATTATGGCTCTAGATGTTCAGGAGCAAAAAGAGTATTTAGAAGAGTTAGGTTTAGAAAAAAGTGGCCTAGATAAATTAATTGCCACTTCCTACGACTTATTAGGTCTAGATACTTTCCTGACTACTGGGCCAGAAGAAACCAGAGCTTGGACAATAAAAAAAGGCGCCACGGCTCCGCAAGCTGGCGCTGCTATTCATACAGATTTCGAAAAGCAATTCATTAGAGTAGAAGCTATCAACTGGGAAATACTAGTTGAAGCCGGCTCTGAATTAAATGCTAAAGAAAAAGGTTTAATTAGAACTGAAGGTAAAACATATATTGTGAAAGACGGAGATGTTTGTAACTTCCTGGTCAGTAAATAACTATTTCTTCTCTAGTACCAATATTTCTCTCCACAATCTTTGACCCGGACGACCATAGAGCATAGTTTTTCTAGAGGTTATTGACGGAAATCTATCTAGTTCAGGAAATTTAATAATATTATACCCATTAAGATCCGGATTTAAAAA
>CAZIJG010000015.1:0-16916 GCA_964539545.1 uncultured Gammaproteobacteria bacterium | reverse complement strand
CTTCAGATGGTAAGAAATATCTTACAGACGTATCAGATACAAAAAATATTTTAAGACTTATTCAGTCCATTCCCTCTAAGAAAGCCGAACCATTCAAGCTTTGGTTAGCTGAGGTCGGTAATGACCATATCAATGAATCTCAAGACCCAGAATTAGCTATAGATAGAGCAATGATATCTTACCGAAGTCTTGGTTATAGCGAGGAGTGGATTAATGCTCGTTTGCAATCTATTCAATTTCGTAAAGAATTAACCAATGAATGGAGCCGTACTGGTGTTAAAGAAGGAGTGGAGTTTGCTATTCTAACGAATATTATGACAGAAGAATGGGCAGGGATAACGATTAAAAAATATAAGAAACTTAAAGGATTAAAGAAAGAGAGCTTGCGCGATAATATGACGAGTTTAGAACTAGCCCTTAATATCTTAGCAGAAACATCGATTACTGAATTAAGTAAGACAATTAATCCGAAAAGTATAGAGAAAAATAAAGACGTAGCTCGAAGTGGTGGTAAAATAGCCGGTGATGCTCGTAAAAATATTGAGTCACAGACTAAAAGGTCAGTTATAAGTTCAAAAAATTCCAAGAGCTTAAGATTAAGTGATTAAACTCTACTTTCATCTCAAGAAAATTAGAATAGTATTCATAATATCTTATTTTATGCGAAAGTTTTGTTAAGTAGTAACCGTTCCAACATCGTTCCACCCTCCCCGCCAAGACAATTTAGTATTGGTTAAACCCACGAGCCTCGTATTTACGAGGCTTTTTGGTTAGTATGTTTTAGAAAATTAGTATATTTAAATTTTGTTTAAAATTTATTGATATTTCGTTGATTTTTTGGTAATTTTATGTTAATTTAGGGATATAATACAAATTTTAAAATATGTTTATTAAGAGCTTACTAGGTCCATTATTAGGATTAATTGGTACAATTATTATATTTTTTTTCGGTTTACCACCGCAAGTATCGAAAGACGGAACGATTGGTTTAATATTAGAACAACAAGATAAAGTTGAAGCTAAGAAATATAAACTCTACAAAAAATTAGGTGGCCTAGGTATTTTATTAATTGGACTCAGTTTTTTTATACAAATAATTAATTATTTTATCTTTTAAATAAAAAATTAAAGCATGAAAAACATTCTTGAAATATTAGTTGATTTATTAAAAAACTATAATTTAATTTAAAAAATATGAGTATTCTATTTTTTCTTTTGTTTCTTATCTCTCTTGTTTCTCTATCTGTTGGTTTAATTAAACCAACTGTTTTTTCTCGTTTTATAAAAGGCGAAATAACGAGAAAAAAAATATGGTTAATTTTTGGAATTAGTGCCTTTGTTTTTTTCATTTTAATTGGCATATTTGTTGATACAGACACAACAAAAAAGAATGAAAATATAGTAAACACAACCACAACAACTAATAATGAAACATCTCAGCCAATAGTTTCTAATAATCAAAAAAAGGTACAAAAACCTGTTGTAGAAAATAATCAAACTGTAATGGAAAATAAGAATGAAAACCCTGTTACTGCACCAGCACCTGTACCCGTTCCGACACCTGCACCAGCGCCACAAACAAATGATCAAAATATTTTGTCGATGTTAAGCGAGACAATTAGTCAAAAAAATGCCGTTAGACAAGCAAAAGCTTATTTAGAATACTCAGCGTTTTCTTATAGTGGCCTAGTCGCTCAATTGGAGTATGAACAATTTGCACATGCTGATGCAATCTATGGTGCAGATAATTCTGGTGCTAACTGGAATGAACAAGCAGCTAAAAATGCCAAACAGTATATAGAATATTCGGCTTTTTCACGTGGCAGTTTAATTGACCAGTTGAAGCATGATAAATTCACGCAGGAACAAGCAGAGTACGGAACTAACGCAGTTGGATTGTAATAAAAAATACCATAAAAAATTTTTAAATAATTGTAAAAAAACAAACACGCAAAGTAAAAAATATTTTAACAAAAAGAGTTTAAGCAAGTATTGTTAAAAAATTAATAGATGATTATTTTTGGTTAAATAAAAGCGTTCCAACTACGTCCCACCCTCCCGCCAGTATTATAATAAAACAAGGCATTTTGCCTTGTTTTTAATGTCTTATAGTTGTGCGCCGTTACAAAAACGATATTTTTTTGGATCATTTCCGCAACTGATACTTTCAATTTTCATTGATTCAAAAAGCTTTTTTATGATCTCTTTTAGTTCTTTTCCTGGAAGTCCTGGAAGTTTTGAGTGAATTTCCTCAAAAGTTAGACCATCGTCACCCCAGATTGGGATAATTTTTAAAACTCTTTCTGTTGTGTTCATTGTTTTCTCCTTTCTCATTGTTAAGTGAACGATAAAATAGTTAATTAAATAATGTTAACAAATTAACCAGATGAATGCAATACCAAATGATAAGATACAAATAAGTGTAGTAATTTTTAAGGGAGTAGACTTAAAAAAGTTTCAACTACGTCCCATCCTCCCCGCCAGTGCTATAAAAATCGTCTTTTAGGCGATTTTTTGTTATAATTTAGATATGAAAAAAATAAAGAAAATATTAACAAATGCACTCCCAATTTTGTTGATGATAGGATTAATCCCTGTAGTATTGAATGATTATTGGCTTACAGCAATTTATATTTGTATTATTTTGGTTGCCCTAATTGTTAAGAAAGAAAAAAATGATTTATCCATCTTTGTGTTTGGTTTTTTTATCATGATTATTTCTGAGTATTTGTTTGTTAGTACTGGAGTAGAGACTTTTCAGAGAAATAGTTTATTTGGCTTAATGCCTCTTTGGTTGCCACTCTTGTGGGGTTATGGGTTTATCGTTATTAAAAGAGCTGTTATTGTCTTAGATACAAATTAAAGCTCAATATCTTTATATAAAAGTTCCAACTATGTCCCACCCCTCTCGTATAGTTAAAACAGCCTTAATTTAGGGCTATTTTTTGATAGGGAGTTTATAGTTTTGGAATAGCTTGTGTTATAATTAATTATAGATATGAAAAAAATTGATATAGAAAAATATATACGGCTAGCTCAGCAAGAGGCCCAGAAAGCGATTCTTTCTGGAAATGCTCCTTTTGGTGTTGTGGCTATCGATAAAGATGGCAATATTATTTCTAGAGCTTATAATACAGTTAATTCCGATTGCGACCCAACAGCTCATGCCGAAATTAATTTATTGAGGAAGATGGCGAAAAAACTAAAGATAATTAAATTTGATAATATAAAGGTTATAATAAATTCAGAACCTTGTTCTATGTGTGCCTCCGCTATGATTAGGTCTGGAATCAGAGAAATCTACTACGGAGCCCAACAAGAAAAGAAACAGTCGTTATATATCCCTTTGGTCGATATTATAAAAAAGTCAGCTAGAAAGATAATTATAAAATCAGGATTTCTGAGCGATGATTGTCATAATCAAATATTAAAAGGGAGGGGAATATTAAGGAAGAACGGATAATATTGTTTTAACTACGTTCCACCCTCCCCGCCAGTGCTATAAAAATCGTCTTTTAGGCGATTTTTTGTTATAATTTAGATATGAAAAAATTAAATTTAGGATCGGGCCAAGATTACAGAGAAGGATATATCAATGTTGATAATAATACTAATTATAAAGCTGATGTTATTCATGATTTAAACGTTTATCCTTATCCTTTCAATGAAGATGAGTTTGAAAAAATTGATGCTTTCCATATTATTGAACACCTTGATAATCCCTTGTTATTTCTACAAGAACTTTATCGTATATCTAAAAATGATGTAGAAATAATTATTAAATGTCCTCATTTTTCTGGTAATTGGATTCATCCCATGCATAAATCAGCTATTTCCACTAAGCTTTTTGATTTTTTGGACAAGAATAACCCTGAATATTATGGTAATGTTAATTTTGAAATAAAAAAAATTGTATTGAAATGGGTTGGACATACTGATTTAGGAAAAAGAAAAAATCCTATAATCAAATTTCTTAATATAATCATTGGATTCTTAGCTAATCTGAATATAGCTTTTACAGAAAGATTGTGGTGTTATTGGGTTGGTGGTTTTGAAGAAATTATTTTTGAAGTAAAGGTGAAAAAATAATCACTAGGAAGAAATATATTTAATAAAAAAAGTTCCAACTATGTTCCGTTCTCCCCGCTAGTATTATAAAAATCGTCTTTTGGGCGATTTTTTTTGTTATAATTGGGCTAGTTATAAATTTATAATTTTCATATGAAAGCACAAGAAATAAGTTTAGAACACGTAAAAAAGAATAAATTGTTTTATTTTATAGCCAATCTAATAGTCTATCGGGAAAGCGATCAGCGTTGTCTTATTTTAAAAAGAGGCAATGATGAAAAAGTTCATCCTGGTAAATATTGTTTTCCAGGAGGTAAACTAGAGTGGGAAAATTTTGATTTAAATAAGCCCACCAAAATGAATGGTGATGTTTATGATTTCGAAGACGCACTGGAGGATCTGCTTAGGAGGGAAACACTAGAAGAATCTGGCGTAATAGTAGAAAATAATTTTTATTATATCAATAGTATCGGGTTTGTAAGACCCGATGGCATACCCGTGATGATGCAAAAATTTACAGCTAAATATAAAAAAGGAGATGTTAAAATTGGAGAAGGAACAATAGCTGGGTATGCTTGGGTTAATAAAGAAGAAGTGAATGAATATGATTGTATCGATGGAATAAAAGAAGAGGTTATTCAGGCTATGGAGTTATTTGAGAAATTGTAGAGATATAATTGTAGAGATATATTGGAAAAGTTTGATTATACTTCATTTACCTCTGTATGTTAGAATAAAGCGAGGTTAAAGCCTTGTTTTTTATATGTTTGTAGGGTTTTTATAAATAGGGTTTAATGGTAGAATGAGGTTTATAAGTATAAGTTATCAAAATGAATAAAATTTATTTAATTAGACATGGTCAAGATGAGGATAATGCTAAAGGACTTTTAAATGGGCATCGTAATAAAGCATTGACTGAAATTGGTTTTAGGCAGGTAGAAGAGGTATCTAAAAAGATAAAAGAAGCTGATCTTAGATTTGATAAAATATACCATTCTCCCTTGTTGCGAACTAGCCAAACAGCTCAAAAAATTACAGGAGATTTGAAAATTAGTGAATCCGAGGAACTAAATCTAATTATTGAACGCGATTTTGGCGTAATGGCAGGTAAACCTATAAAAAATATGGAGGCTTTATGTGCCCCTAATATTCTAAAGACGGAGAACGGTACATATTTTCTTTCAGCGGAAGGGGCTGAAACTTTTCCTCAAGTAATTTTTAGGGCTAAGGAGACTTTAAAGTTTATTCAAGATAGTCATCATAATCAGAGTATTTTACTAGTTACCCATGGTGATTTCGGAAAAATGTTATATGCAGTATATTATGATATTGATTGGAAACAGGCATTAACTTTCTTTAGTTTTGGCAATTCAGAATTGATATTACTAGCAGAGGGTTTAAGTTTAAAAGAAACTCATATCTTTAATACATTTCAATATAATCTTTAATATTAATATTTTTTTAATAAAGTTATGCAGAAAAGCTATAAATACTTAACTCCCATAAGTGTCTTTTTTGTAGCAGTACTTTTGATATCTAACGTGGCTTCAGCTAAGATTATAGACCTGAGGTGGTTTGTATTTGATGGTGGAACATTGTTGTTTCCTCTAAGTTATATTTTTGGTGATATTTTAACAGAAGTTTATGGCTATAAAAGAACTAAACAGGTTATTTGGTTAGGTTTTATATCAGCCTTGGTTATGTCTTTAGTATTTATTGTGGTTGGTGTCTTGCCAGCTGCGGCTGATTGGGAAAATCAAGATGCCTATAATAAAATACTAGGTTTAACTCCTCGTATTGTGGTCGCCAGCTTAGTTGCTTATTTATTCGGTGAATTCTTCAATTCTTTCACTTTAGCTAAAATGAAAATTATGACTAAGGGAAAGATGCTATGGGCCAGAACTATCGGCTCAACTTTAGTTGGTCAGTTAGTTGATTCTTTCTTATTCATTATCATTGCTTTTTGGGGCATTTTGCCAACTTACTTGTTGATCACATTAATAGTTTCTAATTATATTTTTAAGACCGCAATAGAAATATTATTTACCCCACTAACTTATAGAGTAATTAGGTTTCTAAAGAAGAAAGAACAAGAGGATCACTATGATCGCCAAACTAACTTTAATCCGTTTAGCCTAAAGTCTAGTTAGGGATTATTGACGTAATGATAAAAATGTGTTAGTATATAAGAATGATAATAAAATTATAATAATTTAATATGTTAGAAAAAATTAAAAACATTGCTAATAAAAAATCTATTAAAATGGCAGCCGTAGCTGCCTTAATGAGTGTCAGCACGGTTTCTTTGGCTGAGGCAAAGACTGATCTTAATCCCGGGGGTATCTCTAAAAAGACAGAAACGGTCGATCCTATAAAAGAAGAGGCAGAGACAGATAAGACTATCTATAATCCTTCTGAAATAGAGATGGCAGGAATGACTGGAAGTTCAAATTTCGAATTAGTGAAAATGGATTTTGATGTAAATTATGAGACAGATAAGGCAGATTTAGCCGAACAATATAAAAAAGAGATCACAGATCAGTTTATTAATTTTTTAGATAATATTAATGAAGATAATTTTGACGTAGCTATTGCAGCTGATTGGCAAGTATTTAGTTCTTGTGATGAAAGGCAAACTAATGCCTGGGGAGAGAAGGGCAATGAGGCTCTAGCCGAAGCTCGTGGTCAATCTGTAATAGAAATATTACAAGAGATATTGTCTGAATATGATTTTGAGTCTTTAAGCGATGAGCAGATAGAAGCTTTAAAAGGAAAGGTTATTGGCAATGAGATTGCCTCTGAACACAGTGATCGTGTTGGAGAAAAACTAATTATAGACGTAATTAATCCTAGTACTGGAGAAAATTATACCGCTGAAGAGGTGAAAGATCTAAAAGAAAATGATCCAGATAAATATGCAGAATTATTATCTGAAAATCGTGTTTCTGAATTTAGAGCAGAGATCCTAGTAACGAAATTAGCAAAGTTAGGTATTATTCCATCAGAGGGCATGGCCATTGAACCAAGACCAGGCGAATTAATTACTTCTAGTAAGTTAGAGTTAGTTAGGAGGTTCTCTGACTATAAAAATATTATTCTTTTATTAGATGATAGTCCTTCAATGCGTAATGATAAGCAAAAATTGAGCGATGAAATTAATGCTCAACAAGAGGACCTAGCTAATGTCAATTTATTTATTGGTCATTATTCCGATGAGTTAAAGAGTATTGATAAACTTCAAAATTCCACTGGCGTAGAGGACGAAATTATGAAGAATATTGGTAGCGGAAGTAATAAAGAACATTCCGTTCAGGTGCCGATTGCTGCCTGGGAACAAGTTAGATCGGAAATTAAAGATAATGAAAAAACTTTAATATTAGTTAATACAGATGAAGCTTTACAGCAGTTCTCAGCTGAAGATTTAAAACAATTAGCTGCTCTACCTAATAATGTAAAGGTAAGATTTGCTTTTCATTTAAATGAAGATGAAAGTCTAGAAGTCTCATTGGAGGTTGTGCAAAATCAATTTAATCAGATTATGGAAAAAAAGACCTCAATCTATAAGTCTAATCTGAAGAAGGTAGAAGGACATTTAGCTAAACTCCATCTGCGTCAACTACAGGCTCCAACCAAAGCTAGCAAAAAGCATCTGGGTGAACTTATAAAAGGACAAGAGGAGAAACAAGAATCATATATTTCTAAAATAGCAGAGGTAAATGAGAAATTTACTAATGAAAAGATTACGTTGGATGAGATTACAGATGAAAATGGCCAAGTAATAAAATTAAGTCTTTACTCCTAATTTGATATATAAAAGAAAGACGTTAATAAATATAACGTCTTTTTTTGTTTTTCAGAAATTTTGAGGTAATTTTATTCCATTTTTATTAAAGATTCTCTTGATTTCTACCAGGCTATTAAGGCCTAGTTTATCTTTAATTTTTTTCGGATTTTCTTCAATCAGAATTTTTGCCTCTGATAAGCTTGTTAATTCTAAAGCCTTGAGGGAGCCTGTTAATGCCACTGACAATCCCAATTCATTAAGAGGGGTATTTAATATTTTTATAACAGAACCTCGAGGTATTTTTTTCCTCATTTTCATTAACTAGATTTTAAAATAACAATTGATTGATAATATTATAATTTCTGGGCATTTCTGTCAACAAATAGTCTTGACAAAGTAGGATATTAATGATAGATTAAGATGTTAAAGATATTTTTTTATGATATAATAAAAAATAATATAATTAAATAAATAATATGAAACTCAATAAAAGTGGAGAATCAATTGGGCACATTGGCGCAGATAAAGATGATTATAAGTATAGGGAAAAACTAAAAACTGATTTTGGACCACGATCTGACACTGGTTGGGACGTAGTTGATAAAGAAAATTACTATAATGAATCAGGATTCGCAGACTCTAAAATGGAAAACTATTATTTTCAAGAAATAGTTGATGAAAATGAGTTAGAACCAGAAATGCAAGAGTTAATGGATAAATATGGATTCGAAGAAGAGTGGGAATTAAATGATTGGGCAAAAAAATGTGATGCTTATTTAAATGGAAATGTTAAAGTTTCTCCATTAAAAAATGAAACGGAAGTTGCAGAATTAGCAGGTTTTTATCGTGATAGGGTTGTGGCTGAAAGTCCAGACGGACTACCTCTAACTTCTGAAGAAAGAGCTAGATTATCTGATGATGATCTTGAAAGATTAAGTGAACTTTTTGATGTTCTTAGCGAATTTCGTGCTAAAGAAGGTAATAAAGATGAGATTGATCAATCAAGACAGGACTTCGTTACTGATCCCAAAGAACATAAGAATAAAGTAAATGATAGAAGTGCGCTCAGAAGGAGTGTGAATGAATTGAATCAGTTTAATACTAAAGTTGGTCAAGCCCAAAGAGAAATAGAGGCTATCATGGCTAGATCTAAGCAAGAAAAACCTGAAAAAGAAAAAACAGCTAAAGATGAACGTAGAGAATTAATGAAAGGAAAACCAGAGTATACTACAGAAGAGTTAAAGTTATTAGAAAGTTGTTACAATTGGATGACTAAGCAGTCTGAGGCTGAACAACCAACTTTTGCTAACAAAGCTAACGAAGTTTTAACTGAACAACAAATTTTAGATGGAGCTCAAGAATATGCTGAATATAGAAAGGTGCCAAGAACTAGATTTTTTGAGCATAATTTTAAAGGGAAGAGACAATTAACCTTTACGGAGAAAACTAAGAGCGGTAATAAACTGAAATTGATTGCCCTAAGTGAAAATTTACCAAAAGGTATGTATTATTATCATTTAGATCCAGATAACTTTTGGCAAGGTAAAGATCCTAAGACAGCTTTTGCAAAAGTAAATTTATTGTTTAGTGCTGAGAGAGGAAAGAAAAAGAAGGGTCATTTCAAGAAGAGAAGTGCCTAATAGAATTAGATAAAATAAAAACACCTCCAACTGGAGGTGTTTTGTTATACAATTTTATTTTAGTTTAATTTGATAAACTTCCTGATCACCCTCGTCTGTAAAGTAGAGCTCGGATTCATCATCGGTGATGATGAGGTTTGAAATGTTGTAATATCCATTAGGAATAGCTATTAGAGTTTTAGTACCGGTGTAACTATCTATTTTATATAGATTATCTTTAGTTCTTAAAGCTAGCTCTGGAAATAGGCCGGATCCTTCTGGCAGATCTTCAGGCACGGCGCAGTAAATATAGCGATCATTACTAAAGTTACATTTGTCAGCCCAGGTTTGAACATTTAGATTAGTTCTGTTGGCTCCAATATCATCACCCTGGCTATTTACTATCCATAGTTGAGGCATTAAATTACTATGACTATTGTAGACACTATATAACAAACGATCACCATCTTCAGACCATTGAGCTTGTAGTCCACGGCCTTCAATAGTAGCTGATTTGAAATTTTCACCGTTGAAGCCAATAAAGAACATCTCTTGGCGATCAAAGTCTAATCCTTCAGTATAGATGGCCGCTACTTGATTATTAGGTGACCAAGTAGGATAAACTGTGTCGTCATTATTACCAATATATTCAATAGCCTTAATAGTAGAACCATCTACTCCAGAAGTGATTAGATAACGATTCTCTGGATCTAAACCTAAACTCTTAGCAACAACCTGATCACTTTGGGGAGAAAAGCCAAAGTCTTCCCAATGTTTTGGTAGAGTGACTTGGGTTTGTGTCTCGAAGTCATAAATAATATTTGAGCCATCTGGATATTCTAAAATTGCTTTTTCTTTGTCTGGAGACCAAGATACATTTTCTACGCTATGAAAAACTCTATCACTTAGAGCATAAACATTTCCTTGGCTATCTATACGATGAAATAATCCGGTGTGTGGATCGTAATATTGAACGTTATCACCATTTTTGCTAATGGTTGCACCGATGGTTGCACTACCCGATATAGAAGTTATTTGAGTTAGACTGCCGTTAGCGACTGAAGAAGGTTCTCTATCTTCGAGACCAGCTTCAGGAGTTTGTTCTTCTGGATAATCAGACTCTCCTGATAACTGTTGTGGATCCTGCCCGTCAGTAGTATCAAAATCTCCGATACCAGCTTCGGGTAGACCACCAATCGTGCCCAGAGTTTCTTCTGGAGTAGAAATCTGAGGTGTTAGGGGGACGAAAAAAGTTCGCCAAAGCAAAGTAGCAAAAAGGATAATTATTAGAATGAATAAAATTACTAAAAATAACTTCTTATAACGTTTTAAAAAATTCATTTTTGTCAATGGTTATGATATAATAAATATGTATAAAATTTGCTTGTTGGATACCTGTAAATATTATATAATATTAAAGAGCTTAATTCAATCAATCTTCACTGCTAGGCGAAGATTGTTTGGGTAATGTTATTAATTTGATATAAAAATATGGGAATATTTTCTTCTTCGGAAAACACTTATCTGGGAATTGATATTGGCGATTCTTCCTTAAAGATGGTTGAACTTAAGAAAAAGAATAAAAAGATTATTCTTTCCAATTACGGATTTAGTGAGGATCTGGGAATTAAATTTAGTGCTGTAGATAATACAGAATACTTATCTAAAGCTATTAATAAGATTAAAAGTGAGGTAGGGATTACTTGTGGTCGAGCGACTGCCTCTCTGCCTACTTTTGCTGTGTTTTCTTCAGTAATAAATCTATATAACTTAGATAAGAAGAGCATGCCCGAAGCTATTCATGAGGAAGCTAAGAAAGTTATACCGTTGCCTTTAGAAGAAATGGTTATAGATTGGAAAGTTCTACCAAGTAGTGGTGATAAGGATGGTAAGGACAAAAATAACGTTAAAGTATTTTTAACTGGATCTCCTAAAAAATTGGTTAGGAAATATATTGAAGTATTTTCTAAGGCCAAGTTAACTTTAGCTAGTTTAGAAACTGAAACCTTTTCTCTAACCCGATCTTTGTTAGGTAATGATAAATCATCAGTCATGATTGCTGAGATTGGTGCTAATAGCACGGACATCTCTATTGTCCGTAATAGTATTCCAGTAATTAATCGTAGTATCGATATTAGTGGCTCAACCATAACTAAGGCTTTAATGGAGACGATGTCCATTACTTTTGAAGAGGCGGAACAAATGAAATATGACCTAAGCCTATCGGGTGGTGGCAAAATGCCAGAAGTAGTTTTGAAAGCAATCACCCCAATTGTTAATGAGATAGAATACATGTTGGAATTTTTTAAGAACAATTATCAAGAAAAACTGGAAAAAGTTATTTTATCTGGTGGTAGTTCTTTATTATTCAATTTTTCCGAATACTTAGAAGAACAATTAAACGTTAAAGTTATTATTGGTGATCCTTGGTCTAGAGTATATTATCCAGTTGAGATGAAACCAGTCTTAAAGCAATTAGGGCCGAAGTTAGCAGTAGCTGTTGGGTTGGCCATGAGAGAAATAGATAATTAAAATTATATATCATGGGATTTTTCTCCAATAAAAAAATAAAACAACCAAAATTAGCTGATGCTACTGATTTTTTGAATCCAGCTGATATGAAAGCGATGTCAGGGGAGAAAAATCAAGAAACTGTAGTTCAGGGGAATAACGATGAAGTTAAAAAAGAAAAAAAAGCTGAGAAAAAGAGATTGAAAAAAGAAAAAAAATTAGCTAAGCAAAAAACTAAGGAATTAAAGCGAGCCAAGAAAGAAGATGTTAAGCAATCTAAGCCGGAACCAGTTAAGCAGGCTTTTGTTAAAGAGGTGAATAAAGAAAATGGTAAGAATAAAAAGAACGAAAATAGAAAAAAGAAAGTTAAAAAAGAAAAAAAAGCTCCTGAGCCTCAAAAAAGTATTGACCGTATGGACTTGGCTAATCCAAAAATTCTAGAAATAAATTTGATTAAGGATCAAATCAGTGTATTTTTTGATTGGTATAAGAATTTAGCTTTATTAATCATTTTTGCATTTTTAAGCTTTTTGTTAATAGGAGAGATTTATTTAGCTTTAGCTTGGTGGCAGGATCGTAGTCAGGGTCAGGTAGAGTATTCTAGTAATAATTTTATTACTTTAAATCAAGAGATTAGAGATATTAAAGATAAAGCAGACGAAGCCCTAGCATTTAAAGGAAAATTATCTCAAGTTAATTATTTATTAGATAACCATATTTATTGGTCTAATTTATTTGATTACTTAGAGGGGGTAACTATGGATGAAGTAAAATATAGTAATTTTAGTGGAGATATTTCTGGTGTCTATACTTTGCAGGCTACTGCAGAATCATTTCCTGATGTTGGTCGTCAAGTGCAAAAATTCTTAGTGGATGAATATACTGTTTCAGCTAAAGTTGACTCTGGTGAGGCTCAGATGGGCGATGACGATATTATTGGTGATGTAGATTTTAATATTCAATTGGAATTGAATCCAGAAGTATTTAACAAATAATTTTGTATGGCTGAAAATCAATCTAATAATTTAAATCAAACGCACTCCATTGCTAAGGAAAATATGGAGGTAGATGCGCCTAAGATTAAACGTGTTAGTCGGATTAATGTTTTCCTAAATAAGTATTTCAGATTAATTATCATTTTTGTAGTCTTTGTTATTTTGGTCGGATCTTTTTTCTTGGTTATCATTCCTAAGTACCAAGAAACTTTAACAATTATTAAAGGAAATCTGGCTAATCAAGAAGATGTTTATGTAGAACAGTGGAATAAATTAAATAATTATAAAAAATTAGTTTCTGTTTATGAAAAGATCTCAGTCGGAGAGAGACAAAAAGTAGAAAATATTTTACCTTTAGAATATAT
Source organism: uncultured Gammaproteobacteria bacterium (assembly GCA_964539545.1). GTDB lineage: Bacteria > Patescibacteriota > Patescibacteriia > Patescibacteriales > UBA12465 > CAZIJG01. Next base: position 3,574 of record CAZIJG010000015.1, on the reverse strand, counting down.
TAAAGAACAATTGTTTATTGAACTTGGTTATATCATTCCTCAAAACGGCTATGTTCTTAATTCTTTAGAATTTCATAAAGATAAAGAAGAAATAGTTGATCTAAGAAGAGCCGCTGAGGAAATAAGTACAGAAGAATTACTGCTGCAAAAGTTACCACGTAGTATAGGATATATTAAAGGAACCATGGCTACCAGTTTAGTTGACTATGCTGGTTTAAAGAATTTAATTTATATTTTAGAGAATAATTTGAAATTAATAGATATATATAATGTTGGATTTAATCCAGAGACTGAGTCTGTGGAGATAGATTTTATTACTTATTATCTAAATTTATAAATATGAAAGGGAATCGTTATACACTAGTAATATTTCTGATTCTAATAGTCGCCAGTGGAGGCTTCTTAATGATATTTAAGGAAAATTTAGCTGAGAGACTTCAAGAGAAAATTATAGATCAAAATAAGATACTGTTAGGTGAGCAAACACCTCCATTGTCAGATATTAAGGAGTCAGATATATTGGATATGGGTTTTCTAATGAGGACTAAATTTAAACGGCTGGAAGACCAAGTGCCAGCAGAGTTTTTGAATAAGACAGGAGAAGCTGGAGTAAGTACTTCTTCTTCTAGATTCTTAAAACAAATAATTTTTGAATAATTTATATATGACTTTAAAACAACAACAACTCTTGGACTTATTGTTAGCTAAAGACGTTATTTCAGAAAAGAAGTTTACTGAGCTCTCATCCCTGATAAAAGGGAAGAGAGTTGATTTAATTAAGGTAATGTTACAGGACAAAGTTCTAGATGAAGAAAAATTAACAGAATATAACGCTGAAGTTTCCGGGCTGCCTTACAAGAACTTATTAAGTTCTAATGTGGTTGAAGAAACTTTGAATTTTATTAGTGAGGATATTGCCAAGACCTATTCGGCCATTTGCTTTCAAAGAGCTTTAAAGCGGGTTGATATTGGGTTGTTAAACCCCAATCCAAAAGCCATGGAGGCAATTAACTTTTTAGCTAAGGGGTCTGACGTAAAGATTAATTATTATTTGATTTCTAGAAGTAGTTTTGATAAAGTTTTTAAACAATATCAGAAGATTGAAGAAGAAATTTCTAGCGCTTTGGAGATCAAGGCTAAAGAAGAAGGCGAGGACTTTTTACAAATAAACGAAGATGAGAATGAGCTAACTAATCCGGATGATATTAACAGTGCTCCAGTAGCTAAGATTGTGGCTGTTATTATCCGTCATGCTGTGGAGGGTAGAGCTAGTGATATTCATATCGAGCCTTTTGAGAATGAAAGTCGTATTCGTTATCGTATTGATGGTATTCTACACACTTCTTTAGTTTTACCTAAACATATTCATAATGCGGTGGCCGCTCGTATTAAAGTGTTGGCCCGTTTGAAATTAGATGAAACTCGTGTTCCTCAAGATGGCCGTATTCGTTTAATTATTGATGGTCGTCAAATAGATTTTCGTGTTTCAACTTTACCGGTTGGTAAACATGAGAAAGTGGTAATGCGTATTTTAGATAATGCCACTACTAAAGTTAAATTAAATGAATTAGGATTTAATAAACATAATTTACGGGTAATTAAACGGACTATAAAAAAGACTAACGGTATTCTATTGGTAACTGGACCAACTGGTTCTGGTAAGACTACTACGTTGTATGCCATATTACGTTTATTAAATAAAGAAGGAGTAAATATCTCTACTCTAGAAGATCCGGTTGAGTATCAATTAAAGGGAATTAATCAATCTCAAGTTAGACCAAAAATTGGTTATACTTTTGCTAGCGGTTTAAGATCCTTTTTGCGTCAGGATCCAGATATTATCATGGTGGGAGAAATTCGTGATGAAGAAACCGGTGAATTAGCGGTGCATGCTGGTTTGACTGGTCACTTCGTGTTGTCTACTTTGCATACCAATGATGCCATTGGTACAGTTATGCGTTTGTTAGATATGGATATTGAGCCATTTTTATTAGCTTCAACCCTAAGATTGGCTGTAGCTCAAAGATTAGGCAGAAAATTATGTTATCATTGTCGTAAGGCTGTAAAAATGTCTGAGATCATAGCGAAAGATTTTCAAGCGACGTTTGCAGATTTGCCACCCGGAACATGGGAAGAAGAAATGGACGAAAAGCATAAAATAGAGGGTTTAAAAGATATGAAAATTTATGAAGCGGTTGGTTGTTCTCGTTGTGATAATACCGGCTATAATGGCCGAGTAGCAATTACCGAGGCTTTGGAAGTGGTAGAATCAATTCAAAGACTAATTGAGAAAGGAGATCAAAATATTACCATTAAACAAGTACGCGAGAGTCAAAAGTTTGTTTCTATAAAACAAGACGGATTTATTAAAATCTTAAAAGGGATTACTAGTATGGATGAAGTATTACGTGTAACCCAATCTTAATATGCCAATTTATAAATATAAAGCTAAAGATAGTTTAAAGGGAAGGATAGTTCGAGGAAATATAGTTGCTTTTAATGAAACTGAAGCTAGTCATAAATTATATAAAAAGGATTGGTCAGTTTTAAAATTGACCGACATTACCAATAATTTTGAATCAAAGTTGTTATTGGCGATTAATCGAATAAAAGGAAAAGATCTAGTTATATTTTTCAGACAATTTTCTGTAATGATTACCGCTAATGTTACTATTGTAGAATCTTTAACGACCCTGGTTGATCAAACTGATAATATTTCTTTGCAGAAAATGATTTCAGAGATTGCCTATGATGTAGACAGTGGAGCACTTTTGTCCGATGCTATGGCTAAAAAGAAAAGTATTTTTTCTGAATTCTATATTAATATTATTCGCTCTGGTGAAACTTCTGGTAAATTAGACGAAGTGCTAACTTACTTAGCTGATGAAGTAGAACAAAGCTATGACATGGTTGCTAAGATTAAAAATGCTATGATCTATCCAGCTTTTATTGTAGGTGGTTTATTAATTGTTGGTGTCGTTATGATGATATTTGTGATTCCAGAATTAACGGCTATATTGACTGAAACAGGGACAGCATTACCTTGGTCTACTAGAATAGTAATGGCCACGGCTAGTTTTATGGAAAAATATATTTTATTCATATTAGTGTCTCTGGTTGCTGCTTTTTTCGGTCTTAAATACTATTTTAAAACTAAAGCTGGGGAGAAGCAACTAGATTATGTTAAAATTAAATTACCAGTCTTTGGCAATCTATTTCGTTTAATATATTTAGTAAGGTTTACTAGATCATTAAGCACCCTGCTTAAAGGTGGTGTTAATATTACTAAGAGTTTAGACATTTCTGCTAAGGTGGTTAGAAATAGAATATATCAAGGATTGATATATGATACTCTAAAGTCAGTTAGTGATGGTAATTCTATTGTTTCAGTATTTGAAAAAGCTCCAGAGATCCCTAACATGGTATCTCAAATGATGTCTATTGGTGAAAAGGCAGGTAAGTTAGATGAGACATTAGATACTATAACGGATTTTTATAGTAAAGAGATTAATAATACCTTAGCTAATTTAACTACTATTCTAGAGCCAATGATTATGATAGTAATGGCCGTTGG
>CAZIJG010000014.1:0-17288 GCA_964539545.1 uncultured Gammaproteobacteria bacterium | reverse complement strand
ATGCTCAGTTTTGCCAGTTTCCTTGTTTAAAACTAAAAGCCGCGAATGATCTCGCGGTCTTACTGGTTTCTGAGCAATTAAATTTTTTGGTAAATAATAATCAAAATCTTTTATTTTCATACCAATCTTTCTTGATTATTGGTTAAGCCTAAATGTTTATAACCCGAAGCTGTAACCATGCGTCCCCGAGGAGAACGCTCTATAAAGCCTAATCGCATTAAATATGGTTCATAAACATCTTCAATAGTACTCATCTCTTCTCCGGTAGAAGCTGCTAAAGTATTTAATCCAACTGGACCACCACCAAATTTAGTGACAATAGTTTCCATAATATTTCTATCAATCCAATCTAAACCCAATTCATCTACTTCTAACATGTTAAAAGAGTTTTGACATCCAACCTTGTCAATTTGTCCAGTGCCCTTAACTTGGCAATAGTCTCTCACTCTTTTTAATAATCTATTCGCTACTCTAGGAGTACGTCGAGATCGCTTAGCAATGGCCTCGCAAGAATGATCATCTATATCAGTAGATAATAATTTGGCGCTACGATGAATTATTTTTTTAATGTCTGTTTCTTCATAAAAATTTAAATGATGAACAATCCCAAAACGATCTCTTAGCGGAGCCGATAAAGAACTAGCTTTGGTGGTTGCCCCAATAATAGTAAATTTGGGTAAATCTAATCGTAAAGTTCTAGCTGATGGTCCTTTCCCCATAATAATATCTAAAGCATAATCTTCCATAGCTGGATATAAGATTTCTTCAATGCTTTTTTGTAAACGATGAATTTCATCAATAAACAAAATATCATTTTCATTTAAATTGGTCAGGATAGCAGCTAAATCTCCGCCCTTCTCAATCGCTGGACCAGAAGTAACTCTTAGATTAGCTCCACTTTCCTTGGCTATCACATGAGCTAGGGTAGTTTTGCCCAAACCAGGAGCACCATACAACAAGACATGCTCTATGGTTTCCTTTCTTTGCCTAGCCGCTTCAATACTAATTTTTAAATTTTCTTTAATCTTTTCTTGCCCAACATATTCTGAAAAAGTTTGCGGACGCAAAGTATTGTCTAAAGCTTGGTCGCTCTGACTTTCTTTACTGCTAATTATTCGTTCATGTTCACTCATATTTATATTATACATTATTATAATACCATAACAATACAATTGATTCTCTGCAAACAAAAAAAAGCACACTGTAACAGCATGCTTTGACTATAGATGTTGTATTACGCAACTAATTGGATAACTTCCTGATACCCAAAATATCGTGTAAACAAACCTTTATTCATTATCGACGAAATAATAGCGTCTTTGAACTTTTTACGTTCAGAGGGCTTGTTATGCCAGGCAAACAAAAATGTTTTGCAATACAGATTTCTGTGGACAACCTTAATACAGGGGCGCTTAAGTTGTTGCGCCAATAAATCTCTAAGATAACTGGTCTCTTCAGATAATCTTAAAAACACATATCCATTGTCCCAGGAAATTCTATATTTAATATTTCTGTCTTCTGTATAAATAACGCCGCTAATAAACCCTTTACTTACTTTTTTAACACCTATTTCTGGATAAACAGAAATATTTTCAATGAATTGATCTATCATTATACGAAAATTTTTTGATTTAAAGAACAAAATTAACTATCAAAATACTTTATCTTGTTTTATATCAATTGTCAACTATTTAACTTTTCGCAATGTACCTTTATCCGCATCTAACTCTACCTTGTCATTATCTTTGAAATTCTTAGTAGCATTCTTTAAAGAAACTACACAAGGCACGCCAAATTCTCGTGCCACTACCGCCGCGTGACAAGTTAAGCTGCCAATTTCAGTCACAAAGCCAGCCGCTATCTTCATAGCTGGTAAATAATCTACGGTGGTAACGTGACAAACTAAAATATCACCCTTTTTTACTTTATCATTCTCTTGCGGAGAGTTTACAATTTTCACCCTACCAATTACTTTACCCAAACTGGCACATTTACCTTGGCTTTCATCGTGCCCCTGTATACTAACAGCCTTTTTATTTAAATAACTAAGTAATTTCTCCGATTCTTGATCACTAAAATCAATCTTTTTATCCATTTTAGGATTAGCTCCCCAACCAAATATCTTTCCTCGCTTATTTAGGATATTCTGAACAATCACTTCTCCTGCCAATGCTTTAACAATCTCGTCTTGAACCAATTTTCGCAATTGAGTAGTAGATATGTATAAACGACGAGCAATCTCTCTATATATAGGCATAGCATAAAAACCGGCTAGACTAACTAGATATTCAGCTTCGTTACGGACGTCTAGAGCTAAACCAAAATCAATAAAAAGCTGCAAATCTCGAACTGTAATCTTATATTTTTTTCTTAGCTGAGCAATATCTGCTTGTTGATTTTTTGTATAATATTTTAATCGCTTATATTCTTTATCTAACTTGTCTATCCTCTGTTTAGTTAGAACTTCTAATTGTCCAATATAATATTCCTGATCCCAGGGGATACCAAAAGCAAAAACAGGCATCCAACCATATTTTTTAGCTAAATATGCGCTTGCCTATTTTATAGTTTTCTTTTTAGTTTTTATTTTCCAAGCTTCTAAGATAGAATCCCGTTTCTCTTCTAAAGTAGTGGAAATTTCTGCTGGTTTTGTCAGAGCAAACAACACTCGATGATATTCATTGGAGTCTTTCTCAATTCCTAATTTATTCGCCAAAACATTGTCCATGTATGGCTCCCAATAATTTTCCGCTGTCCAGCCGAATTGATCATAGGTTGTTATTAAATGAGCCCAAGACCGATTCTTTTTGAAAATAGAAGCTAATTGTTTATTGGTTAATGTCTTGAAATTTTTGACAGTCAATTTAGGAATTTCTCTCTTAGCTTTAATCTTCAGAGGGTAAAAACGTTTTAAGATTTTTTCCAAGGCTTTGTAGTTTCGCCCCTTAATTTCATCTATTCTTTTATATAACTGGTCAAAATAATATTGAGGAAGATATGAGTATTCAATTTCTCTATCTAAATCATGTAAAACCAAGATTCCTATATAAACACCAAATACCCTGTAAAAATGCTTAGTAGTAATATCCGTATTCCAATTTTCACCATCCAAAGGTAACATGTGTCAGTGGCCCATATCAATAATTTGATTTTCGTAATAATTATGTTTAACTTTCACCATATGTTACATTGTCGCTAAAATTTCCTAAATTCACAAATACCATTAAAATCACAGTTGCCACAAACTAAGGCACTGGGCTTTGGTGTAAAATTTAAAGTAGTAATTTCTTTCATCTCTGCCAAGAGTTCTTGTTCAAGTTTTTCTAGATCTTTAGGAGCAGCCACAAAAGAAACTAATTGATTATTATTTAAATAAAGATAGCTGAGCTTAGAAATCTTAAAATCCTTAAATTCTTCAATGCTCTGCAAGGCTAATTGATAAATCATTAGCTGTCGTTTAGACTTCTTGTCTAATTTATCCTTTGGTTTACCGGTTTTATAATCAATTACTTCGATAGTGCCATCGGATAATTTATCTATCCTATCAATAGCCCCCTTAATCATAAATTCTTGCAACTTAAAACTAAAATCTTTTTCTAAATAGACTGGTTCTGGCTTCTCTGTTTGCATCATCTGAGAAAAACTTTTAACAATCTCTTTCCCCTTCTTAAAGTAATCTTCTTTCTCCTTCTTATTTCTATAGCCACCATCTAGCCATTTTTCCTGATACAAGGCTAATAATTTCTTCTCACTTAAATCAATGTCATTATTATCTTCTCCGCCAAATAAATCTCCCTGTAGTCCGGTACGAGCAGCCAACGGTTGTAAATAATCATAAAGAGTATTATGCAAAGTCTTACCAAAAGACAGACTAGCTTTATCTGGAATAGGCACCCTAAGAATGAAAGAGAACAGGTATTGCCAAGGACACTTAGAGTAGGCTTCCAACTGAGAGAAAGAAAATTTCCCCGGCAGACTGTAAATAGTTTTTTTAACCTTGAGTTTATCTTTTTGTTTATCCAAATCTTTTTCTAACTCATTCATAGTCTGGTTTTCTACACCAAAGGTTTCTCTAGCTGTTAACTCCATCTCGGCAATAAAAGGTGAGGGTTTCTTTTCTAATTTACCACCATAATCTTTAGCACTAGTTAAATAAAGATGTTCCTTAGCCCGAGTAATAGCTACATAGAATAAACGACGTTCCTCTTCTATATGAAAATTCTTATCAGAAGAAATTGCTTCTTTTACTAACTCATCGGGAATCTGAATCTTATCAGTACGATTAATAGTGGGAAAACGTTTATCAACTAAAGTACAGACAAAAACATATTTAAATTCTAAGCCCTTGGCTGAATGCACGGTCATCACCTTCACCACATCGGGATCTTCAAATTCTAATTGCAACGAACCACTTTCGCCAGCCTCTAATTCTAAGTTAATAAGATTAACGACTTCCTTCAACTTCACATCAGTATCAGCTGCTTCGAAACTTTTAAGCTTTTTGTAGAACTGATTAAGCCAAGAAAATTTTTCCTTATCTTTGTCTTTATCCAAGTCGGGAATGATAGAGAAATCCTTCACGTATCCTAAAAATATCTTACTAGCTGATTCAGTCTTAGCTAATGTGCTATGTTTATTAATTAAAATTAATAATTGATTAATCTTTTGAATTGATTCAGCGCTTACTTCCGGTACGACCTGAGCATTTTCTAAAGTTTCATAAAGTGACCAGGTTTTTTTACGAGCAAATCTATTCAGTGCCATGATATTTTTATGTCCAATGGAAAAATGGTCAAAATTCAATACTCGGAATAACGCAGACGACTCATGGTAATTATCTAATAACTTAAAATAAGCAATGGCATTTAAAATTAGAGGTTTATAGTATAGACCCTTCAGCGAAACAAAGAGATTAGGAATGCCATGCCGATCCAATTCTTGAACAAATTTACTAGCGCTACTATTGGCTCGCACTAGAATAGCAAAATCTGACCAATTAACATTTTTATTGCTATTATAAATTTCTTGTATTTTATCACGCACAAAAGCTGTTTCAGATTCTTCATTTTGTAAATGCCAATGTTCAACCTGCCCTTTAGTCTCAGTTTGAGATTTTAATTCCTTACTAATCTTAATCTTCTCTTCTAAACGATTAGGATTATTTTTTTTAATCGAAATATAAGCATGATTTAAAATATTCTGACCGCTACGATAATTTTTAGTTAAGACAATTTCTTTAGCTTTAGGATAATCATCTTTAAACTGCATGATATTAAAAATTGAAGAACCACGAAAACGATAAATACTTTGGTCATCGTCTCCTACCACTGTTAAATTGCCGTGACCCCTAGATAACATTTTCACTAACTCATACTGAGCCCAATTAGTATCCTGGAACTCATCCACCATGACCTGCTTGAATTTTTGTTGATAAAGTTTAAGAATTTGTGGTCGTTCCCGAAAAAGTTTTAAAGTATAGATGATTAAATCGCCAAAATCTAAAAAAGAATTTTCTAGTAACAACTTGTTATATATATGGTAGGCGTTAGCTAACTCCTTCAAACGGTTAACTTCCTGATTTTGTTCATCCTTATCTAAACCAGTTAGCATCTGATCACTATTCTGCTCTAATTCTAAAACATAGTCTAAATAATCCTGAGGCCAAATATCTTCATCTTTAAGTCTAGAGAAATGCTTTACCAACTCATGAATAAATTTAGTAGAGTTCCCCAGCGGTGCATAATAATCTAAATCAAATTGTTCTAAATTGTTGTGAATCAAAATCCATTGCTGAGCTTGATCTAATAGTTTAAAATCCCCTGGCAAACCGATATCTAGACCATGCTCTTTTAATAAGCGTTCACAAAAACCATGGAAAGTGTTAATCCAAAGATTAAAATAACCATAGGGCAATTCCTTGGTAGCCCGGTCTTCTAGTTCTCGTGCTGCCTTCTCTGTAAAAGTGGTTAATAGAACTTCCTCGCCAGTTAATTTCTTAGCTGAGATTAAATACAGCAATCTGCTTATTAACACCGTTGTCTTACCAGTTCCAGCTCCAGCCACTACTAAAAGTGGACCATTCTCATGTTGAACGGCCTCAGACTGTTCTTTATTCAAATGTGACAAATCTAAATCCATGTTTACTTAAACTGAGTAACCTTTTTTAATTTAGCATCATTCTTAATTGGACCAATAATCGCCAAATTCAATTTATCATTAACGAATATTTCTTTAGCTAGTTTTTGGATATCTTTAGCAGTAACTTTTTCTAATTGAGCAATAAATTCCTCTGGTTTACGAAGTTTTTTTCTAGTCACAGATTGTTTAGCGTAATAATTAGCTACAGCATCTGAACTTTCTAAATAAATAGCTAACTTGCCCTTTATCATGTCTCTAGTTCTATTCAACTCCTCGTCTGACACTGGTTCATTAACTAATTTTTTAAATTCAGCCAATATAACCTCAATAGCTTCATATACTGCTTGAGTTTTTAAGCCGGCCTCAGCAGCTAAATATCCAGAGTCTCTATATAATTCAGCTTGAACTTTAATATAATAAGCTAAACCTCTTTTTTCTCTGATCTCAGTAAATAACCTAGAGCTCATAGAGCCTCCTAAAATCAATTGCATTAATTTAAGAACTACTTCTCGTTTATCTTCCACGGCGAAAGCCTTTACTCCAATAGATAAATTAACTTGATCACTTTCCTTATACTCCACTCTAATCTGAGGTTCTTTTTGTTTCAAAATTATTTTAACTGGTTCTTTCTTAGTATTAGGTTTAAATTGCTTAAAATATTTTTTAGCTACACTATCTATATTCTTAGGCAAGTTGCCAGATAATATTAAATGTAAATTGTCAGCACCATATTGCCTCTGCCAATAATCAACAAACGCACGTCTTTTAAACCTCTTAATATTTTCTACTGTACCAATTACTTCCCAACCAGCACTGTTGTCGCCGTAAACACAAGTTTCAAACACATCTTCAATTCGCATCATGGGATTAGCCCTATACATATTAACTTCCTCTAATATTACACCTCTTTCTTTATCTATTTCCTCTTGTTGAAAAGTAGAGTTCTGCAAGATATCACTTAAGATATCTAAAGCTAAAGTTAACTTATCTGAATTCATCTTAATCCAATAGCCTGTATACTCTTTTGAAGTAAAAGCATTGAATTCACCCCCTACTGCATCTAAGGTTGAAGCCAAAGATAGAGCATCAGGATATTTCTTAGTCCCTTTAAACATCATGTGTTCCACAAAATGACTCAAGCCATTTAACTTACGGCTTTCATTCCTAGATCCTGTACCAACCATAACTAAAGCGGTGATTGTCTTAGTCCCTAGTGTTGGCACTTTAATAATCTCTAGCTTATTAGCTAGCTTTTTTTGAGTAAAATTATTCATAAATTACATAAAAATTAATAAAAATTATATCTTAAATTTAACACATCCTTGATATAATTCAAACCTAAAAATTAAAAACAACAACATGAGCAAACAACAAATAAACTTAAAAAAATATCGTATATTCTGTAATGATCCAGATTCTACCGACTTTCATGTTAAAGTAGAAGATTATTTTGGCACTTTAGCCACCATTCTAAACCTCCTAAAAAACAATCGTAAGCTAAATCAAAGAGATTACCAAGATATCCTAAATAATCTTCGGGAAGACTTAGAATATCTACAAGATAATTACAAAATAGTGAAAAAATAACCATAAAAAAAAGAGAGCTAAAAAGCTCTCTTTTTTCATATCTTTATTATCTAAACTATCACTCTTTTCTTCGCAATATAATCCCCGAGATCAGAGCTAACATTAACCAACCAAAATGTAAAGACACTGGCCAATGCTCAGCCATCAACATCATAAATACCATTACCCAAATAGCTAACTTTAAACTATCTTTTTGCCGAATAGCCGTTCCAGCTAAATAAATGAAGAAAAGAACAAAGAAAACCAATCCTATTATTCCAGTTTCTGCCCAAATTAATAACGGACTATTGTGGATTGGCTGATATCGATAAGCTGGTTGATCAGGATATACCTCACTCAAAGCCAAAGAGTAATTTCCCAAACCAACTCCTAGCCAAAAATTATCATTTATAATATCTTTGACTTCATAGACCTGAGTTTCTCTTTCAGATAAAGATTTTTGCTCCAAACGATTACCAAAATCGAATCTAGCTGCGACTAGAGCTCCAAAACTATTAGAAAGAATAAACGAAAACAGCAGTAAAGACAATAGAATTTTAGAGGCTTGAGAAAAATATTGTTTATTAAATAATGGCTTTATTAAAATAATCATTACGCCCACAAATCCGGCTGCCCAGGCTACTCTAGAAAATGAGAAAAACAAAGCTAAAAAGTTGAGTAACAATACCCCCCACAGTAACAACGATTTTTTTAAACGAGTTTTATCAAAAACATCATTAGCTTGTTTCCATAATAAATAAGTAGCCATTACTACACCGATAGCCATAAGTGCTCCCAAAATATTAGGATGACCTAAACCTCCATAAGCGCGGAGCCAACGACCAGAAACAGTCTCAATCACAGCCACCCCCAAAGTTTCACTACCATGGGAAGCTAGTCCTAAATATTTAAATGGCCAAGTTTGCTGAGTAAAAAACTGTATGATGGCTAAACAAGCTTGAAAAACTGTGCCAACCAAAAACCAACTAAATAATTTTTCTTTACTATACTTACCAGAACTAATTAACCAGATTAAACCAGCAAACAAAATAAACCATATATAATGGTAGAGCGCAATTGGCCAAGCAATAGCTATAAAAACAGAAATAATAATCATAGCCTCAAAACCAGCTAGGAGACACCAATACAATCTTAAACTTTTAAACTGACTAAACTTAAAACTCCCAATAGCCGCTACAACAATCAAGGCAACTAACAATATATCGGTTAGATATAGACTAAAACTGCCATATTCCCAATAACTATTGTTTAAATCACCGGCTTTCAAGATCAGTCTAGTTTGCCAAGGCAAAATAAACATTAATAAATAAAGACCAAGAGTCTTAATTTTCTCTAATTTTATTTTCATAGGCCTTTAAATTATCTAAATATTTTTGAAAAAATTCTTTTCGCCTGTCTTTAATATGTAATTTCAATACATTATTATTGACTATGATTTCTGTCCCTTGATTAATTAAATTCTTCATTTCTGACGGAAATAATTTCCATTGTAATTTTTTAAACCATTCTTCTAGCCAAGGCAGTTTTATATCTTTAGCTTCAAAGTGCTTCGCCTCTAATAACATTTTCCAATTTGGTAAATCGTGTTTCAGCCAAGTATTAACTTCTTTTAGTTTTTTAAACACCTCTTCTGATCCAGCTACCTGCCTCAACCCGGTAAACCAATAAGTGAAGTAAGGATCTGTATCAAACTTCAGGCTTTCTAAATCTAAATTGTTTTCACTAACAAAAAAACTCAGACATAATTTATTTCTTTGTTTCTTTAAAGTTGGTCTCAGGCCTAACAGTTTAGTGCTTAGAGCTAAAATAAACCTCGTGGACCAAATTCTTTTAGCCGTTGTCACTATGAAAAAGTCTATATCTCCTGCATCGCTTAAATTATGTTTACCAATAATATTTCCCACAGCCACCATTTTCACTCCTGGCAATATAGCAAATAATTTTCCCCATTGCTTAGCTATTTTAATTTTCTCTTGAGTATAATTATATCTCTGTTGCCTAATAACTACATGATTTTGCTTGCCAGGCAAAAAATAAAAACCTTGTTTTTCTTCTAAACTACCTTTTCTTACTAAATTTTCCAGTCTTTCTAAAATCTTTTTGAAACCAGCTCTCTTGGGAACATATTGTCTAACCTCCATGGCAGTCATTGGATAAAAAAATATATCAAAAAAAGCAATTGTTGCCACAATCGCCTTGTTAGTACCCCAGTCTTCATTTGGCCATAAATTATTCATACTTTTAATCATCCTGTTTTGGCCTATCCAATTCCAAAGGCTCTACCTTAGATTCCTTATCAGTAATCTTAGTTACATCTTTATCTATTTTCTTAAATTCTTTATAAGCAAAATTATAATGATTAACACTAGTAGACAAACTATTCCCTAATTTCTGTAAATAGTTCTCATAGCTTATTATATGCCTACTTAATTTTTCAATATTCTTTTTAATCTCTACTGCTGACTCTTCAATCTGCATAGCTCTCAAGCCCTGTAAAACCGTTTGAAGATAGGCTAAAAATGAAGTTGGAGAAACAATAATAACTTTTTTTTCTTTAAAGGCATATTCAATTAAATCTATATCCGCTATACCAACTTTTTTTACTAACAAATCATAATAAATAGATTCGGAAGGAATAAACATGAAAGCAAATTCTAAAGTCTTTTCGGTTGGCTTCACATACTTAGCTGTTTCATCAATTCTATTCTTGAGATCTTGGCTAAATTGTTTTTCCAGTTTAACTCTTATTTCCTTGTCCTTACAATTTAATAATCTTTCATAGTTCTCTAAACTAAACTTTGAATCAACTGGGATTATCTTATCTTTCACAAACACCACTGCGTCTACAATACTACCATCTTTAAAACCATACTGCATTTTATAAGAATTGGGTGGCAAAACATTCTGTAAAGTTTCTTCTAAATAATATTCCCCCAATACACCACGGTGTTTAGGATTTTTCAAAATGTCTTGTAAATTCTGCAACTGACCAGAAAAATTAATAACTTGTTTATTAGTTTCGTCTAATTTAGTCAATTTTTCTGTAATACTGCTAATCAACTGAGCACTTTGTCCAAATTGATCTTGATTAGTTTTATGGACTTCAGACAATTTCTTATCTAGCTCTGTTTTTAAATCACGATTTAACTCAACTAATTGTTTTAGCCTCTCTTCCATAATTCCCTCGGAAACATTTTTTTTGGAACCAAAAATGAAACTGGCTATCAAACCAATAGTTATTAATAGAAGTACAATTATAATGATTTCTCCAATCATTTATATCCAGGTTACTCCAGCCACGTTATCGCCCTCGCCTTTAAAACGCATGACTCTAACACCTTGAGTATCACGGCCAGTTTTATTAATAGATGTAAAAGGCAAACGAATCACTTGTCCGTTATCAGAAATTATGATTAAATCTTTTTCTTTTACTTTAACAGCATTCACTAAGTAAGCACTAATTAATTTGCCTGTCTTATCAGTCACTTTAGCAGTCTTAATACCTGAGCCACCACGTTTCTGAACTTTATACAATTCAAATTTAGTACGCTTACCAAAACCTTGGGACATGATAGTTAATACTTGATAATCCTTAGTTTTAATAACCGCTGGACTAGCTACTCCCATGCCAACTACTAAATCATCCTTCTTTAAACGAATACCGTAAACACCAGCCGCCCCTCTGCCCATTTCTCTAACATCAGTTTCTTTAAAGCGAACTGCTTGTCCAGCGGCGGTAATGATAATAATTTCATCCTTACCACTAGTAGGTTTAGCCCAAATCAATTTATCTTCTGTTTTAATTTTAATAGCAATCAAGCCAGAACGTCTAACATTAGAAAAAGCTGACAAAGATACTTTCTTTACTAAACCTTTCTCGGTAGCAAAGAAAAGATATTTCTGATCAACAATCTTATCTAAAGGCAAAATTGAGGTTACATGCTCATTAGTCATCAACTGTAAAAAATTCACAATATTAGTTCCCTTAGCGGTTCTAGAAGCCTGTGGAATTTCATAGGCCTTCAATTGAAATACTCTACCCTTAGTAGTAAAGAACAGTAGATCTGTATGAGTTTGAGTAGTAAACATGAATTCTATTGAATCCTCAGCTTTAGTACTTAAACCAATTACACCTTTACCGCCTCGAGCTTGAACTTTGAAAGTATCAGCTTCCATTCTCTTAATGTATCCGTCCTTGGTCATCATAACCATAATCTTCTCATTAGGGACTAAATCCTCTACTCCTAAATCTTGCACTCCACGGACCATTACTTGAGTCCTTCTTTCATCGCCATACTTAGCCAACAATTCTTCTAAATCTTTCCTAATAATATTATTCACCTTAGTTTTAGACCTTAAAACACCTTCTAATTCTTTAATCAGTTTATGTTTTTCTTTCAACTCATTTTCAATCTTCAATCTCTCTAAATTAGCTAGACTTTGTAGCTTCATTTCTAAGATAGCCACGGCCTGCCTTTCTGAAAGTTTAAATTTCTTCATTAAACTGACTTTAGCCACTTCCTTGTCTTTAGAGGCTTTAATAGTTTTAATCACAGCATCAATATTTTTTAAAGCAATCATTAAACCTTCTAATATATGGGCTCTATCTTTAGCTTTATTCAATTCAAACTGAATACGTCTTTTTACAACCTCTAAACGATGTTTAATATATTCTTCTAAAATCATTTTCAAAGTTAACACCTTTGGCTGAATTCTTCCGACTAGGGCCAACATGTTCACATGAAAAGTTTCTTGCAACTGAGTATGTTTGTATAAACTATTTAAAATCTTTTTTGGATAAGCATCTTTCTTTAGATCAATAACTACTCTCACACCATCTCTATCTGACTCATCACGTAAATTTCTAATACCATCCAATTTTTTAGCTTTTATTAAATCCGCAATCTTTTCTACTAATTTTGCTTTATTTACTTGAAAAGGCATTTCTGTGATAACAATCTTAAAACTACCAGAAGTAGATTCAACAATTTCCGCTCTACCACGTACTACAATACCGCCCTTACCAGTAGCATAGGCCTGAGCAATATCTTTTTGATTATAAATTATACCTCCAGTTGGAAAGTCTGGCCCCTTAACAAATTTCAATAAATCTTCAATACTAGCGTTTGGATTCTCTATTAAATGAATGATAGCTGAACCAATTTCTATTAAATTATGAGGAGGAATATTGGTAGACATACCTACAGCAATACCCATAGCACCATTCAATAATAACTGAGGTAATCTTGCTGGTAACACAGTGGGCTCTTGATGTGAACCATCAAAGTTAGGTGCAAAGTCTACAGTGTCTTTATCTATATCTAATAGTAATTCTTCAGAGATAGGAGCTAATTTAGCTTCCGTATAACGCATGGCTGCTGCCCTATCACCATCCATGGAACCAAAGTTACCTTGACCACGAACTAATAGATAACGCATGGAAAAATCTTGAGCCATTCTCACCATTGAATCATATACGGCTGAATCACCATGGGGATGATACTTACCTAACACTTCACCAACTACTGTAGCTGATTTCCTAAATTTAGCGCTAGGTTTTAAGCCAATGCTCCACATGGCATATAAAATACGACGATGAACTGGTTTCAAACCATCCCTAACATCTGGCAAAGCACGACTGACAATTACGCTCATCGCGTAATCTAAATAGGAAACACTCATTTCATCAACAATCGGTTGAGGCTTAATCAACCCGTATTTAGTTTTCCCATTAGCAGGTTCTAGTTTTCCTACCTCTCTATTTTCTTCTTCTTTTTTCTTCACCATATAATTTAATAGGCTATTTGAGTAATTCCTTCACAACCTGGAGAAATATCACAAATTACTGGCTCACCGATTCTAGGCATGCAATTTATCCATTCAGGACAATTATTTCGTTTAGTATTTAATGAAGCTTCTAAATCTTGTAAATCTTCCTTTAGTTGCTCGAATTGCTGCTGTCCAGTAGAGGAGGCAGTAACTGGAGTGCTAGTACTAGAGGAAAAAATGTCAGGACTATATTCATCAGGTAAAGAATCTTTACCTTTTTCTACTTCTTGCTTTAAATCTGACCAAGTCTGAGAAAATCTATCGGAAATATTATGCCAATTAAAACTATGATCACTCTCTCCTTCATCAATAGTCGAAGAACCTAATAAACTAGGTAAATTAATCAACCACAAAGCAAAGATCAACACAATAAAAAAAGTAACTGCTGACCATAATAGTAATTGTTTATCTCTATCAGTCTTAGTTTTAGGTGCTTTAGCCATACTTATTCCTTTAGGCCGTCTAAATTAACATCATATAAGATGCGCTCGGCTACTAATTTATATTCTAATATCTCATCCTTAGCAAACCAAAGTTGAATTTCTCTTTCAGCTTCTGCTGCTTTATCTGAGCAATGAATCAAATTTCTGATTGCCCGACTATCAATATTGGCTAATTCATAGGAATCAGCTGTTAAATCACCTCTTATAGTTCCCACATCAGAAGATAGGGGCTCAGTACCTCCCACTAACTTTTTAACAATACCTACCGCCTGATTACCTTCAATAATCATTGGCACAACGGGACTAGAAGTCATGAAATATATTAAAGCTCTAATAATATCTCTACCATATTCAATAGCTTTTTTTTCTACTTTCTCTCCTCTTTTTTTTAACCCGGCAATGATCATTTCACCTTTTTCTGTAAACCAAACATCATCTTTCTGATAATGTTCCCAACATTGTTCTTCTTTGGCAACAGTCATCTTCAAGGCTGTAATTTTCAAACCTGAACGTTCAATTCTAGAAACTAACTCACCCACCATAGATCGTTGAATAGTGTCTGGTTTTAGAATAACTAGAGTTCTTTCTTTTTTAGGATTACTCATATAATATCATTTTTTAATTATAGGCTCTACCTATAATATAATAATTAATTTTTATAATCAAAAACCACCAACTCCATATCCTCGGCTGGTAGTTCTTTTTTAGTAATTTTTAGTTTCTCCTCCTTAGTCGGGATTAAGCCCAACTCTTTAATAAATTTCTCCACGCCTTCAATATCTACTTTCAATCCAGGAATCTTATAATGCATCGGAATGACTATCCTTGGTTCTAACTGAGAAACTACTTCCACAGCTTTCTTAGCATCAATAGTATACTTACCTCCCACTGGAATCATTAAAATATCTGTACCTTCTAATTTCCCTAATTGCTTATTAGTCAAAACATGACCTAGATCACCTAGATGCACAATACTAATATCTTCGATTTCAATACGAAAAATAATATTCTTACCTCTATCTTTTCCTTCCTTTTCATCATGATAACCTTCTATTCCTTCCACTAGGACGCCCTTAACATCATATTCTCCTGCCATATTAATCACAAAAGGATCACCTCTTAGAGCCTTAGAATTATTATGATCAAAATGATCATGACTAATTGTTATAACATCTGCTTCACAATTAGGAACCTTTAAACCAATGGTCTCATCAAAGGGATCTGTTATTACAGTAATACCTTCTGGACCAATCTTATCTTGAATTTTGA
Source organism: uncultured Gammaproteobacteria bacterium (assembly GCA_964539545.1). GTDB lineage: Bacteria > Patescibacteriota > Patescibacteriia > Patescibacteriales > UBA12465 > CAZIJG01. The sequence continues at coordinate 2,022 of CAZIJG010000014.1, read as the reverse complement.
AACAAGAATGTCCTTGCCAAGTGATAATCATAATTTAGAAATTAGTTGGTAAATACAAAAATTCGCCCTCAAAGGCTATCTTTTTCTAACCTTATTATAACAGACAAAAAAGCCTTGGTCAATTCTGGAAAAAGAAAAAATGCGCCTACAATTGAGACGCATTTAAATTTAATTCTAGTTTAACCTTTATAGAGCTTTTTGCCCTGTCCAAGATGGAGCATCAAGATTATTATCATGTACTACTACGTACTTATCCACTGAGGATAGTATAATTAGCACATCACGAGTAACAATTTTGCTTCCTTTGATAAAGGTTGCTTCCAAATAGTAAATACCTGAGGACAATCTTCCAATATTAGCAAAACCGGGTTTCTTAATCGAACGACGAGCGGGGCAAATCTGTTTACCTTCACCAAACACAAAGTGAAATTCTTTAGTTGAGCGATTGATCATTGTTCTTTTACGGGCGCGGTCATCAAGTTGATACTTGTTTAGATCGGCATCTGTAATAACAATGGCTCGAGTGTTCTGAGTTATCAATCTTTCTAAAATAGTAGCTCTGGCAATACCATCTGCACCTTGATCACATTTCAAGTTATCCTCAATCGGACCAAGTGGCACTTTGAACTGCGCTATATTACCACCCTGAGTGTTAATCAATTTCCCAACTTCTTCATTAGTTACTAGAGTCTGATTATTATCATAGAACTCATCCATTACGGGATCGTAGAAAAGATTTGGGCCTACTGAATAAAATCCGGTCACGCTGTCTTTAGCTATTGAAGTTGGCGTTAATAACATTCCACGAAAAGCACCGGTTTTTCCTTCCATTCTCTCGTTGGTGGCATTAATTACCCATACCGCCTGTACATAGGCTGGATTAGAAGTAAAGTTAGCTGGCTGTTCCGTTTGGACATAGACAGTTTCTTCTAAATCTTCAAACTTCACTGCTTTCTTAGCTGGAGCTTTTACAATATCAGAGTTAGTTAAAACAATGATATTAGAATTGGTTGGCACAGTTAAACGAAGAGTGATTTCCCCTTCTTCTGTAGTTTGACCACTGCCTTTTCCATATAATATTGATGCTACCACTATTTTAGTGGAAACATACATGAACGGTGTTTCATCACCGGGAGTTAGAAACTCACTAGTAAACACCCCTGACTTCACCAGAACGTTATAGTCTGATTGGTTTACTAACTTTACTTTACCTTGAGCAAATGTTGGTGACCAACAGGTCATCAAAAACATTGCCACTAATACTGATACTGCTGTTACTGTTTTCATCTGTTATAGAATTAAGTTAAGTTAAATTATAATGAACATTTTTAATGATTAACCTTATCACATAATCAAAAAGATGTCAAGAGATAAACGGTAAATTCATACTTTCTTATTATCGCTCTAGGGGAAGGCTTGACAGTCTTTTTGTTATGATATATTATTAGCCATATACTATAAAACAGAAAGAATAAAGAAAGCAGTGATATGAATATATTACTGTTTTTATCTCTGTTAAAAATGTTCCTTAAATCTTTTAAATTTGGTGAGTTTTTTGATGCTACTAGGCATCAATCTAAAAAAACACACATACAAAATCTTAGTGTCATCCGGACGCTAAGTAACTACAAAATTTAATGCATCGGAAGTCATTCGATTTTCGATTCTCTATATTTTAATGAGAGTTTGATCCTGGCTCAGGATGAACGCTGGCGGCGTGTCTAAGGCATGCAAGTCGAAAGCTAGTTTACTAGCTTGGCAAACGGGAGAGTAACACATTGATAACCTACCTCGAAGATGGGAATAACCTTGCGAAAGCGAGAGTAATACCCAATAACAACAAACATCCTAATGTTGTTTGTTTAAAGCTCCGGCGCTTCGAGAGGGGTCTATGGTCTATCAGCTTGTTGGTGGGGTAATGGCCTACCAAGGCGACGACGGATAGCGGGTGTGAGAGCATGACCCGTCTCACTGGGACTGAGACACTGCCCAGACTCCTACGGGAGGCTGCAGTCAAGAATC
>CAZIJG010000013.1:11739-17746 GCA_964539545.1 uncultured Gammaproteobacteria bacterium | reverse complement strand
ACCCAAATAGTTGACAAAGACCTCATAACATGATATACTAATATAATTAAGTTCATTGAAAATTAAATAAAAATCACATAAAAAAAGGAAATCATGAAAAAAATCACATTGTTCTTTGTACTAGTATTATGCGTGGCCACAGTATTCGGCCAACACCGTTTTGAATTCGGGGATGTTTCTCTGGACGATAAAAAAGAAATCATTAAAGTTCTTGATAACCAAATTAAAGGTTTTAAGAAAGAGTTAAAGAAAGAAGCCAAAGTTATCAAGAAGAATCCAGATGCATCATCGATGATGTATGAATTCTATTTATCAGAGATCATTAAGTTAGAAAAAGACAAGCTAACTTATTTAGGAAGGATGGTTGAAGACAGTACTAATAACCGTGTGGAATCAACTGGCATGAGCGCTTACGGGTCAGCTTATTTATACAGCACGATTGTTCGCGTGAATGGTAAAGACACTAAATCCTCGATTACAGCTTTTACCCCTGGAGGTACGATGAAAGTACTTTTGATGAATAATAATAAGTATAGACATCACAGTGCCCAGATCTACGAAGTACGGGCAAATCCAGAGTGGCAGAAGGGTAACTTCGGCAACTTAGATTATAAAAAAGTTAAACAAGTTGCTTCGGTGTTGTTGCCTTCTGAAGGAAAAGCAGTGGTGGACTTAGTCCCAGGATATTATGTTGTAGAGTTTTACTATAACAAAAGCACTCCAGAGTATGTTCATGGATTATATGTGGATCCAACTAATCAAGTATGGGTACCAGATGACTACGTACAAGGTTTAAATATAACAGCCAGCCAATTAAATGGCTACGTTATAAAAAACTAGAGTTTATTTTTGCTTTGTTGCAAAAATAAAAAGCCGTTTTATTCAAACGGCTTTTTTTTATTCAAATAAGTTTTTATCAAGTAGCATTATTGCTTCCTCCACTGCCACTACCTCCACCACCGGCTCCAGGAGCAGCGGCTGTCAGAGGCATGTAATAGAAGATAAACCAGGTGACAGCATAGGCCGCTAGAACAATAAATAGACCAAATATAGCACTGGTTATATTCTGTCGAGCTTTTTTAACTTGTTCTTCATTACCTCCCGCAGTCATCCATTTGAAACCAGAAATAATCATTAGAACAATGAAGAGGGTGCCTAGGAGACTTAGCATAATTTGGATTCCTCCAGCAATAATAGTGGCTAAACCAGCTTCTCCTTGAGAAGAAGCAAATCCGGATGAGACTCTAAACGATTCAGTTTGCTTTGGTTGAGGGGTTACGGTTATACTTCCGGCTGCTTGAGAAATTAATGGAGTTAAGATAATAAAAAGAAACATTAATAAAGGTAAGAATTTTTTGATGATAAACAATTTTTTCATATAAAATTAACTACTAATTAACCTATTAATCTAGATTCAATAAATGTCCAAATTCCATAGGAACCTAGTACTATGAGTAAACCAATGAAAGCAGTTCGTATTCTTATGCTGGCCTTACTAATTTGTTCCTGATTACCACCGGCGTTCATTAATTGGAAACCAGCGATAACAATTAGAATTACAAATATAATACCTAAAACACTGAGAGCGCCACCGACTACTATACCAGCAATTTCAGCAGCAGAAGACTCAGTAGCTGCAGCAAATGGTCCATTGGCGCCACTACCAATAGACTGCAATTTCTCTAGAGGAGCAGGAGGAGTAGGAGTGTCAGCCTTAGCGAAAACAAAATAAGGTAAAATTAATAATGAGATTAAAATTAGTAAGAAAATAAAGTTTTTTAGAAAAGTTTTTTTCATAATATTATTTTAAAGTATCGGCAACCAGGAGGTTGATTACAAACCAACTAATTGCATAAGCAGCTAAGACTACAACTAGCCCGATGATACCACTTTTAATAGAACTCTTGGCTTCACTAACTTTTTCTTGGTTTCCAGAAGAAACCATGTACTGGATACCAGCTACAATTATAATGATGATGAAGACTATTCCTATAACAGAAAAACCTAAAGTTAGTACTGTACCAATTATATTGTCAAGTTGTTTTTCTCCAGATATTTCATGTTGGTAACCCGCATTCGCTAAAGTAGAATCTAAGTTTTTGTTATTTTCAAGGTCGAAAGCAGAATCTATCCCTTTTGGAGTAGTAGTGGCTAAAACTGGTAACATAACAAAAGAAAATAAAAATAGAAAAACTGTAAATTGTAATATTCTTTTTTTCATAGTGTTTGTAATGAGTTTTATACTATATACATAAGATTAATCATTATTAGCGCTCATGAAATATGAATGATAGGCTTCTCCTGATATTGCAGAAACCACTAACCAAACTGCGGCATAGGCTCCAAATACGATAATTAAGCCAATTACAGAATCTCGTATGGTGTGCTTAGCCTTAGAGACTTGCTCTTCATTACCGCTAGCAAACATCCATCGAATACCGGCCCACATGATCAAGAACATAAAGACTACACCTACCAAGGATAAAACAAGGGTGATAATGTTAGCAATCATAATATCGATAGATCCAGCACTGTTTAAGGCAGTTTCTTTGTAGCCTCCACTATCAGCAGTATTATCTAAACCACTATTTTCATTGAAATCATAAGCTCTAGCAACCCTAGCTTGAAATAAAAACACTAAAGCTAATAGTTGAAAGCCTATTTTTTTATTTAGTCGTAAGTATTTGTCCCACATATGAGGTAATAGCATAGGCGGCAAAGACAATGACCAGCCCGATAGTGGCTGAAATCATTATTTGCTTGGCTTTTTTAACTTGTTCTTCGTTCCCTGAAGAAACCATCCATTGAATGCCCCCAAATATTATTAAAACAAGAAAGATAATTCCTAAAAATGATAAGAGAACGCCTATGGCACTACCAGTTTGAGCAGATAAAAAGCCACCAGCACCTCCTGGGCCGTCGATGTCGCTTTTACTTAAAGCGTTTGCGGCATTTTCAGTTAAGGTTTTGTTTAAACCGTAACTACCATCATCTGGGGCCGCTAAGACAGGTAAAGCTAAGGTAAACAAAAGGAAAGAAATAATAAAGAGTTTTAAAAAGTTTTTCATATTTTTGTTATATCACTGCTTTAAATACAAGTTAATCTTTTATTTAAAGCAGTGATTCCCCCAATATTAAATAATAGTGGGGGAACGCACTTTCTAAAATCGATTTTAGAAACCAAATACTCTACTAAGCTGTAGCAGTAACCAATCTTTCTAAAATAAATGAGGCGATTCCCCAAGCAGCTAGAACGATAACTAGACCGATAACACCAGAACCCATTAGTTTTCTAGCTTCAGCAACCTTATCTTCGTTACCACCAGCAGTCATCCATTTGAATCCGCCCATTAAGATGATAACTACAGCGATGATACCTAGGAAAAGCATCGCAACATTGATAATCTCAGCTGTAATGGTTCTAGGATCTTCATTTCCTAGATCAATAGAGTTGTTGACTTCATTAAGACCTACGTCTAAAGCTTGAGCTTGAAAAGCGAAGCCAAACACAGGTAGAACTATCAAAGCAATCATTGCAAACGATAGCAAATTTTTAAGTAATGTTTTTTTCATAATTCACCACCTCTCTAGTTTATGAGTTTAATTAAATAAAGTTATAAATATTTTACCATATTTTAGCCCGCAAGACAAACAAAAAAAGCTATGCTAAACTGGGGATATAAAGACTTATCGCTATGTTTAAATTCCTCAAAATAAATTATAAATTTTTAATTTGTTTCACTTTATTTTTGATTTTAACTTTCACTCTTTCCCTAGGTAATTCTTTTAATTACCTAGATACTGATTTAGGATGGCATTTGCGAGCTGGAAGCGATATTTATACTCAAAGAACAGTGTCATTAGACAATTTTTATAATTATACGTTGGCGTCAGAGAATTGGATAAATCATGAATGGTTAGCGGATTTTTTAGCTTTTTCGGTTTTTGATAATTATGGCTATATAGTTTTGAATTTATTTTTTACTTTATTTCTTACAATTATTCTTCTGGTTTTGTTCGGTTGGCTGAAAAGACGGTTTGTACATAAATCACCTTTGTTATATTTTAGTTATTTTCCTTTATCACTCTTTGGATTAATAGCCATATCGCCTCACGTTGGAGTTAGAATGCAAGTTCTAGGATTATTAATGTTTTTACTGTTTTTAGTAGTTTTAGATTCTTATTCTCGAAAGAAAAACTGGAAAAAACTGGTTTATCTTCCTTTCTTATTTTTAATTTGGGCCAATATTCATGCTAGTTTTCTGCTAGGGTTGATTATTTTAGTATTTTGGTTTGGAGTTAAGCTTGTTGAAAGATTATTGCATCGATGGTCTAGATTAGATTTTTTGGACTTTAAAGAAAAAATGAGCAATGTTCAAGGAGGGGTTTTCATCATTTTCTCCATATTATCTTTTCTAGCTACGCTAATTAATCCTTTCGGCTTAAGGTTGTATGAATTTTTGGGAGGTTATAAGAATAATTTTTATTTGACTCATATCCAAGAATGGCTACCTCAATATGCTCCACCAATTAATTATTGGCAGTTAAGCTATTTAGCTTTGTTTGTAGCCTTTTTGGCAATAACTATTTTAGAAAAGAAGCATAAGCCTATAAAATTAAATTCTTGGTTGTTAGCTCTTTCGGTAGTCTTGCTGGTTTTAAGTTTTCAATCTAAAAGACATTTTCCTTTGTTCTTTATTGGTTCTTTCCCTCTAATGGTTCAGTTGTTTGTTCATTTATTTAAAGAATTGGATCAATATTTAGAAAAAGAGAAGTTAAGGAATTTGATAAATGATAGATTTGTAGTAGTTTTTGGTTTGTTTGTGTATATTTTAACTTTAGCCAGTCTTTCGGCAGATATCAAATTTAATAGTCAACCATTTAATAATAACTATTGTGATAGTTTTCCCTGTGAGGCTGTAGAGTTTATAAAAAATGACCCAGAGTTAAAAGATCTCAGAATTTTTAACCATTACGGCTGGGGAGGATATTTTATTTGGAATTGGCCAGAGAAACAATTATTTATTGATGGCCGCATGCCGCAATTAGAATACAAGGAGCATACTATTTTGGAAGAATATTTTGAGTTTTTTGCTAAAGAAACTGTAGCTGAAAAGTTAGAAGAGCATAATATTGAATTAGTATTGATGCCCCGTAGGAAAGAAGTGGAAAGATTAAATTGGTATGAAGAGAAAATTTTGCATTTAGATAACAGTCAGAAAGCCAATCAGTTATATGATTTTTTGGATGCGTCTGTTAATTGGCAAAAAGACTTTTATAACGATACTAGTATGATTTATGTTAAAAGAGCTAAGTAACAATTTTTATTTCTGGTTTTATAATTCCCTTTTAAGTTTTATTTTTTTAGGGTTTTTTGTTATTGAGCCTTGGCGAGCAGTTCTTGGGGATGCGGAAATAACTAATTCTTTAGACATAGTATTCTATTGGATAGTGACAGCCTTAGTGTTCAATCTTATTTTTTATATCAAAGGATTTAGTTATCTAAAAAAGATTAAAGTTAGCTTTAAGAAGTTATTTTTGTTTTTTATATTATTAAATTTAGTATTAATGTTTATCTGGCCAGCCGGGTCCAATGATTCTTTCTCCTATATCTATCAATCTCGTTTAATTTCTCATCATCAAGTAAACCCCTATATAGACACTTATAGTAATTTTGAACACGATAGCTTTTTTAAGGAAATCAACAACAAGTGGTCAGCCAGAACAGCCCCCTATGGACCCATATTTTTAGCTCTAGGAGGTCTATTAACCTGGCTAGGGGGAAATAGCCTGATATTAACCCTGTTTTTGTTTAAGCTGGTTATGGTCATCGCTAATATCCTATGTGCTTGGTTAGTATATAAAGTATTTGACTCGATTAGAGCTTTTTATTTGTATGCGTTTAATCCATTTATTCTTTTTGAGTTTGCCATTAATGCCCATAATGATGTTTTGTTAGTTTTATTTGTAGTTTTAAGTTTAGGATTTTTGTTAAAAAATAATTGGC
>CAZIJG010000013.1:0-11639 GCA_964539545.1 uncultured Gammaproteobacteria bacterium | reverse complement strand
TTGTTTGTTATAATTTTTGCTTTAGTTTTAGTAGCTTGGTTATATGAGAAAATAAAGTTAAATTTGTATTTTATACTAGCAATAGTTTTAACAATTTTTTATTTAACCTGCTTTACTTGGTTTATGCCCTGGTATCTAATCTTTCTATTAATATTTTTAATTGCTGGTTATGCTACTGCAAAAGATACAGTGGTTAGTAAATTAAGCCTTTGGTTTATATACTTTATTTCATTTTGGGGTATAATTTATTATATAGTTTTAAGATAAATTTATGTTGATTGAATTTTGTCTACCTGTATATAACGAAGAAAAAATATTAGCTGAAAATGTGGCTACTCTCTTAGAATATTGTAAGAGGAAGAACTTTTCTTTTAACTGGCATATAATGATTGTGGTTAATGGTTCAAAAGATGATTCGGCTAAGATTGCTAGAGAGTTAGCCCGGATGTATCAGGAGGTTTTTTTTATGGAAATAGAACAAGATGGTAAGGGTCGGGCGGTCAAGCAAGCTTGGCAATCTAGTCCAGCAGACATCTTTGTTTACATGGATGTAGATTTAGCTGTTTCTTTAGAAAATTTGGAAGTTTTGTTAGATGCGGTTATTAGACAAAATTATGATTTAAGTTTAGGATCTAGACTATTGCCTAAGTCCCAAACTAATCGTCCCTATTGGCGTAGTGTATCTTCGGTCATATATAATCACATGTCTAGAGCTTTATTAGGGCATAGATTTTCTGATTTGCAATGTGGATTTAAGGCCATTAGGAGTTTAGTAAGAGATAAGATAATAGATAAGGTCGAAAATGACTATTGGTTTTTTGATACGGAATTAGTAATCTGGGCACATAAAGCAGGGTTTAAAATAAAAGAAATTCCTGTGCATTGGCAGGAGAATCGTTATCAAAAAAGAAAAAGTAAAATTAATGTATTTAGAGATTGTTGGCAATTTATATTAAAATTGATTCAATTAAGAGATAAAATAAAAACCCCTTTTTAAAAGGGGTTTTTATTAATAGTATTATAATTAAGGAAGGTATTTTTTTAATTCTTTTTCTTTTTCTCTAGCTTTACGACGTTCAGGAATTTTTTTGATTTGTTTAACTATGAAGACAAGCCATACAATTATAATTAGAGCCCAGATTAAGAACCAGAAACGAGCAGAGAAAAAAGCGATAGTCTCATAGTTAAAAAACATTAGGATTAAACCAATAAACGCATTGGTTAAAGAAAAATTAAATAGTTCTTGCCAAGTTTTTTGGTAAGGATTTTTTTTCTTTTTTAATCTGGCGAAAACAAAAACAGCTATCACAAATATAACTACGAGTCCAGTTAATAAATTTTCAAATAATGGTAGAAGGGCTGGTGGTTGTTTATCAAACCAGAAGTTCCCGGTAAAAAGGTTTTGCATAGTTTTAGACTTTAGTGAATATGAGGCCGTAATGGTATTCTCCAGCAACGAACTCTTTTTCTAATTTTAGACTTAATTTAGGGGCTGCGTCAATGATTGATTCTTTCTTTACTCTTTTTTCTGGCTGAGGGCCAAAAGGCAAGGATAAGTTTTTCCATTCTACTATAACGACTTTTCCTTTAGGCTTCAGGAGTCTAACAGCTTCTCTTAGTATGTCAGCACGTTTTTCTGATTGGTTTAAGGTATTAGCTAATAATACTGTATCTAAAGAATTACTTTCAATTTTAGTAGCTTTAAATATTTCTAGATTACTCCAAACAGTTTGTATTTGGCCAAGATTATCTGTTTTAGCTCGTTTAGCGATTTCGTCTAGATGTGTTTTTATAATATCTACTGCATAGACTATTCCAGATCTACCAACTAGATGAGCAGTTGTAAATACGAAATATCCAAATTTGCCACAGCCTAAGTCAGCCACTTTTTGCCTATCTTCGATAGGAATGGTTTTTAAAATTAGGTCTATGTCTAGGAATGGTTTTTTTATTGGCATAATTATTTTACTAAAATTTGTCGGCTTTGAATATTTTCTTGACTATATTTTTTCTTTACTTTGAAAACAATTTGATTAAGTCCAGTTTTTAAATTAACTACCTTTTCAAAATATCCGTTTTTATCACTCAAAACTGGTTGATTATTTATGGTTATTTGGGCTTCTTTTTCAGTTTTCCCAGTTATGACCATAGAACCTTTTTCAGTAGAAAAATTTTGTGGTGGATAAGTGATTTCTAAGCTAGGCGGAGAAACTAAATTTTTAAAATAGAAACTTAAATAAAGTAAACAGGCTATTACTATTGCTCCAATTATGATGTTTCTAATAATTTTAGGAAAAACTAGGAATTGTCTACCAGAGATTTTTTTATGAGAAAAGCAATCAGTTGGTTGTCTGTTATCTATTGTTGTAAAGTCTTGTTCAAGTCTTTTTGCAATATCTCTCGGATCTATTTTTAAATAAGCACCGTATTCTTGAATAAACTTTTTTACATATAAGCCCCCTGGTAATCTATGAAGTTCGTTTTTTTCTAGAGCTCTTAGGTACTCTGTTTTGATTTTTAATTTCTTGGCAATACGATCTAAGCTAAAGGCTTGTTGAGCTCGCTTTTCTCGAAAAATTTCTCCTAGACTAACTTTTTTAGCTAAAAGATTTTTTTTAGTAAACTCTACCATAAACTAAAGAGTAGTATTCCAAGCTCCGAATTCCGTTTCTTGATAACCAAGTATATCTATAACAAAATCGATAATCAGGAAACTGGAAAATATAATTACTAACCCTATTACTGCACTAATCATGAGTTTTTTGGCTCCAGAAACTTGCTCTGGGTTACCAGCCGAGACTAGAAATTTAACACCACCAATGATGAACATCAATAGAGCAATTCCACCAATTAGACTCATGGCACGTAGATAATAAGCTTCGAAAATTCTTACAAAATCATTTAATTCACAATTGCCATGTTCGTAACAACCAGAACTAGTGCTTTCTACAAGAGATTGAGCCTGAGCGTTGTTTAGATTAAAACCTAAAACAGTTATCAAAAGGAAAGCTATAAATAGGAGAACAAATAAACGTTTTTTGTTTTTTGTTTTTTTGTATTTTTCTATTTTCATTGAATTGTTTGCTGCACTTTAGAGGCAGCTAAGTTAATAGCAGTTTTTAATTCTACTCTTCCAGCTACTAGATCATCAATCATTTCACCCATGATAGCTTCCATGGCTGTTGGATTTTTACCTTTATACCAACTTTTAGCAGTTAAAATTTGTTTAGCAAAAATACCTAATTCTGGATCTTCTTCAGTCTGTTCGTTAATTAGAGCCCTTAACGCTGTTGGCTTGTCAGTCTTGTTTAGGTATATTCTGGCTTGATCCACGCTAGTTACGAATTGTACGAAGTCCCAAGCTTCTGCAGAGTGAGCACTCTTTTTAGAAACTACTTCTATCCAATAATTTGCAAAGTTTATATCTAGAGAGTTTCCTTCAATTTGAGGTAGTTTAGCAACAGAGAAATTTAGCTTAGGAGACCGGGCTTTGATAATGGGCAAGTTATACGAATAACTAAACATTAGAGCTAGATTACCACTAATAAACATTTCTAGAGAATCGTTTAAACCTTCTTCCCAGCAATAAACTTCTTTAGACGGATTGGAAAAATCTGTATAGAATCTAAGAGCTTCTAAACCAGGATTGTAATTATTATCTAGAGAATTTGGAGGAACAGCGTGAAACATAATTTGTCCAGTTTCAGTTATCATAACGCTACCATTTTGCATCATTAGAACAGATAGAATATCGCTAAATCTTTGAATATTATCACTACCACCCAGGGCTACACCAGATTGAATTATTCCATAGCGATTATCATGCTTGGTTAATTTTTTTATATCTTTTTGAAAATCTCGATTCCAATATTGAGGAATATCAGTAATACCAGCATTATTTAAAAGGTCTCTATTATAATATAGAGCTAAGGTGTCTACGGACAATGGTAAACCGTAAATTTGATTATCATCAAACACCGTGTCGTAATAGACAGTGTCAGTAAAACGATCTTTTAAGTCTTTTACAGATAAAGAGCGAGTAGTTCTTAATTCAGGAACTATTTCTTTTTTAACGGTTCCTTTGGTTACTGGATAAGCCAGGGTAATCTCTGCTGGTAATGGAGCTAATTTATTTTCATACTTTTTCATCCAAGTATTATGAATAGAAAAAATATCTGGACCTCGATCTTCAGCTAAAGCGTTTAATAACTCTTCTTCGTATTCATCATATCGTAGTTTCTTATAGGTGATAGTAATAGACGGATGGATAGCGTTGTAATTTGCAATTATTTCATCAAAAGCATCTGGTCCATCAAAAACACGCCAATATTCTAAAGAAATTGGTTCCATAGCTTCTTGAGTGGCTTTGTCAACTCTTTTACAACCGAAGCCAGCAGTTAATATTAAGATGAATAAGAGGAGAATCGCAGTAATCTTAGTTTTCATAAAAATTATTGAGTATATTAATAAAAAGCAAGATTTAACCTGCTCTTATTATAGCAAAAAATGTTATTTAAGAAAAACTATTTTATGATTTGTTCTTACTCAATTTTTCTAAATCTCCAGGAGTACTCACATCTTCTAATTTAATACTTAATAATTTACTAACACCATCATCACCCATGGTTACGCCATACAATAATCCGGCTCTACGCATAGAAGCTCGGTTGTGAGTAACTACAATAAATTGGGTTTTATATGATAGGTCATCTAGAATTTGAGCTAGTCTTTCTGAGTTGGCTTCATCTAGAGCGGCATCTACTTCGTCTAGGACTACAAAAGGAGACGGATTTGCACTAATAATAGCGCAAATTAAAGCAATAGCCGTTAAAGCTCTTTCACCACCGGATAACATAGTGATAACTTTAATCTTTTTACCAGGAGGTGTAGCTTTAATATCAATCCCTATTAAGCCAGTAGCATTATGGTTTTTTAGAAATTTAATTTTTTTAGACTCATCTTTTTCTTCCTCATTATCATTATCTTCTGCGAGGACTTTGCTTAGCTGAGCGTGCCCGCCATTGAATAATTGTTTAAAGTATTCACTGAATTTTTTATCAATAACCTTAAATTCTTTATCGAATTGTTCTTTTATGGTTTGGTCTAATTCGACGATAACTTTTTCTAGAGAAACGATTGTTTCGTATAAATCATCACTTTGTGTTTTTAGGAAATTGTAGCGTTTCTTGGTTTCTTGAAATTCATTCTCAGTTTCTGGGTCGATTCCTCCAATCATTTCTAGTTGTTTTTTAAATTTATGGATTTTTTCTTCTGCTTCATGAGAATTAAAGTCTTCTTCAATAGTTACTTCTTTAATTTCATTTAAAGATAGAGACTCTTCTCTAATGTCTTGTTCCAAATCCTCTAGGCGAGTTTCTTTTTTAGCAGCTTTAACTTTGAGATCATTTAATTTGGCGTTTAACTCGTTAAGTTCTCTTTGGGATTCTTGTCCTTGTCTTTGCCAAGAGAAAATTTGTTGTCTTTGATGTTTATCTTGACTATCTAGGGCTTGCAATTGAGTATTCAATTTATCTTCTTGATCTTTTAGATTACCAATTTTTTCTAAATATGAAATTTTCTGTTTTTTCAATTCAGAGGAATCTTCTTTATTTTCTTGAGAACCAATCTTATTAATTACATCATCTAGTTCAGTTTGAATTTGTCGTCGTTGCTCTTTCTTGAAATTAATTTTTTGTTCCCAGATAACTAAATCTAAGCGTTTTTCTTGGTTTTTCTGGATTAAATCTTGTTTTTTCTGAGTTAGTTCAATAATTTCTTTTTGTAAACTTTCTAGCTTTTCATTCATTGGTTGGTTAGTGTTATCTGCGTTTAAGAAGGGACTAATTTGATTTTTAAACTCTTTTTTTAATTCTTGTAATTTATTTTTTAAATTTTCATCATCTATATTCAGATTGTTAAACTTTTTCCAAAAGATTTCTAGGACAGGTTTTAGCTCTGGTTGCTTGCGACTCAATTCTAGAGATTTTTGATTTAATTCGTTGATGCTTTTGTCTATATTTGAAACATCAGTGGTTGTTAGCCCTTGTTTTTTATCTGCAATAACATTTTCAGCTGTGGCTAAATCTTGAGATATAGTTTCTAAACTTTCTTTTAGCTCAGTTTGTTTTTTAAATAGCCAAGATAGATCAAATTTGCCTTGAGCTTCTAAACTTATCTCTATTCTAGCTTCAATTTGAGCTAGGCTACGATTATTTCTTTCAATCTCTTCCCGGATTTCTCTTAATTTTTGTCGTAAAGATATTTTTTTCTCTTCATCCTGGCTACTGTTTTCAATTTGTTTAAGATTTTCGTTTAGTTTGTCTAGTTCTTTATTTTTTTCTCTTTCCTGCTTTTCCCAGCCTAGAAATTCTTGATTCAAACTACCTAAAGACTTATTAAGATGTCGATAGATTTGATTATAATATTGCAATTGAAGATTTTTTAAGTTAGTTTCTAGAGTTTCTCTTTTTTGTAGTTTTTCTACTTGTCTAGTTAGAGATTTTAACCTTGGCTCTATTTCACCTAGAAGCATTTGAGCTTGTTCTACGTTTTCATGACTATGTTGTAGTTTGTTTAAAGATAAATCTCTTTTAATTTGGAATTGTTTTACGCCAGTAGCTTCGTCAAAGAAATCTTTTCTTTCAGCTGGACTAGTACTTAAAAAGTTTTCTACGATACCCTGGCCAATAACACTATAGGTTTTTTGGCCAAAATTAGCCTTAGCTAATAATAATTGAATATCTGTTAATCTAACTCGTTGGTTATTAATTAAATATTCACTATCACCATTCCGGAATAATCTTCTAGTAATTACTATTTGGCTATATTGTAGAGGTGAGTTCGGGTCGTTAGTCTTTATACTGGCTTCATTGTTTAAATGTAATGATACTTCAGCTAGACCCAGTTGACCTTTCTTATCTGAACCAGAGAAAATAACATCCTCACTTTTTTTTCCTCTTAGGGCTTTAGTACTTTGTTCTCCCAGAGCCCAGCGGACAGCATCAGCGATATTAGACTTACCAGAACCGTTAGGTCCTACTATGGCAGTTAAATTACGTTTTTGATCTTTAGCTAAACCAGAAAACACCAACGTATTTTTGTTGGCGAAAGATTTAAATCCTTGAATTTCTAGTTTTTCTAGATGCATAAAATAATAATGGGACTATTGTTTTAAATAGTTCCCCATGCTACTTTTTTATTATAGATTAAAATAACAATTTTTTCCAATGACTGAAAAAGAAAAGAATTTAATTTCTCAAAACATTTTTATTATTTCAGGCCCTTCAGGAGCAGGAGAGGACAGTATTATTAGTGGTTTAACTAAGGATTTAGAAATCGAAAGAGTCATTACTACTACCACTAGACCAATGAGAGTTGGTGATAGTCAGGGTGATCCTTATTATTTTATTTCCCTAGAAGAATTCAAGGATAAAATAGTTAAAGGTGAGTTTGTGGAATATGCTCAGGAATATAATAATAATTATTATGGGGTGAGCTCAACAGAACTATTGAGAGTAGCTGAAAGCGGTAAAGTGGGCCTGTGGAAGATTGAATATAAGGGAGTGATTACTGCTAAAAAGATTTTTTCTGACATGATCAGTATATTTATTAATGCTCCGCTAGATGTTTTAGTGCAAAGAATAAAGAAAAGAGATGGAGTGGGTGATAAATATATTGCTGAACGCATGGAATATACTAAAGAATGGCTTAAACACCGAAATATTTACAATTTTGAAGTGGTAAATGAACAGAATAAATTAGATGAAGCAATAGCTAAAACTAAGCAGATAATCCTTGACAAACAAAGTTTTTAGTTATAATATAAGTGAAGAAAATAAAATTAATTAAAAGTAATAGAACGTTTTAGTTCTATTTTATATTTTACTCATATGGCTGAAGAGAAAAAGGTTTCTGAAGAACAACAACCAGAAGCTGAAAAACAAGAAAATAAAGAAGAAACTAAAAAAGTAGAGATTTCTGAAAAACAACCAGAATTAAAACCTGGTATGACTGTGCGTGTTCACCAAAAGATTAAGGAAGTTAATGCTAAAGGCGAAGAAAAAGAAAGAATTCAGTATTTTGAAGGTATGATTATTGCTAAAAAGCATGGTGGTGAAATTGGTGGCACCATTACTGTAAGTAAAATTTCTGATGGTATTGGTGTAGAAAAAATTTTTCCTTTAAATTTACCTACAATTACTAAGATTGAGATAAAGAAGAAAGCCAGAGTTCGTCGTGCTAAATTATACTTTTTAAAGAAAGGTTATAAGAAGAGATTGAAAGAAAGAACAATTCAGCCTACTAAGTAATTGGGCGGATGGCGGAATTGGTAGACGCGCAAGCTTGAGGGGCTTGTAGGAGCAATCCTGTGGAGGTTCAAATCCTCTTTCGCCCACAAGCTATAGGGGTGCATAGCTCAGCTGGTTAGAGCACTTCGTTTACACCGAAGGGGTCCGGGGTTCGAATCCCTGTGCACCCACCCCCTATTAATAAAAGCATTTCGACTTGAAATGCTTTTGTTGTTTCTGCTACACTTTAATTATGCAAAAGATTATTACTAAAACTGAAAAAGATACTAGGGATCTGGCTATTAAGTTAGCTAAAGAAACTAAGCCTAATACTGTCATTGCCTTAGTAGGTGATTTAGGTGTTGGTAAAACAGTTTTTGCTAAAGGTTTCGCTAAAGGATTAGGTGTCATTGAGGAGGTGAATAGTCCTACTTTTAATATTATTAAAATATATGCCATCGGAGATATTCAGTTATGCCATATTGATGCCTATAGACTAAATTCAGAACAAGAATTATTGGCGCTGGGTATACACGATTATTTTACTGATCCAAATACTATTGTTTTAATTGAATGGGCTGAAAAAGTAAAGAATATTTTGCCAGTTCACACTAGAGTAATAAAGATAAAGAGTTTAACTGAAAACCAGCGAGAGATTATCATATAATATTGACAAATAGGTATGTTTGTATATAATAGTTAAATTAGTTCTTTTAATCAAATTAAAAATATCATAGAGTATGAACGATTGGTCAGAGTTTATTAAACAGCAGAAAGGAGTAATAAACCAAAAAGTTGAGGCATGTAAAAAAGGGATTGCAGATAATCCAGGAACAGGTGATGAACAGGTTGCCCGACAGAGGTTTAAGGTAGAGCTAGGAGCGCTGGAAGATGCAATAATACGTATAGAACAGGGGAAATATAGTCTCTGTGGTTGTGGAAAAACTATTAGCCGAGGAAGATTAATAGCTATGCCAACCGCTAATACCTGTATGGAGTGCAATGGGCGCTAAGATACTTAAGGGGATACAGTTTTTCCCCTTTTTTTATTGTTTTTATTATAATAATTTAATGATCAAGAGAATTACAAGAGGAAATAATATTATTAAATTTCTTCTTTTTATAAATAAAAAAAGGCTAAACATAATTAGTTTAGCCTTGGTATTTCTTCTAGATTGACATCAATTTCTGTAGGACTGCAATGTTCGCAGTAAGAGATTTTGAGATATAATCCTCTGAAGTCCTTTTTTGTTATTAAGGTCTTTTCAATAGGCTTATTTAATAAGTACATTACCTGTATTAAGCTTTGGGCATAATCCAGGGTAATTTCTCCTACTATTTTACAGCCATTGCAGACGACTCTGCAAACAGCTTGGTTCCATTCTAGGGGAGCAGTTAGCTCCTGATAGTTAATTTGATGATTCTTGCTCTTTTTGGGATTTCCTATTTTCCCGATTAGTTTTTGGGACATTAGTGCTCCTTCTTTGTTTATTATTGATTACGGTTTTTATAATTTTCAACTATAACTTTGGCTATTTGAGTAGCATACTCATCAATTTTTGTTTTAAAGAACTCTCTATCGTATTCAGTATTATTTGAACTACTATCAAATTTATTTTTTTCTTCATCACTGATATATAATAGGATATCAGCTCTACAGGTTTGTTTATTAGTATTAGATGTTAAATCAATAGTGGCCTGACTTAACTCCTCTTTAGTTTCTTTGTTATATAATTTAAAAAAACAGTCTATTTTATGTTTAACATCTAAGTGAGTACCTCCAGAAGCAGTAAAAAACTTTAAAATATATTTATCAACAAATTTTTCTTTTACACTGTTATACAAAGCTTTAGCGAAAAAACGGCTAGGATTTTCAGGATCTCCTAGTTGAGACATTTCTACCAGCTTCATGGAATTTTTGAAGTTAATATATTTATCTTGATCAGATAAAGCTAAGGTATCTTCAAACACAATTCTAGCCTGTTCTTTAAAAGACAATATTTTAGCAAATTTTTCATCAGGGTCGGTTTCTTTATCAGCTGGGTTACCAAATAAATGTTCATAAGCTAATTCGTTATATTTGCTTTTATCAATATTTCCGGTATATTCAGCTTCTAATCTGGTACCAGTATTTTCAAAAGCTGAGCGGCTCATTTCAATTCTAGAAACATTTATCATATAGTTTAAGTGATTGTTATTTGTAACAAATAATTAGACAAGTGTCAAGAGGTTTTTATTTTAAAACTGGATGACAGAAGCCAAATAGCTCCTCCGGTTATTAATATATCAGCGATATTTAAAACAGTAAAATTTCCGATATCTAAGTAATCGACAATGAAGCCATATAAATAGCGGTCAATTAAATTACCGATTGCGCCTATAATAATTAATAATAAAGGTAGATAAATATATCTAGGATATTTTCTTATGACGAGATAAATGAAATATATAATTAATAGAGCAACTACCAATGTCAAAGCTAAGATCAGATAAGAATCCCCGATAGGTAAAGAGAAAGCAATATTATAATTTTTAGATAGATTGAATTTAATGAATCCACCAATGAGATTAGTCTCAGCGGTGAAATGAAGAGCTAATCCTTTAAATACTCTGTCTAAAATAAAAAATATAGCAAACATTACGTAAATTGCTATATTTTTTATGTTAAAGGCGGATTTCATGCCCTTTAGCTACTTTGTAATTTGGTTTTACAGGCAATACAAGAACTAGCGATTGGTCTAGCTAGCAACCTTTTTTCATTAATTGGTTTATTACAATATTTACAGATACCATAAGTTCCTGCGTCAATACTCTTTAAAGCTTTATCTATATCTACTAAAGTTTTTTCTAATATTTTTTCAGTTACTACGGTAGTTGCATATTCACTAATTTCCTGAGCATTTTCATCTGGTTTATCGCCATATTCTGGAAACTTAGCACTACGATTATCTGCCTCATGACTATCTTCACGTGACAAATCTTCTAGGTCTTCTAGAATTTCCCCCTTTCTGTCTAAAAGCTCCTGCTTTATTTGTTCAAGGGTAGTTTTGTTGATTTGGCTGTTTTGTTCCATAGATTTAAATAATTAAAAAGCCTACATAAGTTGGCTATTTTAGACACCTATATCTTACCGTAAAAATATCTCTTTGGCAAGACTTTACAAAAAAAAATATTTTTGCTAATATTTCCTTATCGACAGCCTTTAGGGCTGTATTTTATACTTATGGAGCGGTAGTTCAGCTGGTTAGAACGCCTGCCTGTCACGCAGGAGGTCGCGGGTTCGAGTCCCGTCCGTTCCGCATTAGATTTTTATAGAAAGCAGAGTTTTAAAGCTCTGTTTTTTGTTTAATA
>CAZIJG010000012.1:0-28421 GCA_964539545.1 uncultured Gammaproteobacteria bacterium | reverse complement strand
TTGCTCAGTTAAAACAGTTTATGGTATAATAAAGGTAAATTAATAAGCGAAAAAAAGATGGCCTTAAATTCTCAAGGAAGGGATTCGGAGTCTTATTCTGGTTTTAGTAAGAATCGAAGGGTTGGAGTAATTGCTCTAATCATTTTAGCTATTGTAGTAATAGTTTTTTGGATTTTGCAAGCCAAGTCTAACATTTATAGTCCCTTTACTTTTCAGGGAGAGCGTCCAGCAGAGTCAGTTCAATCGGGAAATGGTACTTGTAGGGGGCCAAATTGTCTGAGTGATGAAGAGCTAAGAGTGTCTGACACAGATAACGATGGTTTAACTGATTGGGAAGAATTGAATTTATATCTAACCTCACCCTATTTAGAAGATACGGATAGCGATGGTCTTTGGGATAAAATAGAAGTAGATCAAAAGTCTAATCCTAATTGTCCGCAGGGCCAAGATTGTAATGGTGAAACTATTTCCGAAGGAGATATGGATGAAGTGTTGGAAAGAGTAAAAATAGAAGTAGGATTACTGGATGGGCAGGTGGAGGAAGAGGTGCTGAGAGATGCTCTAATAGGAGATTTGGATGTTTTAGCGCTGAAAGAGCTGTTAATTGAAAGTGGATTAGATATTAAGATTATTGAAACTTTTTCTGATGAACAACTTTTACAAATTTATAATAACACTTTAGAGGATACGGAGTTTTAACAAATAAACATGAAATTTTTCAAAATTGATAAAAATAAGGGCCTGTTTACTAGAAAGAAATTTTTGGTGTTGGGTCTTTTTTTAATTTTTGTATTTACTTTGGCAGTTCCGATGACTGTTAAAGCCGTCCCGACTGAAGAAACTACCTCTATTCCAGGTACTTTAAAATTTGTTTGGGAGAAAATAAAAGAAGAGGCTAAAGCTCTAAAGAAAAAAGGAGGGTCTATGGTCCTGAATCGTATTATTACGAAGACTTTAAATAGATTGGCCTATGATGCTGCTAATCAATTGACTACCGGAGCAGAGGGACAAAAACCTCAATATATTACTAAGGGTTGGGGCGAATATTTTGCAGATATAGGAGATGCAGCAGCCGGTGATTTTCTTGATCAGTTGAACACTTGGGGAGGTATGAATCTTTGTGAGCCAGATTTAGGAGTGAAGTTGTCTATAGGGTTTGGTCTGTCTGATTCAGTTAGACCAGTTGAGCCTAAGTGTAAAGCTACTAGTATGGTAAGCGCTTGGGATGACGAATTTACGAAGTGGAAAGATATGACCGATAATGATTTTGGAGAAAAGTTTTTTAGTATATTTCAGCCTACTCAGAATGAATTGAGTGTAACTTTGGGCTTATTTGAAGGCATGCAGCATGAAAAGAACATTAAGTATGATGAAGCTAAAGCAGAAGCTGTTTCTAAGCAAGGTTATACAGAGAAGGAAACTGTTGGGGGTACTAAAACTGATGCTCCCGGAACAGCTAAAGCCGATGTGGATCAAGCTAAGGCAGCTCAAAAAGCCAAGATAGGTACATTTACCGGAGATGCTTTGACAGATGCTAGTAACGTATTTTTAGAACAGTTAGCATTAAATTTCTTTCAAAATGCTCTAAGAGCAATGACTCAGGCAGCCGCTGGGGATGTGAATGAAAATACAGCTGTAGATTTTACGGCTCCGGATATGGATCCAACCAGTTATTATGGATCAGCTCAATCTGATGCTGAATTGAGGAAAATATTGATACCACGTTTCGACTCTAGGGGAGATTATGACATTCTAGCTGAGTTAGCTACTTGTCCTCAATCCAGTCCAGCCCCGACTAATTGTGTAATAGATGATGATTTTAGACAAGCAATTAGTGAGCAAAAAACTGTTGGTAAAGCACTCAAGGAAGGATTCTTGCATAAAGATTGGCGGTTAACTGGCTTGAATCAAAAAACCCAATATAACGAAGCTTATACCTATCGTTCACTATTAATTTTAAGAAAATATCGTATTATTCCTTTAGGCTGGGAAGAAGCTTTGTATAGAACTCAACAACAGGGACCAGCTACTTTTATGGATTTAGTGTCTTGTTTTGATGTGAATGACGACTACTATGAGTTTAGCCAAGATTTTATTCCTAATCAAGAATGGTGTCGTGGATTAATTGATCCAAATTGGGTGCTCAAGGCTCCGCTAAATTATTGTAAGAAACAAGGGCCTAGTTACGTAGTCACTACTGAGGTAGCTGATGCGGTAGAAATGGATGATGAAGACGATAATATCGATAGTCAGATATTTGTGACTAGAAATGACGAATATTGTGCTGATGAACAGAGCTGTATTAAGGAAAAAAGCGATGGTTCTTGCGAAGCCTATGGTTATTGCACAGAAGAGAAGCGTACTTGGAATTTTTATCAAGATTCCTGTGACCCGGTTTATAATACTTGTCAGACTTTCAGGCGTCAGGATTCGGGACAATCAGTTTCTTTTTTAAAAAATACTTTAGAATATGATAATTGTACTATCGATAGCGTGGGTTGTAAGGGCTATTCTTTAAATGGCCCATATGATAGTTACGATAATGTAGTGGCTTGGAATAATTATGATCAATTATTTTTAAATAAAAATGCTATTCAATGTGACTCCGAAGATGAAGGCTGTGATCGTCTAATTCGTGTTAAAGATTCCTACGGACATAATTTTATTTTGAATGGAGATTTTCAGGAGAATCTAGATCATTGGCCTACCTGTGAAACTCCCCCTTGCTTAACAGAGGGTTATCAGAGTTCTGCGGGGTTAGAGCTAAGCGGTGTTTATTCTCTTGCTTTTAATCCTTTAACAGTGGATGTTGGGCCTCAAACATATAATATTTCTGGAAAAGCTTTTACTTTCTCTTTTTATGCTAAAGATTGTGATGTCGATGATACTTTTGGTTTTGTAGCTCAAGGAGAATATGACAGTCTAACTGACTCCAGTGACTGGAGATATTATCGTACCACTCATGTTTATCCAAGTGGCCAATACTTAGGAAACCAGGTTGATGTGGAAATAGACTCTCTAGATTGTAAAATAGATAAAGTCAAATTGGAGCTTGGCGATACGGGCACTTATTATAGTGATTACGGTGCTAATAATATAGTCAATCAAAAGATGATTCCAGAATATTTATGGGAAGATTGTTATAATAATCCTTTTTCAGGTAATTTAGATTTCACCTTAAAAGAAGATGCTCCAGCTGTTTGTTCAAATGAGTTTACTCGTTTATGTAATGCTAATGAAGCAGACTGTCAATTATTTTCTGACTTTGATAGCTCAAGTGATCAGGTAGCGGCTAAAGTTTCTGCTCAAGATTATTGTCCATCTGATTGTAATAATTATGATATTTATATTCAGAAAGAAAGTTACTTCACCTCTACTCAGGGACAGGCATTTATTCCAGAAACTGCTGATACTTGTTCAGCGGCTGTAGTAGGTTGTAGTGAATTTACTAATTTGGATGCCCTAGAACAGGGTGGAGAATCTCAAGAATATTACAGTTACCTAAGACAATGTATTAAACCGAATGATAATCAATGCGGAAGTTTTTATATTTGGCAGGGGTCTGATCAAGGAGGATATCAATTGAAATCATATAATTTGAAAACAGATGTAAGTGGCGGGCCGGCCGTGACTGAAGATGATAGTTTGTCATGTGATGCAGATATCTATAGCTTATCACCAGATCATCCTGATTATAATCCGGATTGTTATGAATTTTATAATGTTGATGGTGAAATTTCTTACCATCTATATACCCGAACAATTACTTGTTCTAGCGATTGTCATCCCTATAGAATGACAGAAAGGAACATTGAACCAACTGCCACTACCTCAATTGAATGTAATCAGCTAGGAGCTGCGGCTACTGAATGGGATAGTGATCTAAATGCTTGTTATTATTGTAAGAATGGCGGTGCTTGGAGTGATTCACATAACGCCTGTTTGTATCAAGCGATTCCTGGGGAAGGAATAACTTGTGATTCGAACGAAAATAGTTGTCAGGAATACAATGGTAACAGTGGTAATAATATTAAAATTGTTGATACCTATGATTTTGAATTAAATACTTCAGGTTGGACAGGCATGTGTGGCGACGGAGTCACCTGGAGCAGCGAAGCTTTAAATAACGGAGAACATTCTTTGTTCTATGACGAAGATGGTACAGTTCAAAATTGTAATACCCAAACAGGCTGGCTTAACAGAGTGATTAATGGAGCCTTTGCGGATAATAATAATGGTCGTATCCAGGTTGAAGTGGGCGGATTAGTTAATACTGGTTCAGCCTATACTTTAAAATTTTTAGCTAAGGCTAATGTTGATGTTGATTTACAAATTTATTTCCAAAATTCATTTGATGAAATGGCTATTTTCAATATTTTTGATGATCAAAATTCTCAAGCATTAATAATAGATGGTGATAATGATTGGAATGTGTATCAAGTAAGCTTAGATAATCTAGACCACGCTGTGGATGCTGGGGAAGTTTTGATTATAGAATCAGATGAAGATTTTTACCTAGATGATATTGTATTGACTGAAGTAGTTGATCGTTATTATCTAATTAAAAATTCTTGGCAAACTCCAGATGTTTGTTATTATGATACTTTAGATAATTATCAAGGCGCTGATTATAACTTGGGTTGTAATTTATATACAGATAGAGATAACCAAGCACATTATTTGAGACAGTTTAGTCAACTTTGTCAGGATTCAGCAGTTGGTTGTCAGTTGATGGTAGATACTAAGAATACTAAAGACTATGACGATGTAATCTTTAATGATAATGATAGCAGTGGAGCGTGTGAAGCTAGTGAAGAGGATTGTGTAGATATAGAAGAAGACGAATTAATATTTGCGGTTTATGACCAAGAAAAAATCTGTTCATCTGAAGATAAAGGTTGCCAAAGATTTGGTCAACCAGTTAGCTATGGTCAATCTCAAGCCTACAGTGATATTTATTTAGAAAATGATCCAGACAAGTATAGCAGTATTTTATGTTCTGCGGACACAGCTAATTGTAAATCTTGGGTCACTCCTGAGGGAGATATTACATTTTTTAAAGATCCTGGTAATAAGGTTTGTGCCTGGCGCCAAGGGGGACCTAGTAACGATTGGGCTTGGTATAAAAACGCAACCAAAAAATGTGATAATAATAACGACGGTCAAGTTGGTGAATTTGATTCAATTTGTTCAGTGGACACAGATTGTATAATAACCGAATTAGTAGGAGATACTTGTAGTGACGATGACGGTTGTCGATTAAATATTTGTGAAGATGAGGATAATAATGGTAGTTATTTTTGTTCTCTAACTTTAAATAGTTGTGGCTTTAATAGTGATTGTCCAAATAATAATGTTTGTTCTAGTAGCCAATGTTTTTATTCTTGTGAAGATGATAGTAATGATTATCCTTGTCCGGTTGATACACTTAAAACTATTGGTTACGGTGGTTTAGGGAGGCAGGTTAAGCAACCAGATGGTTGGGCTGGCCTATGTGAGGCCCAGGCATCCACTTGCACTGAGTTTATTGATCCACTAAGTCAATTTGTAATTAATCTATTAGTAAATCCAACTTTCGAAGATGTCAATTTAGATGATATAGTTGGAGATTATTGGGATGATGCTGATACAACAGATACTTACCAAAATGTTTCTTTAATTCCAAATCGTTTATATATTCTGGGAGTAGAAAATTTAGGAGTGGCGCTTCCTCCTAATGAGCCAAGTATTTGGTGTGATCAAAATACCCTGTATGAACTAAGCGAAGATAATAATTTTTTACTTCCAGATAACAGAGTAGAATTGTTAATACCTAATAATAATGGTCCGGAAGCTATATATACTTTATTCATGAGTTCTAATCCAGTCAATTGTCAGGTGCGTAGAGGTACTCAAGTTTTTGATGAGGACAATAGGCTAGAAGTTATCTTAAAAGAGGCAATTATAGATTATCAGACAGCTAAAGGTTTAGATCGCGCTAGTTGTAATGGTAAAACTGAATTAGAAGGCGGTTGCGTTTTATTTAATGAACGAAATCAAAATAATAGCGATGGTTTAAGTTCCTTAATTTGGAACGCTTATGATAGCTATGTTTCTAGTAGTAATTCTCCTCAAAGTGTTTCAGGCTATAATAATGCAAATAGTTTAATAAAGGTTCAGCCTAATAGAATTTGTGGTCAATGGTTAGCTTGCCAGACTAAAATTATTAATAATGAGGGAGATATCCTATGTTACGATGTAGCAGATTGTGATGTGCTAGATAAAGATGGAGAATGTGCCAATTTTTTAGAAACTCCAGAGACAATTCATAATTTTATTGAAGCTAATGATAAAAACGCTTCAGGCTATAGCTTATTAAATCAATATCATATTAGTAATATGAGAGAAATTGGGGCTAATATTCCAGAGGCCCATTTTGATTTTGAATTTGAAAATGATGTCCAAGATTGGGGAGGAGGGGCTAATATCTACGTTATTAATGAGCCAAATCCACTAGCCACTGAGGAGAAGTTTAATGTTTCTTATCCAGCTCAAGGAATTGGTTTTATGAAAATTAGTGCCAATACCAGAGCCACCACTTCTCAGAAGATTCCAATACACAGAGACCAAAACTATTATATAAATTATTTAATTAATGCTAGTAAGTTAACTGCCGGTAAAGAAGCTAAGGTTAATATCTATGAAGTAGATCTTAATGATGCTACCAATCTGATTGCATCGTTTGCTAATCAAACTAGTGATTGGGAGAGAAAAATTTATAAGTTTACCCCCAGTAACGCTGATCACGTCGTTATCGAAGTTACTTCTGATGATGAAGTGGGAAGTAATTCAGTATATATTGACGATATAAATATTGAGCCGGCTTTGAAAGTTAATGAGATCGGTGATGATAACAAAAAATATTTATCTAGAGACTGTCGTTTGTATCCCAAACAAGATAGTTTGAGTTGTCAGAGTACTAGCCAAAGTGTAATTTCTAATGGCTGGCAAGGTTATTGTTTGCAAAAAGATCCATATTACCCAGATATTTGTTTAATGTGGTATCCAGTTGATGTTATTAGCGCTCAAGATAATAGCACTAAAGATTCAGGTTATCAAGGTAAGACCCCTCTTTACTATTGTACTGAAGCTGATGCTAACTTCGAAATAGTCGAGAGTAGACGGGGAGATGATTCTATGACATATTCTAATTGGTCTAAAACAGGATGTTTTGAGGGTCCCGACAAAGCAGCATTATACTGTAGTGACGATGGTGTCTGCCATTTTTATGGCAATTACGAAGCCTGTAGTAATATGGGTCCTGATTATAATCGAACATATTGTGCTACTCAAGATGTGTGTGATGCTCTTGATAATGGGCAATATCCAGATAAAAAAGTATCTTTAGCAGCAGTTCAAAGTAATTGTGGTAATTCAAATTATATATATAGGATTAGGAGCGTGAAAGAATGTGTAGGCACAAAACATCAGGAGGTAAATTCTATATGCGTTCCAGTTAATGATGGTCGGTTGTGGGATTTGCCTGATTATATATCACTCTGTACTGTAGGAGGAAAAGAGGTAAATCTTAATGTTGATTGGCCAGGTTGGTATGAATATGATGGAGATTGGGTCTTAAATGAAGGGACTAGTGATCCAAATGACCCAGATCAGCTGTTAAAAGTTTATGATTTCACTACTAGTAGCTTAGAAAAATTTAGAGAGTTTTTAATACGATGTAATAGCTTCGATCAGGTAGTAAAGGACGATGGTACTAATAAGGCCTGGGCAGTGCGTAGTACTATGACCACTGCTACAAATACGCCATCTTTTTTCTCACCTCCAGGTTTTATACCTGAGTATAATGGTATTTTAGAAGGTTATGGTTATGGTAAAGTCGATCCGCCTTTCGGCTCAGCAATTTTAGATAACAGTGTCTTTAATTCTGGTAATCAAGTTTATTTTAAAACTGACTATTTAGATAAAGAAATGCCAAAAAACTCATATGCTGGTATGCCATATGGTTGTACAGACGCAGACAGTGGCACAGGGTCATGTTTTAACACTATAGGTATTTGTGATCAGAGCCCAGGATTATTCTGTCTATATGCCCCTGGGTCTGCTGAAGCTTGGGCCAGGGAAAAACAGTGTCATGGAGATCCGTGTCAGCCTCTTAATCTTACCGATGATGCAGGGGGAAACATGGAGAGTGATGACGTGCTAAAAACTTTCTTCCTCAAGGCGTTTACTTCTCCAGAGTGGGATGGCAGCAATTGGTTACCATTACAACCTTCATATAATTTTAGTTGGGATGCTGGTGAAACTGATGCTATTCCGGTATGTTCTGGCGGCGAGAGAGGAGTTGATGAATTTTGTAAAATAAACCCAGAAATTATTAATATTCAATTAAAGAAGGGCGATACAATAATAAGCTTTAATGCGACTACTGAGACCTATCTTTTGCCAGAAGCAGGGGTATATGATCTATACTTTAATAGTATAATAGATGCTGAACAGTTGCCATTGGCAGAAATAACTATTGGTTGGGAAGGTCAAGGTGGCGAAACGCAGCTTATCTCTAATCAAGATTATCATCCCGATCCAAGCAAACCACATATTATTAGCCATAATTATTCAAATATTACTCCCTTTGGGCAAGAGAAAACAATTTTGATTATGATAAAAGATAATTGGGGATTTAATAAATGCTGTGCTAGTGATGGCTTTTGCGGATATCAACCACAGGGAGGTTGCGGTCTTTACTGCCCGAGTTGTGATTAGTTGTGTACAACTTTATTGACAGAAAATCATGTATGTGGTAAGTTAATAATAGAATATAATTTTCTTTAAAATAAAAAATAATTGAAAGGAGACACCGATGAAAATAATACTGAAAAATGTATTTATTGTAGCGATTACTGGTACTTTATTATTATTGGTTGCCGGTTGTGGAAAAGATCCTTTTCCAGAACCAGAACCAGGCTCAGAACCAACAGAGTTTATAATGATAAAACTAAAAGCTGAAGCTAACGACTTATATCAAGTAATTTTGAAAATTCCGGAACTGGATTATGAAACAACTCTTCCCGATGGAGACGAAATGCATACCTGGAGATCTATAGATTTTCCTTTTAAGAGAGCAACCTATGAGGGTAAAACCCTCTCGGTTAAGATGAAGGCACGTATTTTTCCAGAAGGAACTTCTGGGCCCGAGATTAATAAGGAGGAAACAAAATTTGTTGAGATATGTGATGAAAATTCTGAAGTTATATGGAATTTTTACGATTAAACATTCGAGATCTTTAAAGCCTGATAATATTTCAGGCTTTTTTTTGGCTGATTGGTGGTAAATTATAAAATATATCATATTAAATAATCTAAAGTTCAAATTATATTTCGAGCTTTTTTATTTTGCTTAAATTATCTAATTATAGTAAAATATAGATAACAATAGTTATTAAATAGACATGGCTGAAGTATCTCAAGCGCAAACCAAAAGTAAACCAGGCGGCTCTTTAAATAACCAGGGAGACTTGGACAGCCGTTTGCTTAATGGTGAAGCAGATCAACAGAAAAAAGCTGGAGAGTTAAGAAGGAGTCGAGAAAAAGAGAATAATCAAGAAGATGCAGAGCAAGCTCCAGATAGTTTGAGGAAACAAGCTTTGAAAGCTAAGGCTCAAAGAAAGAAAGATAAGATTAAAGCCAAGGTTCAGAAATTGAATCCCGTATATCAAGGCACAAAAAAAGCTTTGAAATCTTCCGTGATGTCTCTAATCCCTAGTTTTGGACTTACTCTTATTTATATAAATATTCACGTATTTATTAGATTATTTCTACCGATGTTTTTTTGTAAATTGGGAGATGAATGGATGCCAGACGAAATGCAGGCTAAAATGAAAGCTACGGAGAAAGGGCGGGCAACTGCTAGGAGGGCTAATATTTTTGAGTTTTGGGCGTTTATTATTGTAGATGGACTAGTAATACTTGTAATTTTAGGAATAGCATTATTGATTTCAATGCTTTTAGATATAGTTAGTCATCCAATAAGCTTCTTGTCGTCGTTAGTTTCAGATTGGTTTGATTAGAATAATAGAAAAATAAATATACATGAAAACCATTTTTACTAAAAATAAAGGTTTATTACTCGTCGTATTGATTATCGTCGGTGTTTTGTTTTTTGTGCAACCAACTTTAGCAGCTGATTGGGCAGCTAGAATGTTAGCTGGATTAATTAGTGTTATTATTTCAGCTATTGGTTATATTATTGGTTTGGTTGTTGAGGTTTTAATTTATGTTGCTCAATATAATGGATTTATAAAAGCTGATGCTGTGACTAGAGGTTGGGAAGTTGTTAGAGACTTGAGTAATATGTTCTTTGTGTTGGTTTTATTGATTATTTCTTTTGCCACAATTTTACACATTGAAAACTATAGTTATAAAAAATATCTGCCAAAATTGCTACTTATGGCAATTTTGATTAATTTTTCCAAGACATTAGCTGGTTTAGTAATTGATTTTGCTCAAGTTATCATGCTTACTTTTGTCAACGGTTTTAAAGATATTGGGCAGGGTAATTTAGTCCACATGATGGGGCTAAAAGAGGTTTTATCTGTTAGTGAGGATGTTACGGTCAGTTTTTGGACGGTAGCTGCCGCATATTTATTAGGATTATTATATGTAATTATTGCTTTAGTGATAATTACTGCTATGTTAGCTACTCTAGTCATGCGCATTGTCATGATTTGGATATATGTTGTTTTAGCTCCCTTGGCTTTTCTCTTGGGGTCATTTCCTGGTGGCCAAAAATATTTTTCTCAATGGTGGGGTAATTTTTCTAAAGAAGTTATCATTGGTCCAGTTTTAGCATTTTTTATTTGGTTATCTTTCGTTTCGGTTACTATTACCTCCAATGGTTCAGATATTTTAAAAATGGATGTAGATACGAAAGAGATTAATGTAGAAGGCTCTGAAAAAATAGAAGAAAAAGAAGGTGCGGGTATTCCTACTGAGGCTGCGGATCCCGAAGTATTTATTCGTTTTATAGTTTCGGTCGGTCTATTATTAGGTGGTTTGATGGTTTCTAAACAAATTGGAGCTGGAGCTGGCAAGGCTATGGATAAAACAGTCAGCCAGTTTCAGAAGGGAGGACAAAGAATCGGTAGAACTGTTGGTAAAACTGCTGGTAAAGTTGCCTATGCTCCTGTTGGTTGGGCTAGTAGAGGGGTTAAAAGAAAGGCAAAAGATTGGGGAAACGATGTTTTAACTGCGGGAACAAAAGTACTCGGAGTTAATTTACGATTTAGAAAAGCTTGGAAGAGTCAACAAGAAATGGCTGCAGCAGAGAGGGCCAGAAAAGAGGATGAGGCTGACGATATCGTTTTAGAACAGGCGGGGAATAAGCGAGGGGGCTTTAAATCAAGAATAGCAGCAGTTAGCATGGGAGGATTAGGTTATAAAAATTGGGTGGATGGAAAACTTTTTAAGAATCAAGGTAAAGTAGCTGATGCCGAGGATGATATGGGAATAAAGAAAGAAGCTTTTAATGATATTTCTTCCCAGCATGCAGGGCTAATTTCACAAAATCAGGAGGATGAAAGACTAGATAAAGTTAAAAAATTAACTGAAGAAAGAAATAAATTAAGCGCAGATGATGTTGAAGGCAGTGACAAAATTAAACAAAGTAGAATTGAAGAGATAAATCAAAGTTTGAAAGGACTCGAGAATCCTGAGGGAAGTGAAGTCGTATCCCAAGAGAAGTATGAAGAATCGGAAAAAAAGAAAGATGAGAAACAAAAAGAATATAATGATTCTAAGGAGCATTATAGTAAAATATTTGAAACGCATGCTTGGACTGGTATAACTACCGAAAGAACGAGATCCCAGCAAGAATCAGATTCCGAGGCTCTCAAAATAGTAGCTGGTATAGAAGGAATGGAACCGTTAGTACAAGTTTTTCGAGAGGCTTTAGCAAGTCGTGATACTTCTTTGGCCAGAGTATCTGCAAAAAAATTGGCTAAAACTGGAAATTTTAATGAGATATATGCAGCTTTAGGTTTAGGAACTGACACTAATGGAATAAAAGAGTTTGGTGAAAATTTTCTTAAGGCAAAGGGCGGTTTTTCTGATCAAGCTGCTAAAACGTTAATTGCTGATATGGGAGAATTGGCTAAACCCAGTCATCATTATAGTGCATTTGGGGCAGTAAAAACTAAAAGTGGAAAACTTGAATATGCTACTGAAGAAGAACACCAAGCAGCTCAATTTGCTGAGATGTCTAAAATCCAAATTCAGAGATTAGTTAGAGATATGAATAGACTAGGAGGAGGCGCCTTTAAAGGCAGTGATCATAGTGAGAAAGGCTGGGATTTAAGTGATGCCCTAGCTCTAATCTTTGCTTCTAAAGACAAGCAGTTTGCTTCTGAAATGGAAAAAACCGGTAACATGAATCTAGTGATGCATATTGGTGCTAAAGAATCTAACCTGGAGAAATTAAAAGATGCTGGAGCACCAGAAGTGGCGGCTCTTATAAGAAAGTTGATGGATCAGGTTAAGAGTAGTTCAGCTGAACAAATGCAGTCTTTTCCAGAAAAGGCAATCAAAGATTTTCGAATGAAAATGAATAAAGAAAAATCATGAGTATACATGAAGAAAATTTAAAAAAGATTCAGGAGTTCATAGGCTCTTTGATATCTATTCAAAACGATCAAGCGGCTTTTTCATTGTATAGGAAAGTTGATGATTTTTTGCATGAAAATGAAGATCTAGAAAAAGAAAATAGTAAAGTTTATTATCAATATCGTAAACAACTATTTAAATTAAAATTTTTGTCATTATCTTTTTTTGATAACTGGGATGATATATCAGATCTAATTACTCATCATTTATCTTTAGCCTTTGAAATGCCTGGTTATGATTTGTGGTCTCATGTTAAACGAAATTTAATTTTTATCAGTTTTTTAGAAGAGAGAAATATAGCTAAAAATAAGCTTAGGAAAGCTGTTGTCAACTGTGATAGCAAGATTATTAATAGTAATAAATATAAAATAAAGGTACCAGAAAAAGTATTAGATTGGATAAAGGAGTTTGTTGTTAACATAGAGGATGATGGTAAAATTATTAATATAAAGAAAGCAAAATATTTGAATAATAATGATAAGATAAATGCATTAGAAGAAGGAGATAAGAGAAAAGTTATTAGTTTATTGCAGTTTTATAGCATTCTAGGCATTTCAACTATGGAAAGAGAGGGCATGGAAGAATCTCCTATTATAGTTAGTGAAGACGGTACGGTTTTCATTATGGATAAAGACGGAGAGGAGCTATTGGCACCATATGTTAAAAAAATTAAAAATTTTAGAGCTTCTCGAGAAGATAATCGGAAAAAATATACTGATCCAACTGTAGAAGATGAAAAATGGGAAAAAGAAATGGACGTGTTGACTAATAGACAAGAAAAAATTAGTATTCTAGAGAATATACTAGAAGGATATCCAGAGGGAAGCCTAGAGGCTAAAGCTCTAACAGAAGAGGTTAATCGATTGAAAAATAATAATGAAAATACGTAATAATAAAATAGTGATTGCCGGGTCCCTGGCCTATGACTATATTATGGACTTTCCTGGTCACTTTGAAGATCATATTTTAGCTCACAAGATTCATCAGCTTAATGTGAGCTTTTCTATTAATAGACTAAAAGCAAGCTTTGGTGGTACAGCCGGTAATATTGCCTATAGCCTGTCTTTATTGAATGAAAAACCAATAGTTTTGGGAGTGATGGGAAAAGATGCCAGTAATTATTTAGATCGATTTAAGAAGTATAAAATTAATACAGATTTTATTAAAGTAGACAGAACAGACTCTACTGCCGGAGCTTATATTATTACAGACAAGAAAAATAATCAGATTACAGGATTTTTTCCAGGCCCTCAGAGCGGCGGTTATGCTAAGACAATTAATAAGATAAAAGAATCGGATTTATTTATTATCTCAGCTGAAGCAAAAGATAGAATGTTGTTTTATTCTAATTATCTTATTAAAAATAAGAAATCATTTATTTTTGATCCCGGACAACAGATTATTAATTTTACTAAGAGCGATTTTAAAAAGATTATACCCAATGCAGATATTGTGATTGGAAATGATTACGAGATTGAAACTATAAAACAGAGATTAGGTATAAATTTAACTGAATTAAAACGAATAACAAAAACTTTAATCATAACCAAGTCAGTTAAAGGATCCGTAATATATAGTGGTAATCAGATATTTAAAATTCCTATAGTTAAACCAAAAAAAGTTGTTGACCCGACAGGGGCTGGAGATGCCTATCGTGCCGGATTGATAAAAGGATTAATTCTAGGTTTAAATTGGGAAAATGTTGGAAAATTAGCGGCTTTAATTGCGGTTTATGCAGTAGAGACTGCAGGAACTCAAGAACATAAGTTTAATTGGACAGAAATTAAAAAAAGATATAAAGTGGAGTTTAAAAGAAACTTAATATAATATAATTATGAAATACGATATAAAAGATTTGTCGTTGGCTACTGAAGGATTCAAGAGGATTACTTGGGCTGGGAAGGATATGTCAGTTTTAGAACAAATTAAAACAAAGTTTTTAAAAGAAAAACCTTTTAAAGGTAAAAATATTTCTGCTTGTTTACATGTTACTGCTGAAACAGCAAACTTAATGATAACTCTAAAGGCTGGCGGTGCTAACGTGTTACTAGTGGCTTCAAATCCATTATCTACACAGGATGATGTGGCTGCTTCTTTAGTAAAAGACTTTGATATTCCAGTGTTGGCAATTCGTGGAGAAGACAGAAAAACTTATTATAGCCATTTGAAACAAGCTTTAGAGCATAAGCCTGTTATTACCATGGATGATGGAGCAGATTTGATTTCTCTATTACACTCAAAATATCTGTCTCAGGCTAAAAATATTTTAGGTAGCCTAGAAGAGACTACCACCGGTGTTATTAGATTGAGATCTTTAGCTAAATCAGGCAAATTACAGATTCCAGTGGTAGCTGTTAATGATGCTAAAACCAAGAATATGTTTGATAACCGTTATGGCACTGGTCAATCTACCATTGATGGAATTATTAGAGCTACAGACATATTGTTGGCTGGGAAGACTATTGTGGTAGCTGGATATGGCTGGTGTGGACGTGGATTTGCTTCAAGAGCTAGAGGAATGGGTTCCAAGGTAATTGTTACTGAGGTTGATGAGATTAAGGCTTTAGAGGCCACTATGGACGGTTTCCAGGTGATGCCAATGATGGAAGCTGCCGCAGTTGGAGATCTATTTTGTACATTAACTGGAGATGTTAATGTCATAGATAAGAAACATTTTTCTAAAATGAAATCTGGAGCAATGGTTTGTAATTCAGGACATTTTGATGTTGAAATAAATTTGAAAGTTCTCAGGGCCATGGCTAAAAAAGTGAACAAGAAAGTCAGAAATAATGTTAACGAATATATTTTGCCCAATGGTAAAAGTATTTATGTTTTAGCTGAAGGCAGATTAATTAATTTAGCAGCTGCCGAAGGACATCCAGCCTCTGTTATGGACATGAGCTTTGCTACTCAAATTTTGGCCTGCGAATATGTGGCTAAAAATAGCAAAAAAATGAAACCAGAAGTATACAATGTTCCGGCTAGTTTGGAAGTCAAGGTGGCTCGATTAAAATTAAAATCATTAGGAATTAATATAGATAAACTTACTCCTGAACAAAAAAAATATTTGAGTTCTTGGGAAGTAGGCACTTAAAAATATGACTAATAATATAAAATTAATTACTTCAGAATCTGTTACTGAAGGACATCCAGATAAAATTTGTGATCAAATTAGTGATGGTATTTTAGATGAGATGTTGAAACAGGATCCAGAAAGCAGAGCTGCAGTAGAGTGCCTAGTAACTACTGGCCTAGTAGTGGTCAGCGGAGAAGCTCGCACCGGAGCCTATGTGAATATTAATGATGTAGTTAGAAAAGTGTTGGAAGAAATTGGTTATAATAATCATGCTTCCGGGTTCCATTGTGGTAGTATTGGCGTAGTATCTGCTCTACACGAGCAAAGTAAAGAAATTGCTCAGGGCGTGGATGAAGGAAACGGTGAATTTATCGAACAAGGAGCTGGTGATCAAGGTTTAATGTATGGTTATGCTACAGATGAGACTCCAGAATTAATGCCTTTGCCAATTATTTTAGCTCATAAACTAACTCAACGTCTGGCTGAGGTTAGAAAAGATAATACTTTAGATTATTTACAGCCTGACGGAAAAAGTCAGGTAACGGTGGAATATAAGGATGGTAAAGTTAACAGAGTAAATACTGTCGTGATTGCAGCTCAACACTTAGATAGTGTTGATATTAAAAAGTTAAGAGAAGATATTACAGAACAAGTAATCAAGCCAGTTCTAGGAGATTTTTATGATGAAAATACCAGATTGTTTATTAATAGCACCGGCAGTTTTGTTTTAGGAGGTCCAGCTGCTGACACTGGTTTAACCGGCAGAAAAATTATTGTAGATACTTATGGTGGAGTAGGCGCTCATGGTGGTGGAGCTTTCTCTGGTAAAGATTCAAGTAAAGTAGATAGAAGTGGCGCCTATATGGCTCGTTATGTAGCTAAAAATATTGTGGCTGCTGGTTTGGCTAGTCGTTGTTTATTGCAGGTCGCCTATTCTATTGGTGTAGCTGATCCGGTTGGTATTAATATCGATACTTTTGGCACTAGTAAGATCAGTGAAGACGACATTATTAGGATTGTTAATGACAATTTTTCCTTTAAACCTAAGGATATTATTGATCATCTACAATTAAAGAGACCAATCTTCCGAAAAACTGCTGCCTACGGCCATTTTGGTAGAGAGTTAGAAGAGTTTACTTGGGAAAAGACTGATAGGATTGATGATTTGAAGAAATAAATTATTAGATTTTATAAGAAAAAGCTATTACATAAATAATAGCTTTTTTGTTTGATAAAAATATGTTAAAATAGAGGTAATTGAAAAGTTTTAGCGTGAAGCTCGTGGATTGATTTAAAAAGCAAAAACGAGGTTGGCGCCATTTATCCTATGTTTGACTATCTTCAACAATTTAATAAATTGCCGAAAGAGATTCGTGATAAAATTTCTCAACCTAAGGTGATGAAAGAGATAGATAGGTTAGAAAGTAAATACAAAGTTGAATTAGCGGCTTTGATTATGAAGATAATGGTGAAACAGGTTTCTCTAAAGAACCTAACCCTACATTTAGTAGGGCAATTTGGCTTGGATGAAAATCAGGCCAGTGCCTTAGACCAAGAACTAAAAAGTAAAATATTTTCTCTAATTGGAGATTATTTCAAAGAACCGCAGCTAAAAGAAAAGGTAGCTGAATCAAAACCAAAAGAGATTGTAAAACCAATTCCACAAAAAGATGTTTCCAGGCAATCAGTTAGTGATAATATTGATCAAATAATTAAGAATGCTCAAATTAGTTTGAGTAGTAGCCAATTATCAGATCGATTACGTTTAGTTTTAAATACTTATATTAGAGGAGTTAGAGACAGGGTTGCTACCAGGAGTGTTTTAGCTCGTGCCCCTCAAGAAGGTGGTTTGGGTTTAGATCAGATTACGATTGATAAACTTTTTAAATTAGTTGCTAATTTTCAGGCAGAGAGTAAACCAGAAATAAAACTAGAACAGCCAGTATTAAAAGTATTACAACAGGCTGAAGTTCAAGATAAGTTAGAGTCTTTAGCGGTGAGCTATAGTTTAGAAAAATCTATTAAAGAAAAACAAGCTAAAGAAGAGGCCGTAATTAAAAAAGAGGTAATCGCTGAAAAAATTTCTAAACAATTGGAAACTAGGAAAGCTTTAGCACCACCACCACCAGCTATAATAGAAGAATCTAAGAAAGAATCAGCCAAAATAGATTTGGATAAAATTATAAAAAAACAACCGGAGCCTATTAGGCAACCGGTAGAGCAAAAAGTTAAGGAGCAAAAAGTTGAGTTACCTGTTAATTTGCCAATTTCAGAATTAATCAAAAAAGAAGATAAAAAGCCTAAAGAAGATAAAAAGCCGGTAAAAGAAGTTTTAAACCCAGAGATTAAATTTGTGCCGCAGAAAGAATCAAAACCAATTCCTCAGCCATCAAATATTGTGGGAGGGAAACAACGCATGGATGATATCAAGCCAGTTAGTCGGGTTATGAATCCGATTGATGAATTGCGTTATTTAAATTTACTAAACTTCCGTCGTCTAGGAGATAGTCCGGAAGAGGGTATTAATAAAATTAAGGAAAAATTAGATTTGTTAGAGAAAGAATCATATGAAAAGAAAATCGCTGGAATTCAGGCTTGGCGTAAAAATCCTTTAAATCAGTTATATCTAGAAATAACTAGAGAAAGTATAGAGCAGGGTAAGCCAGTTAAAGAAGTATTGGTTAAAAGGAAAGAAGAAAAAAGAGACTCTTTGTCTGTTCAAGAATTGCAAGCGATGGTAGCGTTTAATAGAGAGATAATGTTTTAGTTATGCAACAATTTACAGTCCCTCAATTTATTGATGTTGAAAGTAAAATTATTGGCCCAATTACCACTCGTCAGTTTTTAATTTTTATAGTAGCGGCTGTAATGATGGGCCTAAGTTATAAATTATTTGAT
Source organism: uncultured Gammaproteobacteria bacterium (assembly GCA_964539545.1). Lineage (GTDB taxonomy): Bacteria > Patescibacteriota > Patescibacteriia > Patescibacteriales > UBA12465 > CAZIJG01. The sequence continues at coordinate 9,793 of CAZIJG010000012.1, read as the reverse complement.
TTTGCTTTATTTTTAACTGTAGCTATCATTATTTTTGCTATAGCAGGTACTTTTGCCTTTCTGAAAGTTAATGGTCGTCCCTTTCATTTTTTTGTTTTAAATTTTATTCAAACTGCAAAAAAGCCAAATTTACGGGTGTGGAATCATAAATTACAAGCTGAAGAAACAGGTGAAATAAAAAATATTAAATTCGAAGAAATTATCCCTACTAAGGAAAGTTTTGGCCATTCTCGTTTGGCTGAACTATCTTTAATCGTTGATACGCAAGGTAAATATCAGGGCGATGACGACGGGGTTGAAGATATTCAAATCGAACCATAATCACTATGGCAAAAGAAAAACAGAATTTAAGTAGTCAGAAAGTTAATCATTCTACTCAACAGTATTTAGATATTGCTGAGATTAAGGATGATACAGTAATTATGAAAGATGGTACTTTAAGGGCCGTGCTCTTAGTGTCTAGTATTAACTTTGCCCTTAAGAGTGAAGATGAACAGAATGCTATAGTTTCTTCTTACGTAAGATTTTTAAACAATTTAAATTTTATTTTACAAATTGTTATTCAATCTAGAGAGTTGAATATTAGTAGTTATATTGAATATCTTGAACAAAAAGAAAAAGAACAAACTAATAAGTTATTGAAAATTCAAACTGGAGAATATGTTGAATATATTAAAGAACTTACCTCAATCGGTAAAATTATGAATAAGCGTTTCTATGTGGTAGTGCCCTATAACCCGTTGTCAGATAAACGAAAAGGATTTTTTAGTTTGCTGGGGGCAGCTTTACGTCCAGCTACTTCTTTGAAGTTGCAGGAAAAGAAATTTGTAAGATACCAAGAATTATTAAATCGTAGAATTGAGAGTGCTATGAACGGGTTGGGGTCTCTGGGAGTCAGTGTTGTTCGTTTAGACACCCAGAGTTTAATTGAATTATATTATAAAACATATAATCCTGACACAGCCAAAAATCAAGCATTGGCGGATGTTAGAAAATTAAGAGTTGATATCTAGTATGATAAATTTTCAGAAAAAAAATTCAAAAAAAGCAACGGAAACTGTAGACCCAGCTAAAGTAGAGGCTATGGCTTTAGATTTAGAGAAAGACGTAGCTTTGACTAGAGAAATTATTGCCGATGAGAAAGCTTTCCGTAAAGGAGTTTTGTCAGTCAGGGATTTAATTTCTCCGGCTAGCTTAAAGATATCACCTTCTTTCCTAAGATTGGGACAACAGTATGTTAGAACCATGTTTGTTATTAATTATCCTCGTTATATTAGTGTTGGTTGGTTTGCTCCAATTATTAATTTGAATAATACTTTTGATGTTTCAATGTTTTTCTATCCAGTAAAGAGTGCTGTAATTTTGAAGCAATTAAAGAAGCGAGTAGGTTCCCTAGAGGCTCAAATTATTTCTGATGCCGAAAAGGGAGCTGCTAGAGATCCTATTCGAGAAACTGCCTTGAGAGATATTGAAGCTTTAAGAGATTCGCTTACCCAAGGAACAGAAAAGTTTTTCCAATTTGCTCTATATGCAACTATTTATACTGATAGTAAAGAAGAGCTAGATAGACTCACTGATCAAGTTGAAGACATATTTGGCTCTCGTTTGGTTTATTCTAGGAGAGTATTGTATCAAGCTGAGCAGGGATTTAATTCTACTATGCCTTTAGGTAATGATGAGCTATATGTTACGTTTAATATGAATTCTTCTCCAGTAGCTTCTTCTTTCCCATTTATTTCTAGTGAGTTAACTAGCGACAGAGGAATTTTATATGGTGTTAATAGACATAATAATAGTTTAGTATTATTCGATAGATTTAGTTTACAAAATGCTAACGCAGTAGTATTTGCTACTTCTGGTGCGGGTAAGAGTTATGCTATTAAGTTAGAAGTTCTGAGATCATTGATGATGGGTACAGAAGTAATTATTATTGACCCTGAACATGAGTATAAATATTTATCTGATTCTGTGGGTGGTACTTATATTAATATTTCTTTATCTAGTGAAAATCAGATCAATCCATTTGATTTGCCCAGGGCAATTGGTGGAGACGCTAAACCCAAGGATGTTATTAGAAGCGCGGTGATTACTCTGAAGGGGTTAATTCGTCTTATGATTGGTAATTTGAACTACGATGAGGATTCAATTGTAGATAGAGCGCTATTAGAAACCTATGCTAAGAAAGATATTACTTCTGATGCAGATTTATCTAAAATAAAACCGCCGGTAATGACGGATTTTCAACAAGTGTTAGAGGGTATGGAAGGTGGAGCAGATTTAGGTTTAAGATTAAGAAAATATACTGAAGGAACTTTTTCTGGATTGTTAAATAATGTAACTAACGTAGAAATGGATAACCAGTTGGTTTGTTTTTCAGTTAGAGACTTGGAAGATGAATTAAGACCTTTAGCAATCTATACAGTTATTAATTATATTTGGAATATTGTGCGTTCTCAAACTAAGAAGAGGGTGTTGGTAATTGATGAGGCCTGGTGGATGATGCAACATGAAGATAGCGCTAAGTTCATCTTTGCTTTAGTGAAGAGATGCCGTAAATATTATCTAGGAGTAACTACAATTACTCAGGATGTTAACGATTTTTTGACCTCACCCTACGGGAAAGCTATTGTAACTAACTCATCTTTGCAATTACTATTGAAACAATCTTCCGCCGCGATCGATCTAGTACAGAAAACCTTTTTATTAACTGAAGGAGAAAAATACCTATTATTAGAATCAGGTGTAGGAGAAGGTATTTTCTTTGCTGGCAATAAGCATGTAGCTATGAAAATCATAGCTTCATATAGCGAAGATCAATTAATTACTTCTGATCCCCGTCAGCTCTTAGAAATCGAAGAGGCTAAGAAAGATTTTGAAGAGCAACAATTGGGAGAATCAGAATAATAACTATATGGAAAATAATAATCCTAAAAAAAAGCGTAGTTTAACTATTATAATCATAGTACTAGTTTCATTGTTTCTAGTTGGTATATTTTTCGTGATATTTTATAAGCCAGTAGAAAAGAGTCCAGCACCCATTAATGTGGCAATTCCAGAAGAAGCTAAAAAAATAATTTCAGAAAAAGAATCTTTAGCAGCTGAACCAGTAGTGGAAATACCAGTTAATCAAGAAGAATTAGTGGTATATGAGTTTGATGAACAAAAAGAAGCAGCCAGGGAAGTAACAGCTGAAGATTTAAAGCAGATTGCCTTTGCTTTTGCTGAAAGATTTGGTTCTTATTCTAATCAGGCTAATTATGGTAATATTGAAGATTTAAAAATGTATATGACCAAGGAAATGAGAATCTGGGCAGAAAACTTTGTTATTGAACAAAAAGAAACTCCTTATGTTGGTTATTATTATGGTATAACCACTAAAGCATTAGTTGGCGAGATAAGTGAGTTTGATACTGAAGATGCTGAAATCTTGGTTTCTACTAGACGACAAGAAGTGAAAGACGATCAGACGACTATATTTGATCAAAATATTGTAGTTAATTTTTATAAAATAGACTCTGACTGGAAAGTCGGTAGTGCTTATTGGCAATAATTATGTTTAAATTTTTCAACAAAAAAACTCCAGCAGTTTCTTGGTTTGTAGTAATTTCATTATTAGCCTTTTTTGCTTTAGCATCTTTATTTCTATACTTCAGTAGTTATATAAACCAAGAGGATGGCGTAAGTGTTACTGAGAGTTTACCAGCGAGGATTTTAGATATTTCTAATGATCCTTTTATTACTTTTCCAGGTGTAGATAAGGATAATATAACTGAACCAATTATTAACGGTTTAGATCCGGTTTGGGGAGAGCAGGGAGCGCCAGTTAGAATAGTATATTTTTCAGATTACGATTGTCAGTATTGCGGTGAACAAATTGAAATGATAAAAGAAGTAAGTAACAGCTATGGGGATAAGGTAGAAATTATTTGGAAAGATTATCCAGATTTAAATAAAGGATCCCTTTCTTTCCTAGCTGCCCTAGCTGGACGTTGTGCTCAAGAACAGAATAGATTTTGGGAATTTGAGACAAGTTTCATGGAGCAATTTTCAGTTTTTAAAGTGCAACAGGGGAAGAATTACGAAGCTTTTGGAGGCTTTATTTTAGGAATTGCTCAAGAATTAGATTTGAAATTAGATACCTTTCAAGAATGTGTTAGTAATCAAGACGCTTTAGGCCAGATAGAAAGTAATATTACAGAAGCTCAGGATCTTGGTTTACCGGGTGTGCCTTTTACTTTTATTAATAAACGAGAGGTTCTCGGCCAGTATGGACTAGAAGAATTAAAACAAATAATTAAGCAAGAACTAAGTTCAGAATAGTATGTCAGCCAAAGTACAGAACATATATGAGTGTACAAAATGCGGCGCCCAGTTCTCTAAATGGAGTGGGCGTTGTTTAGAATGTGAATCTTGGGGAACTCTACAGTCAGAAATAAAAGAAACTAAGTCAGATAAAGAGATTATTGCTGATAAGATTAGACCGGCTGAATTAATTAATCTAGGATCACTCAAGAGCCTTAAAACTGATCGCCTATCTTTGGGTTGGCCAGAAATTGACAGAGTGCTAGGTGGGGGTATGGTCCCAGGTTCGTTAATCTTGTTTAGTGGTGAACCCGGTATTGGTAAATCTACTTTTCTAGCTCAAATTACTGGAGCTTTAGTGAATAATAACTATAAGACTACCTATGTGAGTGGAGAAGAATCTGCTATTCAGGTGAAGGGTAGGCTGGAAAGGTTAAATTTACCAATTAATGAAATCCAATTTGCTAACGAAACTAATTTAGAAAAGATTTTAGGTTTACTAAGAAAGATTAAACCAGATTTAGTGGTTATTGATTCTATCCAGACTATTTATTCTTCTTTAGTAGATTCTGATCCTGGTAGCTTGAATCAGATTAGGTCTGTGGCTGTACAATTTTTAGAAATAGCTAAAAAATTAAATATTACTATAGTTTTAATTGGCCATATAACAAAAGATGGTCAGGTGGCTGGCCCAAAATCCTTAGAGCATATTGTAGATACAGTGCTCTATTTGGAGAGTGATCTCAGTGGTAGTTACACTATCCTGAGAAGCACTAAGAATCGTTTTGGTTCTATTAATGAAGTTGGATTATTTGAAATGACTGGTCAGGGATTTATAGATGTAAAAGAGGGTGCAGATATTTTTATTAATAAAGATCATCTAAGCATTGCCGGATCGGTGATTAGTTGCACCATTGAAGGAAGTAGAGTATTTCTTTTAGATATTCAAGCTTTGGTTAGTAAAACAGTTTTTGGTTATCCCCAGAGAAAAACTTCCGGTGTTGATTTAAATAGACTGCAAGTTTTATCAGCGGTGATTAGTAAGAGGACTAAATTGAGCCTTATTACTCAAGATATTATTTTAAATATTGTTGGCGGTTTTAAGATCAATGATCCGGCTTTAGATTTAGCAATTTGTTTGACTATAATTTCTTCCAGTTTAAATAAAAAGATAGATAGGCAAACTTTAGTTTTAGGCGAAGTAGGCTTGGGCGGGGAAGTCCGTCCGGTTAACAAGTTAGAAGCCAGAGTGAAAGCAGCTCAGAAATTAGGTTTTAATAGAATAATACTTTGTGATAGTCAAGTTAAATTATTGAAATCCCAAAAAGATAAATTAGAAATAGTTGGAGTTAAAGAAATAAAGGAATTATTGGAGATAATAAAAAAAGGCGATTGAGACCGCCTTTATATAGAAAATTTTTTGTTTAAGAGTGCGCTGGTCGAGGATTTCTTTTGTTGTTATATTCTTTTTTACGTTTTTTAGCTACTTTTCCAGCACTGTTGGCAGCTTTTATAATGTGTTTTCTGGTATTGCTATCAATATTATTTAGATGGCATAGCCTAATTTTTTTTGGCTCATTCTCTTGGTCATCTTTCATTTTTGTTCCAATTACATTGAGAAATATACCACCTTTTTCTTTTTTAGCAGTGCCAATGTCTACTGTAATTTGTTTGTTACGGTTTGCGTCTACTGCTGTTACAAAATTTTTTTTTACCATAGTTAATTCTGTTTTTTTATTAATAGATTTGAAAAGATCATGGTTTTTAGATTAGCAGATAGTTGGTCTATTGTCAATGTTGTGTTAGTTTTATTGACAATAATTTGTATAAATGGTATAGTATATTTATCTATGAACGTTCATTAAAACATATAGCATGAAAAAGACAAAAACTTTTAAAAGTGTATTATTGTGGATTGTGCAAATTTTGGGGTGGCTTAATTTTGTAATGTTGATGATGTTTGTCTGGGTGTTGGTGTCGTTTCTTGAATCAGCTTCAGCTGGTAGTGATATGGAACGACTTGTATATTGGTATTTTATGTGCAATTGGAGATTTCAATTTGTGTTGCTACCGGCAACTATATTAGCGTTCATAACGCTAGAGCAATTCACTAAAAAACTTAATCCGGTCTAAATAAAACCTGTTTAAGCAAAGGATTCTGTATGAACTCAGAATCCTTTTTTATTATCCTTTTAGCTTCTTCTTGAGCTTGTTCAATTAATTTTTGATCAAGCAAGGAAGCAATATTAATTTCGTTAAATCCGCTTTGTATGGTGCCATATATTTCTCCGGAGCCACGTAATTTTAGATCTTCTTGGGCTAGATCAAATCCGCTAGAAAACTTAACCATGGCTTGTAACCTGTCCTTACTTTTTTGGTTAGCATTTTCATCTAACATTAGGAAACAATATGATTTATGTTTACTTCGACCAACCCGGCCTCTAAATTGATGTAGTTGAGCCAGGCCAAAGCGTTGAGCATCTTCAATAACTATAATGGCAGCATTAGGAATATCTACACCCACTTCCACGACTGACGTACTAACTAGAATGTCAGTTTTTTTATTTAGGAAATCTGTCATGATTTGTTCTTTTTCTGGACCTTTCATTTTCCCATGTAAACCAACTATTTTTAAATTAGGGAATATTTCTTTATCTAGTTTTTGGTGTTCTTCTTTAACAGACTTAACACCTAGTTTATCTGAAGGATCAATCAAAGGGCAAATGACGAAGACCTGGCGACCTTCTTTTATTTTTTGTCTGACAAACTCATAAATTTTAGGTTGCTCTTGGTAGTCAGTTATTTTGGTGGTGATAGGCTGTCTATTGGCTGGCAGTTCTTTAATAATGGATAAATCTAAATGACCATAGATAGCTAGAGCCAGGGAACGAGGAATGGGTGTCGCAGTCATGGATAGAAAATGAGGAATTAAGTTGTCTTGTCTGAGAGCCAAGCGTTGTCTTTGTCCTACGCCAAAACGATGTTGTTCGTCCACAATCACTAGGTCCGGTGAGTCAATAGGAGACTTCTTTTGAATTAGAGCGTGAGTACCAATAATAATATTAGCTTTTGTATAATCCCCAGTTTTTGGTTTATCGGGCAGATTATAATTAGCCTCTTTGTAGCTACGGGTATATAGGCTGATTTTTATCCCCCATTTTTTTAATAGTTTAGTAATAGTTTGAAAATGTTGCTGAGCTAAGATTTCAGTTGGCGCCATTAATAGGGCTAATTTATTGTTTAGAGCGGTGTTGAGTAGAGCTAGAACTGCTACTACAGTTTTACCACTTCCCACATCACCTTCTAGGAGTCTAGTCATTGGCTGGTCGCTATCTATATCTTGTAAAATGTCCCAGGCAGATTGTTTTTGTTGATTAGTTAAAGTGAAGGGCAGAGAATTAACAAACTCCTTGGTTTTAATCTCCAAGAAGCTTATAACAGGAGCTTGAGCAGATTTAAGTTGTTGTTTGAGATCTTGGGATTTAAGTTGTCTAATAAACATCTCTTCGAAGGCAAAGCGTTTTCTGGCTTGTTCAATGTCTTGTTTGTTCTTAGGGAAATGAATTTTTGTTATGGCATCGCCAATATCTAATAATGATAAGTTTTTTTTCACTTCTTTTGGTAGCCAGTCTTCTAGATTTTTAGCTAGAGGTAATACTTGTTTAATTAATGACCTGAGTTGTTTTTGAGCTAGGCTGGAAGTTAAATGATAAATAGGTACTAATCCCTTGGTATGAATTTGTTCGTTGCTACTAGTGGCTTTTTCATAAATTGGAGAGGACAAGACTAGTTGTCCGGATTTTTCTTCTAATTTACCAGCTAAGGAGACTTGGTCTCCTGGTTTGAGATTACGAATTAAGAATGGTTGATTAAACCAAACTACTTTTAAGCTTCCAGAGTCATCACTAACTAAAGCTTCGGTAATGCTAAGCTTTCTTCTGAAACTTCTTTTATTTTGGATAAGCTCAATAGTAGCAACTATATTAGCTAGTTGCCCTATTTTTATAGAGTCAATAGGTTGAGTTTGGCCTAGATTTTCATAGCGCCAGGGAAGGTATTTAAGTAAATCAGTAATAGTATTTATATCTAACTTACTTAGTCGTTTGTTAATTACTTTCCCTATACCTAGAAGTTCAGAAATTGGAGTATTTAAATTAATCATATATTAATAATATAATCTTTGTGCATCAAAAGCAATTAAAAAATACCTCGAGAGAGGTATTTTCTTGTGCCCTCACCAGGAATCGAACCTGGATCTTAAGATCCGCAATCTTACGTTCTATCCGTTGAACTATGAGGACTTGTATAAACAATACAAAATAAAAAAAGAAAAGTAAATACTTATCTTTTTTTTCTGGCTTTTTATAATCTCAATAGTTTAGAAAGACTTTCGGAAAGTGGCTCGTCAGTTCTATCTAAATCTTCTTCTATATAGCTTACTAAAAAATTTCTTACTAATAATGGATCTTGATCCATAAGAGGAATAGATAGTCTATTTTTCAAAGCACTGTTAAAAGTTAAATATAGATTCTTAGTATTGTTCCTTACTTTGTAGATAACAGAAACATGTTTAAACTCATCATAATCGTAGAATTTAGACCCAATGCTAATTCCTTCGGTGTCTGCCATAAATTTGACCATTTTAGGCTCCTGACGTCCGTGTAGAACAATAATAATCGCTGTCATGATGATAATCAAGGCAAATAAAAAATTGGCCGTAAATAAGGAGTAGATGACTAATAATAGACCTACGATACTGGCAATTAAATACCATTTCCAGCTTCTCTCAGGTCTATCATATTCTGAAATTTCCCAGTTAATTTGTTCTAAATTTTTTTGAGAATTTTCCATATCCTAAATTGACAATACTTACTTTGTTAGGTATATTAATTGTAGCATAATTTTGAAGATATTTATAGAGCGAATACTTGTTCGCTTTTGTATTTAAAGTTAAAAGGAGAGGTGCCGGAGCGGTCGAACGGGGCACCCTGCTAAGGTGTTGTACCCTTTACCGGGTACCGAGGGTTCGAATCCCTCCCTCTCCGCCAGTTAAATAAATTTATGAATTTTAAAGAATACCAAAAACAATCTAGAAGGACTGCTCTATATCCTAACCAGGATGATAATTATATATATCCAACATTAGGATTAACCGGGGAAGCTGGGGAAGTTGCAGAAAAAATTAAAAAGATTATTAGAGATAAAGAAGGAGTGATAAGTGAAGAGGATAGACAGGCCATTAGTAAAGAATTAGGAGATGTACTATGGTATGTTTCTCAATTAGCCAGTGAATTAAAATTGGATTTAACTGATGTAGCTCAAGGAAATCTAGATAAATTACAATCACGATTAGATAGGGGTGTTTTGGCTGGAGATGGTGATAATAGATAACGAAATATTGGAGAGGTGCCAGAGTGGTCGAATGGAACAGTCTTGAAAACTGTCGTACCTGAAAGGGTACCGTGGGTTCGAATCCCACCCTCTCCGCACT
>CAZIJG010000011.1:0-29122 GCA_964539545.1 uncultured Gammaproteobacteria bacterium | reverse complement strand
ACATGGAGTTGATGATATGAATATAGTTGATTATACGGCGGAAGAGATTAGATATATTTTACGTGATAATCATGATATTACCGATTCAGCCAAAGACGATTTTAGAGTAACCACTATGGAAGAAATGATGGAAATGTTAAATACTATTACCAATGCTATAACATTGATGTTAATAGCTATTGTTATTATTTCTTTGATTGTTGGTGGAGTAGGGATATTAAATGTTATGTATATAATTGTTTCGGAGAGAACTGCAGAAATTGGATTGAGAAAAGCAGTTGGAGCTAAATTTTCTGAAATTATGTGGCAATTTTTGTTAGAAGCAATAATTATAACTATGTTGGGAGCGGTGATTGGTATTATTCTGGGAATTATGATTGCCTGGGTATTGGCCTTTGTTTTAAATCAGTATGGTTTAGATTGGGCTTTTATAGTACCTTCAGAAGCTTTTATAGTCTCATTGCTATTCTCATTAGTGTTTGGTATTTTCTTTGGTGTTTATCCCGCTAGAAAGGCCGCTAAGCTAGATCCGATAGAGGCTTTAAGAAAATAGTATATTATAAAATTTTGCATTAAAAAAACAGGCTTTTCGGCCTGTCTTTTCATGTGTAAGTCCCCAGGAGAATTGAATTCCTGTTACTAGGATGAGAACCCAAAAGAGTAGTATTGCTAAACATCAACAGAATCACGTAATTACTAATTAATATAGGCATTTTTAGGCATATTTCTGTTTGGCATGAACAGATTTAAGAAGACACTAATATCCACCTTCTGGAGACAATATGGAGACAATTTTTTTGGGTAGTATGGGCAGGGGGGTGGACCCACATAATGACTTTAATAAAATCTATCTAGTCTATTCAAACAGGATTGGTATTTTTGGATTTTAATTTTTATTTAATAAAAAGCATACCGTGGAAGCATACTTTTGTCAATAAATTGCTCGCGTACAAGGACAGCTTCCGAATTTTTTACGTAAAAATATTAAGAAATATTAAGGTTGATGATAATAAATGGAAGTAAAGTTAAATTAATCTAAAGGATTAGAACCATTTGCAACTTCTATCCCGTCTAAATAACCATCGCCATCTGTGTCTGGATTATTGGGATCTGTGCCCAATTCTTTCTCCCTACTATCTATTAAAAAATCTCCATCGCTATCAATATCTCTGGTAGCACCGGAATAAGTAATCGCTTGCATCACATTCCAATCTTCAGTTGTTTCTGGTAATTTATGATATATATCTTTAAATATTTTAATACCATGTTTTTCACTCTCTAAATTACGATTCTTAGCTTTCTGTCTCACGCCATAAGCAATAATATTAATAGCTGCTTTATCAACTTCTTGTTTTAAATTTGAAATACGTTTATATACTTTCTTGAATTCTTCAGATGCTCTATCTTCAGCTGTTTTATTCCTAACGCTGGGAAAATTACCATTAGCAATTTTAATTATATCATTTAAACCCTCTTCTGTTTCCGGCAAGTTGCCAAAAGCGCTTCTATATGAGCTAATGACGGCTAGTCTTTCTCCTTTGCCAATGCTAATACTATTCTTGTCTACTCCTCTCTCTACAAAATCATCAAGCTGTTTTTGAATACCTGCATATCTAATAGCCCTTGGATCACTGAGTGGCAAACATAGAGGTAAATCTGGAAAATAATAACAGATTGAACCTTTATTTGGTTTTTCTACTAAATTTGAAGCATCTTTTCCTGAAATATTTTCATCTTTCAAAATACAACGATAAGATGTTTTTGTAGTATAATAATTACCTCTATTCCCAGCATGTTTCCATGTATTAGTCTGTTCTCTCTTATGCTCAACAACTTTAACAGTGTCTGGATAGAATTTATTACAATATTCTAATTTATTTTCTCTACTACCTGAAACACCATCTAAGTCAGTTTCCCATTGACTGGTTTCTAAATCCCAATGTTGGTTAACTTTACCTGGCCAATACATGATTCTAGGAATGCTGACATCTTCGAAATTAACCTCTGGATTTTCAGGAATTTGATCTAATTCAAATCTGCTATATATAATAGTTTTACTACTTCCTATTGTAATATGGAAAGATGAAGAAGATGTGCTAGATGTACATGATAAATTAGAATTATCGCAAGTGTCTGACCAGCCTACAAAATCTGAACTATCTCTAGCCCCAGACTCTAATCTAATCACTGTTCCTGGCTCAAAATAATCTGAACAAGTTGATCCGCAATTAAATGCTTCATCATCATTTATATAGCCGACAACATCACCAAATCCATTACCTCGGCGAAAAACAAATAAGTTGTCATCTTCCTGTGCGTGGACGGAAACACTTTCAAATACAACAAGACCAAAGGACATTAACAATAAACAGGTTACCAATAATAATGTACTCTTAATCAATTTGTTTTTACTTTTCATAATATTTATTTTATTAAACAGTCTTATTGCTGTCTTGTTTATATATAGATTATACCATTCTCACGTATTTTTTAAAGATATCAAATTAATATATGCTCTTTAGAAAATAAAAAAGGAGATTTCAAGAAATCTCCTAGTTTGATTTAAATGATAAAAGCTTTTTTATTTTTTAAAGCCCTGTATGCTAACCCGATTAATGTAACCGTGAAGTATGATGCTGCTAATACAGCCCATTGGGTTGCATGTGTATAATTGCCAACTATTACGCCGTAATCGCGATGCATGAATAGAATGTCAAATAAACTGCCTAAGCAAGATATTGTCCAAAGATGCGCAAATGGAAAGACTAATAGGTGAAGTACGATACATCCCCAAAATGGGATGTCGATGTTTTCATGTTTAACTTTTATTCCTGCATTCATAGCAAATTGCAATAAAATAAACGGGAGCATGAAAACTGTAAAGGAAATAACGCCAATTCTATCTAGCCATACGTTTGGATAAAAGATATCAATGGTCAGACATATTAAGCCGCAAGCTATACTGATAATACTGAAAATAGGAAAGAACTTGTATGCACTAAATTTTTTTTTCATTTTTATGAAATTTTAGGTTAACACTAATTTTAAAGAACAATACTAGTATACCATATATTAATATAAGTGTCAAGGGCTATTTCTCCTAAAACTAAGAAGGAGTAGTATTGCTAAACATCAATAAAATCACGTAATTACTAATTAATATAGCCTATTTAGGCACATTTCTGTTTGTCATAAACAGACTTAAAAAGACACTAATACCCACCTTCTGGAGATAATACGGAGACAATTTCTGAGACAGTAGCTAAAAAAGTAATAGATTTTCCTCTTGTAGGGTCTAAAATATCTCTAAAAACCTAATAAAAACAGGCCTTTAAGCCTGTCTTTATGATGGTGATCCCTGGGAGAATCGAACTCCCGTTACCAGGATGAGAACCTGGCGTCCTAACCATTAGACGAAGGGACCTTATGTTAGCACCTCTCCTTGTAGGTCGGTATGTCCTTGAATAAATTCTGAACTAGTGATTGGCGTTTTGCCAGCTAATTGTAATTTAGTTATTTCAATTGCCTGATCTTGGCATTGGATAAGTAGGATATTGTTATTAAAAAACAGCTCACCTATTTTATGCGGCTGATCAGTCTTTATTGTACCTCCCAATGTTAGAATTTTCAAGGGTTTTTTTTGTAGATAAGCAAAAGTTCCAGGCCAAGGATAACAGGCTCTGACTTGGCGATCTATGTAATCAGCTGGATTATTAAAATCTAGATGGCCGGCTTCCTTTTTCAGCATTTTTACATAGGTGGATTGACTATTATCTTGGGTTTGAGGTAATAATTTTTGATTAATATATTTTTTCAAATTATCTGTAAGAATACTTTGGGCTAGATTAGATAATTTATCATGTAAGGAAGCAGCTGTTTCAGCTGGATCTATATTTATTGGTTTTTGCCGAATAATCGGACCAGTGTCTAGTCCCTCATCCATTTGCATTATACTAATGCCAGTTTTTTGATCGCCATTTAAGATGGCCGCATGAATACAACTAGCTCCACGATATTTTGGTAATAGAGAAGCGTGGATGTTAATAGACTTATATTTAGGGATATCTAAAATAGATTTGGGTAGGATTTGACCGTAGGCGGCTATTACAGCAATAGCGGGAGATAATTGTTTTAGGGCTTCTTTTATCTCAATAATCTTATTAGGTTGAAAAACTGGAATATTGTTTTGTTGAGCTAATTCTTTTACGGGTGGAGCAGTTATAATTTGTTTTCTGCCGACGGGTTTATCTGGTTGAGTAATTACTGCTATAACAGAAAAATCCGGATCAGCTATTAAGGCCTGTAATGGCTTTACAGCAAATTCCGGAGTACCCATGAAAATTGTTTTATAGGGTGCCTGTGCCATGAGATTGAATATTTTTAGCTTTATCTATAAATAAAACACCATCTAGATGATCTATTTCATGTTGGATGACTCTAGCGAATAGTTTTTGAGCTTGGCTCTTTTGTTTTTTACCTTTCTGATCCCAGTAAGAGAAAGAAATCTTTTTATGTCTTTGGACATCTCCATAAGTTTTAGGGACAGATAAACAACCTTCTTGATCCCATTCTTTAGCCCAAGATTTTTTATTAATAACTGGATTAATCATGAAAATTGTTTTGTTTTTATTTTGTACGGCTATCGCTCGAATAGATTTACCAACTTGTGGAGCAGCTAATCCAATGCCGTCTTCTTTAATCATAGTTTCACCCAAATCTAAAAGCCATTGCTGAAATTTTTTCTTAGCAATTTCTGGTATTTCTATTTCTTTAGATTTTTGCCTTAACGATGGATTAGGATGAATCGTTATCGGCAGAAGTTTAGTCATATGCTATAATTTAATATATGTCAGATAATTTTGAATCATTGGGACAAATCATGGATAAACGTCAGTCAACGATTAGGCCGTTGGTTAAGCCACCAGCTTATTCTTGGCAAGATTTGGCCCTCAACATTATTAAAGAGTTGAACATTCCTAATTTTAAACGTTCTTCTGTCTTTAAGATATGCAAGGAGCAGTCTGAGCCAATTGTTAAGCAAGCTTTTATAGATACCAAAGAACTTTGTACCGAAGGAGAGAAATGGAAGTACTTCTTTAAAATAATTAGTGAAATAGGGAAGCCAAGATAATTATTTTGCTTCTAGGTTATTGAATTGAGCGCTCAAGTAGCCAACGCCAAAATCACTCTGATAGGATAGAATTTTTGGTTCGTAGTTATAATCATTTAATATCCCCAGCATTACTATTAACGATCTTAAGCCGCATTCGCCGGCTTTTTTTATTATACTATTGTCTATATCTAAGATTTTTTTATCTACATCTTGTCCTTGAGCTAAAATTTCCTTAATCTGATTATCAAATTTAGCTCCTTTGGGAGAATAACCGCCCGGGGAATCTTTTTGTAAACAATGAGACATGTCTCCAGAAGCGATTATGGCAATATTTTTATCACTTTTTTTTAGGATGCTAGATAGATCTTTTCCGAATTCATAATTTGCATCTAGACTTTGATCAGAATAAGTTAGAGATAAAGCTTTTAATCCCGGTAAGTCAGATAGAATGAGATATAGAGGGATTGAACTGCCATAATCTAAAATAGTTTGATCATTGATATGAAGCTTGTCTTTTAAATTTTCGTTATCTTTTATCTTTTGAGCTAATGGTAGATCAGGCTCAATTTCTAAACGAGTACTTAAATCACCAAAATCAGCTAGACTTACTTCATATTGTAATGGAGCATTTAAAGACAGTTTATCTGTTTGTTTACTTCCGTGAGGACTAATTATAAATATAGTCTCCACATTCCTGTTCTTTAGTTGTTGAATTACTTTTTGGTATGATTCTAGAGTTGGTGCCAAAATTTTGGTATGGTCTTTACCTATAGGGTTAATTAATAGCGGTGAATGAGGTAAAAGCGCACTGTAAACTATGGACATAGTAATTTTTTACAATTTTTAAGTTCAGTTTATTATTATACTGATAAATTTGAATAAGTAAAGGGGTGTTATCAAATAAAAAGCCCAAATTTAAGCAAAAATTTGGGCCTTATTATATTATTGTGCTTGGATATTTGAGCCTAAAGTATAGCGATATAGAACTTGAGGAGAGGTAGTCATAATATTTTCCCATTTATATCCCAGAGAAACGAAGTCTGCGCCTGATCGAAAAGGTCTCTTAGTTCCATTGTCTATTAAATATACCGCTGGAGAGGCTGGAGATTTAAGTAGATCTCCATCAGAGAACATTACAGGAGCTACTGTTTCGTAATTAGCTAATTCAGAAGGATCAACTGGTATTAATGTTTTTCCTTTGTATTTAGTATCTAAAAAGCTTCTATCTATGATTGGAGCTTTTGTTTCTTCTTCTACCCAATAAACACCACCAGTAATCTTATCTTGTAATAGAGCTCCAGTTGGATAAGCTGAGGCAATAGTGATTGGCTTACCATCAATATAGCTATTTATATCTTGCCAACTAGCATTCATTATTTCTTCTGGGTTATAACCAATATGCTTGAAAGCGGCATCTGAATCAAAAGCTCTTTTCTTTTCATCTACTAATAAATAAATATTTCCTCTAGGGGCTTTAATTAATGAATAATTTGTAAAACGGATTGGAGCACCTTCAGTATAGCCGGTTAAATCTGATGCACTAACCGGAATAATTTTACTTTCGTCAAAACGAGATGTTAGAGCGCTCTTGCTTAGGAATGGTCTTCTTTGACCATCTTCAATTAGCCATACGCCAATTTCACCTTCAGCTTGTAATAGAGATCCATTAGGATACACTTTACCTGGGAAATATTTTTTCCAAAGAGAGAATACATTATAATTTCCATTGTATACGTGAGGAGTGTAGTTATATAAAGCAGCTGTAGCATTATTTTGAGGAGTAACTATAGTTGAGCCATTACCATAGGAAGAGTAGGGGTTGGTAAAGGTATAAGAATTACCAGCCTTGTAGTTGTATTGGCTAGGATGTTCTAAATACCACCAAAATTGTAGAGCAGCACTATTAATCTGTTTTCCGAATCCTTGCCAGTAGGGGTTACAGGAACTACCATCAGGACAGCCATAACCCATAGCCCAGTTTAATTGACTAGAAGTAGGACTATTATCTTCGATCAAGCTTTGCTCTTTTTGTAAAAGAATTAATAAAAATTGAGGATTAATAGTAGTGATGGATTTACATTTAATTTTCTTTTCAGCTTCAGTCGGATTGTCACTTAGGGTGACGCCGTCACAATCATAATTATTAACAGCAGCATCATGAATGATTTCTGCTGCAGTTTTAATATTACCATGAGTATTCACTGCGGTGTAGTAAGCTAGGTGACTGTTCTTACTAGCTAAAAAATTTTGAATTTCAGCTAGACTCATACTTCCAGAGTCCATCATTTGAGCATCAGATAAAATATTATTTGGATTAAAGGCAGGATCTATTTCTGCTTTAGCTGCCAGAGGAGCCGTAATGCTAACCATTAAAAAGAGACATAAACTGATAGCAATAGTTTTTTTCATAGATTTCTTTAATTGTTTATATTTAATAATACAATTATAGTATATTTTGAGGTTTTTTAAAAATATTATAAGATCCCGTTATTATTATTGACATAAATATGATTTTATGATATCATAATATATTGTTATTTAGAACTAAATTTTTGTTTAACCAATACCTAGAAAGATGAAGAAGAATTTTAAAGTTATTGTTATTGTATTGATCCTTGTCGGGATGATTGTTACCAGTGTTGTTTTACACAACTCTTATTCTCTGCGCTCTGAAAGATTATTGAGTCAATTTGCTGATCCTAAAGAACATTATGCTATGCTGCTTCACGGTAATGTTCATTATAATGGTGACACTGTGTCATTTGACTTACTTTCAGCTGTACAGTTTTCTTTGACTAATCTGGATAGAGATAACATTATGGTGAAAAAAGCAAACGGAGAAAAGTTTGGATTTACACGCGGTATGATTAATAACTGGAATATCCCAAATCCTTGCGGAGATGGTAAGGCCATGAGGTCGTGGGTGTCCAAAGCTGATTATTATCCAGATCCAGAAGAAAAGTTATTTGCTAAGGAGAAAGAATTTTTTGAAGTTTTTAAGCGCGTAGTAGAAAATGGACAAATTGCGTACTGGTGGTTTGGCACCGAAGAAAAGCTAAGAGAGAACTTTATTCGTACGTATAAGCAAGATACCGTAGAAGCAACTAGGTTAGCCGAAAAAGTTATGGATCCATTATTTTCTAGTAAAAATATGTAGAAATTAATGGCTAGACATTAGTAATAAAAAACCCTGACTATAAAATCAGGGTTTCTTTTTATATAAACGGCTTATTTAACTTTTAATTCTAACTTATCTTTTTCTTTTTCATGAATATTAATAGTTACCTTATCTCCTTCTTTAACTTTACCTTCAATAATATCCATAGCTAGTCCATCTAAAATCATGGTTTGAATTATACGTTTAAGAGGACGAGCTCCAAAGGTGATGTCGTAACCCTTTTCAGCTAACAGCTTCTTTACTTGCTGACCAATCTTTATCTTAATATTCTTATTATGTAGTCTGCCTTCAACTTTCTTTAATTCTAGGTCTACAATTTTAGTTAGAGCTTCCTTGGTTAGACTCTTAAATAATACTATTTCATCAATACGATTTAAGAACTCTAATTTGAAGAAGTTCTTTAGAATAGAGTCAATCTTTTCTTTCATCTCTTTTTCTCTAATAGAGCCTTCCTTGGCTTGGGAGCTATCCTCTTGGAAACCAATTGAATATTGTTTAATGATTTCATTGCCTAGATTAGAGGTCATGATAATGATAGTGTTTTTGAAGTTAACTACTCGGCCCTTAGAGTCTGTCATTCTTCCATCATCAAGAATTTGTAATAAAATATTAAAAACTTCTGGATGAGCTTTCTCCACCTCATCGAATAGGATTACACTATATGGTCTACGTCTAATCTTTTCAGTCAATTGGCCACCTTCTTCATGGGCAATGTATCCCGGAGGAGAACCAATCATCTTAGCCACTGAATGTTTTTCCATGAATTCACTCATGTCTAATCTGATTAGAGAGTTTTCATCATTGAACATAAATTTAGCTAAGACTTTAGCTAATTCAGTTTTACCAACGCCAGTCGGACCGACAAACAGGAAGGAGCCAATTGGTTTTTGTTCTTCATTAATACCAGCTCTTGATCTACGTAAAGCATTGGAGACGGCCAGGATTGCTTCGCTTTGACCGACGATTCGCTTGGTTAGCTCGTCTTCAGCGCGAGCTAGTTTTTTAATTTCACTTTCTAACATTCTGTTTACTGGAATTCCAGTCCATCTGGCAACTACCTTAGCAATATCTTCGGCATCAATTTCTTCTTTTAAAATATGTTGACCTTTTTGTTGTATTTTTGTTAATTTAGTCTCTTGTTTTTTAACTTCTTTTTCTAATTCTGGAATTAAGCCATAGCGGATACGAGCTACTTCGGTTAAATCATCACCACGACGTTGGATAATTTCAGCATCCATTTTTAATTTATCTATTTTCTTTTTGGATTCTCTGATTTTAGTGATAATATCTTTTTCATTTCTCCAATGTAATTCTAGTTGATTAGCTTTCTCCGTTAATCCAGCTAATTTTTGTTCAATCTTTTTATATTGAACAGTAGACTCTTTTTTCTCAGAGGCTAAACCAGCTTTGGCAATCTTTAATCTCTCAATCTCTCGTTTTAATTGATCTAACTCTTCCGGCATAGAATCTATTTCCATGCGCAATGCAGAGGTGGCTTCGTCAATTAAATCTACTGCCTTATCTGGTAGGAAACGGTCAGAGATGTATCTAACAGATAATTCAGCGGCGGCAGTAATAGCTTCGTCAGTAATACGTACACCGTGATGTACCTCATATTTTTCTTTTATACCTCTTAATATATCAATAGTGTCTTCTAGGTTGGGTTCATTAACCATGATTGGTTGAAAACGTCTTTCTAGAGCAGCATCTTTTTCAATATATTTTTGATACTCTTTAGTAGTGGTAGCTCCAATAGTTCTTAGATCACCTCTAGCTAGAGCCGGTTTTAACATATTAGAAGCATCCATAGATCCTTCAGTGGCTCCGGTTCCTACCAAGGTGTGTAATTCATCGATGAAAAGAATAACTTTACCTTCTTGACTTTTAATTTCTTTTAGGACAGCTTTTAATCTTTCTTCGAATTCACCTCTGAATTTAGCCCCGGCTAATAATGAACCTAGGTCTAGATTAACAATATCTTTATTTTTTAGATTCTCCGGTACATCGCCACTGATAATACGTTGGGCTAAACCTTCTACTATTGCAGTTTTGCCAGTGCCAGCTTCACCAATTAATACAGGGTTATTTTTAGTTCGTCTTAGGAGTACCTGCATGATACGTCTGATTTCAGTATCACGACCGATTACTGGATCTAATTTTTTGGCTTTAGCCATTTCAGTAAGATTGGTGGTATATTTTTCTAAAATTTTATATTTTTTTTCTGGAGCAGGATCAGTAATCTTTTCTTTGCCGCGTAAATCAGTTAGAAGTTTATAGATTTCTCCATAATCCACTTTGTATTTTGATAATAGTTTTTGGGCAGGGGATTGAACGCTGATTAAAGCTAACAGGACATGTTCGGTAGAAATATATTGATCTTGCATAGCTTCAGATTCTTTTTTAGCCCTTTCTAAAACAGCCGCTACTTCACCAGTTCCTTGAACGGTGCTGATGTTGCTATGATCTACAGCTCCAGTTTTAGTTTTAGGTAAGCTGGCAATTCTATTCATAGCTTCATCCTCAATCATGTTTGGATCAATCTTTATTTGTTCTAAAACAGGCTGAATCAAGCCTTCATTTTGTTGCAGTAAAGCTGCTAATAAATGTAGAGCTTCAATATTTTCTTGGCCATTTTCTTGTGCTAAGATTTGTGCACTAATAATGGTTTCTTGTGATTTGTTGGTAAAACGATTGAACATATTTATTTTGAATATTATTTTATCTATTAGCACTCTCATATAATGAGTGCTAATAATATACTAATATAGTTTGAGAGCGTTGTCAATGAAAAAAACCTACTTAAATTTAGTAGGTTTTTAGATTAATTAAAGCTTCTTTGTGCCTGAGCTAAGAGTTGTGTAACTTTTTTATCAGTTAGTATGTTTGGCATGTTTCTTCTTCTGTATGTATCTGCTTCCTCTAGAATAATTCTCATTTGGATGACAGATTCTTTCAATGATGGCAATCTCATAGCGATGAGGAAGGTTTTTTTAATCTCTTGAAAACTGGCAGTCTTTGGATGCAGACGCCGTCGTGTTCTTTCGATGATTGAAACGTGATTAATCTTCATGATAATGTAGTTTTAAAACAACATATAAAAATAATAGTATATAATCAGTCAGTTGTAAACAAGAATTGTTTTTTAAAGATAGCTTTTATGATATAATTAAAGTAGATAATAATCATATGAAAGCTAATTCATTGACTACAAGTAGTAAGCTAATAGTCCAAGTTTTTTGGGATTTTTTGTATTTTCCGCTTTGGTGGTATAGCGTGGGTTGGGCTCGTTTTGGTAATTTTTTACGAGGCTTTGTGCTTTGGCAAGAAGCTTCTCTAGGTTTTAGCGTTTGGTTGAAAAACTTATTTCGACCAATGTATGGCCAAAGAGATTTTACTGGTCGTTTGATTAGTTTCTTTATTCGTTTGACCCAAATAATTTTCCGAGGTTTTATGTTGTTAGTAGTAACAGTCATAGCCTTGGTTTTATTTTTTTGTTGGGCCCTACTACCAGTGGGGATTGTTTATGGAATTATTTATCAATTAATTTAACCCATGGCTAAAGAGTCACTCCAACCAAATTTTACTCAAGATAAACTTCAGGGAGCTGAGAATACGTTTGCTAACCAAAAACTATATTGGGGTTGGCCTTTGCATAGAGCAGTAATTTATTTGAAAAGAAGTCGTAAGAAAATTAATAAAGTTGTTTTATTCTTTTGTTATTTATTAGTTCTGACTGGATGGGCAGCCTTGATTTGGTGGTTCTATATGCAATTCAGCTTGAAAGAAACTCCAGGAATTTTAGAAACTTTGATGTTTTGGCAACATAAGAGCTGGTTAATTTTAGTTTTCCTAGTTTCTCTATTCTTTGATTTATTCTTGATTTATCGTTTGAACGAACAGAAAGCGAAAAAAGTTCGTATAAAATATCCTAGAAATCAACAGGAAGCTCAGATTACGCCGATTCCTCGTAAGCAAGGCAGTGGAGGAAGCTTTGATGTTGCTAAGTCATTTAGCGATGAAACTTTAAATATTATTGAAGATGCCTACCTATTATCTAAAAAGTTAAATCAGCCAGAGATGACTGTGCGACATATATTTTGGGCATTATTATCTGACCCGATAGTTCGAGGTCTGTTTATTAGATTAGATGTTGATGGTCAAAAACTAATAGATAAATTGAAAAAATATTTAGTATCCGATGAAAAAAAATCTGACGGCAAAGGTTTAATCTGGTCAGTGGAGAAGTTATTCATTAAAGCTTATATTGATGCCTATCAATATAAACAGGAAGCAGTAGAATCTTTTAATCTATTGGCTTTGTGTTTGGAACATGATCGGCTACTAGAAGAGATATTATACGAGTTTGAGGTAGATCAATCTAAGATTAATAATGTAGTTCATTGGCATAGAGTGGACCAACAGTCACTTGAGAATAGAAAATCTTTTAGCAAATTAGCTCAGCTGAAGCCAGGCAGTGGAATGAATAAATCATATACAGCCGTAGCTACTCCAACTTTGAATCAGTTTTCTCACGATCTGACCCTGAAAGCTAAATATAATCAATTTGATATTTGTGTAGGTAGAGATAAGGAAATTTCAGCAATTTTTCAAGCTTGGCAAACTGGCCAGGCCGGTGTTCTATTGGTAGGTAACCCGGGCGTGGGTAAGCGTACTGTAGTAGAAGGATTGGCTCAGTTGATGGTGAGAGAAGAAGTCCCTAGATTCTTGAAGGACAAGAGATTAGTAGAATTGGATGTTTCCAGATTAGTTAGTGGAGCTGATGCTAGTCAGGCTCAAGAAAGATTATTGAATTGTTTGCATGAAGTAAATCGAGCTCGTAATATCATATTATTTGTTGAAAACATTGAGAACCTAAGTGGTATTAGTGCTGGTAAAGAAGAAAGTTTAGAGTTATCAGAAGTTCTATCCGACGCCCTAAGTCGTAGAGCTTTGTTCTTTGTCAGTACTGTCAGTAAACAAAATTATTCTCGCTTTATAGAAAATAGCGCTCTAGGGCAAGAAGCAACTACGGTGGGAATTAAAGAGCCAGAAATTGATCAGGCTATTCAAATGGTAGAGAGTAAGATTAGTGCTCTAGAGGGACACTACGGTATTTACTTTTCCTATAGCGCCATTTCCAAGGCAGTGATTATGACAGATCGGTATATTCAGGGTAAATTTTTACCTAGTAAAGCAATTGACCTAATTCAAGCTACGGCGGTAAGAGTTCATCAAAGATGTCAACGAGATTCTAAGCAATGTATCTGTAGCAAGCAAGATGTGGCCAAGGTGATTAGTGAAAAGACCGGTATTCCAGCAGATAAAATTAGTGAAGACGAAAGTTATAAATTACTGCATCTGGAAGAATATATCCACGAGCGTTTAATTGATCAGGTGGAAGCAGTTAGTGCTGTAGCAGCTAGTTTGCGTCGAGCTAGGGCTGAGGTGAGAGATAGTAGTCGTCCGATTGCCAACTTCTTATTTTTAGGACCGACTGGTGTTGGTAAGACTGAATTAGCTAAATCAGTTGCTGATGTGTATTTTGGTGATGAGAAGTATATGGTCAGATTAGATATGAGTGAATATCAACATCCAGACAGTGTGAAGAAAATGATTGGTGATGTTGATGGCGTTTTGGGTTATTTGACTGAAGCTGTTAGAAAGAAACCTTTTTCTTTAATATTATTAGATGAAATTGAAAAGGCTCATCCGGATATACTAAATCTATTCTTACAGATGATGGATGATGGTCGTTTAACCGATGGACAGGGAAGAACTATTAATTTCTCCAGTTCGATTATAATTGCGACTTCTAACGCTGGTTCTCTATATATTCAAAAAGCGGTGAAAGAAAAAGTAGAGCTGCCCATCATTAGGCAAGCTTTGATTGATGAGCATTTGAATCAAGTTATGAGACCAGAGTTGATTAATCGTTTTGATGGTATTATTGTGTTTAAACCGTTGAGTCAAAATGATATTATAGAAATTACTAAATTGATGTTGAAGAAGATTGGTAAGCGTTTAAAGCTTAAAGGTATTTTTATTGATTACACCGAAGAGGGAGTAAAAATCTTAGCCACTCAGGGTTATGATCCTAAATTTGGAGCTAGACCTCTACGTCGTTTATTGCAAGATAAGATTGAGAATGAAGTGGCTAATTTGATTTTAGCTGGAAAGATTCGTCGTCGTGATACTTTATTTATAGATAAGAAAGCTAATTTGAAAGTAGAAAAAGGCAAAGATTTATAATATGAATTATTGGCAATATCTAACAATTTTCTTGGCTGTTACTATTACAGCCATTTTATTCACTCAGATAGTTAGACAGCTGGCTTTGAAATGGAAAATAGTAGATTGGCCAAGTGGTGGCAGAAAAATCCATGTGGATCGGATTCCTCTTTTGGGTGGTTTAGCTATTTTCTTTAGTTTCTTTATTTTCTTATTTATTCTACATCCTCAGATATTAGCAGGGGACCTAGAAGCGAGAAATTGGTGGGGCGTATTTGCTGGAGCGGTGGTTATCATGATTGGTGGTATTTTAGATGATAAATATAATTTAAAAGCCAAGTATCAAATAATTTTTCCGGTTATAGCAATTATCTGTGTTATTCTTGGTGGAGTGGAAATAGCCAAAATTAGTAATCCTCAAGGGCAGCTTATTTATTTAAATAAGTCGTTTTTGTTTATTGGGCTATCGGAGATATTTTTATTTATCTGGTTGTTAGCCATGACTTATACCACTAAGCTATTGGACGGTTTAGATGGCTTAGTTTCAGGTTTAACTGTTATTGGAAGTTTAATAATATTTTTATTTACTATTACTACCAAATATTATCAGCCGGATGTGGGATTAGCCGCTCTAATTTTAGCCGGAGCTTGTTTGGGCTTTTTAGCTTTAAATTGGTATCCCGCTAAAATCTTTCTAGGCGAAGGAGGTTCTTTACTATTGGGCTATCTTTTGGGAGTATTAGCTATTATTTCGGGAGGAAAAATTGCTATTACATTATTAGTCATGGCTTTGCCGGTTATGGATTTACTTTGGACTATTATTCGTAGGCTAATGAAAGGGCAACATCCTTTCAAAGCAGCTGATAATAAACATCTGCACCATCGTTTCTTAGCTTTGGGCTGGAGTCAGAAAAAAGCTGTGTTAATATTCTATTCTTTTGCAGTTATTTTTGGTTTAGCTGGACTATTTTCACAGAGTGAAGGGAAGTTCATATTGCTGGTTGTCCTATTATTAATTATGTTGCTGTTAGTAGCTTTCTTTTCTCGTTGGGAAAAAAGACAACAACGGAAAAAACCTAAAGTAATTTTGCATATTTGCTGCGCTGGTTGCGGAGTGTATGTGGGCGGAGAATTATTAAGTCATGACTATCAAGTAATCCTATATTATTGCAATTTGAATATATATAGCTTAGAAGAGTATGAAAAAAGATATCGAGAAGTTAAGAGAGTAGCGGCTAAGTTCAATTTACCAATTATTAAGGAAGCATATGACCATGGGAAGTGGCGTGAAATGGTTGTTGGTTATGAAGCTGAGCCAGAAGGGGGTAGACGGTGCCATTTATGCTATCATAATCGTCTAGAAGCTACTGCTAAGTTGGCCCAGGAAAAAGGTGTTAAATACTTTGCTTCCACCTTGACTATGAGTCCGCATAAGGATGCTAGAGTGATTAATGATATAGCGGAAAAAATTGCTGAACAATACAATTTAGAGTATGTTGGCGATAACTTTAAAAAATTTCATGGCGCCCAAAGATCTGCTTATTTATCCAAGAAAATGAGCCTATATCGTCAGGATTATTGTGGTTGTGAGTTCTCAATCAGGATTAAGAAATAACTTGGTTTTTGCAATCTTTAGTGATATAATGACAAAGAAATTAAGCTAAAAATATGACTTTAGAAAAATGGCAAGAAGTTTTGGGGAATATTAAAGATAACTTCAAAGTAGAGGAAAGTAGCTCAGAACATCTAGATCAGGAAGGTGGTATTGATATTGAATTTGTGGTCTTTAATTCACCTCAGGGTCGTTTTCGTTTAGAATTTGCTAGCCAACCGGCAGTTTTAGATAAAAAAACTACTTTTTCTCGTAGAATCGGTTCGGAAACTACTATTGAGTATGTGTATAGCGAAACTGATAAAACTTGCAAATTGATGGCCTATCGTTGGGATAACGGTAGCGAGACTTGGCAAGAAATGGATAGTGCAAATTTTAGTTAACATGAGAGCAGTAATCCAAAGAGTTGAACAAGCCAAAGTAACTGTGGCCGAAGAAAAATTTGGAGAAATAGGGAATGGTCTTTTAGTATTATTGGCTATTTCTAAAACAGATACGGAAAAACAAGTAAAGAAGATGGCGGATAAATTAATTAGTCTAAGAATATTTGAAGATGATAATCAAAAGATGAATTTATCGGTTCAAGATATTAAAGGAGATATTTTGGTGGTTTCTCAGTTTACGTTGTATGGTGATTGTGAAAAAGGTAATCGGCCTAGTTTTATAAATTCTGCTTCGTCAGAAAAGGCCAAAGGGTTATATGAGCATCTAGTGCAAATTTTGAGAGATAAGGGTTTTAAAGCTCCCACTGGGAGTTTTGGCAGTTTCATGAAAGTTGAATTAGTGAATGATGGCCCAACTACTATTATAATCGATTTATAATTTAAAAATATGAAAAATTTAAAAGTTTTGTGGCTGGCTCCAGCTTTAATCGTGGTAGTTCTAGTCACTGGTTGTTCTCATAGAGACAATCAATCTAACGGTCATTTATTGGATTTACCAGAAGCCCCTAATTTTTTAGTAGATAGTCAGTCCGAGTTATTGGAAGAGAGATTGGCCCAGCAATCTGAAATTAAGAAATTTAACTCCTGGGACGATCTAAAAACTTTTTTAGAATCTAACCAGGCTGTTTATGGTTCTGAATACGCGTCCTTTGGTATGGGAGCAATGATGGAGGAATCTATATCTATGGACATGGTACGAACTGATAAAGCTGAGGTGGCTATGCCAATGAATGCTGGCGGTGAGTCTGACGGAGCTCTAGATTATTCTGCAACCAATGTTCAAGTGCTAGGCGTAGATGAAGCTGATATTATAAAAACTGATGGTGATTATATTTATGCCCTGAGTGAACAAGAGTTATTTATTGTGAAAGCTTATCCAGCTGAAGAAGCAGAAGTTAAATCAATTATTAAATTTGAAAGTCGACCAACTAATATATTTATTAAGGACAATAAATTAGTAGTTTTAGGAACTGACTATGAAGTATTTGCAGAAAAATTTGCAGCTGATTTTGTTCGTCGTGGTCCCTATAGTTTTATTAAAGTTTTTGATGTTTCTAAAATTGATGATCCAAAGTTAGAAAAAGAATGGAAATTAGAGGGTAGTTATAGCGAGTCCAGATTAGTTGGCGATTATTTATATTTTATTGCTAATACTTATTCTCCATATATTGACGGTGAGCCGTTATTACCTAGAGTGATTGAAGATGGAGAAGTTTTAAACTTTGATTGCGCTAAATCAGACTGTATTATTCCAGATATATATTATTTCCCAATGCCTTATCCTAGTTATAATTTTACTAATGTATTTAGCTTGGATTTATTAGATCTAGAAGACAGTCTAACTATGGATACCTACTTGCTAAGCAGTAATCAAAATATTTATGTGTCCTCAGACAACCTATATATTACCTACACTAAATACTTAGATAATTACGAGATTGAATCTCAAGTGATTAGATCTCTGGTATATCCTTATTTAGACTTAGAAGATAAGAGAAAGATTGTCAGCATTGAAGAAGCTGAAACCTTTATTCTAAACGCTAGAGAAAAGCAATCTAAGATTAGAATTATTATTGAAAAATATTTAGCCAGTCTATCTCAAGCTGAGCAAAAACGATGGCAAAACAATTTAGATCAAGCTCTAAGAGATAAGTATACTGAATTAGCTGATCAGCTAGAGGTTACAGTTATTCATAAAATTGGTCTAGATGAAACTGAATTAACTCCAATTGCCCAGGCTGAAGTGCCGGGTAAAGTATTAAATCAATTTTCTTTAGATGAACATGACGGTTATCTACGTTTAGCCACTACTAAGAACAATAATCGTCCTTGGTACTTTGAAGAAGAAACAGAGAGTGATAGCCGAGTATATATATTAGACGATAATTTAGAGATTACAGGTAGTTTAACTAATCTAGCTCCGGGAGAAAGAATTTATTCAGCTCGTTTTATGGGGAATAGATTGTATTTAGTAACCTTTAAACAAATTGATCCATTATTTGCTATTGATTTATCTGATCCTAGAAAACCAACTGTACTTGGCAGTTTGAAGATTCCAGGTTTTTCTAATTACATACACCCCTACGATGAGAACACTTTGATTGGTTTTGGTAAGGATACCTATGTTGATGAAAATGAAAGAGTTAGAGTGAAAGGATTAAAATTATCTTTGTTTGATGTGTCTGACCCAGTTAACCCTAGAAACCTAGATAACTATGTGGTTGGTGACTCAGGAAGCTACTCAGAAGTATTGAACGATCACAAAGCTTTGTTATTTTCTAAAGAAAAAGATTTGTTAGTTTTACCAGTTAGTTTAAGATCTCCTGGTTATGGTGATTGGACAGATAGTTTTAATGGCGCTCTAGTCTTTAGTTTAAAAGATAAGAAATTTAATCTAAGAGGAGAAATTAGTCATAATCAATCTGGAACTGGTTGGCAGGATTTTTATAGTAATCAGGTAAAACGTAGTTTGTATATTGAAGATAACCTATATACTTTTTCTTATAACTATATAAATATTAATAATTTAGATAATTTGGATGAGGTAAAATCTTTACCTCTAGGTGGAATTACTAGCGATTATCAAGTAATAACACCACAAGTAATAACACCAATGGAAGATATGGAGGTGGAATTAATAGTGAGATAACACCACGAGTAATAACACCAAGGGAAGATATGAAAAGATAAAAAGTTTAATAATTTTATGAAACAGCTTAGAATAGTCACAATTTTGTTGCCATTATTAGTTTTTGCGTTGTTGGAAACACTTTTGATTCAACCTGTCTGGTTCTATTATCTTTTAGCTACGGCTAATATTTTAGTATTGGGTCTAGTCTATTATTTTTCTCGTGGAGCTAAACTGAATAGGACTTGGTGGCATTTATTAATATTGCCAATTATTATATTGAATAGCGGTTGGTTCTATGCTAGTTTAATTTCAGTAGCTTTGTTGATTCATATCTTATTTGTGGTTGTGGCTGGAGCAATATACTTCTACTTCCGATTTCTCAAGGTTTACGCCCTTAATTCTGAAAAACGTCATGAAGATTTAGAGAGCTTAGTGTTTTTCTTGTCGTTTCTAACTATATTTTTTGCTACGGCAGCTTTATTTGGTTTAAAGACTTTTCTTAGTTTATCTGCCTGGGTGCCAATCCTATGGTTGATTCCAGTTATTTGGTTAACCATATATCAAATGTTTTGGTTCCATCGGATTAAAGTAAATACTAGATTAATTTTTACTTCGATTTTGACCCTAGTGTTAACCGAGGCGGTAGTAGCTGTTTCTTTCTTACCACTGTCCTACGATATTCTAGCTTTGATTTTAGCGATTTTCTTTTATTTGTCTACGGGATTATCTTTAGCTTATTTAAGAAACCAGTTTACTAATAAAATTTTAAAAATGTATGTAGTTTTTGCCAGCTTGAGCTTGGCATTAATTTTCTTAACTTCCCGGTGGATGTAATTTTATGAATAAAAAAAGAATTTTTGGTATTAATTCATTTCTAGCCGTCGCCTTAATTAGTGTGGCTTTAATAGGAGGAATTTTAGGGGCTTTAACAGCTAGATTTTATTTAGTTGACAGTTCCTATTATTCTAGTCCATTTGCCAATGAGCTAAATTTTCTACAGTCTGGTTCTAATCGCCCTAATTTAATAATTAGAGATGCTAAGAAAGTAGTAGTTAGTCAGGATGTCAAGGTGCAAGAAACCGCTAACCAAGCCAGGGAAAGTTTAGTGGGGTTGTTTGTTAAGCAGCTTCAGCCAGAAGATCTAGTTGAGATGGAAATTAAACCGGTTAGCAACTATTATCAATTGAATAAACAAAAATTAACTGGATTAATCATTACAGCTGATGGTTGGGTAATGTTGACTGGTGACGGTATCAAAACTTTAAAAGAGTTACCAGGAAATTACGTAGTTGTTGATCAGGATAGAGAAATTTATGAAATTGATAAAATTACAGAAATAGAGGGACAAGCAGTGTTATTAGTCCATCTAGAAGATGCTCAAAATTTAAAACCAATGAGCTTTATGAAGTTTAATGATTTGAGTTTAGGACAATCGTTGTTAGCTTTGAATTGGCAAGATGAACAAATTTTAACTGCTTTAGTTAATATTGATAGATCAACCAAATTAATTAAAAATAGTGAAGACTTCTTCAATTATTTATTTTTAACTTCTGAATTAGTTGATTTAGAACAAATATTATTATTCAACCTCAATGGTGAAGCTATTGCTTTTAAGGCAAATGATAATTGGGTTTTGTTTAATAGTTATAATTTTATTTGGCAATCCGCTCTAGTTGATGAAAAAATGTTCTTACCTCTCTTGGGTATAAATTATATTAATTTATCTGAAGTAGCTCAGGCTACTGGCGAACAAGAGCAGGGAGCTTTAATTTATGCTGATAGTAAGGGAGTATCTGTAGTCTTAGGTAGTCCGGCAGAAGAGGCAGAATTAGTGGTCGGTGATATTATTAGAGCTGTAGATAGTATTGAATTGAACGAACAGAATGATTTAGCTCAGGTATTATCTAATTATCAAGGAGGACAAAAAATAGACTTAACTATTCTCAGGGGAGATGTTTTAGAAGTTAAGACAATTATTTTAGGAAATCAAAAATAACATGAAAATTAAATCAATTACTCAGGTTAAGAATTTAGCTAATAAGACAGTTTTGTTGCGTTGTGATTTGAACGTGCCTTTGAAGAATGGGCGAGTGGCTGGTGACTATAAAATATTAGCGGCTTTAGAAACTATTAATTTTTTAATTGAAGCAAAGGCTAAAATAGTAATAATGAGTCACCTAGGTAGACCCAAAGGGCAGGTGGATAGCAAATACTCTCTTAAGCCAGTAGCTAGGGCTTTAGCAAAATTATTAAATCAAGATATTGAGTTGGTAGACACTATTGGTCTAAAAACTAAACAAGCCATAAAATCTTTAGAACCAGGAAAGATAGTATTATTAGAAAATTTACGTTTTTATCCTGAAGAAAGAGCTAATGATAAGAAATTTGCACAACAGTTAGCTAGTTTAGCTCAGATATATGTTAATGATGCTTTTGGTGTTAGCCATCGTAGACAAGCTTCATTAGCAGCGATCCAGGAATTCATACCTTCCTATGCTGGATTATTAATAGAGAAAGAGGTTAATAATCTAAATAAAATTTTTTCTGCTCAAAAACCTTTTGTAGTTATAATTGGTGGAGTTAAAATTAAAACTAAAGTTCCTTTGATAAATAAATTGTATGATAGCACTGATAAGATTTTAGTAGGCGGTGCAGTTGCTAATACTATATTGTTAGCTCAAGGCAAGGAAGTGGGGAAGTCTCTAGTAGATGAAGATGGTTTAGAATGGGCTAAGAAACTAAAAACAAAGAGTAATAAGATAATGTTACCCATTGATGTGGTGGTAAAAAATGGAAAGTCAGTAAGCGTTAAGCCTGTTAACAGAGTTTTGAAATCGGACATCATTTTGGATATTGGCCCAGCCACTATTAGCGAGTATGCTCAAGTTATTAAACGAGCTAATACCGTAATATGGAATGGCCCGTTGGGTAAAATTGAAGATAGTAAATCTAGACAGGGTACTTTAACCATGGCTCGATTATTGGGAACCCGTTCTACCGCCGGAGCTTTCTGTGTGGTTGGTGGTGGAGATATTGTGAGTGCTCTAAGAATGGCTAAAGTAGATAAATATATTAATTGGGTTTCCACCGGTGGTGGAGCCACCTTATTATATTTAGCTAAAGAACCAATGCCTGGTTTAACCAAATTAATTAAAAATTAATTTAAATATTATGTCTAAAATAAAACAGATTGTGGCGAGGGAAATATTAGATTCTCGAGGTAATCCAACTGTAGAAACTAAAATTACTTTAGTTGGTGGTCTTAGTGCTAAGGCTAGCGTCCCTTCAGGGGCCTCCACTGGCAAGCATGAAGCTCATGAGCTAAGAGATGGTGATATTAAGCGATACAATGGTAAGGGCGTGCTAAAGGCAGTAGAGAATGTTAACAAAGCAATTGCTAAAAAAATAGTTGGGCAAGAAATTAGTCAGCAGGTTAAAATTGATCAAGCTATGATAAAACTTGATGGGACTGCTAATAAAAGTAAATTAGGCGCTAATGCTATTTTATCAGTATCTTTAGCCTGTGCTCGTTTAGCTGCTTTAGAGAAGAAAAAAGAATTATTTCAGTATTTAGCTAAAACCTATAAATTTACTCAGGACCTAGCAATGCCGTTACCTTTCTTTAATATTTTTAATGGTGGTAAACATGCTGATACAAATTTAGATTTTCAAGAGTTCATGATTGTGCCAGTTAAAAAGACTACTTTTGCTGAAAGATTACGTATGGGTTCAGAAATTTTTCACGCTCTAGCTGAGGTATTAAAGAAAGCTAATTTCGATACAGATGTTGGTAATGAAGGCGGCTATGCTCCGGATATTGATTCTACTATCCAGGCTTTAGAATTAATACTAGCGGCAGTAATTGAAGCTGGGTATAAGCCGGGTGAAGATGTTGGCCTAGGCACTGACGTGGGCTCTTCTGAGTTGTATGATAAGAAGACTAAGAAGTATGTTTTTCCATTGGATAATGCCAACTTTACTAAAAACGATTTAATTGGATTATATTATGAATGGTTTAGACAGTATCCTTTCGTGTCTATTGAGGATGGTTTGGCTGAAGATGATTGGATTGGTTGGCAAGAATTGACTCGAGAGCTAGGAGAAGACCTACTGTTAATTGGTGATGAC
This sequence comes from uncultured Gammaproteobacteria bacterium, assembly GCA_964539545.1. Taxonomy (GTDB): domain Bacteria; phylum Patescibacteriota; class Patescibacteriia; order Patescibacteriales; family UBA12465; genus CAZIJG01. The sequence continues at coordinate 5,788 of CAZIJG010000011.1, read as the reverse complement.
TTGTTTGTTACTAATCAAGATAGATTAAGAAAAGGTTTAGAGAAAAAAGCTGCTAATGCCATCTTAATTAAACCTAACCAGGTTGGAACTCTAACTGAAACTATTCAGACTGTTAAATTAGCTCAGAAACATGGTTACGAGATTATGGTGTCTCATCGGTCTGGTGATACCACTGATGATTTTATTGCCGATCTAGCCGTAGCCATAGGTGCTAAGTATATTAAATCAGGCTCTTTATCTAGAGGTGAGAGAGTGACGAAGTATAATAGATTATTGGAGATTGAGTCTTTGATTAAATAGTTAGAAATATATTATTGAATATTAAAAAAGCTCTGTTATCAGAGCTTTTTTATTTGAGTATAAATTATTTTAGCTAAATAGTATGTAGCCAGCTAAACTCACCACAAATCCTAACAGAGATCCAAATATAGCTTGAATAGGGGTGTGACCGATTCGTTCTAATAGTTTAGGATATTTAGCGTCTAGAAGTTTATCTTCTCTTAGGTCTTTCACTAGAACATTCAATATTTTTCCGTGTTCGCCTAGATAACTTCTTAGGCCAATGGCATCAGTAATAATAATTAGAGCTAGAACTAAACTAATGGCGAAGGCAGGAGAGGAAAGGCCTTGTTGTAGGCCAATTATTGTTGCCAATGATATTACAATAGCACTGTGGCCAGAAGGCATGCCAGAATAAGACAAGAAGCCTCTAGCTTTGAATCTATCACCGCCAGTAAATTGTTTTATTATTTGGGCCAGTATTGCCGAGGCAATGGGCAAAATTACTATTAAATACATAAGTTTATATGTCTAAGTTTTCTACTTTTTTAGCGTGGGTTTGAATGAAATGTTTTCTTGGGGCAACATCTTCGCCCATTAGCATATCAAAGGTCTGGTCAGCTTTAGCGGCGTCTTCTACGGTGACCTGCAATAGGGTTCTGGTTTCCGGATCCATAGTGGTTTCCCATAATTGATCAGGATTCATTTCACCTAAACCTTTATATCTCTGAATATTAATCTTTTTGCCGTTTGCTTTTGTAGTGATGGCCTCTTCTTCTTTTTCTTCTTCGTTATCATCTGTCTCTTCAACAACTTCTTCAACCTCACCACCTAGATCTTTAATAATTTTAATTTTTTCTGTTTCAGTGTAAGCATAATGTAATTCATTACCTTTTTTAATTTGATACAGCGGCGGTTGGGCAATATATAAATGACCGGCTGCTACCAAATCATTAAAGTGGCGGAAAAATAAAGTTAGAAGTAGGGTACGAATATGAGCACCATCTACGTCAGCATCGGTCATGATAATAATTCTATGATATCTTAATTTAGCTATATCCATTTGGTCATCAATATTGGTTCCCATGGCGATAACTAAATTCTTGATTTCAGTATTAGCTAGCATCTTGTCTAAACGGGCTCTTTCTACATTAAGGATCTTACCTCTCAAAGGAAGAATAGCTTGGAACTTTCTGTCTCTACCTTGTTTTGCAGAACCTCCCGCTGAATCACCCTCTACTATATATAATTCACATTCTTCTGGTTTACGACTAGAGCAGTCAGCTAGCTTACCTGGTAAGGTGACGCCCTCTAGAGCTCCTTTTCTGAGAATAGTGGCTCTGGCAGTGCGAGCAGCAATGCGAGCCTGAGAAGACAATATACATTTACCAATAATAGCTTCTGCTTCTTTCGGGTTTTCTTCTAAGAATATAGTAAAAGCTTCGCCAAATGATTGTTCTACATAAGTTTTCATTTCAGCGCTACCCAACTTACCTTTAGTTTGGCCTTCGAATTGTGGATCAGTTAATTTAACACTAACCACGGCAGTGAGACCCTCTCTCACATCTTCACCGGTTAGATTATCTTCTTTTTCTTTCAATATTTTCTGGCTACGAGCATAGGAGTTTAGGGTTCTAGTTAGGGCGGTGCGGAAACCTGCAATATGTGTACCACCTTCAGGATTATGAATATTGTTAGCAAAGGCTAAAACAGTTTCATTAAATTCATCATTATATTGTAGAGCGACTTCTACTTTAGAATCTTTAATATCTTTTTCAAAATAAAAAACATTATCATGTTTGATGTTTTTAGAACGATGCAATGACTGAACATAAGATTTGATGCCGCCTTCAAAATAGAATTTATATTCTTTTTCGTGATGTTCAGGTCTTTTATCTCTAGCAATAATAGTAATACTTTTAGTAAGGTAAGCCTGTTGGCGTAAACGATCTAAAATTTTACCCCAATCAAATTCTACAGTAGCAAAAATAGAGGTGTCAGGTTTGAAAGTAATAGTAGTTCCAGTTACCTTGGTAGTTCCAGTTGGAGCTATTTTCTTTTTTGGTTTACCGGCATTGTATTCTTGTGTCCAAATTTTACCGTCTCTATGCACTTCAGCTTTTAAGTATTCACTTAGAGCATTTACTACTGACACACCTACACCATGTAAACCACCTGATACTTTATATCCGCCACCTTCGCCAAATTTACCACCAGCATGTAGTTTAGTTAATACTGTTTCTAGAGCAGAAACTCCAGTGGCTTTATGTTTTTCTACTGGAATACCACGACCGTTATCTGTAACCTTTACCAGATTATCGGGTAGAAGAGTGACAGAAACTTCGGTGGCGTATCCGGCCATTGCTTCATCAATTCCATTATCTACTACCTCCCAAATCAAGTGATGTAGACCAGTCTCAGAGGTTGAACCAATGTACATTCCTGGACGTTTTCTAACTGGTTCTAAACCCTCCAGAACTGTAATTGACTCAGCTCCGTAACTGCTTTTTTTAATTGTTTTTTGAGCTTTTGCCATAACTGTAAAATAATTAGCCCGTTGTAGCGGGACTTCTTTTAATAAGGAAAATTTTATTTTTCTGCTTATATTTTAACAAAAAAAAATTAATTTGGCAATGACATTTTTAAGGCTTTTTAGGGCTTTTTTTTATTTAACATTAATGCTATATTAGAGATATAATCTATTAAATATGGCAAAAATTTTAATTACCGGTGGAGCTGGTTTTATTGGCTCCAGTTTAGCTATTCAGCTAATAAAACAAGGGCATAATGTAGCAATTGTAGATGATTTGTCTACAGGCAAGAAAGATTATGTGCCTAGAGAAGCTAGCTTTTATAAGTTAAGCATTTTAAGTAAAAAGCTAGATAAAGTCTTCCAGAAAGAGCAACCAGAATTTGTTTATCATTTAGCTGCTCAGATTGATGTTAGAGTGTCTGTGAGTAATCCAGATCTAGATAATTCTATAAACGTTCTAGGAGGATTGAGAATATTAGAAAATTGTTATAAGTATAAAGTAAAGAAGATAATATTTACTTCTAGTGGCGGAGCTATCTATGGTGATGCTTCAGAAATTCCTACTTCAGAAACTTATTTACCAGCCCCAGTATCTCCCTATGGGATCAATAAATTAGCTTTTGAAAAATATTTGAGATATTATTTTGAGATTTTTGGTCAAAAATATATCAGCTTAAGGTTTGCCAATGTTTATGGTCCTAGACAATTTAAGGGTGGAGAAGCTGGCGTGGTAGCGATATTCTGTCATCAAGCTGTGAACGGTCAACCTTTAACTCTAAACGGAGATGGTTCTCAAACCAGAGATTTCGTATATATTGATGACATAGTTAAAGCTTTGATTGTTGGCATGGATAAAGATTATGTTGGAGAATTGAATATTGGATCTAGAAGAGAAGTTTCAATTTTAGATGTAGTTAATTCATTAAAAAAAGCTGTCGGGAAAGATTTAGTTATAGAATTACGTCCAGCTGCTATTGGCGAACAACAACGTAGCTTCTTAGATGTATCGCTGGTGGAGAAAGTTTTAGGCTGGCGATCAGAAATAGATTTAGAAGAGGGAATTAAAAGGACTTTTGATTGGTCAAAAGATAATATATAAAAATATGAGAAATAATTTTGTTATTGGTAATTGGAAGATGAAATTAGATGTAGATGATAGTTTAGAATTAGCGCGAGATTTAAAAAGACTGACTGCCAAGAAAGCTTGGCAGAAACAAGTAGTCCTGTGTCCTAATTTTTTATCTCTGGCTCAGGTAGGTAAGATTATTAATAAAACAAAACTTTATTTAGGCGCTCAAGATTGTTTTTGGGAAGATGTCGGGGCCTATACCGGCGAAGTTAGTCCTAAGAATCTAAAAGTTTTAGGTTGTAAATTTGTTATTCTAGGTCACTCCGAAAGACGTCGTAATGTCCATGAAGACGCTCATATGATCCGAGAAGAAACTAAAGCAGTTTTACATAATAAATTGACTCCTATTGTTTGCCTAGGTGAAAACAAAATAGAGAAAGCTAAGAAGAAAACTAAAATAGTTTTAAGAAGACAATTTAGGGCGGTTTTTTCTGATTTAAAAATAACCGATAAACAAAAAGTGATTGTGGCCTATGAACCAATCTGGGCTATCGGTAATGGTAATAGCTTGTCTGCGGATAAAACGGCTGAAGTGCTGAAGTTTTTAGAAGCTGAAGCTAAGAAGATTTTTCCAAAAAAAATAGTAGACAATAATTTTTATTTCATTTATGGCGGTAGTGTAAATGCTGAAAATGTTGCAGATTTTGCCTCTAATTTAACTATCCAAGGGCTCCTGGTAGGCTCTGAAAGCTTGATAGCGAAGAATTTTGTCAAAATCTGTAAAGCTATGTTAGAATAGATTGTAATTATATGGTTACTATTATCCCTATCATTTTAATAATTATTAGTTTGATTATTATTTTAAGTATTATTATCCGGAAATTTCCTTCTTTGGCTATTTTAGATGTGGAAAGCATTCCAGAAGAAAAGGAAGCTAAGTTTAAAGAAAGAATAATGAAGGATCGTTTCGATAGGGAATTAGGTAAGCTAGGTTCAGAATTTGCCAGAATTTGGCAGACGATTTCTAAAAAGCTAAAAAGCTTTTTTAGTTTTTTATATAATAATCTACAGGAAAGGAAGAAAAAGTATCAGTCTCAGAATAAATTGAGTTTTACTAAAAAGAAACAAAGAACGGCCAAGATTATAGTTGAAGTTGATGAAAATATTGTTCAAGAAGATTATGTAGCGGCGGAGAAAAAAGCGATAGAAATTTTAAATTACGATAGTCATAATCAGGAAGCCTTTGAACATCTGGGAAAAATATATTTAGCTTTAAAGAAATATGATGAGGCTAAGGAAACTCACTATTTTATTTTAAAGCTATTGCAGGAAAAAGGAGATCAAATGGGTCAAGCTGAAACTCACTTTATTCTTTCTGAAATTGCTGAGAAAATGGATAATATCCAAGAAGCTCTGCAAGAGATACATAGAGCTTTAGCAATTACCTCTAATAATCCTCGGTTCCTAGATAGGTTAGTGGCAATTTGTGTGGAGATGAAAGATAAAAAGGAAGCAGTGGAAGCTTGTCGGAAGTTGACCGACGCTAATCCAGAGAATCAAAAGTTGAGAGAATGGTGGCAAAAAATTCATGAGCTTTAATTGACAAAAGTTGATAAATTCCTAAAATATAGAATATTGCCGAGATAGCTCAGCTGGTAGAGCGCTTCCATGGTAAGGAAGAGGTCATGGGTTCAAGTCCCATTCTCGGCTCAGATAAAGAATACACAGAGAATAGACTAGAGGAGAGTCTATTTTTTTGTTTGTAAATAGAAAAACCTCGCATCGTAATACGAGGTTTGTTGTTGGTCTTTTTGAATCAAGATTTAGAATGGTTTCTTGCAAAAAGTTTTTGCTTGATTTTTTCTGTAAGACCTACTTTAATGGGGGTTTATGTTCCTACGGAACTG
>CAZIJG010000010.1:0-32907 GCA_964539545.1 uncultured Gammaproteobacteria bacterium | reverse complement strand
AAGAAACAGGAGTTTGCTCGCCAGACTTGGTTTCTTTTGAGCCCTCGTTTGGCGGCGGCGGGGCAATTCGTTTTTATAATTTACGTTTAGGCACCCTAGACCCTTGTAATTAATATAAATATGAAAAAATTTATTATTATTCTATTCGTTCTAGTCATTGTTGCTGGCCTATTATGGTTGTTCTTGTTTAAGAATGATGGTGTTAATATTATTGAAACTAATAAAGTTATTCCAGAAAGTAGTGATTCCACCTCTGAACAGATAGCTACTACCACCTCAACAATTGCAGAGGTAGCTCAAAATAATGAGTTGTACGTGGCAGCTATTGCTGAGCTAGATTCTGATATGTGCGAAGGAATTGATAAGATAGATACTAAGTATCGTTGTTTCACCCGAGTGGCCGTAGAACTAGGCCAGACAGATGTGTGTCAAGCAATTACAGAAACTACGAAAAGACAAGATTGCTTGGATCAATTAACTTATCAGAACGCTATTAATTTAAATGATTTAACTTTGTGTTCTACCATTCTTGATTCTTTTTGGAAAAATAGTTGTTTGAATGTGATCTTAGAGGCTCAAGACTATAATTTTGCCATTTGTGACGAATTAGATAAAGACAAAATTACTTGTCAGAATATAGTTATTTTTGAAAAAACAAAAATTACTGGTCAATGTGATGAATTAACTGATCCAACCTATAAATTAGAATGTGAGCAGGCTCAAATAGAATATGTACCAGCTCCAATAGCTGAAGAGGAGGAAGAGGAGGAAGATATTGCGGATGTTGACTCAGACAATGACGGACTTTTAGACAGCGACGAAATCAATATTTATAATACAGATCCTAATAAAGCGGATACTGATAGCGATGGTTATTCAGACGGTCAGGAAGTAGAGAGCGGTTACGATCCTCTAAATTAAGTGATTTGTAAGCAAAGTTTTAAGATGTTATAATTATTATATAATTATTTTTATGTTTGAAGATTTAGAGAAAAAAAATCCAAATATTAAAGAGAGTCAGCCAAGATCAGGGCAACCTGAGGATATTTTTGCCGAAACTGATCATTCGCAGGATGGAGCATTGCCTAGTTTGCCCCCTTCCTTATCTTCTGACCAAGTAGATAGAATGACTTCTAGTCAGAAAAATTTTTCTGCAGAGAAATATCGTCCCTATAGAGCTCCGGTGCCTAAAGGAGCTAAACTTTTAAGAAAAATAATAGTTATTGTAATTATATTGGCAGTAATAATCTTTGGGGCTTATTATCTATATGGCATTATGACTTCTCCAGTTGTGGACTCAGAAATAAATAATGTTCCAGCTGATACTCAGCCAATCCAAGAAGAAGACTTACCGCCAGTTATTGAGCCAGAAGAAAAGAAGGAAGATATAATAGCCACCAATACTCCATTGATTGTTGAAGAAGAGTCTAAACCAGATTTTCTAATTCTTGATCTAGATGAAGATGGTCTAAACGGAGAAGAGGAGATTGAATTGGGTACTAATATTAATAAAGCAGATACTGATGATGATGGTTTAACCGATTGGCAAGAAGTTACAATATATAATACAGATCCTCTACAAGCAGATTCTGACGGAGATAGTTATTCAGATGGTAATGAAGTAGAAAATGGTTATAATCCTTTAGGGGAAGGTAAACTTTAAAATTATATGGAAGAAACAAATAAGTACACACCGCAAATTAAAACTAGACAGATTTCTCAGTTAGAGAAAGAAAAGTCTACTCAGAAGCTAGCGGAAAAGATTGATAAAGGGTTGCATGTACACAGTATGCCCAACAATTTTAAGTCTGGTAAATTTGATTATTCTATCCATCCTGGTGACGCCGGTAAGCCAGTCGTGAAAAAAGGAAAAAAAATAAAACAAAAAAAACAAGGACAACCTCATCAACATAAAAAAACTGGATTTCTGATTTTGATTATCGGAGTAATCTTTTTAGGTGCTTTAGGTTATGGAGCCTATGTTTTTCTATTTTCTAATCAGTCTGTGGACGTGGTTGTAAATGAGCCAGCAAAGCAGCAGGTTCAAGAAGTCCCAGTGGTTGAAAGTACAGAATTAGAGGTTGTTATACCAGCTGCTCCTACTATCGAGGAAGAGTTAGATCGAGCGGCTACTTCTACTGACCCTCTTGATTTAGCTACTTCTACTGATGATTTTTTAATTCCTGAAGAAACAGCCACTTCCACCGAACCTATTTTTGTTGTAGATACTGATGAGGATGGCTTAACTGATGTTGAAGAAAATTTGTTAGGAACTAATATCAATTTAGTTGATTCAGATTCAGATAGTTATGATGACAGGAGCGAAGTGCTAAGCTTGTATAACCCAGCTGGCAGTAATTTATTATTAGACAATCCAGCTATAGATTTATATTTAAACACTAGTTACAATTACGAAGCAATGTATCCAAAAGCTTGGGATGTTAAAGTTATTGAAGGAGGTAGCTCAGTAATGTTTATGAATGATAGTGAAGGATTTTTTCAAATATCAGTTGATCCTAACGTAGAGAACTTCAGTATTAAAGATTGGTATATTAAAGAGTTTGCTTTAGAGGAATTACCAGTTAACCAATATTATGTAGATGATGATAGAGAGTTAGTTTTTTCTCCTGATGGTTTCTTAGTTTATTTGACGGATAGTAATAACCAGAGAATCTTTACTTTATCCTATGTTTCCTTATCTGCTGAGCCGGTTTACTTTCAAATTTTTTCAGCCTTAGTACAGTCTTTCAAATTATTATAAAAGAATGTAAATAATAAAAAACCGCCTAGTTGGCGGTTTTTTTATTTTCAATGTAATATTATGATTGTTTGATAATCTTATCTATAATTCCGTATTTTTTAGCTTCTTCTGGAGTCATAAAGAAATCACGATCAGTATCCTTTTCAATAACGGCAATTTTTTGGTTGGTATGTTTAGCTAAGATTCTATTCATTTTATCTCTGGTTTTTAGAATATGTTCGGCTCGAATTTTAATATCACTAGCTTGTCCTTCAGCTCCTCCAATAACTTGATGAATCATCATTTCGCTATTAGGCAAAGCTAATCTTCGTCCTTTAGCCCCAGCTGCTAGTAGGGTAGAAGCCATTGAAGCAGCCATACCAAGGCAAATAGTGGTAACTGGAGAATTAATATACTGCATAGTATCATAGATAGCTAAGCCAGCGCTGACTGAGCCACCGGGAGAATTGATATAAAATTTTATATCCTTTCCTTTATTCTCAGCATCTAAAAATAAGAACTGAGCGATAATGATATTAGCTAAATGATCAGTGATTGGTTCGCCTAAAAATACAATTCTATCCTTTAATAAACGAGAATAAATATCATAAGCTCTTTCCACTTGACCTTCTTTTTCGATAACTGTAGGAATGAGTGCCATAAAGTTAAAAATTAATTTTTAGTCCCTTTATTATAAAAGTTTTAGAGCACTTTGTCAATTGTGTAAAAAAGCCCTTGATTTTTCTTTATAATTGGTTTAAGATTAATTAAACAAACTCAGTTTAACTAGAAAATTTGTATGGAAAATTCTTTTTTGAGCAAACTCTTAAAACCATCTGCTCGTGGACGAACAAGATGGATTTTTATTTTAATCGTTGCTTTTGCATTAGTGAGCTTATTAGTAGCGGGAGGAAACTTCTATAATCAGTCTGCTGATTGGCTAGCTGAAAAAACTAATCACACCATTAATTTACCTCATACTGCTGAGCTGCCTTTTCGTTTAGGATTAGATCTACAGGGCGGTACCCATTTAGTCTATGAGGCTGATGTATCTTCTATTTCTGACGGAAATCAGGGTGAGTCCCTAGAAGGCGTGAGAGATGTCATTGAACGTAGAATTAATGTCTTTGGCGTAAGCGAACCAGTCGTTCAGGTTAACCGTAGCGCTAGCGGAGCCTATCGTTTAATTGTAGAGTTAGCTGGTATTAAAGATGTTGATGAAGCAATCTCTATGATTGGTGAAACTCCTCTTTTAGAATTTAAAGAAAGATCAGAGATTGTAGCCACCCCAGAAATAAGTAATATTGAGATTAATCCAAATGATACTAGTACCCCAGTAGTTAATATTCAAGATGAAATAGCTGATTATGATAATTGGCAGAATACTACTTTGAGTGGAAGATATTTAAAGAGAGCAGTAGTCCAATTTGATCCCAATGATAGTACTCCACAAGTATCTTTAGAATTTGATAGTGAAGGAGCTAATTTATTTGAAGAAATTACTGAAAGAAATATTGGTAAACCAATTGCTATTTTTTTAGACGGGTTTATTATTAGTGCTCCGAATGTTAATGAAAGAATTAGTGGTGGGCAGGCTGTGATAAGTGGCCGGTTTACTATGGAAGAGGCTAAGTTATTAACTCAGAGATTAAATGCTGGTGCGCTGCCAGTGTCAATTGAATTAGTTAGTCAGAAAACTGTTGGCGCTAGTCTAGGACAGCACTCTATTGACGCCAGTTTAGCAGCCGCATTATTTGGTTTATTATTAGTAGTCCTTTTTATGCTTATAGTTTATCGTGTGCCTGGTTTTTGGGCAGTGATTTCTCTGATTATATATGGTATGGCTACTCTGGCCGTATTTAAAGCTATGCCAGTTTGGATAGCTCTATTATTTGTAGTTATTATAATTGGATTAATGATATATACATTTCATGATTTAAAGGTTTTCGATAGCATATTATCTGTATTATTGATTGTGATTGGTATTTTCTTATTCATCTACGCTTTGAAACCAATAACCTTAACATTATCTGGTCTAGCTGGTTTTATTCTATCGATCGGAATGGCTGTAGACGCTAATGTTTTGATTTTTGAAAGATTAAAAGAAGAGATTAAGTTAGGGAAGTCTCTAGGACAAGCCATTGACGAAGCCTTTAAGAAAGCTTGGCCTTCAATTAGAGACGGTAACATTTCTACTATTTTTATTTGTTTAGTACTAATGTTCTTCGGAACTGGTTCAATCCAAGGTTTTGGTACCACTTTGTTTATTGGTATTTCAATTTCTATGTTTAGCGCGATTGTTATTACCAGAACTTGGTTATTATTAATCAAGAGCAAAGGTCTAGCTAAAAGACCTTGGTTGATGGGAGTTAATCATAAAGTAAATAAGTAATATGTTGTATAAAATTATTCCCAATAGAGGTATTTGGTTAACATTTTCTACTATCTTAGTAGCAGTGTCTATTGTGGCCATTTCTATGTGGGGGCTTAACTTTGGTATAGATTTTACAGGTGGAAGTTTGTTAGAAGTTAGTTTCTCAGATCATCAACCTGAGGTACCAGTTATTCAGGACCAATTAGAAAGTTTAGAATTGAATAGTTTATTAGTTCAGCCTACAGAGAGTCAGACTGTAATTTTACGTTTTCAAGAAAATTCTAAAGAGGTGCATAAACAAGTAGTTGGCGAGTTAAATAATTTGTTGTTGGAAGGAGAAACTTTGGAAGAGCTTCGTTTTGACTCAGTAGGGCCTTCAATTGGTCAAGAATTAAAACAAAAGTCTTTTGATGCTCTTATTATTGTTTTGATTATTATTGTTATTTATATTGCTTTAGTATTTCAGAAAGTATCTAAGCCAGTGTCTTCTTGGAAGTACGGTATTGTTGCGATTATTGCTCTATTTCACGACGTATTGATTACCTTAGGTGTTTTTGCTATTCTAGGTCACTTTTATGGAGTAGAGATTAATACGCCGTTTGTAGCCGCAATTCTGACCGTTTTAGGCTATAGTGTGAACGATACAATCATTGTTTTTGATCGTATTCGTGAAAACCTTCCTAAGAGCGATACTGGATTTGCCGCTACTGTTAATAAGAGTGTGAGTCAAACAGTTATTCGATCTATTAATACTTCAGTTACTACTCTATTAGTATTATTGTCTATTCTATTCTTAGGAGGAGAAAGTATTCAAGGATTTATTCTAGCTTTGGCAATTGGTGTATTTATTGGAACCTATAGTTCAATTTTTCTCGCTAGTCCGTTATTAGTAGTTTGGGGTAAATTGACTAAGAAATAATTTAGAATTTCAAATATTGAACAGCCGCTTTTTAGCGGCTGTTTTTTTGTGTTTCTAGCTGTTATAATATAGATATATGAGTAAATTTAATAGTTTAAGATTCGTTAATTCTTGTTTGAGATTGTCCTATCTAGCGGTAATTTTTATTTTACCATTGGTTTTTGCAGCTTGGTTTCATTTAGATAATCTCTTTATTTTGCCTAAGTTATCTTGGTTTTGGTTTTTATTGAGTGTTTTAATATTTTTGACTGGTTGGAAATTAGTGTTGTCAAAAAAAATAGAAAATTGGAAAGGATTATTTAAGTATTGGTTATTGCCAGGATTGTTTGTAATATTTCTTGGTGTGTCTAGCTATTTTTCTAATGATGTTAGTCAGGCATTTTACGGTTCCTATGATAGACAGAGCGGTTGGCTAATGTATTTCAGTTTATTTTTGTGGCTAGTTACCCTAACTCTAAATTGGAAAATTGATTCAAAAATATTTAGACTACCAGAAATATTTAGGACAATTGGTTTAAGTGGCTTGTTTGTTAGTCTCTATGGAATATTGCAATACTTTGGTTATGATATATTTATTTGGCCAGAGCCACCAGTTCTCTATAGACGAGCTTTTTCTACATTGGGACAGCCTAATTTTTTAGGATCCTTTCTACTATTTAGTATTCCTATCTCAGCCTATCTTCTTAGTCAGGCAAAACGTAATTGGATCAAGATATTTTGGATATTTAGTTTAATTATATCCTTAGCTGCTTTGGCATTTAGTCTGTCTAGGTCTGCTTGGCTTGGTCTGCTAGTCGGTATCGCGCTGGGCTTAGTAGTATATTTTGTTTCTACAAGGAAAAAGCGACTTAATCGCCAAATAATTATTCCGTTAGTTATATTATTAGCGTTAGTTATAGGAATCTTTTCTCAAGATTTTTTTTGGAATAGAGTGAAGAGCTCTTTTGATGTGTCTAATGGCAGCGTGGCCATGCGTTTAATATATTGGCAATCTAGTTGGGATAAAATTAAAGAGCAACCAGTGTTAGGATATGGTCTAGAGCAACAGAAAGCAGTATTGAGAGATAGTTATAATAAAGAGTGGGCAGTACATGAAAAAATAAATAGTTATAGCGATAGAGCTCATAATGTGGTTTTAGACTATTTACTAATTGGTGGTTTAGTTTCTTTAATATTATTAATTCTATGGTGGCGACAGCTATTTATTTTGAGCCTAAGGATGAAAGTCTATAGGCGAGAAGCGCTGACCATATTAATTGCTCTTACTTCCTACGGAGTAGCTTTATTATTCTCTTTTGAGACCATTGTTGACATGGTGTATTTCTGGCTTTTAGCTGCTATATTAATTAGTTTGTTTTTACAAGAAAATTCACCTAGTGTCCATATAAAAAATTCTATATATAATTGGAAGAAAGGGTATAAAATCATTATATTAAGCTTGTTATTCATTGGGATTATAGTCGTTGGTACTAGTTGTTTAAATAATTTAATTGGTAATCATTATTTCTTCAAGTCTAAACAAGCATTGTTTAAACAAGATTATGCGGTCGCTGCTCTACTCTATAATTATAGTTTAGAAAAATCACCACAGCAGCCCCACTATAGTTACTACTTCGCTGATGCTCTTAGTTTTATGTTTCTAGAGAATAAGACTGTGATAGATAAGGTTTGGGAGTTAGAATTAAATGAGGTTTACGATAATTTAGACAGCAGTAGTTATGACGATCTTTTAGCGCAGGCCAGGATTAAGACTTTATTAGGAGATTATGGTCAAGCTGAGGAAAAATATTTAAAGACTATTATTCTAGCGCCGGAATTGCCAAAGACCTATGTTAATTTGGCGAGTCTATATTCTAGACAGGAAAACTATGATCAAGCTTTGAAATATTATGATATATCTCTAGATAAATTGCCACCAATAGATGATCCGAGAATAAATTCTACTCATATTGGAGCATTAAAATTGTATGTTAGTTATATTAGAGACAAGATGGGCCAGTCTCATTTGTCTTTGAAGGAATTTAATCAAGCTCAAGGGGATTTTCAATTGGCTTTTAATAGTAATGTCTTTGATTTAAGATTATTGAAAAAAATTGCCGATAGTTATTATTTAGCAGGCGATTTAGATAAGGCAATTTGGTATAATCAAAGAGGTCAGTTAAGAGCTCCTGAAGATCCGGTCTGGCCAACTGCGCTAGCTTTCTTATATTTTGAAAATGATAAAAAGGTTTTGGCTCGAGAGAACTTAAATCAAGCCTTGGAATTACAAGCTGACTATTATCAAGCCTTGGAATTATCTCAAATTTTAGAATTTTAATATGTTAAAAGTTATACATTTATCTACCACTGATACAGTAGGCGGGGCAGCCCGAGCGGCTTTTAGAATGCACGAGTCTTTGCGCGGAAAAATTGACACTAAGATGTTAGTTTATTTAAAATATTCTAATGAGCCTTCCGTGATTGGTTTGTATAAGAATAATTGGTTTAATAGAAGGCGATTTTTATTCAGAAGATTATTAGATAAGGCCCCTTTATTTTTTCATATTGGTTTTAAAAAAGGTTTAGCCTTTAGCCCTGGTTGGCTTAGAGGGCCACGAAAAATATTCAAAATTATTGCTCAAGAGAATCCAGACATTATACATCTACATTGGTTTAATCGAGGTTTTTTATCAATTAAAGATTTATTGAGATTAGAGAAACTTAATAAACCAATTTTTTGGACTTTTCATGATATGTGGCCCCTAACCGGCGGTTATCATTATGAGCAGGACCGGGTTGAATGTTTGGCAAAAATCACCGCTAAGATTTTTCAAAAGAAATTAGATGTATATTCACAGTTACCACTGCATATTTTAGCTCCTAGCCATTGGTTGGAAAAGAAAGCTAGGGCTAGTTCGTTATTTAGTCAGGCCACCGTGCAGCAATTTGCCTATAGTATTAATACAGATTTTTACCAACCCATTGACCGGATTAAGGCTAAACGACATCTGGGTATTGATATTGAGCAAAAAGTCGTTCTCTATGGGGCTACTCAAGCTCTGACTGACTCCAGAAAGGGTTTTAAATACCTCCAGAAAGCTTTAGAATACTTAGTTGAAGATAATATCTTATTATTAATCTTTGGCGCTGATGACTTACCAGGACAGAAATTACCGGTGGCTACTAAATTCTTAGGAAATATTAAAAATGAGGCAGAATTACCAATGATCTATAGTGCGAGTGATGTCTTTGTAGGACCTTCGTTGGAGGATAATTTACCAAATACTTTTCTAGAGGCAGCGGCCTGTGGTGTACCCAGTATTGGTTTTGCCGTTGGTGGTATTCAGGACATAATTGTGTCAGGAGAAAGTGGTTATTTAGCTAAGTATAAGAATAGCCAATCTTTAGCTCAAAGTATTCGGACAGTTTTACAACATGCTACACCTGATTATCTAAGACAGCGATCCAGGGAATTAGCTGTAGATCGATATAGTTATCCTTTGCAGGCAGAGCGCTTGATCCAGTTATATAAAAAAGTAATAAAAAATTAATTTAAAAATATGGGTATCCTAGTTTTGCTTTTCGGTCTAATTATTGGTAGTTTTTTGAATTGTTTAATTTGGCGTCTTTATAAGCAAGAGAGTTTAAGTGGACGTTCCTATTGTCCGAAATGTCGTCATAAAATTCATTGGTATGACAATGTGCCAGTTTTAAGTTTTTTATTTTTAAGAGGGCGTTGTCGTTATTGCCGAAAGACTATCTCAATTCAGTATCCCTTAGTAGAGATAATAACTGCTTTATTATTTTTATTTGCTTTTTTAACTTTTAGTTCCTATGAGCCACAGTATTTATGGCTAGCTAGAGCTTGGTTAATTATTGCTGTAATGATGGTTGTTTTTATTTATGATTTACGTTGGCAACTAGTTTCTGTGATGTTGGTTATAGCCAGCTTTGTGTTATTAGCAGTAGCAGACGTGATGTTAGGGTTCTCAGTTTGGCAAATTTTGATTTGGAGCTTAGTTGGTGCAGGATTTTATTTCTTTCAGTATATTTTGACTAAGAAGAAAGGAGTAGGGCAGGGAGACATTTGGTTAGGCCTGTTAATGGGGGCTGTTTTTCCTCTAGCCACCTCGTTTATTACAGCTATTTTCTTAGCTTATATTATTGGAGCTGTAACAGCCATTATTTTAATGATTATGGGTAAAAAAAGAATTGGTTCAAAATTGCCTATGGGAGTATTTTTAGCATTATCTGCTGTAATCGTACTGTTTTTCGGGAATAGCCTAAGTACTTGGTATTTATCTCAGCTATAGCGTAAAAAAACAGTTGTGCTATCTAGTAATTTTTTGTATAATAATACTAAGCAGTTAAAAAAACTAGCTTTACTTTTAGATTTATGAAAGAAGAAATCATTGCTGGATTAGATATTGGTTCCAGCGAAATACGCCTGGTCGTAGCTCAACGTTCTAATAAGGACCCCGAGCAGGGACTTCAGGTTATTGGGGCTGTATCTAGCCCTACTAGTGGATTTAATAAGGGCGTGGTCAACAGTATTGAAGACACCACAGCTTCTATTTCTGCTTGTATTGAAAAAGCTGAGAGATTGGTGGGTGTACCGATAAGCAGTGCCTGGGTGTCTGTAAATGACCCTAACGTTCGCTGTGAACGCAGTAAGGGCGTAGTAGCAGTTGGAAAGAGTGATGGTGAAATTAATGAAGCAGATATTGATAGAGCAATTGAAGCAGCTCGTAGTGTAGCTGTGCCAGCTAATTATGAAATTTTACATGTTATACCGATTAAATTTACTGTAGATAACCAAGAAGATGTTAAAGATCCAATCGGTATGAGCGGAATTCGTTTGGAAGTTGAAACTTTAATCATTTTAGGATTGGCTAGCCAAACAAAAAACTTAACTAAAGCTATATATCGTACTGGTTTAGATATCGAAGACTTAGTATTGTCTCCTCTTGCTGTGGGTGAAGCTATTCTAAGTAAGAAGCAAAAAGATTTAGGTGCTGTTGTTATTAATCTTGGTGCCACGACTACTAGTTTGGCAGTTTATGAAGAGGGTAATCTTTTGCACTCAGCTATTCTGCCGTTAGGTTCAGAACATATTACTTCAGATATTGCGATTGGCCTACGTTGCCCAATTAATTTAGCTGAGAGAGTAAAATTAGATTATGGCGCTACTGAGCCAGATGGGATTACTAAAAAAGAAGAAGTAGATTTAGAAGCTTTAGCTCAAGAGGAAGAGATTAACGATAATCTAGGTAAAGTATCTAAGAAATATATTGCTGAAATTATTGATGCTAGAGTAGAAGAGATTTTTTCTAAAGTAGATGAAGAATTGAAGGGAATTGGACGTTCTGGCATGTTACCAGTTGGCACAGTATTAACTGGGGGAGGTGCTCAGTTACAGGGATTAATTGAGTCTGCTAAAAAGTATTTGCGTTTACCAGCTACTATGGGATATAATCGTAACCTAGCTACTGTAATAGATAAAGTAAATCAACCAGAATATTCTACTGCTTTAGGACTTTTAGGTTGGGCTAGTCATTATGAAGGACAGACTAGAGCTAGCGGTTTACAAAAACAACTTAATGATAGCTTGAATAAATTAAAAGGGTGGTTTAAGAAGATAGCCCCTTAGTTTCAAACTAAATAAATCAATTAATTTTTTATTTTTATGGGAGAAGTAAAACCAGCCGTAGAGACTTTTGCTAAGATTAAAGTGGTAGGAGTCGGTGGAGGAGGAGGTAGTGCAATCAATAGAATGGTAGAACAAGGTATTCAAGGTGTAGAATTTGTTGCTATTAATACTGATGTCCAGGCTCTTCATTATAATAAGGCCCAAGAAAAACTTCATATAGGTAAAGCAGTAACTCGTGGCCTAGGAGCTGGAATGAATCCAGATCTAGGTAAGCAGGCTGCAGAAGAGTCTCAAAATGAGATTAGAGAGACTTTGAAAGGTTGTGATATGGTTTTTGTAACCTGTGGTTTAGGTGGTGGTACCGGAACTGGTGCTGCTCCAGCTGTAGCTCAGATTGCCAGAGATCTAGGAGCCCTTACTGTAGCGGTGGTAACTAAACCCTTCGCTTTCGAAGGTGGTCAAAGACAAAATATTGCTGATAGAGGATTGTCTGAGCTAGCTGATAAAGTAGACACAATTATTACTATTTCTAATGATAAACTTTTACAAGTTATTGAAAAGAAAGCTTCTTTACTAGAAGCTTTTGAAATTGCCGATGATGTTCTAAGACAGGGCGTACAGGGTATTGCTGAAATAATTACTGTACCAGGTATTATTAATGCTGACTTTGCTGATGTTAAAGCTGTAATGGCTAACGCCGGTTCAGCGTTGATGGGTATTGGACAGGCTGGTGGCGAGAATAAGGCCGTAGAGGCTGCTAAGGCTGCCATTAATTCTAATCTACTAGACATGTCTATTGAAGGAGCTCGTGGAGTTGTATTCACAATTACCGGTGGTCCTAGTCTAGGTATGAATGAGGTTAATGAGGCTGCTAAGGTTATTACCTCGGCTGCTGATGAAGATGCTAAAATTATCTTTGGAGCTGTTATTGATGATAAATTGAAAGATCAAATTAAGATAACAGTAGTAGCAACTGGTTTTGATGGCCAAATGGAAATTAAGAAGACTGGTTTTGAACGATCATATACTCCAAATACCTTTATTAAAAAGAATGAAGAAAAAATTGAAGCACCATCTGTGAAAGCTAAGCCCAAGGCGACTAGTTGGTCATTCAATGCTGAAAAAAAAGCGGAGAAAGAAGAGGACGATGGTCAACCAAAGCCAGCTGACTTAGAAAAGCCACAACCAGTATCGAAGAAAGTGGAGAAAGTGAAGAGTAATGAAGATGACGAATTGAGTGTTCCAGCTTTTATTCGAAAAAAAATGATGTAATTTGAATGTTTACATAAAAGAACGAGGTCTAGTGCCTCGTTTTTTGTTTGTTAGGATAAAAATCTGTGGATAACTCAGAAGATTATTTTCATAAAAACCTGATTTTTATTGAATATTAGGTAAAAAGGTATATTCTTGACCACCTTTTCTAGATTTGCTATTATATAGGCAGATGCACAATATTTTGTGGTCTCAGTAGTTTACAAGCCACTATATGTAGCTATTAGTTATTTATTAGGAATTAGCCTATATATAGCTAAAGCTACTCTTTCTTTATGAAATGTCCTATTTGCTATTTTGAAGATACCAAGGTTATAGACTCTAGAGTGGCTAGTGATGGTTTATGTATTCGCCGCCGTCGAGAGTGTCTTAAATGTGCTTTCCGTTTTTCCACCTATGAAGAAGTAGAAATTCTAGATTTGGTTATTGTGAAGCGTGATGGTCGTCGTGAGTCATATGGTAGAGAGAAAATAAATCGAGGTTTAAAGAAGGCCTTGGAAAAAAGACCAATCACTGCAGATAAATTTAAAAAGTTGGTTCATGGTATTGAAAGAGATATTCAGAAAATGAGAAAGGGCGAATTAACCTCTCAAGAAGTTGGACAGGTGGTTATGAAAAATTTAAAGAAGGTTGATCAAGTAGCCTATATCCGCTACGCCTCAGTTTATGAAGATTTTAAGGATGCTCAACAGTTTAGGGCAGAATTAAATAAATTAATTAAAAAGAAGGTTAATAAAAAAACTAAAAACTAAAAAAGTTTTATTTTGAATTTTGTTTTGCTTGTAAGTAAAATTCAAAGTGAAATTGTTGAATTTTCATGTCAGATACAATTACTAAAATCCACAAACGCTCCGGCAAAATTGTAGATTTTAAAAAAGAAAAGGTTTTTAAAGCGATTACCAAGGCAGCTCAATCAGTAGGCGTTGAAGATAAGAGTTTAGTGAGTAGCTTGACTAAGGAGTCCATAGAAAAGTTGAGCAAAAAATTTCATAAAAACAGTATTCCAGCTGTGGAAGAAATTCAAGATGCTGTAGAAGAGGTATTGATTAGACGTAATAAGATTGATATTGCTAAAGCTTACATTCTTTATCGTGAACAACATAGACAATTGAGAGACATGAAGAATTCTCCAGGTGAGAAATTAATAGAAGACTATTTAGATCGTTTAGATTGGAGATTGAACGAAAATAGTAATATGAGTTTCTCTGTGCAAGGTTTAAATAATTATTTAGCTTCTGCCATTTCTGCTCGTTATTGGTTAAATAAACTTTATCCAGAAAATATTCGTCAGGCTCACATCAATGGTGATTTCCATATTCATGACTTAGGTTTGTTAGCTCCATATTGTTGTGGCTGGGATCTAAAAGATCTTTTAATCAGGGGTTTCGGAGGTGTTGATGAAAAAGTACAAAGCAAAGCTCCTAAACATTTCCGTAGTGCTTTGGGTCAAACTATTAACTTTTTTTATACCATGCAAGGCGAAGCTGCAGGAGCCCAGGCTTTTGCAAATTTCGATACTTATTTAGCTCCGTTTATCCGTTATGATAAACTTACCTATAGAGAAGTAAAACAATCTTTACAGGAATTTATGTTTAACGTTAATGTGCCAACTAGAGTTGGTTTCCAGACTCCATTTACTAACGTTACTTTAGATGTGACTCCTTCTAAGATGATCGGTGATGAGAGTGTGATTATTGGAGGAGAAGTACAGAAAGAAAAATATAAAGATTTCCAAAAGGAAATGGACATGTTTAACCAGGCTTTTTCAGAAGTAATGCTTGCAGGAGATGCTACTGGTAGAGTATTTTCTTTTCCAATTCCTACTTATAATATAGACAAGAATTTTGATTGGGATGCTAAAGCTCTAAAGCCAATGTGGGAGATGACTTCTAAATATGGTATCCCTTATTTTTCTAACTTTGTTAATTCTGATATGGATCGTGATGATGCTCGTAGTATGTGTTGTCGTCTACGTTTAGATAATAGAGAGTTAAGAAAAAGAGGCGGTGGTCTATTTGGAGCCAATCCTTTAACTGGTAGTCTAGGTGTGGTAACTATTAATTTAGCTAGAATTGGTTATATAGCTAAAAATAAAACAGAATTTAAAGCTCGTGTTGCAGAATTAATGGACTTAGCTAAGGAAAGTCTAGAAATTAAGAGAAAGATTATAGAAAAGTTTACTGACGGTGGTCTTTATCCTTATTCTAAGTATTATCTAAGTGATATTAGAAAACGCTTTAAGAGTTATTGGCAGAATCATTTTAGTACTATTGGTATTAACGGTATGAACGAAGCTATAGTTAATCTTTTAGGTGAAGATATTTCTACTGAAAAAGGACGAAAATTTGCTATTAGTATTCTAGAATTTATGCGTGAGAAATTAATGGATTATCAAAATAAGACTAATAATCTATATAATCTAGAAGCTTCTCCAGCTGAAGGAGCTACTTATCGTTTCGCTAAGAAAGATAAAGAAGTATATCCAGAGATTATTTGCGCTAATCAGGAGGCCTATGAGGCGGGATCAGAGCCTTACTATACTAACTCTACTCATTTGCCGGTTGGATTTACTGATGACATTTTTACAGCTTTAGATTTGCAAGATGATTTGCAAACTAAATATACTGGAGGCACAGTGTTACACGGTTTTTTGGGTGAAAGAATTAGTGATCCAGAAGTAACCAAGGCTTTAGTTAAAAAAATCATTTATAATTATAAACTTCCTTATTTCACTATTACTCCGACCTTCTCTATTTGTCCGAAGCACGGCTATCTAGCTGGTGAGCATAAATATTGTCCAAAGTGTGACCAAGAAATTGGTTATAAGGAGGAGAAAGTAAAAGTTAAGGCAAGAATTAAAAAATAATTAATGACATAATGTCTATAAAAAATATGAGTCCAAAAGAAACCCAAAGACAAGAGTGTATAGTTTATAGCCGCGTAGTTGGTTGGTTGACTCCAACAAAAAACTATAATAAAGGAAAAGTTAGCGAATATCAAGATCGCAAAACCTATAAAGTTAATCAATAGTTTGGACAGGTGAATAAATAAAATTTATCTACTTGCTCAGAGTTATTATTCGTCAATATGAAAATTGCCGCTTTAGAAAAATTAAGTTTAATTGATTACCCAAAATTATTATCCGCTATTATATTTACTCAAGGTTGCAATTTTCGTTGTCATTATTGTTATAACCCTATGCTTGTCTGGCCTCAGTCAGATATTCGAAATAAAGGAAAGGATTATTCTCATGTTTTAGAGAGTGATCTTTTTCTTTTTTTAGAAGAACGTAAAAAAAAGTTGGAAGGGGTAGTTATCACTGGCGGAGAACCAACTTTGCATGCGGATTTACCAGAGTTTATTAAAAAGATAAAAAAAGTAGGTTATAAAGTAAAATTAGATACTAATGGTACTAATCCTGATATGGTAGCTAGATTAGTTAAGGATAAGTTAATAGATTATATCGCCATGGATTTTAAAGCTCCGTTAGAAGAGTATTATAAGGTAGTAAATGTAAAATTAGATTTTAATAAAATTGCAAAAAGTGTTAAAATAATAAGAGAAAGTGGAATAGATTATGAATTTAGGACTACTATAGTGCCTGGATTGTTAGGATCTAAAGAAATTGAAAAGATGGGTAAGTTCTTGAAAGGCTCTAGGGCTTGGTATTTACAGCAGTTTAAATCTGAAACAGACCTAGTTAATACCAAGTTTAGAGATAAAGATCCATATACAGACGATGAAATGACTCAATTGACTGAGATTGGCAAAAAATTTGTCAAAATTTGTCAGTGGAGATAATTATATGAAAAACGAAACAAAACCAAGCCCTTCTCTAGAAGAGCTAATTAAACGCAACATAGAGGTAAACGAAGAGATTTTAGGTATCAGTAAATTTTTGAAGAAATTTGTAGTTTACCATCGAGTTTGGAGCATTTTTAAATGGGCGATTATTTTAGTTCCTATTATTTTAGGTTTCATTTATTTACCACCAATATTAAGAGAGTTTTTTGATCAATTTCAGCCTTTAGCTGGTATTTTTCAGACTTTTCAGGATATTAACTCAAAATAGTCTATGGACAATAGTAGTATAAATATATTTGCGGAAACTAATTTTCGTAATAATTATAGACCTTTTGGCATAAAGCCTGACGATAGACGTCGTCATATGTATTTTATTGGAAAAACTGGCATGGGGAAATCTACAGTTTTGGAAAATATGATTGTGGCAGATATTAGAAGTGGTCAAGGAGTAGCCATAGTAGATCCCCATGGTGATTTAGCAGAAAAGATTATTGAGTTTATTCCTGATGAACGAATTCAAGATGTAGTATATTTTAATCCTTCAGATACTAATTATCCCATAGCTTTCAATGTAGTCGAGCAAGTAGAGCCTCATTTGAGGCATTTAGTAGCTTCAGGCTTGATTGGTGTATTTCAAAAATTATGGGCTGACTCCTGGGGACCTAGGCTAGAATATATTTTAAGAAATGCAGTATTAGCAATTTTAGATTATCCAGGTTCTACTCTGTTGGGAGTAGTGCGCATGTTATCTGACAAAGTATATAGAAAGCAAGTGGTTGCTAATATCCAGGATCCAGTGGTGAAGTCTTTTTGGCAGAAAGAATTTAGTAGTTATGCAGATAAGTTTGCTTCTGAGGCAGTGTCTCCGATTCAGAATAAGGTGGGACAATTTTTATCTAGTTCATTGATGAGAAATATTGTGGGGCAGGTTGAATCCTCTATTGATATTAGGGAGATTATGGATGAAGGTAAAATCATAATTATGAATCTGTCTAAGGGTAGAATTGGTGAAGATAACTCAGCTCTATTAGGAGCCATGATGATTACCAAAATCCAGTTAGCCGCTATGAGTAGAGTGGATGTCTTAGAAAAAGATAGAAAAGATTTTTATTTATACATCGATGAGTTTCAGAATTTTAGTACTGAAAGTTTTGCTAATATTTTATCTGAAGCCAGAAAATATCGTTTAAACTTAACAATGGCTCATCAATATATTGAGCAACTGGATGAAACCGTTAAAGCTGCCGTATTTGGTAATGTTGGTACCCTGATCACTTTCAGAGTGGGAGCAACTGACGCAGAAGAATTAGTTAAAGAATTTACTCCAACTTTTACCGAAGAAGATATCGTTAATTTACCAAAGTATGAAATGTATCTTAAATTAATGATTGATGGAGTAGCCTCTTCACCCTTTTCTGCTAGAGGTTTAATGCCGTTGAAGGAAAGTGAGAAAACAAATAACACTGATAAGGTTATAGCCTATTCTCGAGAACGTTATGCTAGCAATAGAGAAGAAGTAGAAGAAAAAATTATGCTTTGGCACGAGGATCAATGGGAAGGCCAAGAAAGAAAACCGGCTTATAAACCCAAAGTTCAGGCAGCTGCTCAAAGAGGAACTGCTCAAAGGACTGCCAAGAGACCCGCTAGAGCTAGCCAGCCTTTTCAAGATGATAAATTTCAAGCTAAATGTTCTCGTTGTAATGCTGATACCCAGACCCCCTTTGAACCCGATGGAATTAGGCCAGTTTATTGCAAAGATTGTTTAACAGCGCTAAAAGACGAAAGAAAGACCGATTTAAGTTCTAGGAAAAAGTTAAAGGTTGAAGAAATCAAAAAAATAAGTCCGCAAGTTTTTAAAGATCGTTTTAGTGACAATATCAAAGCCAGTAATAATTCCGCTGTAAACACTCCTGCTGTTAAGACCATATCTTTACAAGATCTAGAAAAACAAACAGTAGTAGATTTCAAGGGTAGAGTTAGAAAAACAGTAAAACCCGATACTAAGAAAGTAGACGATAATGACCAGGGACAAGATTTAACTGAGGGCCAAGAGATAAAATTGTCTTAAACAGTCGTGGACTAATTAATAATTTATAAGTTCGCGCTTTTTAATTTATGTATTTATTTTTCGATACTGAAACAACAGGATTGCCTAAAAACTTTAAGGCCCCAATTACCGATTTTGATAATTGGCCTCGTTTAGTGCAATTAGCCTGGCAAAATTATGATATGAAAGGAGAGTTGCTTAGTTCTTTTAACCTTATTATTAAGCCAGAAGGATTTGTAATTTCTGAAGAAGTTGCTAAAATTCACCGTATTACTCAGGAAAGGGCTATGGCGGAAGGAATACCCCTAGGCGATGCCCTAAAGCAGTTTGCTAAGCATCTTCAAAAAACTGAATTTGCTGTAGCCCATAATTTTTCTTTCGATGAAAATATTATGGGAGCAGAATTTTTGCGTAATAGTATGCCTAACCATATGGATAGGGTTAGGAAAGTATGTACTATGAAGAATGGAGTTAATGTTTGTAAGATTGAAGGTCGTCATGGTGGTTATAAGTGGCCTAATTTGACTGAACTACATACTACTCTATTTAATGAGGGTTTTGGCGAGGCTCATGATGCAGAATTTGATGTTAAGGCTCTAGCTCGGTGTTTTTTTGAGATGAAGAAGAGAGGGTTTATTTTCTAATTATGAATTATTTAAAGGTTGGTAAAGCAACCGATTTAACCGGTAAAGATAAGATATTATATCGTATTTTTGAAATTGTACCAGGATTCTTGTCCTGGGTCACTTTATTAGGGTTAATAATCTTATCTTATTTCCAGCCAGTGTGGGTGGCTTTTTTTATTATAGCTTTTGATGTGTATTGGTTGCTATTGGTGATTTATTTAGCAATCTATTTAGTCGTAGCTTATCGTAAATTGAATTGGAGTAAAAAACAGCCTTGGGAAAAATATTGTCGTGAGTTGGAGTTAGATAGCAAGATTATTGGTGAAGAACACTTAACTAAGAGTCTAGATACAGCCAGATATTTGTATAAGGAAAAAGTAAAGTGGGAAGATCTTTCTCATCTAGTAGTTTTACCTTCCTATGACGAGGGAGTTAATATTATTAGAACTTGTCTTCAGGCGATTGCTGACGATAGATATTCTAATGATAAAATATCTGTGATTTTAGCCTTGGAAGAAAGAGCAGGCGAAGAGTCTAAAAAGAGAGCCCCAATTATTCAACAGGAGTTTGGAAACATTTTTAAGAATTTATTTATTGCTTTTCATCCAGCTGATATTGAAGGAGAATTAACCGGTAAGGGATCTAATCAGGCCTGGGCGATGAAGAGGTTTAAAAAGGAAGTGATAGATCAGGAAAATTGGGATTATGAGAAAATTGTGGTTAGTGTATTTGATATAGATACTATTATTATTCCAGGTTATTTTTTTAGATTGACTTATAAATTCTTAACTACGCCTAATCCGCATCAGGCTAGTTATCAGCCAGTGCCGGTTTATCATAATAATGTTTGGCAGGCTCCGTTTTTTGCTCGAGTGGCAGCTACTTCTAATACTTTCTGGCAGATGATGCAACAGATTAGAAGAGAAAGCTTAGCTACCTATTCTTCTCATGCCATGTCTTTCAAAGCCTTAGCGGATATTGGTTTTTGGTCTACTAATATGGTTAGTGAGGATTCCCGTATTTTTTGGCATTGCCTGCTTTACTACAAGGGAGACTATAGGGTGGAGCCATTAAATTTTCCTATTTCCATGGATGTAACTATGGACAAAAGTGTTGTTCGTACAGCTAAGAGTCTATACAAGCAACAACGACGTTGGGCTTGGGGAGCTGAAAACATACCGTATTTGGCCTTTAATACTATTAAACTTTGGCCCAAATTAGACAGAAAGTTACTGATTAATCATATTTTTATTCAAGTTTATGGTTTTCATTCCTGGGCTACTAACGCTTTGATTATCGCCGTAGTTGGTTGGATGCCGTTACTATTAGGAGGAGATCGCTTTAATAGCACTGTTCTATCTGGTAATCTACCGATGATTACTTCTCTATTAATGAATCTAGCCCTAGTGGGATTAGTGTTATCTGCAGTGATTGCTAGTTTAATTATGCCTAAACCAACTGGTAAAGTTAGTTTTTTCAAAAAAGCCTTTGTGGTAGTAGAATGGATATTTGTACCTATCAGTATCATTTTGTTTGGTGCTATTCCTTGTTTAGAAGCTCAAACTAGATTAATGACTAAGAAATATATGGGTTTTTGGGTGACTCCCAAGGAAAGGTCTTAATATATAAGATAAAAATATATAAAACTCCCCGCTCCTAGGAGTCGGGTTTTACTTTTTAGTACGTTTTTTCTAGTGAATTTTTGTGTTATAATAATTAGAGAGAATAAATAAAAATTATTAGAAATATGAAAGATTTTCACAGTCAAAGCTGTGCGACAGTTTTAAAAAATTTAAAAACCTCTAAAAAGGGGTTGAGCGGAAAAGAAGTAGAAAAGCGCTTAAAAAAGGATGGTTTAAATCAGTTAGAAGAAGAAAAGCCGTTAGGGCTACTTAGGACTCTTCTAGCCCAATTTAAAAGTCCTTTAATTTATATACTTTTAGCAGCTGGTGTGATTTCTGCTGTTTTAAAAGAGTTTGTAGACGCTGGAATAATTTTTGGCGCTGTTTTTATAAATACAATTATTGGATTTTTTCAGGAAAATAAGGCTAATAATGCTTTATCTAAACTGAGACAAATGGTAGAGCATACAGCTTTGGTTATTCGTGATGGACATGAACATCAGGTAAAGAGTAAACAGTTAGTAGTTGGAGATATTATCGTTTTAGAGGCGGGTAATAGGATTTCAGCTGACGCCAGATTGTTCGAAGCTCATGATTTACAAGTTAACGAGTCTAGTTTAACAGGAGAATCTGTACCTTCACAGAAAAAAACAGATAAAGTAATAGTTGGAGCAGCCTTAGCTGATAGAGAAAATATGGTTTACGCCGGTACAGTGGTGGCTAGTGGAACAGGTAGAGCAGTAGTAGTGAAGACCGCTATGGATACTGAGATTGGAAATATTTCTAATTTAGTAAAGACTACTAAGGAAGAGAAAACTCCTTTACAACTTCGTCTAGAGGAATTATCTAAATTATTAGGCATAGTAGCCGCTACCATTTCGGTGTTGATTGTTATCGTTGGTGTTTTGCAAGGCAGAGATTTTTTTGAAATGTTTATTGTCGGTGTAGCCGTGGCCGTAGCTTCTATTCCAGAAGGGTTAGTTGTAGCTGTGACCGTGATTCTAATCATGGGGATGCAGCAAATCATGAAGGAGAAGGCTTTAACTAGGAAGTTAGTTGCAGCTGAGACCTTGGGTTCAACTACAGTAATCTGCACAGATAAAACAGGAACTTTAACTCAGGGAAAAATGCAAGTTACTAAGATTATTGTTGGTGACACGCATTTTGATCTACCTAATAAGTTGGAGCAAGAGAATGCTAAGGCTTTAGCCATGCAGTTTGCCTTAAGAATTGGCCTATTATGTAATAATGCGGTAGTAGAAAATCCAGAAGCTAATTTAGAAGACTTTAAAATGATTGGTTTACCAACTGAGACAGCCCTATTGTTTGCCGCTATTAGTGCCGGTTTAAATCCAGAAGAAGCTAACTGTCATTGTGAGCGCGTGTCTGAAGCGCCATTTTCTAGTGAAACTAAGTTTATGATGACCCTGCACCATAAAATAGGTAAGGGTTATAGAATTTATGAAAAAGGAGCTCCAGAAAGAGTCCTAGAAAAATCTAGCTTCTATTATAATGAAGGAAAAATAGAGAAACTAACTGAAGCTAGGAAAAGAGAATTTAATAAAATTCATGAAGAGTTAACCAGTCAGGGATTAAGATTAATAGCTGTAAGTTTCAAAAAATTAACTGAGAAACAGGTTGGAAAAGTTGATAAATTTGATTTACGATCTGAAGATAAAGATTTAATATTTGTGGCTTTTCTAGCTTTAAAGGATCCTCTAAGAGTCGAGGCTAGCCAGACTATTGCTATTTGTCGCCAGGCTGGAATTAGACCAATTATTATTACTGGTGATCATAAATTAACCGCTTCAGCGATTGCTAAGGAAATTGGTTTTAAATTAAAACCAGGCTCAGTGATAACCGGGGAGATTTTGGATAAAACTAGTGATGAGAAATTGAAAGATTTAGTAGCCAAAGTCGATGTTTTTGCTAGGGTTAGCCCCCATCATAAATTAAGAATTGTTAAGGCCCTGCAATCACGAGGAGAGGTGGTGGCGATGACCGGAGATGGTATTAATGATTCTCCAGCCCTCAAGGCGGCTGATATTGGAGTATGCCTTGGTTCGGGCACGGATATTGCCAAGGAAACGGCTGATATTGTTCTGTTGGATGATAATTTTAAGGTTATAGTATCAGCAGTTAAACAGGGTCGGGTGATATTTTCTAATATCCGTAAATCTATAACTTATTTAATTTCAGATAGTTTTTCTGAGGTGATTTTAATTCTGGGCTCTATTATTATGGGAGCTCCTTTAGCTATTCTGCCTACTCAGATTTTATGGGTAAATATTGTTAATGATGGTTTGCCTAATTTTTCTTTAGCTTTTGAGAAAGAAGAAGAAGATGTAATGTCTAATAAACCAATTTCTCGTAAAGAACCGATTATTAATAAAGAGATGAAGGTTATTATTTTTGTAGCCGGAATTATTAGAGATTTATTTATTTTTGGTATGTTCTTTTATTTACTGAAACATTCCTATGATATTAGTTATATTCGTACTCTAGTGTTTGCAACAGTTGGTTTAGATTCTCTTTTGTATATCTTTAGTCTGCGTTCATTGTCTAAACCGATTTGGAAAAACAACCCGTTCTCTAATCATTATTTGACATTTGCCGCCCTATCTAGTCTTGTTCTGTTATTGGCTGCTATTTATTGGCCTCCATTGCAGGGGATGTTATCCACTGTTGCCCTATCATGGGCGGATTGGGGCATAGTTTTTTCAATTAGTGTTGCGACTATAGCCATGATAGAATTAAGTAAATTTTTATTCTTTATTCGTAATAAAGTTAATTAATTTTTATGCATCGTTCTCCCTATGCTAAGGAAAAATCAAATATATTTAAACGTATATTTAAAAGTCAGATTCTCTGGTCTTTGTTAGCGTTGGGTTTTTTGCTATTGATAGTTTTTCCAGCCATAGATAGTAAGCAACAAAGACAGGCGATTGATAAGGAAATAGCTGAGATTCAACAGGATATTGAAAACTTTGAAAATTCTAATAAAGAACTAGAAGCCATGATAGATTACCTGGACTCGGATCAATCTATTGAAGAAAAAGCTCGCCTTAATTTAGGTATGAAAAAACCAGGTGAAGAAGTGGTAGTTGTTAAGGTGGAAGGGCAGAGTGATAGTTTTAGTAATAATAATATAAATGATTTAAATAAAAACTTATCTAATCCTCAACGTTGGTTTAGATATTTCTTTAACTAAGCATATGAATTTTTCAAATCTTAATTTAGATTTAGTGGTGTTAAACAATAGTTTAAAAGAATATTTAGTAGCTATCGTTATATTGCTGGTAGTAGCTTTGATTTTTCGAATTTTAAAGAATAAAGTTTGGCATCGTTTAGAAAAAATAAGTAAAAAAACTAGCGGTAAAACTGATGATAAGATGGTAGAGATTATTAAGTCTATCCGTCCTAATTTTTATTTTATTTTTTCTTTATGGTTTGCTGTCCAGTTTATCTTTTTAAGCTTATTTCTGTCTCAGATCATTAATACGTTATTGATCATTGTAGTATTTCATCAGATTTCTATTTCTTTCCAGATTTTACTTAAGTATTGGGTGGGAAAGAGTAATAATACGCAGAGACAAAATCTTTTACCGTTATTAGTGGTTTTATTCAAAATAGTTTTATGGTCATTTGGTATCCTATTAATCTTGTCTAATCTAGGAATAAACGTGACTTCGCTAATTGCTGGTTTAGGAATCGGGGGTATAGCCATTGCCTTAGCAGTTCAGAGTGTTTTGGGAGATCTATTTGCTTCCCTGACTATTTATTTTGATAAACCATTTGAAGTAGGAGATTTTATTGTTTTAGATAGTGAAACTATGGGAACTGTAGAGCGGATTGGTTTTAGAACTTCTAGAATCAAAGCTTTAAGAGGGGAAGAGATTGTTATGTCCAACTCAGAGTTAACTGCTCGTAAGATTCATAACTACAAGAAGATGACAGATCGTCGTATTGTTATTGAATTGGGAGTGATTTATGGAACTAGCACTGAAAAGATGAAGAAAATTCCTGTTATGGTAAAAGGAATCACAGAAGCTATTAATGGCATAAGATTTGATAGAGTTCATTTTAAAGAATTTGGTGATTCAGCTCTTAAATTTGAATTAGTATATTTTGTTAGCACTGCTGATTATAATAAATATATGGATTTAAATCAGGAATTGCATTTACAAATTAAAGATAGATTTGAACAAGAGGGTATTGACATGGCCTTCCCGAGTCAAACTGTTTATTTGCAGAAAGATTAATATGAGAATAAAGCTTTTTAGTTTAGTATTTTTATTGGTGTTAGTTTCTGTTTGTACAATTTTGCCTGCTAAAGCACAAGATAATTATCAGATTTTTTTAGATCAGCCAACGATTGAAAAAGGTTATACAGTGGTTAGCGCTGATGACAACTTAAAATTATCTTTGACCCCTGGTATTTTATCCGAGGCTAGTTTAGTGGAAATAAATAGAGTGGAAGAAATGGTTATGCCTTGGGATTTGAAACAACTGAGCGAAGTTTATAAATTTGAATTTCAAAATAAAGAAGCCTATGATCATGATCGGCCTTTCTATATCCAATTTAATTATGATGAGATTGATGATGGCTATAAACAAGTTTTTTTCTTTGATAAAAATTATCAAAGTTGGAGACCTCTGCCAACCTGGGATTTTCCAGAAGAGAAGTTTGTCCGCTCTTTAATCCACTTGCCTTTCGCCCAGCTAGCTGTATTCTCATATAATAATATTATGGGGCAAGGTGAGGCTAGTTGGTATGCATATAAGGGTGGTAATTTTGCTGCTTCGCCAGACTTTCCTAAGGGTTCATTAATTAGAGTATATAATCAGGCTAATGATAAATTTGTTGATGTAGTTATTAATGACTTTGGTCCAGATAGATCTATTTTTCCTAGGAGAGCTATAGATTTAGATAAAGTAGCTTTTAAAGCTATTTCTCCGATATCAGTCGGAATAATTGATGTCAGGATTGAGGTATTATATATACCGGTAGATAGCACCGGCCGAGTTATGGGATTAACAGATAAGGGAGCTTTCCTGGAGCCACAAATTGAAGCTGAAGCAGCGGTAGTTATTCGTGAAAGTGATGGAAAAATTCTTTGGGAAAAAAATTCATCTGAAATTTTACCAATTGCTAGTTTAAGTAAATTAATGGCTGTGAAAGTCTTTTTAGAACATAACAATGATTTAAGCCAGGTGGTGGAATACTCAGCGGAAGATGAAGAGTATAATTATCAGTATGTAAATAAATGGGAGTCGGCTAGAGTCAAGTTAGTTGATAAAGATCAAGTGACCATTAATGATTTAGTTTATTCTTCCCTGGTTGGATCAGCAAATAATGCTGTAGAGACATTAGCTAGGTACAGTAACTTATCTAGAAATCAATTTATTCAAGCAATGAACGATAAAGCTAAGGAATGGGGAGCTAATAATACTTCTTTTGTAGAGCCAACGGGGCTATCTCCAAGGAACGTGAGCTCTGTGCTTGATTATGCTATAATAACAAGAGAAGCCTTGAAAGATCCGATAGTGGCAGCAGCTGCTAGTGCTAAACAATACAGTTTTTCTACTATTAATACTAACAAAAAGTATTATATTTATAACACCAACTCTTGGTTGAGATATGATCAATTACCATTTACAGCTTCTAAGACAGGTTATCTACACGAAGCGGGGTATTGTTTGTTGGCTAGAATGCCAATTAGCTCTGATCAAGTGATTGCTGTAGTGCTAGGAGCTTTTAGTCGAGCAGAGAGTCTATTTGCCACCAAGGACGCGCTGACTTATGGTCAGTTTGTGGCCCTTAATTAATTTTATGATTAAGCTTAATAACGTTTCTAGAATATATAATCCTGACTCCGCCGCTCTAGACGACGTGAGTTTGCATATTAAACCGGGTGAGATGGTTTCTATTGTTGGGCAGTCTGGAACTGGTAAAACTACTTTAGTGAAAATTTTAACAGGAGAGGAAAGAGCCGATAAAGGACAAATTATAGTAGGGGATTGGGATATAACTAGATTGGGTCGTTCTCAAGTGCCATTTTTACGTAGACAAATGGGAGTAATTTTTCAAGATTTTAAATTATTACCTAAGAAGACTTTGTTTGAAAATGTAGCCTTTGCTCTAGCAGTATGTAATCAGAAACCAGAAAAAATTAGAAAAATTGTTCCTAGTGTTTTAAAAATTGTCGGTTTGGAAGACAAACAACATCGCTATCCACATGAAGTTTCTGGTGGAGAGCAACAACGAGCAGCTATTGCTCGATCTTTAGTTCATCAACCGAAGATTTTATTAGCTGATGAGCCAACTGGTAACTTGGATTCTATTAATGCTAATGAGATTGTTGATTTATTGTTAAGGATTAATGACTTTGGAACTACGGTAGTATTAGTTACTCATAATAGAGAGATTGTTAATAAATTAAAGAAAAGAGTGGTTACCATGCATGATGGTAAGATTATTAGTGATCAAGCTCATGGTAAATATGTAATACGTTAATTTATGTTTATTTCACTGTTTAGAATTCTAAAATTTAGTTTGCAAGATATTGGTAGAAATATTTGGCTGTCTATCGTAACAGTGACTATTTTAATTTTAGCCCTGTTTTCGATAAATAGTTTAATTACTGCTCAGCTGATTAGTCAGAATGCAGTTGAGGCTGTGAAAGAAAAAATAGATATTAATTTATATCTTTCGAGTACTGCTTCCGAGGATAGTATTTTATCTTTAAAGGCTCAACTTGAAGATATGTCAGAAATTAAAACGATTGATTATATTTCCAAACAAGAAGCTCTACAATTTTTTAGAAATAAGAACCAAAATAATCCAGAAATTCTTCAGGCTTTGAGAGAATTAGGGAAGAATCCTTTATCTCCTAGTCTAGTTATTATTCCAACTACCACTGAACAGGCCCCAGATCTAATTGCTATATTAAGAGGTTTAGAGAGTGGAATTATTGAGTCCAGAGATTTTACGGATAATAATGTTATTTTAGATAAAATAAATAGTATTACAGATAAAGTTAATCAGGCTGGTTTCTTAATCATCGCTATATTCATTCTTATTAGCTTGTTAGTGGTATATAATTCAATTAGAGTGGCTATTTATACTCATCGTCGAGAAATCGCTATCATGAGATTAGTAGGAGCTTCTAATAAGTTTCTATATATGCCTTTTGTGGTTTCAGCTTTAATATATAGCGTAGTCAGTACCATTGTGGTAATTGCCGCATTTTATCCTTTCTTATCATTATTGCAGCCATATTTAGAAGTTTTCTTCATGGGTTATAATGTAAATATTTTAAGCCATTTTGTGACTAATTTTTGGAAAATATTTGGTTTAGAGTTCTTAATAATTGCTGGTATTAACGTTTTGGCTAGTTTAGTAGCGGTGAGAAGATACGCTAGGGTTTAAGAAAAGCTTTGACAATTGAATAAAAATAGTTTATTATTTTTTTATTGTTTCATTCGGGGATCGTCTAATGGTAGGACACCAGGTTTTGGTCCTGGGAATCGGGGTTCGACTCCCTGTCCCCGAGCAAATTTGAGAGTAGGCTGAAAGGCCTATTTTTATTGGGCTTTTGTGGCAATTATAGTCTCTAGAGGCTTAGAAATAAGAATTTCTTAGTATTATTATTGTCAGCATTGCAGCAAAGGGGTTTACACCTCTAATAGTGGTTTTATATAATAAATATTCATTATTTATATATAAAACCACTATTATGAACATATATAACCCCAGGTACATGCAATTACAGCAAGAGAAGCTAAATAATATCATAAATCAGAAACAAACAGTGGTATCAGTGGCAGAAGATATGTCAGTATCAAGGCAAACCATACATAAATGGCTACTAAGATACAAAAGATTTGGATTATCAGGTATTGCTAGGCAACCGAGAAAGAAGAATAATAATTTAGCCCATAATCGTACTCCGGAGGCAGTGGAGCAATGCGTCATAGAATTAGCTCAACAATATCGTCTAGATGGAGTAGAAACGCTCTCAGATAGATTACAGCATGAATATAATACCACTCTCCACCCCACCACTATCTATCGTATTCCCAAGAGAAAGAATATTCGCTACACAGAGTATTATGTTAATACTAAGAAAAGATGGAAGAAACAGCTATTCGCCCATAAAATAGCAGGGAAAGAGATGCAGATGGATACTAAGTATCCCCATGGATACAAACAGGGTAAGGTTATCTATACTATTATTGAT
Organism: uncultured Gammaproteobacteria bacterium; assembly: GCA_964539545.1. Lineage (GTDB taxonomy): Bacteria > Patescibacteriota > Patescibacteriia > Patescibacteriales > UBA12465 > CAZIJG01. The sequence continues at coordinate 3,631 of CAZIJG010000010.1, read as the reverse complement.
GATGCTTCTAGGTGGGCGTTTGTTTGGAGCTATTCAACGGCTAACGCTATTAATACCAAGGATTTTGTAGAAAAGGTATTAAGGCGGGTCCCGTTCAATATTCAGAAAATACGTACCGATCAGGGCACAGAATTTCTCAATGATAAATTAAGATGTATATTTAAAGAATATAATATTGAACATAGAAAGAATACTCCCTATTGCCCAGAAGAGAATGGTAAGATAGAAAGATTTCATGGAACATTGAACCAGAAGGCTCTAAGATATGGTTTCCCTCCCAGCGAATCATTGGATAGTATGCAGTACAAGCTAAATCTCTTTATGCATTACTATAACTACCAGAAGAAACATAGGGGCTTGGGCATGAATGGTCTAACACCTATGCAAAAGTTAAATGAATTAAAAAGTGTAAACCTTTCGCTGCAATGCCACATGTATTGACAAATATTACTATATATGCTAAATTTTTTAGTCGTATAGTGTAACATTATTATTTCTTTTTCGTATACTATATGAAAGATAATAAATCTATGAGACAAATTATCAACCAACAGTATAATAGTTATAAGAATGAATCCCTTAAATTCAGAAGGTTGATGTTTGTATTATATAATTACTGTTAAAAATAGATTGAATATAAAAAGATATAATATATACATGAGTCCTCTGGAAAGTCCAGGGGATTTTTTTAATATTTTATAGTTCATTAACAATCTAAAAACAAAGTAAATGAAAAAAGACGACATGATTATTTGGGTACGAGGAAATTGTAATCCAAAAAAAATTCCGACAGGTCTTTCAGAGCTCGGTCTAAAAGACGGAAATTATTCCTACACTGACATTGTAGAAGAGATCAATTTACAGACAAAAAAATTGGTTTTGTCTTTCATTCAAGAAGATGAAGGCATTCAAAGGTTTCTCGATTTGTTGAAATCAGCATCCGTTAAAAAGGACGGAGTTGTCGCTCAGGGTGGCAAATTCTACATTAATTCTTCACATTTTATTCTGAGTGATGGACTGAAACAATCTTTATTGGATGAGTTTGTTCTAATAGAGAAAGATAATCGTAGATTAGCAGCTTTGATTATTGTAGTGGAAGAAAACTTCTCAGAGCTCTGGAATTATTGTCCAGGTGGTAAAGTGCAATCTTTACCTAGTTGTTTGTCTGTTATTGATAAAAGATATGACAAATTCAGTATACTAATGAATTCGCGAATAGATAAAATTGAAGAAAGTCCTAATTGTGATAGCTCTGGAGCTTATTCAGAATACTATTTTTCTGTTTTTCGTGTTTACACAAAATTTTCATCTGGTAATTATAACTATCCGTTGAAAGTTTTAAAAGATAAGTTTAATGGAGACGGTTATATGCACTTTCGTTATAGTGATGGCGATGATTCAATGGAAAAAACGCTCTCATTAGAGGTGCTAATAGCTTATGGATTAGAGAAAGCGGAAATGCTTTATAAAAATTTGTTAGCATCTGTCAGCTTAATTGAAAAAGCTAGTGCCACAGGATACATAAAAAGAATGCTCAACAAATTTTGTTATGGTAAATATGAGGAGTTGAAGGTAAAGCCGGAAATTACTGCTTTTATTGATAAGCTTATCGACAAACAAGATCCTTCTGTAATTTTAAATTATGACCTCGATATAGAGAGGGAAATTATAGTTTATCTATCAGGTAGATCTGAAAGTGGAGGTTCTGGTGGTGTTGGTCAAATAAGCCAAATAATTATTTGGTCTAATGGTCAAGAGACTATGAAAGAGTTTACTTATCGTGACCGTTATTCTGGATCAAATGACAATTATGCTTATAATTTTAAAGCTGTGAAAATTGTCAGTGTGTCAGATAACGGTGAATTTCTTGATATTGAAGTAGAGGCTAGTCCATATGAAGAGCGATTTAGTTCAACTAGGGCTAACTTTCAAATCAAACATGAGGTAAAAGATTCCGCACCGTCTCTTAGTCAGGAAGAACAAGATAATTTTGTTTTCTTGTTTAAAAAACTAAAAGAAGAAAAATTATCTGAATTACGAGAACTTCATAGTCATAGAACTGGTACTTGTATGAACAAGGACTATAGTGGTTACGTTCCGTATCCTGATTCTCAGATTAGTACTTCAATAATGAAGACCGAAAATGGAGTAGGAGCTTTTGTGACTAAAGAATGCATTGATCATAGAGTCACAAATTTACAATGGCGCTATACTCTCTACCTAGTACAGGCCCAGGAATTAGAGCAGATTTTTCAAGATAATTCTTATGAAGATGCTGGAGACGCTTCTGTATATGGTTTGGAATTTTTTAGTCATCAATTAAATTATTCTACCAGAACGAGGCGTCAAAAACATAAGCTAATTTAACAGATAAAGTCCGGAGATAACTTCAAAGGACTTTTTTTTAAATTAATTATAAATCAGAGGAACATATATTGACAAAAAGTATATTTAACAATATACTTTTTTGTTATATGCCTTCCAATACCATACTTAAAACCACGGGCGTTAGCCCGTGGATATAAGGGGCATTCCATTATCCTCTTTTTCGTGTGATAATATAGGTATATGCAATATTATAGACAAGCTCACGCTATATATCACAATCAATATCATTTAGTGTGGATACCTAGATTCCGAAGAAAGATATTAATTCCAGCAGTGGCCAAACATCTAGCGACCAAACTCAAAGAGGTTCAAAAGCACTATCCTGATATAATATATCTAGAACAAAGCATTCAAGTGGATTATATCCATCTTCTCATTGTTATTCCACCTAGAATGAGTGTAAGCAGGGTAGTCAATATAATAAAATCAAATACCTCGACTGGGTTAAAGAAAAAGTTTCCTTTTCTCAAGAAAGTATACGCTGACGAGAAAGGAGTTTGGTCGATCGGTTATTTTGTATCTACCGTGGGTATTAATGAAAAAATAATACGTCGTTATATACAAAGACAAGAGAAAGAGGATAATGGACAAGCGAAACTTGAAATATAAAAGACCTTAGTGAAACTAAGGTCTTTTAGCAAAGCTTGAGAAACCACGTCCGTCAGGGCGTGGAGTTTCATTTAATAATTGAATACTAATTTAACAAAGGAGATAAAAAATGAATTTAAGAATTGAAGAATTGAAAAAAATGGTACAAAAAAATGGTACCGAGAAAATGAAAGAATTAGTTATCATTACTGAAAATTATATCTTAGGTCTAAATAACATTTTTTATGATCGAAATGTTACTGAGCTTATGTTGCAAGATATTGATTTTCCAATGTTCCTCAAGGAGTTAGAGGAAAAAGGAATCTTTAAGAATAAAAGCGGCATGATGATTAAATTGTTGATTATGAACGTTTTTCATATTGTTCGACATATTTGGGAACTGAAAGATAAGAGCGGTAATATAAAAACAGGAGATGATCTTCATAAAGCTTGGCCGTTAATGTTTAATGATGAAAAAACATCAAGCATGGAATCTCTATTTAAGAATATGAAATATTTTTAAAAACTTCTTAAATCAATAAAGCTGGAATTTAAAAGCCAGCTTTTTTATTAATTTCGGTTCTACCATAGTCCGTTCCTCCGAGCATATCAGAACAATGAGAGTAAGCAAGTCCCGTATTAAACGGTATTTTTG
>CAZIJG010000009.1:0-35483 GCA_964539545.1 uncultured Gammaproteobacteria bacterium | reverse complement strand
CATTATCAAACTCTTCCCTAACTGGATTGCCAATAAATACAGCTTTTTTGCCATAGTCATTTATAGACTTCTTAAACGTAGTAGTCACCTTCTTGGCGGCCGGGGCCATTAACTTGTTAGCCAAGCCTGGTCTAACATCTTGTTGATGGACAATTACTGGGATACGAAGAAGCCAACCAGCCCAGACTAATGGCACACTCACAAATCCTCCAGCACTCATGATTAATCTAGGATTAACCTTAGCTAAGTATATAAAAGATTGGAAAAAACCAATCAATATTCTAAACCAATCAATAATATTTTTTAAAGAAAAATAGCGACGCCATTTACCACTATAGATACCTACATATGATAATTTTGTATCTTTAACCATTACTTTCTCTAAACCGTGATTAGTACCAATCCAAACTAAATTCCATTCTGGACGCTGTTTAGATAAATTCTGAGCCAAAGCTAATAATGGTGCCACCGAACCACCGGTTCCACCACCACTAAATATTATATTAACTTTTCTACTCTTAACCATATATTAACGATTAGATGTTTGTTTACTAATATTAACTAAAATTCCCAGGGCCATCAAGCCAGCTATGAGAGCCGAGCCTCCCGCACTAATAAACGGCAATGGCACTCCCGTAATCGGCACTAAATTTGTCATTCCTCCAATATTCAAAAATACCTGTATCAAAATCCAACTAACCACTCCAATTGATAATAAACGACCAAAAATATCTGCCGAAGATTTAGCAATAATCCAACCTCTATAAAATATAAATAGATAGAGGAGTATTAGAAAGGTAGAAAATATAAAACCAATTTCTTCCGAAATAATCGGAAAAATAGCATCACCACTAACTTCTGGCAAGTACAGGAATTTCTGACGACTCTCACCTAGACCTCTCCCTGTCCAACCTCCAGAACCAACTGCAATTAAAGATTGATTTATCTGATAGCATATATGATCAGGGCTAAAACTTGGGTCAGCTAAACATTGGAATCTTTGAGCTTGATAACCATTCATGCCCACCACGCCCCAGAGAGCCATCCCCATCAATATTAAAATGGCTAACATATGTCGAATTTTAGCGCCACCGACAAAATATACAATTAAAGAACTCAAAACAATAATGGATAATGTCCCTAGATCCGGTTGTTTATACATCAATAAGCATATTACTCCCAAAATAATCAAAAATGGAGCTAGGCCTTGGGAAAATTCTTTAACTGCTTTACCTCGTAATTCCAACCAAGCTGCTAAGTATATTAAAAAAGATAATTTTACAAACTCCGATGGCTGAATGGAAAAACCAAAAATATTAATCCAACTATGGGCAGTGCCGTAACCAGCACTTAGGCCAGGAATGAATACTAAGATTAACAACACCAGGGATCCACCTAAAAAATAAATAGCATTCTTACGCCAGAAATGATAATCAATACGAGAAAAAATAAAAAACAATCCTAAACCAATTATCAGAGGAAGCAATTGGTTTTTTAAATAATAATAACTATCTCCAAAATGGCTATAGGCACTTACAGCAGAAGCGCTAGCTAACATCAATAAGCCAAAAACCACTAATATCAAAGTAGAAAAAATTAATGGTTTATCAGGTTCATGTTCATGTTTCTTAACACGAAATAATCTTTTTAGGAAAGCTTTAAATAGCTTCATATTATAATCCCCTATCTAACAAGAATAAAACTAAGCCCAGCGCGGTGGCAATAAAAGAAATTACCCAAAAACGCATAACAATCTTTGGCTCAGTCCAGCCAATGGCTTGAAAATGATGATGAATAGGGCTTGAAAGAAATAATTTTTTCTTTTTTATTTTTTTATAACTAAGTTGAATAATCACAGACAGAGACTCCATTAAAAATACAATTCCAATAATTGGCAATAGTAAAGCATAATTGGTAAGCATGGCTATGATGCCCAACGTCACCCCTAAACTCATAGCGCCAGTATCTCCTAAATAAAAACGGGCCGGATTAATATTGAACCAAAGAAAAGCTAATAACGCACCAATAATCACGCCGCAAAAAACAGCTAAATCATACCAACCAAGAACGAAAGCAATTACACCATAGGCGGCATAACCAGCTAATAACGTACCGCCGGCTAATCCATCTAAGCCATCTGTTTCGTTAACCGAGAAAGCCGTGCCCACAATAACTATCATAAACACTGGAATATACCACCAACCGATTTCAAAGTTACCAAAAAATGGTACGTGAAAAACTGTCCAATCTAATTTAAAATAAAACCAAAGAGCTCCAATTAGAGCAATCACTGCATAAATTATTAAACGATGTCCTATATTTAAGCCACCGCCTCCCAACGTTCCTTTACCCTTTACATCCATCCAATCATCAACTAGACCAACTAAAGCCGTGGCAATTAAAGCCCCCAATGGCAATAAAGTTTGTTGACGAGATAAAAAATTTAATTTTTCTAAAGCTGGAATATTAATTAAATCTCCTAGAAAAGCGAAAACAATAATAAAAATTAAAACTGTTAACCAAACTAAGATTCCCCCCATAGTTGGAGTACCGGCCTTGTGAGCATGTAATTTCGAAAAAATTGGCGTTTTACCACTATTTCTGATTTTCTTACCCATTTTGTATTTATATAAAAAATGGGTCAACAATGGCGTCCATAAAATAGCAAAAACAAAAGCTAAAGTGGATAATAAGAGAATTTTTATAATTTGAAAATCAGGCATATTTAGCGAAAATTAATTAAATATATACTTAGAAATCCTAGAATTAATAACAGATTAACAGTCAAAGCTGATAAAGGCAACAAATGTGATAAAAATACGAAATTCTTCCTATTATAGGTTTTTATGGTGAAAATAAAATTTATTATCAAAACTATTGCTCCAAATACCGGTAATAGGAAAATTTCTAAGCTTTTTCCAACTAAATCAATGCCAAAATCAACATTATAATGTAAAACCATTAATTCCCCGCTCAATCTCTTATGTAGCCACATAGCCATGGCAAATAAAAGAATGTTTACTAAAATAGTAAACATTAAATATAACTTCAAATATAAAGGTTTATAAACCCGTTTTGTTAGCCACCAGTGACGACGAATTTTTAGTAAAAGCTTCTTCATAGCAAAATAATAACCAAGCCCTAAATAAAGGACTTTACTAAATTTTACCATATTTTTTAATAATGTAAAAATAATGTTATAATATTGATATGAAACAACCACTAATAAACAAACTAGTAAATTATGGCCTCTGGCAAGGAGCGGCTAATTTTTATGCCGAATTTAAAAATGACGAACTACATATTGATTACGACGAAACTTCTGCTGATGATTTAATATTAACTGAACAGACTGCTAAAAAATTTAGTTCTGAATTATCTAATATATTAAAAACTGACAATCTAGCTTCCGGAAATGATATGAGTTGGAGACTAGAAACATCTGAAGGAATAAAAACTATTATTATTACAGCCATTGCTAGTGAAAATAAAAAATATTTAGTCCAAGTATTAAATTCTGGCTCTAAAGCTATGACCCTGGGTCAATTAGGCCTGCATCACTTTACTCTTAAAAATCTAAAAGAGCATTTAGCTAAAGATCTAACTGGATTGATTATTGTTAGCTCTCCTGAACAAGCTGGCCGCAGCAACAGTCTAAGAGCTCTAGTAAACGAAGTTTCTAAAGTTAAAGAAAATATCCTTAGTTTAGAACCAGTCGCTGGTCTAGACATTCTTTCCCTACCCCTAAACTCAAATTGGCTAGAAAGTCACTCCACTTCAGAAATTGTTAATCAAATAAAAAATCAACAGGCGGACACTATTTTAAGCGACCACGTAGAAAATTTAGAAACCCTCAAGGCTCTGATTGAATTAAGTCAACAAGGTCGTCTAATCATAATGACCCTACCGGCTAATAATAGCCAGGAAGCTTGGAAAAAAATTACAGATATTTATCCTAAAAGAAAATTGGAAGAAAATTTAAATTTTGTGCTTTCTCAACAATTAATGAACCGTCTCTGCCCTCACTGTCTATCTAAGGCTAAATTAAACAAATACGAACTAGAAGATTTAGATGAGCTAGCCAAAAAACATAAATGGTCTGAAATCAATCAACATGCCTACACTAGTAAAGGTTGTGATCGTTGCGAAGGAAAAGGTCAAGTTGGTAAAATGGCTGCTTTTGAGATCCTATCTTTTAAACATCCTCATTTAAATACCCCTGAACTTATTAATGATGCCTATAACAAAGCTAAACTAGGAATAGTTAGGACAGAAGATTTACTAAACTTGGCGTAATATGAAAATTATTTGTATTATTGCAGCTTATAACGAAGAAAAGAAAATAGCTAACACTCTAGATGATGTTAAAAAATATCTAGATAACATAGTGGTAGTAGATGACGGTTCTCGGGACAACACCGTTAAAGTAGCTAGAGAAAAAGGGGTAACAGTTATCGAACATAAAATTAACCGCGGCCAAGGCGCTGCCCTAGAAACTGGGAATACCTATGCTCTAAAACATCAGGCTGATATTGTGGTTCATTTCGACGCTGACGGACAATTCTTAGCGAAAGAAATTAAAGATATTATTAAACCTATTAAAGCCGGCTATGACGTTACGTTTGGCTCTAGATTCCTAGACAAGAAAAGCCAAGTTCCTTTTACCAAGCGAAACATTATTATGCCTTTGGCAAAATTAATAAATCTAGTATTTTTTAATGTCAGGACCTCTGATCCTCAAAATGGTTTTCGAGCTTTGAATGTAAAAGCTTTAGAAACTATAAAAATCGAAAATGATCGCATGGCTCATTGCAGTGAGATACTAGCCAAAACTAGAAAATATAAGTTAAAATATAAAGAAATCCCAGTGACAGTTCTATACGCCGAATTCGGACAAAAATTCAACTCTGGTTTCAAAATTCTCTCTGATTTATTTGTTAATAAATTAACCAAATAGTATGTACCAACAAATTATTGCCGCTATCATTATCGTTTTCTTTATTATCAGACTAGTTAGCTTAAAAAGAAGCAAAAATCTAAATACTAATGAATTTGTTTTTTGGTTAATCTTCTGGATACTAGCTGGTATAGCTGTAGCCTTTCTAAAACAAATCGATCAATTAGTCGCTAAAATGGGATTCTCCAGCAGTGGTATTAATTTTTTGCTATACATAGCGGTAATTGTTCTATTCTATTTAATTTTTAGATTAAGATTAAGAATCTTCAAATTAGATAAAGCCTTAACTAAGCTAGTACGTGACATTGCTCTGAATAATAAAAAAGATTAAGTATGAAAATTGCTCAAATAGTCTGCTCCTTCCCTCCCTACAAAGGTGGAATCGGTAATAGCGCCTGGCGTTTAGCTAAATTATTAGAAAACGACTCAGTCACTACTTTTACTCCCAGATACAACCAAAAAAATACTAACTCCGAATTAACAGCTAAATATCTACCAGCTTTATTTAAACTAGGCCAAGCCGCTATTCTGCCAGGCTTATTTTTTAAATTAAAAAAATTTTCTACAATAATTTTTCATTATCCTTTTTTCGGCACCGCTGAAGTTTTATGGTTCTATCGATTATTTCATCGCCAACAAACTCTAATGGTGTTCTATCATATGGACGTTTCATCATTTAGCCTATTGTACAAAATACTAAGCTGGCCAGGACGTTTAGCTGGCAAAAGTCTTCTAAATCAAGCCGACCACATTGTCTGCTCTAGTCTAGATTATATTAAACACAGTCAAATCGCTAAACTATATGAAAAATCACCGGATAAATTTCGAGAAATTCCCTTCGCTATAGACACTGATAAATTTACACCATTGGACAAATCTAATGAAACTAAAAAACTATTATTCGTTGGGGGGCTAGATAAAGCTCACTACTTTAAGGGTGTAGATATATTAATTATTGCTTGTTCACAATTAAAATCAAACAATTGGCATCTGACTATCGTCGGTGATGGTAAATTAAAAACAGGTTATCAGGCCCTAACTAAAAAATTGTATCTAGAAAAAAAAATAAAATTTACTGGTAAACTTAGCGACAACGAACTAAAACAAACCTACCAAAAATCGGATGTATTAATTCTGCCTTCAATTAATCAAAATGAGGCCTTTGGTTTAGTAATTTTAGAAGCCCTGGCTAGCGGATTAGCAATTATTGCCAGCAATTTACCAGGAGTACGTTCAGTCTTTAATAGCCAAACCGGTTTAACGGCTAAACCAAAAAATTCTCAGGATCTAGCAACTAAAATTAATCAGTTAATCAGTAACGGACCTAAACTCAAAAATCTACAATTAGCTGCCAGGCAGCTAGCGAAAGAAAAATATAATCTACAAACTGCTCGAGAGAGTTGGAAAAAATTAATTTATGAAGATCGCTCTAATTAACAACTTATACGGTAAATACCGAAGAGGAGGCGCAGAGGCAATTGTTGCCACTCTAGAAAAATCTCTGAAAAACCAAGGACACGAAGTAATCATCATTTCTACTCGCCCTTCTTTAACTTGCTTTGCTACTACCAGACATATGGGCAATGAATACTATTTACCATCTTTTTACTATCATTTAAACCATGTTCCCACCCTTTTGAGAGTGTTATGGCATATATATAAATTTATTGATCCCTTCACCCTCTATCGCCTAAAGAAAATTATAAAAAAAGAAAAGGTAGAGATGGTTCTATCTCATAACATGATGGGATTCAATTGGTGGTCTAGCTGGATTATTAGATTATTAAATATAAAACAAGCCCATTATTTACATGATATTCAATTACTCCATCCTTCTGGACGATTATTATGGTCTAAAGAATCTAAATTAGAAAGTCCATTGGCAAAGACCTATCAAGCACTACAGAGACTGATGACCCAGCCAATAAAATATATAATCTCACCTTCCGAATGGCTATTGCAGCTTCATAGGGATAAAGGCTTTTTCCGATTGACAAAGACTTTGCCCATCTTTAATCCTATAGATCACCCCAGCCAAGTTAAAGTTACCCGGCAAAAAATATTTACTTTTCTATACCTCGGTCAAATTGACGAAGCCAAAGGTGTCGACTTATTAATAAGAGCTTTTCTGGAGATCAAGAAATTAAACAATTGCCAATTAATTATAGCGGGCAACGGGAACTCACTGAAAAAATTGCAACAAAAATATCAAAATGAATCAGTTAATTTTTTAGGAAAAGTTGCCTCATCTCAAATTCCACAATTAATGAAAAGTTCTCATTGCCTAGTATTACCTTCTCTAATATATGAAAATCTTCCTACCTCCCTTCTATTGGCAGTTAACTATCAATTACCAACAATTGCTTCTAACCTAGGTGGTAGCAAAGAAATCTCTAAACAATTTGGTGGTCGCCTTTTCAGTCCTGGAAATATTGATGATTTAGTCAGTCAAATGAAAAAAAGTTTACAGAATCCTAGCCAAACAAAAACCAAAGGCTTGGATAGCCTTTGGTCAGAAAATTATCTTAAAAAAATATTTGATTTTTTACACTCTTCTTAGACGCTTATTAGCTCTTAGATCTATTACTGTTTTTTCCAACCCTTGTCCTAGAGTAACTATTGGCATCCAACCTAAATCGTTTCTAGCTTTATAGATATCAGGTAACAATAGAGAGGTCATAAACACTTTAGGCTCTTCAAATCTAATTTTAGATTGAGAAGCAGTCATCTCAATAATTTTTTGAGCTAGATCTTTCAAATTAATATCCACATCGGAGCCAACATTTATTGGCTCTTTTATATTAGAATCCATTATCTTTAGAACCGCATCAATAACATCGTCTACGTAACATAGTGAAGAAGCAAAGTTCTCATCGCCATAAATAACTAAATCCTCATCATTTAAAGCGTTAACAACAAAGTCTGGAATGATCTGATCATCATTAATCATCATGCGAGGACCATAGGTTCTAAATATTCTAACAATTCTGGAATCCAATTTATGCTGTTCACTGAGAGTAGAAACTAAAGTTTCAGCAAAACGCTTGCCTTCATCGTAGCAGCTTCTAGAAGAAACTGTACTCACCTGTCCCATATCAGTTTCTTTTACCTTATAATCTTGAATTTCCTGTCGTCTTAAACCATAAACTACTGATGATGAAAAATGCAAAAACTTAGCTTGATATTGTTTTACTAAATTCAACAAATTCTGTACTACATAGGAATTAGCTAACAAAATCTTTTCTTTATTAGCATCAAAATTTTTAGGAGACATCGGACAAGCCAAATTATATATTTCCTGAATACCTTGAAAACCTATTTTAAAACTATCTAAACTGGGAATACTAGTTAAATCTAGCGGCTTAGATAAATCATGATTTACAAAAACAAAGTCTGGATTTGATAATAAATGATCAATGTTTTTTTCACGACCAGTAGAAAAATCATCTACACAAATTACTTTAGATGTTTTAACCAGTTCGTCGCATAGATGAGATCCTATAAACCCCGCCCCACCAGCAACCAGTACATTCTTTTTGTCGAAAATAACTTTTTTATTTTGCATATTATTTGAATTATTTATCTTCTAACTGGTAGATACCCAACTGAGACTCCACCCTCAAAATCGCTAGAGCCCGAATAGAAGCTATATATTAAAGTGCCATTGCCAGAAAAACCTCTAACATGAGGAGCTCCTCCTGGACCGGCACCAGTTATTATTTCATCAATACCATCACTATCTAAATCACCTACGGCTATATTAACTCCGCCTTTAAATTTACGATCATAGGCAAAAAACTTATCTTGCAGTTGGCCATGGTTATCAAATACTCTAACTTCTGGTTCTGCTCCTGCTTCTAGGGCAGTAATAATTTCGGCTTTATTTCTATCCTGACGACCATTAATATTGCCAACCGCAACCCGGACGCCATGTCGTGAACTTGTACTATAGGCAAAAAATTGTCCTAACACTTGTCCCTCACTATTAAATATTCTAACATGCGGACCACCTCCTGGGCCAGCCCCAGTTACAATTTCGTCCACACCGTCACCATCAATATCGCCCACTGCTATATTTACACCGCCAAAAAAATTACGATTATAAGCAAGAAAATTCTCTATTAACTGTCCCTGACTATTAAACACTCTTATCTCCGGACTATAACCATAATCTGGAGCAGTAATGATTTCATCAACACCATCACCATCAATATCGCCGGAAGCTACTTTGACTCCAGTTCTTAAATTACTAGAAAAGGCAAAAAATTGTAGTTTTAAATGCCCGGTGTTATCAAAGGCCATAACGTGAGAACCTCCATTAGCCTTAGCTCCTGTAATAATTTCTGGTCTACCATCACCATCAATATCGCCGGAAGCTAAATTGACTCCACTTAAAAAATTTGGATGATAGGCTAAAAAACTCTCTTCCACATCTCCATTGGGTAAACTGACTTTTACTTCTCCTGGATTATTAGACTGCGGTGCAATTAAAATTCTTCCCTGATATGACTTTAATTTTAACCAGGCAATATCTACCGCCCTGTCTACATTAACTCTACCTGAGCCAAGTTGACCAACATAAGTAGGATTCAAACGGCTCACGTTATCAGTACTGGTCAATAGAATTTCTAAAGCCCCTGCTCTATCTAAATTTGGGTTAGTTCCTAATATTAAAGCTAACGCTCCACTGACCACTGGCGTAGCCATTGAAGTTCCTGACCAATAACCATCCCAGGGTTCACTAAATTGGCCTTTATCAAAACTGGCATCATAGGCTGCAGTACTAAAGAAACTTACTCCTGGAGCTACTAGATCAACACAACGAGAACCGTAACTGGAAAAACTAGCCTTCTGGTCTAAAGCATCTACCGCTGCCACACCAATAACCATATTGGCATCGAAATTACCATCATGACAAGCAGGATAAATAGCTGTCTCATCAATATCATATCCAATATCTTCTTCTTTTTCGTTCCCTGCCGCAGCCACTAACAATATATCAGCATTATAAGCTCTAGTAATCGCTTCTTCCAACGCTGAACTATAACCAAATCCAACAAAACTAAAATTAATAATATCTGCACCGTTGTTAATTGCGTAATCAATCGCTCTAATTACTTCCCTAATACTTCCCGTACCATCATCGGCCAATACTTTTAGAGGCATAATTTGACTCTGCCAACTAACTCCCGTGATGCCTTCACCGTTATTACCCTGAGCCGCAGCTATTCCCGCTACTATAGTTCCATGGGATAGGCCTCCCTCACTCCAATTAGTAGAGAAATCTGGTGAAGGATCAGCGTCATTGTGCACAAAATCCCAGCCATTAACATCATCAATAAACCCATTTCTATCATCATCAATTCCATTATCTGGAATCTCATCAGAATTTTGCCAAATATTTTCTTCTAAATCTGGATGATTAGTTTGAACTCCTGAATCAATAATTGCTAAAATAATTTCTGGAGCCTGGCTAGTTCTTTCCCAGGCAGCTGGAGCCTTAATCTTCTCTAAATACCATTGTCTATAATAATAACGATCATTTGGAATCAAAGCTAAAGCCACAATCGGATAGATTGCTAATGAAATTATAAAAATAAAGATAATTAATCTCTTCATAATACCTTCATTTTATCATTTTTTTGTTAATAAAGACAACCAAAAACAGGTTCTTCATAAAAACCTGCTTGTAACTCCTATTTATAAACTATTTATTTCTTTCAAAGTCTCTTCGGCACACTTTCTCCAAGAAAATTTCTTAGCCTGTTCAAAGCCTTTATTCCTTAGGTTTTGCTTCAACCTCTTATCCGTAGCTAGAGTATGCATAGCATAGGCTATAGAATATTTATCATTGGGGTCAAAATACAATACTGAGTTACCAGCCACTTCTCTTAACACTTCGATATTAGATACTGCTGTCGGAACACCACAGGCCATGGCTTGGACTACTGGAATACCAAAACCTTCATAGCGAGTTGGAAAAATAAAAGCACTAGCTCCATTATAAATATAAGGCATATCAGCTTCAGGTACCCAGCCTAACATAATTACTTCTGAATATAAATCAAATTCATCAATAGAATATTTTACTTCGTCATAGCCGTAACTGGCATTACCAATCAAAACTAACTTATGATTAACTTCTGGATGATTCTCTTTTAGAATAGCCAAAGATTCAATTAACTGTGGAGTATTTTTTTTCTTTTCTAAACGCCCAACATAAAGAAAATAATCTCCTTTAATACCATATTTATCTAAAACTTCCGCAATTTTCTCCTGTGATTGTATTCTTCCATATAAACGATCATTATAACCATTGTGGATCACGGCTAGCTTATCTTCTTTAGTATTATAAATATCAATAATCTCTTTCTTAGTAAATGCCGATACAGTAATAATCTTTTTAGCTGCCTGTAGGGCAAACTTAGTAGACCATTCTAAATAATCCCAGGCATTTACACGATACTTACCTAGAGTAAGAATTCTGACTAACCAACGAATAATTGCTCTAACTATTTTTCTCTCCTGCCATGTCATTTCTTTGTAGTAGAGCTGTTTCTGTTTAATAAAGGCGATATCATGAATCGTGGTAATAGTCTTTTTAGGCTGAATCAAAGGCAATGTATGTGCTGGCACAAATAATACATTAGGACGGTGAAATAACATTTCTTGGGTTAGTCTACCTAAAGTCCAAAGGTACGAAAAAGGCCAACGTAAAACTTTGGCCTTGAAATTATTATGAGGACTCTTTATTATTTGATGATTCTTTCCAAAAAATTCTGGGACCAAATTAGCCTGAGCTAGGATTTGCTCATCATGTTCAGCTAAATCAATTAGGCCTCCTGAAAGAGGCGTATCAGTATAAAGAATGTATTCGTTTTCAGAGTCAATCTCTGCTAAATGTTTAATCAAATAATATGAATACCATTCCGTTCCAGTTTTATGTCTACGATTAGCTCGACTGGCATCAATTCCTATTAACATATTATTTAGTTGCTAAAATAGAACGTTTATAAGAGTCTAGATTTTCTAAAGCAATTCCAGTCCCCTTGGCTACGCACAATAAAGCATCATCAGCTATATAGGCTGGCACGCCGGTAGCTCGAGCAAATAATTGATCCATATTTCTTAATAATGAGCTACCTCCAGACAACACGATACCTTTATCCATAATATCAGCAGATAATTCCGGTGGAGTATTTTGTAAGACTTTCTTAGCTGCATTAATAATTGCTTCTAATTCATTTTGTATGGCTTCAGTAACATCATCACTAGTTACAGTGATACTGCGAGGCAACCCAGTCATCATATCTCTACCTCTAACTTCCATACTTAATTTATCTTCCATGAATAGAGCTGAACCAATATTTATTTTAATCTCTTCTGCTGTACGTTCGCCAATAGCTAAATTATATTTTCTTCTAACAAATTCCAGAATTGCTACATCTAATTTATTTCCTCCAACTCTGACTGAAGTGGAATATACAACTCCACCCAATGAGATAACAGCCATTTCAGCAGTTCCACCACCAATATCGATAATCATATGACCAGTAGCTGAACCAATTGGAATATCAGCTCCAATTGCAGCCGCAACCGGCTCTTTAATAATATAGGCTGCTTTAGCTCCAGCAGCAATTGTAGCTTCTACTACAGCTCTTCTTTCAGTAGAAGAAATACCGGCTGGTACTGCCACCATAACCTCCGGCCTGAATAAACGAATACCGCCCAGAGTTTTATTAATAAAATATCTAATCATAGCTTCAGTAGTTCTGTAATCAGCAATTACTCCATCTTTTAAAGGTTTGACCGCAATAATAGAGTCAGGAGTTCTTCCTAACATATCCTTAGCTTCATTTCCCACTGCCAGGATTTTCCTATCTTCCATAGAAACTGCTACTACAGATGGTTCATTAATAACAATACCCCTCTTAGGTAAATAAACTAAAGTATAGGTTGTTCCTAAATCAATACCGATTCTCTTTGCAAACATAAGTAATAAGATAAAAGTTGACTAATAGTATATATTAGCCTTTTAAAATGATAAAAGTCAATACTATTCGTCTTTGTTAAACTTCTGTTTATTGCTAATAATCCTGATTACCTTACTGGAAAATTCATCTACATCAAAATCATTTTTAATAAAATAATAATCAGCCCCTAGTTCCATGCTACGGTTACGGCTATCTTCGTCACTTAAGTCAGTGAAAACAAAAATAGGTAGATCAGCTAGCTCATCCTCTCCTTTAATTCTCTCAATGAGTTCAAATCCATCAATCTTTGGCAATAACAAGTCCAGTATCAAATACTGACACTTACCTTCCTTTAGCCAAATTAAGAAATCTTCTATTTCTTCATCGCCACTGCTGATCTCTACTTCAAACCCCTCTGAACTAAAACAGGCTTGTAGACCGTAGAGCAAATTAGCATCATCTTCAATGATAAAAATTCTAGACATATGTTTTAATTATTTTATTTTTTTCCACCAAGCTTGATTTTCCTTATACCAAGCAATGGTTTTTTCTAAACCTTCAGTTAATTTCATTTCTGGCTCCCAACCAAGTTCTCTTTTAATCTTAGAGTAATCTATACCATAACGTAAATCATGACCCGGTCGATCCTCCACATACTCTATCATCTCGTCTCCCTTATCTAATAAAGATAGAACTTTATTAGTCATTTCTAAATTAGTCACTTCTTGATTACCGCCTAGACAATAGGTTTCGCCCACTTTACCTTTTTTTATAATCATTTCTACTCCCCTATTATGATCTTCAACAAAAATCCAATCTCGGATATTACCACCAGTACCATAAACTGGAACTTTCTTATCTTCTAATAAATTAGTAATGAACAAAGGTATAAGTTTCTCAGGATTCTGATATGGTCCATAATTATTAGAACAATTAGAAATAGTAATTGGTAAGTTGTGAGTATGATAATAAGCTCTAACTAGATGATCAGAAGAGGCTTTAGAAGCACTGTAAGGGCTGCGTGGATCATAGGGAGTAGTTTCATTAAATGGAGCGTCATCCAAGCCTAAGCTACCAAACACTTCGTCAGTAGATACGTGATGAAAACGAGAAACATTAGCCATTCGAGCAGCATCTAAAAGTATCCTAGTTCCCTCTACGTTAGTACGAACAAAATCTCCGCTATCTTTAATTGATCTATCTACATGACTCTCTGCTGCGAAATGAACCACTACATCTACTCCGGTCATTACTTCTGAGACTAACTCTTTATCACAAATATCACCTTTAATGAAAGTATAACCTTTATGGCCTTCCACAACTTTTAAATTATCTAAATTGCCAGCATAGGTTAATTTATCTAAATTGACTATTTTATCTCCAGGATTATTTTTCAACCAATAGTGAATAAAGTTAGAACCAATAAAGCCAGCCCCTCCGGTAACTAATAATTTCATATGTTAATTAATTTTTAATTGTTTCTGAATTAATTCCACTCTACCCTCTCCATATTGATTTCTAGTCCAAGTGGTTAACCTGTCCTTATCATATCGAGGAATTACATGAAAATGAAGATGTTGAATTTCTTGACCAGCCACTGGGTCATTATTCACAATAATATTATAGCCAGGAGCTAGATTGTCTTTAATGCTTTGACCAAATTTCTTTACTATTTTAATAGTCTTATTTAATAATTTTTCTGAAACATCCTCTAAATTAACAACATGTTTTTTTGGCAACACTAGCACATGACCTTCATGCACTGGATTAATATCTAGAAAAGCCACCACAGTTTTGTCTTCATAAACTTTATAACTAGGTATCTCTCCTTTTATCATCTTACAAAATACACAATCGTTCATATAATTAAATTATTTTATAGGGTGAATCTTCTTGCTCTTCCCAGCGAATTTCGTCTATTTCTTCTTCTTTATTCAAACCCTTATATAATTTATCTGGCAAATTGATACTCATGGCTAATACTTCAGAAATACATTTATAACCATGAACTACGCCTGGTGGAACAATCACAAAGCAGGGGTTATTAGCTCCCACTTCCAACTCCATAGCCTCACCATTAGTAGAAGAATCGGAACGACGGTCCCAAAGGTATAATTTAAAATCACCTGGACCAAGAAATACAAAACCGTCAGATTGGTATACATGTTCATGAGGACCACGTATCACTCCTGGTTTAGTCATACTTACATAACTCATTTGTGGAACAAAATTATTCTCATCACTGCGCCAAATTTCAGTTAACTGCCCCCTGTCATCTTCATAATTATTCAACTTTTTAATCATTACATCTTTAATCATATGCTTTTCTTAGTTAATAATCCATTTTGAGCTCCTAATTCACCAATTACAGAAGCTGAACTCTTAGCCCCTAAACTTAAGGCTTTCTTAATATTACCCTGATATAATTCTAAGCCAGCAATGAATGAGGAGTTAAAAGAATCTCCTACACCAGTGGTATCAACCCTTTTCTTTTCCTTGGCAATTGGTTGTTTATATATAGTTTGACCGTCAAAAGCACTAGCACCTCGTTTACCATCAGTTATTACAACAATTTTTGGTCCCATATCTTTGATAGCCTGAAGTAAATTATCTAAACGATCAAAGAAAGTAAATTCTTTATTTTTATATTTCTTATCACTAAGTACTAACTCAATAGCCTCATCTTTATTAACACATAATACAGTAGTCTTTTCTAATAGCGGTCCCAGAGCTTTAATCCCCTTCTTCAATTGAACGCTACCTGGATTCCAAGCAATCTTCGTGGCTAAATTAAAAGCTTGTTTGAGAATCAGCTGCCAGGTTCCGGACAATGAAGTTACATATAGCCAATCGGATGCCTGAATCTTTTTCTTAGCCTGAGGACTTAATTTAACATCTTCTTTAGCCCCTCTATATACGAAAGCGACATGTTCACTCCTAGGCCCAATCAACAATAGAGAAAAAGGACTTCTATCCTTGGCAGAAGTTAACATTAAAGATGTGTCTACTTTCTGTTTTTTTAGATTATCTTTGATCTGTTCAGCTCTCTCATCCTTACCTAAACAAGTAATTATACTGGCTTTAAAGCCTAGACGAGAAAAGTTTATAGCTGTATTAGCGGCTCCGCCGCCAAAAGTAGAATAAAAGTCTTCAATTGGTACCTTAGCTCCGTATTCAAAACCAAGAATTTTCTGCCGTAGAATATCCTGTTTATTATCTAATACTACTGCCTCGCGAGGATAAAAAGTAATATCCTCCGTGGCGCCCCCTAAAGTAATGATTTTTTTAGTCATATTGATATATTTTACTACTCTAGTTTAACATAAATTACTTTCTTTCCAAAAGCTCCGGTCTAAACCTACGGGTCGTGAAGCTAAAGAAATAAAAAACAATAACTGCCAGGACACTATGAAATATCAATTGATATAATAGTTCCTGCCAAAAGAAGCCTGAAAAAAGAAATATACTTTGACTAGAACTACTAAAAAAGCCCAAAATTAGTTCTAATATTTGAAAACTAAAATTAAATACCAAAGTTCCTAAAGCTATTAAAGTTAAAGCCACATACAGCGAACGATTAGTTAAAAAATTAATTTGTAAAAAATAAACTATTAACGTTGTCACTAAAAAAGTGATCATAAATAAACCAAAAAATCCAAAGGCAAAAACGTCTACCAATAGGCCTGCGTATAGGCTCCAAAAAATAAATTTAGGAAAACCGGAAAACATCACTATAAAAATTATTAGAATTAAAATTAAATTGATAGAAAAAAACGGCCTAGGTAAAGCCGAAATTAAAGATAACTGTAAAGCTATCAATAGGAATACTGCGCCTAACTGGCTGATTATTTTGACATACTTAGCCATAATTATTGAGGAATTATTACAGAAACAATGGTTAATTTATCTGTATTATACAACGGCTCTAAAATCGCCTGTTGCCAAATCTCATTGCTATGTTGAATTACTTCGCTAACTTGCCCAATTAACAAACCGGCTGGTATTTCTTCTTCTAGACCTGAGGACACCACTAAATCATCTAAATTTAACTTATGGTTTTGAGGAATAAAATCCATCGCAATGGTAAGCCCCAAATTACCATTCACAATTCCCAGGGTTTGGTTTTCATTCTCAACCGTAGCCGCTACTCTACAATCTTCATTGATCGTTAAGCAAGCCAACGAACTATTTTGTTTAACTTCAGTAATTTTTCCAACCAATATGCCTTCTTCATTAATAATACCTAATCCTTCATATATCCCCTGTCGACTGCCTTTATCTAAATATAAACTAGCCTGACTATTTCCAGCCACTAGGAGATTCTGTCTAGCTACAACCTTGGCCAATATTTTTTGATGATTATTTTCACTAAAAAAGTCTAAATACTCTCTTAGCCTGTTATTCTCCTGTTCAACTTGTTGCCATCTAGCTTTCTCCACTAGAAGTTCGGCAATTTGTTTTTGAGCTTGATCTAAATTTTCTGCTAAACTTGCTTTATCTTTTTGGGTATTAATACGCTCTCGCCAATCACTGCCCATACTATAAAAATTATCCGCAATAGTATTAATACCATAGGCTATCCCTGATTCAATTGGAAAAATTATTTTAGTAAAATGCAAAAAAATCAGCAGCGCTATTATTGCTGCTGCCAACCAGGTTTTTTTAGTTAGAAATCTTTTTCGTGTCATAGATTATTAACCTCCTGATCCAGTCGGCAAGACTACTTTTTCTAATAAATCAGGGCTATTTAACAAAGCACCACAACCTCTGGCCACACATGTTAAAGGGTCTTCTACAATATTAACTGGAATTTTAGTGGCTTGGGCAATTGCCCTGTCTAAACCTCGCAGTAACGAACCTCCGCCAGATAAATAAATTCCTTTTTCATAAATATCTGAAACTAACTCCGGAGGAGTATTTTCTAAAGTAGTTTTAATGTTGTCTATCATTTTATTGACGGTTTTAGAGATTGCTTCTCGCACTTGTTCATCAGTAATATTAATTGCCTTAGGCAAACCGTTTAATAGATCTCTGCCTCTTACTTCCATAGTCTGTGGTTCTTTCAGAGCTAAGGCCGAACCAATCTTTATTTTTACATTTTCAGCTAATTGCTCACCAATTAGAATATTAAACTCTTCTCGAATATATTCAATAATATTATTATCAAATTCATTACCAGCTAATCGCAATGACTTCCAGGTTACTACGCCTCCCAACGATATCACAGCAATCTCAGTAGTTCCTCCACCAATATCTACCATCATAGTAGCCGTAGCTTCAGTTACTGGCAAACCAGCTCCTATTGCAGCTGCCATAGCTTCTTCTAATAGATAGACTTTTCTAGCGCCGGCAGATTTGGCTGCATCCTCTACCGCCTTTTTTTCCACCTCAGTTAAATCCAAAGGAATACCCACCACTACTCTAGGTCTAGGAATCAAAGTAAAATTCTCGCTATGCACTTTATTAATAAAATACTTAAGCATTTTTTCGGTAACCTCAAAATCAGAGATTGCTCCATCAACTAAAGGCTTAACGGCTTGGATATGTCCAGGAGTTTTACCCACCATCTTTTTGGCAGCTAAACCAACCTCCAAAATCTCAGCTGTACGATTATTAATTGCTACCACAGATGGTTCATTAATAACAACACCTTTTTCTTTAATATAAACCAGGGTATTTTTAGTTCCTAAATCAACACCTAAATCATTACTAAGTTTTCCTAATAATTTTTTAAACATGCTTATCTTAGTTTAGCTAGAACTTCGTCTTCACTCAACATCTGAGTTTCAGACTGATTTCTTAACTTAAATTCAATCTTTCCTGCTTCTTTTGTTTTGGCACTAATAACAATTCTATTTGGACAACCGATTAAATCCGCATCAGACAATTTTGCTCCAGCTGATAAATCTCTATCATCATATAATACTTCAATACCTTCTGTAATTAGTTTTTCATATAGTTTATCCGCCTCGAAGTTTTCGTTCAAAGATACCAAGTGCACTTTGAAAGGAGCTATATTCTGAGGCCAACTCATACCTCTATCGTCAGCAAATTTCTCTACCATCACGCCCATTAAACGACTAGGCCCAATACCATAGGAGGCCATATATACAATCTGTTGTTTACCTTCTTCGTCTGTATAATAATAATCAAAAGCTTTAGAAAATTTAGTATTTAAAGGGAAAATATTGCCCACTTCAGAAGCAGTAGTCTTTCTTAGCTCTTTATTCTGACATTTAGGACATGAATCTTGTCTTTCCAACACTTCTTTATTTAAAGCTAGAGAACATTTATCGCAAACATAGATTTCGTCTTCGCCAGTAGCACATTCTGTTTGAAATTCATGGGAAAAATCTTTAGTAAAATCTCCTCCTGAAGCCCAGGTAACATAGGTATCATCACCTAAACCTAGACGTTTAAAGATTCTTAAATAAGCTTGCTTAACCTCTTCATAGTACCGCTTTAAATCATCTTCATCTCGATGAAAGCTATATAGGTCTTTCATTCTAAATTCTCTACCTCTTAGAAGCCCGGACTTTGGTCTAGCTTCATTTCTAAATTTAGTTTGAATCTGATAAACCGCAAAAGGTAAATCCTTATGGCTGACAACATGTTTCTTAGCAATCGGAGTAACAATTTCTTCGTGAGTAGAATTCAAAATATACTCACCATCATTAACTCTCCTAGATTCATCATTTGCTCCTCTAGCCTCAAACAGGACATTCATAGTTTCTAACCTACCAGTAGCTGCCCAGTTCTCCTTTGGAGCTAGAGCTGACATAAATATTTCTTGGCCACCTATGGCATTCATCTCTTCCCTAATAATTTGCTCAATTTTCTGTAATACTCGCCACCCCAACGGTAGAAACTCATAGACACCAGCCATTAATTTATCAACAAAACCAGCTCTAATTAACAATTGAGCGTTTAAACTGGTTTCATCTTTAGGAGACTCTTTAGTTGTTTTAGTAAAAAGTTGACTTTGTTTCATTTGTACAAGTATTTTATACGTTTATAAGTAATTTTATCTTAACTAAAAATATCAGGGCTGTAAAGTATTAATGACTCATCTTTTTCAAGGCCTGTCTGATTCTTTCACTACTATCTGTAACTTCACTATCTACTTCTCGCAGAGCTTCTCTAGCCTGTGGTAGAGAGTATCCTAAAGATATTAAAGCATCAATCTCATCACTGGACATACCTGATAATTGCGGACCTTCTACTAGAGGAGCTAATTTTGCAATCTTTTCTTTCAACTCTAAAACCACTCTTTCAGCAGTCTTTTTACCAATTCCAGATACTTTAGTTAATAAACCAGAGTCTCCCTGGATAATAGAAGTTTTTAGGTATTCGGTATCAGCCATGGACATAACGCTTAGAGCTGATTTAGGCCCTATACCACTCACTGACAATAACATCTCGAACATTTCTAAATCATCTAGAGACTGAAAACCATATAAATCTAAGCTATCTTCACGAACATTTTGATAGGTAAATAGCTCAACTGATTGAGCCAGCTGAATCTCAGAATAAAGAGCTGAGGCTACAAAAACTTTATAGCCAAGATCTTGACTCTTTACAATCAAGTAACCATTTCTCTTAGTTAGAATTTCTCCTTTAACAAAAGCTATCATATGTTTATTTTAATTTTCTTCTTAGAACACTATACTCTGGAGCTGCAAAATCAGTTTCTATCTCAATTATCTGTCCCCCGCCACCACCATGGGCTTCATCTAAGATCTCCTTAGTCTTAGAATCAACCATCTTCTTTAAAGTAAATTTCTCTACTCTATAGGGCGGCCTGACTAACTCTAATTTATCTTTCACTAACAAAGTATTATGTACTTTAATCTTTATTATATATTTACCTTTCTGTCGTTCTGAACTAATCACCTGCCCACAAAATTCCCAATCACTAACCCTGTTTTCATTCTTTAGGTTTTGAGCTTCTTTACCCTCTTTAAACATAAACCCTTCTGTATAGGTACGGTGATATAATTTATCTTCTATTTCTTTATATAGATAATCAAGTTTCTTTTGTTTTTCTTTCGAAGTTCCTTTGGCAGATACCGTATCAATGGCTTCGCGCCAAGCTCCAATTACATTAGCTAAATAGTATACGCTCTTAGCTCGGCCCTCTATTTTAAAGGCATCCAATTTAATCTTAAATAACTCCTGCGCTCTCTTTAATAAACAAAGATCTTGGGAATTTAGGATATAGCTACCATGTTCTTCCTCTCCTAGAATAAAGCTTTGGTCATGGCCAATTGGCTTAATCTCATATTTCCAACGACAAGGCTGAACACAGTCGCCTAGGTTAGCATCTCGGTCCTTTAACTGCTTAGATAGGAAACAACGTCCAGAATAAGCCATACAAAGAGCCCCCTGTACAAATGATTCTATCTCTAGACCTTTAACCTTCTCTTTAATTTCTTTAATTTCATCTAAAGATAATTCTCGAGCTAAAATTACTCGACTCACTCCCTGATCTTTCCAAAACTGAGCATTCATCCAATTAGTACTATTAGCTTGAGTGCTCAAACTGATCTTAACTTCAGGCCAAACTCTTTTAATTAAACTAATTATTCCTGGATCAGCTACAAATAAAGCGTCTGGCTTCAATTCTTTCAATTTCTTTATATGAGCCTCGGCGGCCTTGATATGTTTATTATGAGCTAAAATGTTCATCGTTACATAGGCCTTCTTGCCAGCAGCATGCACTATCTCTATCCCCTGCTTTAATTCTTTCAAACCAAATTCATTAATGCGCACACGCAAAGAAAACTTGGGTGAGCCAAAATATACAGCATCGGCCCCAAAAGCTAGGGCAGTTTTTAGTTTTTTTAAATTACCAGCTGGAGCTAATAATTCTGGTTTTCTTTTAGTCATGTTTAAAATCTCTTTACTCGGATTAAGCCAGAAGTTGGCACTATTTCAATACCTGTCTTTTCTAATTCATCTAAAAATAAGTTCATACCCAGTGAATCTGAAGACATATGTCCAGCAATAATTACATTGATATGATACTTTTCTGCCTCTTTACGATGTTCTTCAGACATGTGCATACCGATGATAGTGCCAATACCATACTGAGACATTTTTTCATAGACATCTTTAGAACCTGAAGTCCCACCAGTAAATTCAGTCACGACAATCTTCCCACAACTATTTTCTTTAGACCCAGCAAATAACATTGGCCCAGTCTGCCTAGCTATAGCCTCTTTATATTCTGGAATTTCTTTTATCAGAGTCAATACATCATCAACATATTCTGGTTTCTTTTTTTCAATTAAATCATGCATAAATCTGGCTGCTAAATTGTCTGCTGTGGTATGAGTACAAATATAATCTAAATCTAATAACTTAGCAGAATCTACAGCTCTAAAATGATTAACCGCTGAAATACTTCTACCTACTTCAGACATTCTTGGTTTAATAATGGATTCGCCAATATTAATCGGCACACCATAATTAGCTAACACCTGAGCCTGCAACTCCATTACTGAAGTTAGCTCGGCCAGACCTTTTCCTTCCGGATGATGAGCAATAACTAAATCAATGTCACCAATTTTATCTGCTAACAATAATTCTGGAGTTTCCATATCAATACCAACTAATATTTTTTTAATCTCTTTTTTGCCATTATCTACCAAAATCCTACTATCAGAATAGGGATTAGTTAATTTTCCTTGATCAAATTCAACTTTTTGTTTTTCTGACAAACCTTCGTATTTCTTATTAATACGATCCAGATATTTTTTAACGCCAGCCTCTCCACGAAGATCAGCCTTCATGCCATTCTTTATGGCTAAAGCAAGTATTTCTTTAGTTGTCATATATTTTATATAATTAATAATTAATTTATTTGTCTTAATCTTTTTACACGTTCTGATAAAGGAGGATGGGTCATGAAAGCATTCGCCATTAATCCCTTAACGCTTTTTTTCCCTTTCAACGGAGAAATGATAAACATGTGTGCCGTAGCTTTATTAGCTGTCTTTAAAACGTTGCTATCTGCACTTATTTTTTCTAAAGCTCTGGCTAGCCCTTCTGGATAGCGAGTTAACAGAGCTCCGTCACTATCTGCTAAATATTCTCTTTGACGACTAATAGCAAACTTCATCAAATAAGCAAAAATTGGAGCTATGATAACAATCGCTAACAAAATCAAACCAGCCGCTGGATGAGTTTTACGGTTACTATCTCCTCCACGGCCAAAAAACATTTTATACCTTAACAAATCAGCTAACATAATAATTCCTCCAACTAGCACGGTAGTGATCGTAGCAAACAGAATATCTCTATTTCCAATATGAGACAATTCGTGAGCAATTACGCCCTCCAGTTCGCTTCTTTCAAGTTTCTGCAGTAATCCAGTAGTCACTGCTATCACCGCATGTTTAGAATCACGGCCAGTAGCAAAGGCATTGGGCGAAGGATCATTAATAATATATATTTTGGGCAATGGTAACCCAGCTGTAATACAAAGATTCTCTACAATGCGATATAACTCTTTATTATCTTCAAATTTCAACTCCTTAGCATTATTCATCTTCAAAACCACTTTATGGCTAAACCAATAGCTATAAAAACTACTGAAAATACTCACAATTACGGCTAAAAATAAAATGCTAGGATCTTGATAGGCTACACTTAAACCATAACCAATCAAAACAACTACCACAAAGAACAGACTAATTAAAAAATAACTCTTTCTCTGGTTAGAGGCAGATTTGGTATATAAACTAGCCATAATTAAAATTCAACTTTTACTGGCTTAGCCTCTTCTTCTTCAATTTCAAAAAATTCATAGGGCTTAAACTTCAACCAACCAGCAATAATATTAGATGGGAATACCTGCAATTTAGTATTGAAATCTTTAACATTAGAATTATAGAATCTTCTAGATGCTTGGATTTTATTTTCAGTGTCAGATAACTCTCTCTGCAATTCTAAAAAGTTTTCATTAGCCTTTAAATCAGGATAATTTTCAGATAGAGCAAAGATAGACTTCAAAGCTCCAGTCAACATATTCTCGGCTTCAGCCTGCTTAACTTTATCGCCTGACTGTTGAGCTGAGATTGCTTGGTTACGCGCAGTAACCACCTCATTTAGAGTTTGCCTTTCATGTTGAGCATAAGCCTTCACAGCAGAAACTAGATTAGGGATCAAATCGTAACGTCTTTTTAACTGCACATCAATGTCACTCCAAGCTTCCTCTGTACGATTTTTTAATTTAATTAGGCCATTATATAGCCCAATAACAGCTAGTAGAATAATAACTACTACCGCCATGATTACCCACAAAAGTGTAGACATAATTTTATGATTAATTATTCTTTTTCAAGCCTAAGTTAACCTCAGCTTGATTAATTTTAATTTCTTTTTGATAATCTCCAGCTACTTGAACTTGAACATCGTCTGCTAAAACTTCAGCCTTTAATTCACCAGCATAGTCTATTACCGCAGCTGTAACTAGTTTGTCTTTGCTTTGTACAAACAAAATTACTCTATCGGTGATGGTTAAACCAGATTCTTTTCTAAGATTATTAGTCATTCTCACTAATTCCCTCTTTATACCCTCCTTAATTAAATCGTCATCTAGCTTAATGTCTAACTCAACGTTTAAACCTTCACTAATTTTTTTAACTTTTACCGCCTTAACATTCAATTCAGATTTTAGAAGCTCCAATTCGCCATCATTAAATTTCATAACTTTGTCTGAACTAATCATTATTTTAGCTAGGGGTTGTCTAATCTTAATTCCTAATTCATCACGTTTAGCTAAACCTAGTTCAACAATCTCTTTAAGACCCTTCATTTCTCCCAATACTTTAACATCTATCTTTCCTAACTCTGGCCAATTTTCTAAGTGTACGCTCTTATCATTATCTGAAAAATTGAAACCATTAATTTCTTGCCATAGAGATTCAGCTATAAACGGTGTAAATGGAGCCATTAACAGAGCCAAATTCCTTAGAGACCATTTTAAAGTACTCAAAGCCTCTAATTGGCTATTGCTATCTTGATCTTTCAGACGATTTCGACTACGACGTAGATACCAAGTAGACAAATCATCAATGAAAGCAGCGATTGGCTTGGTAGCTTTAGGTAAATTATAAGTTTCCATGTTGCTAGACATCTCTAAAGCAGTCTCCTGTAATCTAGCTTTTATCCATTTATCCAGAATATTATTAGATTCTATTTCTTCTAGATTATCTTTCTCATATAACTGATAAAACTTCAAAACATTAGATAATAGCATAGACACCTTACGTAGAGCTTCTTTTACTCCCACTTCAACAAAGTTCATAGTCTCAGCCTGCATCACTGGAGAAGTAAGAATATAATATCTCAGAGCATCAGCGCTGGAGCCTTCAATCACCTCCATTGGATCAGGATAATTCTTTAATTTCTTAGACATTTTCTTACCATCTTCGGCCAACACAATTCCATTAACAATCACATTCTTATAGGCTGGGCCATTCATAATACCAGTAGAAATTACGTGTAAATAATAAAACCAAGCTCTAGTTTGATCAGCTCCTTCAGCAATAAACTGAGCAGGAAAATTCTTATCTAATTTTTCTTTATTTTCAAAAGGATAATGTTCCTGGGCATAGGGCATTGAACCAGACTCAAACCAGCAATCTAATACATCTTCAATCCTAGTCATGGTACCATCACATTTATCACAAGCAAAAGTCACTTTATCTACAACATGCTTATGTAAATCATTTACTCTGATCCCGCTGGCATCTTCTAATTCCTGAACTGAACCAATTACCTTCAAATCTCCACATTTATCACATTTCCAAATTGGAATTACTGAGGCCCAAAATCTCTGACGACTAATTGACCAATCACGAGCGCCTTCTAGCCACTTGCCAAAACGACCACGTTTAATATGCTCCGGTGACCAATTAATCTTTTCAGCTTGTTTTAATAAATCTTTTTTAATCTTTTCTACACTTACAAACCAAGAAGAGGTGGCATAGTTTAATAACGGGGTATCACAACGCCAACAATGAGGATAACTATGTTCATATTTAGCTTTAGAAAATAATAATTCTTTAGCAGCCAAATACTTAATAATTTCTACATCCGTAGACATTACATCATCTTTTGGTTTTACAGATAAACCTGAAAAATCTGTTACTTCTTCTTTAAAATGTCCACTTAGATCTACATGCTGAATAAAAGGCAGATTATTCACTTTACCTAAATTCAAGTCATCTTCACCAAAGCCAGGGGCAATATGCACAATACCAGTCCCTTCTTCAGTATTAACAAAATCTCCAGCATATACTTTCCAACCATTTTCTTTATTTTCTAGTTCATTTTGAGTAGAATAATAATTAAATAAAGGTTCATAGGCTAAACCAATTAGATTTTTGCCTTTCAATGCTTCTACTATTTCATATTCCTGATCCTTTATTACTTCTTCTAATCTCTCCTTAGCAATAATATAGAAACTATCAGTTTGTTTAATTTTTACATAGTCAACATCTTCTCCCACAGCCAAGGCTACATTACCAATTAGAGTCCAGGGCGTGGTAGTCCAACCTAGAATATAGGTATTATCTTGATCTTTCACTCTGAATTTAGCCGTTACAGATAAATCTTTTACATCTTTATATCCTTCGGTTACTTCAGATTGAGACAAGGTAGTTTCACAACGAGGACAAACATGCATACTTCTATAACCCTCATAAATTAAGTCTTTATCCCAAAGCTGTTTGAAAACCCACCAAATAGACTCCATGTAATCTAAATCCATAGTCCTATAGGCAGATTTCATTTCTGCCCAACGGCCAATTTTCCTAATTACTCTCTCCCACTCATCAGCAAATTCTAATACTCGAGAGCGACAACTCTCGTTAAACTTATCTACGCCATATTTTTCAATATCTTTTTTACTCTTAGTGCCAATTTCTTGTTCCACAATATTCTCAATTGGCAATCCATGACAATCCCAACCCCAACGTCTTTCCACTCTATAACCTTTCATAGTCCAGTATCTAGGTACAGCATCTTTCATAACACTGGCTGCAATATGGCCATAATGAGGAGTTCCAGTAGCAAAAGGTGGGCCATCATAAAACACATAATCACCTTGTGGAGCCTCTTTGGCTACAGATTTCTGAAAAATATTGTTGTCTTCCCAAAACTTCAAGACCTGGTTTTCCAAGTCCAAAAAAGGATTAGCTCTAGTTTCTTTTTTAGCCATAATTAAATACTTTTTATTGTTTAGTCTTCTTCTAGTATATTTAATTTTCACGTCTAAGTCAATCGAAAAAAAGACGAAAATATAAGAAAAAATCACTTTAATAAGTGATTCTATTGACATAATATAATATTTATGCCATGATATTAAAATCCTTTTTAAATCATACCATCGAGTCAGGGGGATCTAATGAACGGCGATAATCTTATCGTGATCCTTGTACACAATGCCCTGTTAGCTTAAAAAAGCCTCGATGGTTTTTTTTATACAAAAATTAACTCTTAAATAGCCTCACCAGAGGCTTTTTATTTTTTCATGTCAAATTCCTTCAACTAAATAAACAACAATAACCACTAGCATACTAGTAAATATAGATACAAAGTTAATATTAAAAATGCAGTTTAATTATTTTCCACAACACTTCTTATACTTCTTGCCACTACCACAGGGGCAAGGATCATTTCGGCCCACTTTTTCTCCGCTTTCATCTCTAGTCTTCGCCTTAACAGTGTCTATAACCTGGCCTCTTTCCATAGTTTTAGCTGGCGCCTGAAAATGTCTAGCCCTTTCCGCTAAACTAGGAGCATTAAATATATTTCGAGCTTGAGCGGTAACCGCATCAGCCGTCTTAAAAATTGAATAAACTACTTGCTTTTGAATCAAATCTTGTAATTCATTAAACAATCTATAGGCTTCTTTCTTGTATTCTACTAGAGGATCTCGTTGCCCATAGCCGCGTAAACCAATTCCCTGTCTTAGATAACTAACAGTCTCTAGATGTTCAATCCAAAGATTATCAATAGCTCGAAGCATTAAACTTTTCTCTACTTCATGAAAATCAACACTAAAATTACTGAAAGATTCACTCAGCTTGCCATATTGATTCTTTACTAGATTGAGTAATCTTTCTTTTATCTTATTTTTTAAATCATCTTTACTAATCTTTATCTGAAGAATTTCCTCTAATTCAAATAATAACGAACTAGAGGTTGGAAAAATAGTAGCCATTGTTTGAGAAATCTCTTTCAAGTTCCATTCAGTAATATTTTCTAAGCTAGTATGAGATTCTACTAGATTATTAATTTCTAATGTTACCATTTCTAAAATAATTTCAGATAACTTCTCTTTATTATCATCTGTCTCAAAAATATCTAAAATTTCTCGACGTCTTCTATATATTGCTTCACGATGATGGTTAATAACATCATCATATTCCACTAAATGTTTTCTGATATCAAAGTTGTTGCCCTCTACTTTCTTTTGAGCAGATTCTAGAGATTTAGACACCAAACTATTCTGAATTGGCATGTCCTCCGGTAAACGTAGTCTGGTCATCAAACCTTTCATACGATCACCACCAAAAATTCTCATTAAATCATCATCGGCTGAAACATAAAACTGGCTAGAACCTGGATCACCTTGACGACCGGCTCTACCACGTAACTGATTATCGATACGTCGAGCTTCATGTCTCTCCGTTCCAATTACATGTAGACCACCTAATTCTTTCACCTTATCTTGATCTGTTGGTGGATTACCGCCTAGGATAATATCTACACCACGACCAGCCATATTAGTAGCTAGGGTAATAGCCCCTGGCAAACCAGCCTGGGCAATAATCTGAGCTTCTTTAGTATGATTCTTAGCATTCAACACCTGAGGACGTAAACCAGCTTTCTCCATCATATCTACTAACATTTCATTCTTCTCAATAGAAATAGTACCAATTAAAATAGGCTGTCCTTTCGCCTGTCGCTCTTTAACGTCTTTAATTACTGCTTGATATTTACCCTGTTCTGTTCTAAAAATTAAATCATTATAATCTTTTCTGGCAACTGGCTCATGAGTTGGCGCTACAACTACTTCTAAACCATATATTTTATAAAACTCTTCTGATTCGGTGTAGGCGGTACCTGTCATACCAGATAACTTATGATACATACGGAAATAATTCTGGAAAGTTACAGTGGCTAGAGTCTGAGACTCTCTTTTTACATCTAAGCCTTCCTTAGCTTCAATTGCTTGATGTAGACCTTCACTATATCTACGCCCAGGCATTAGACGACCGGTAAACTCATCAACAATAATTATTTCTCCATCCTTAGCTACATAATCTCTATCTTTTTTAAATAATACTTGAGCCTTAAGAGCCTGTTCAATGTGATGAACTTCTTTAATGCCTCCACTCACATAAATATTACCTACGCCTAACCATTCTTCCATTCTAGACATACCCTCTTCGGTCAAAGTGGCACTCTTCATTTTCTCATCTACATTATAATCTTCATTTTCTTTTAACTG
This sequence comes from uncultured Gammaproteobacteria bacterium, assembly GCA_964539545.1. Taxonomy (GTDB): domain Bacteria; phylum Patescibacteriota; class Patescibacteriia; order Patescibacteriales; family UBA12465; genus CAZIJG01. Next base: position 6,025 of record CAZIJG010000009.1, on the reverse strand, counting down.
TTTAACTAATTGAGCAAACTTAAAATATCTGTCTGTAGACTGTTCGGCTGGCGCACTAATAATTAACGGCGTTCTAGCCTCATCAATTAAAATCGAATCTATCTCATCTACAATCACATAATTTAATGGCCTTTGAACAACATCTTTCAAAGACAAAGTCATATTATCTCTTAGATAATCAAATCCAAATTCATTATTAGTACCATAGGTAATATCTGTGTTATAAGCTTCTTGTCTGGTAATTGGTTTAAAATGTTTTAAACGCTCATCATATTGAGTGTCGTCTAAATATTCCGGATCATAGAGAAAAGCTCCATCATGCACAATCACGGAAACTGCTAAACCAAGCTTATGATAAACCGGACCCATCCAACCAGCACCAACCCTAGATAAATAATCATTCACAGTTACTAAATGAGCTCCCTTGCCTTCCAAAGAATTTAGATATAGAGCAAGAGTAGCCACTAAAGTTTTACCTTCACCGGTTTTCATTTCAGCAATCTGTCCTCGATGTAATATAACACCACCGATCAATTGGACATCATAATGTCGTAAACCAAGAAACCGTCGAGAAGCTTCTCTCATCACAGCGAAAGCTTCTGGTAACAAATCATCTATTTTTTTTCCATCCTGCAAAGACTGCTTAAATCCAGCAGTCTTGTTTTTTAACTGTTCATCAGTTAATTTTTTAATTGTCTCTTCCTGATCATTAACAGCGCAGACAACGGGTTGTAACGCCTTAATCGCCTTCTTATTAGGATCAGCAAAAAATTTATTCAAATATTTCATATGAAAGTACCGAGAACTAAACCTGGTCAGTATTAAATCAAATTAAACTCTTCTTACTTTAGCAATTTTTTTTTCTTTATATCTTTTAATTATAACTTCTAAATGATCCTTAACTTTATCTATTGCCTTAAACAAATCTTCCTCCATTTTATCTACTCTAAGCAATTTTCCCGGAACTTGCAAATTAACTTCAGCCCGATAAATCTTTCCTGAATTCTGAGCTCCTACAGCTAGTTCAACTTCAACACTACAATTAACCACTTTAATTTGCCCTAGATACTTATCTAGCATATCCATTTTTTTATAGATATACTGTTTCATTTCATCAGTTAACTCAATTTTAGTAGCTTTGATAGTTACTTGCATATTATTATGGTTAAGAATTAATTAATTAAGAAAAGAACCGGGCAATATCCTTAAAAGTTACTACTAAAACTAGCATCATTAAAGCAATAAAGCCTAAATTATGTATAGCTAACTCTATATCTTGCTTCACTGGCGAACCTTTTATTTTCTCAATCGCTAGGAAGACCAAACGGCCGCCATCTAGAGCTGGAAACGGCAAAATATTTAAAACAGCTAAATTCAGTGATAATAATGCAGTGAATTGCAATAAATAAGTAAATCCCATACGAGCAAATTGTCCAGTCAAATCTGCGATACCAACAGGCCCAGCAATCTCAGCATCAATTGGCTGACTAATGATTAAATTCCTGATCAATTCAAAAAAGGCTACAATAATCGCCCACAGTAACAACATTGAAACTTTGAGACCTTCCCAAATTGCTTGATACCAAGGATACTTTACCAAACCAGTGCTCAAAATAGCTACACCTAAACTGCCATTCCCGGCTTCATTTAATTCCGGCTCAGCCATAATTTCTATAACATTATTTTGTCTCCGAACAGTAATGGGAATAATTTCTTCTGGATGAGCAGCTACAACTTGTTGTAACTCTATTTCAGTATCTATTACTTCACCAGACATAGATAAAACAATATCACCAACTTTTAATCCGGCTTCTTTAGCAGGAGAATTATTAACCACTTGAACAATCTGTACTCTCTTCTCAGTTACCTCAGCTCCAGCTGGTAAATTAATCGTGCTATCTGGGAAGCCAATCATATAGCCCACTGAAATCAAAACAACTGCCAAAGCAATGTTCATTAATACCCCGGCCGCCAGGATCAACGCCCTGCGCCAAATTGGCTTACTGGCAAAACTATCCTTATCTTTATCATCGCCGTTCTCACCTTTTATCTTCACAAAACCTCCCAGTGGCAACCAGTTAATTGAATAAACAGTACCTGGAACATCTTTTATCTTCTTATTGCCCCAAACTCGTTTACGTTTACCATCCTTATCTCTATATGAACCCCAGATTCTTGGTGGAAAACCTAGACCAAATTCTTCAGCTTTAACTCCCATTTTTCTGGCCATCCAAAAATGGCCTAATTCATGAACTAGAACTAGCAAAGCTAGAACTGCTATGAAAATTATTAAAGTAAATCCCATAAAGTTATACGGTCATGATTTCTTGCTCTTTATTGTCGCAAGTTTCTTTTAATTGATTATTATAATTCCCTACTTCTTCATCTAAATCTTTAATATAGCGGAATTTATCATCTTCAGTGATTTCATTTGCTTCCTCAGCCTTCTCAATCATTTCTTTTACATCCTCTCTGACCTGACGAACAGTAATACGCGCTTGTTCATGTTTTTCATTCAATTTTTTAACTAACTCAAGACGATTATCCTCAGTCATCTGTGGCACAATCAAACGCAGTTTATCTCCTTCATTTTGAATTCCTAAACCTAAGTTGGCTTCAGTAACAGCTTTCTCTAAATTCTTAATAATTGTTTTATCCCAAGGAGTAACGGTCAATGTCTTAGCATCAAGTACAGATACGTTAGCGACTGCTTGCATTTTATTATTAACTCCATAGGCCTCAACCTCAATGTTATCTAACAAAGCTGGATTGGCCCGACCGGTACGCAGAGAGCTAGTTTCTTTTTGAAAAAACTCTAGAGCCTTTTCAAAATCAACTTTTTTATCAAAAATAAAGTCATTCATATTTTTTATGTTTAATTATTGTTGTCTAGTTACAGATAAATAAATTAAGTTAGTATTTTCAGTATCTATCACAATGTCTGAAGCTGCCCTCTGAGTTGGCAAATCTTTAATGGTCCAAGTCAAACCTCCGTCCAAAGAACTAGCAAAAACAGTATTAGTAGCATAATACATTTCCTGTGGATTGGCTGAATTTAAGTCCGCCGCTCTGATATGGCTTTCATCTGGAGAAGTCAATAATCTAATTTGTGACCAACTTAAACCATTGTCTGGTGATCGTAGTAATAATTTATCAGTTGCCCAGATCACTGTGCCATCGGTCTCAGAAAATAATAAATCTACAAAACTAGAACCTAAATCTATATTTGGCATTTCTTCCCTTAGATTAGTCCACTGACTACCATCTAGACTAACTCTATATAACTGATTATCTTCGGTAGCAACAAATACATCTCGACTATCCTTGGGATTAACGAAGATGTCTTCGACTCCAGAATTAAATCTATAAATAGTACGCCAGCTCTTACCGTTATCTACACTCTTAACTAAGTCTCCATTACTATTACCAACATAAATATGATCAGTAAAATAATGGTCAACCGCTACGCTATTAATCGCACTCTCTGTATTAGGTCCAAAATAAATCTGTTGCCAACTACGACTACAATCAATTGAACGCATAATCTGATTACCAATCGCTGCATAAATGGTGCACTTAACACCCGGATCAACAACTACATCATTAATAGTGTTTTGGCCCAAGCCTTCTACATAATTCCAGCCTTCAGTCACATTATAGGTATAAAACAAACCATAATCATAACTAGCTAAATACATCGCTGCCGCGTCATTTGGATCGGCTGCTAAATTATTTACATTTAAATAACCAACATTCTGAGCTCGGCCACTGATAGTAGGCATAGCTGTCATTTGTCTAAAAATTTCTCCTTTATTCGGACTTATAAATACGCCTCCGTCGTTACCTCCGCCGCCCTTGCTCTTTACGCTGATACTACAACCACTAACCAATATAGCGAGGGTCAGAATACTAATTAATAATAATTTGCTTTTCATATTTTTATATTTAATCAAATAAATTATAATGAAAACCTCTTAAAATTACAAGCTAGAAACTAATAGCCAGATTCTCTATTACAGCTTTTGGACTAACATTAGCCAATAAATATTCTCTAGCCTGAGCTAGACGTTGAAAAATTGTTTCACTATTATAATTCTGAGAAATTTGAGCAATTTCTTCCGATAAACTAGTATAGCGGATCAGATCCGTTTGGTTAAATTCAGTCAGCATCATATCACGAGACACTATCTCCCAAACTGATATAGTCTGAAGAGCTAAATCTCTACCAGCCTGACCAAATAAATGATTAGAAAAAGTTTGAGAAATCTTTCTTAATCTAGTATTTTCATCTTCAGACAAAAAACTCAGGAACAACTTTACCGTTTCTAGATGCTGATCATAAAATTCTTTATCTTTTAAAAGCTTAACTGCCAAGGCTGGTCTACCTAATGCTAAACGAGAGAATTCTTTAGCCTGAGATCGCGAAGCCTGATGTTTATCTATAAGATAATCATAGATAACCTCGTTTTTAACTGGATAAAAATTTATCACCTGACTTCTAGAGACAATTGTTTGAGGCAGCTTATCTATGGCGCTAGTTAAAAGAATTATAACTACTTTATCTTTAGGCTCTTCTAAAGTCTTCAATAAAGAGTTGGCTGCTTCCAAGCTCAACATCTGAGCATTCTTAATTATTCCTACTTTATATGAATTTAAGAATGAAGTCAGGTTCAAATTTTTAATAAACTCTCTGATTTGAGCAATGCCAATATTCTTCTTCCCTGCTTCTACCTCTACTATTTGCATATCACCACCAGACTGATTAAGATCAGTTTCTGAACTATCTTTCGCAGAAAAAATTAAACTATCAGAAAAGTATTTAGCCAAAGTAAATTTTCCCACGTCATTAACTCCACTAAAAATATAAGCGGAAGAGATTTTTTTATTTAATAAACTGGCCTGCAAGAAGTCTACGGCAGTTTCATTACCCACGATAGGCCAATTAAATTGTGAGATATTAGCACTCATTACTACGGAATTAAGTTATTTCTCTACATTTTTAGTATATCATAAGGCAAAGAAAAAACAACGCCAAGAAAAAAACCGTTTTTTAAAAAACGGTTTATAAAATGGTGAGTTTTAACTCACTGGTCTGATGGCAAATACGCTCATTTGCTCTGATTTTCTTTGATCAAGAAAACAGCTAAATACGGGAATTTCATTTTTTTTGCAATCTCCCATGCATAGTTGTAAGCCCAGGCCACTCTCAGCGGTCCGGCCAATCATTTTACAAGAGCTCAAAGCTTCATTGCAACGACAATCGCCATTCAGATGACAACAAAAAGCATGTAAAGCTACAACTTCGCAACCCTTGGCAATCCGATACGGTTTGGGCAATAAATCTATTTGCTCCTGCAGGGTTTTGTTGTTCAATCCGGGAACTACACCTTTATAAATTAGATGCCAGCCCGGTGAAGGAGTTAAAATCCCAATCGCGTCAGATTTCTTCCAACAATCACTTCCGGTTATTCTTACCTGCTCATTCCACCAATGCAGATTTAATGGTTCAGCTGGATTCTCTGGAAAACACATCAACATATGAGTTTCTTTAATAATCTTGCCAGGATTAAACGGACAACTCTGTTTTAATAACTTCTTCAAATCAAACCAATTAGGGTAGTCAGAATTAAATTCTAACTGAAAAAAATGACTCCAGTCGGCTGGTCCTATGTAGGCAACCCCGAGTTCTTTACTTAATACTTTTTCAAATTCGTCCATAGCCTTTATTATCTGTGAAAATATAAAATTAAAAGATCTTCAGAATATTAAATCATTAAAATTGACGCTTGTCAACTATCTGATTGATTTTTAAAGACAATATTGGTATAGTTAATGTAGAAATATGACTAATAAAATCAAACAAATCGTGCTTTTACTAGGTGACGTCTTCATTTTACACCTAGCTCTATTTTTTGCATTATACTCACGCTACGGCTTCGATTATGCCAATTTCCACTTGGAAAAACATTGGTATAGTTTTATTTTTATTTTTTTAATTTGGATATTAGTCTTCTATATTTTTAAT
>CAZIJG010000008.1:0-39610 GCA_964539545.1 uncultured Gammaproteobacteria bacterium | reverse complement strand
CGTAACAAGGCATCTGTAGCGGAAGCTGTGGATGGATCACCTCCTTTCTAGGGAGATAATCTATTAACTAATTTAGTTATATAGATGGTCGGCTTATCCTTTCGGGGATAGGTGGATTGGTGCCTAGTAGTGTCAAGAAACATAAACCAAATTTGAAAATATACAAAAACAACCCTTTATAATTAAAGGGTTGTTTTTGTATCTAAAAGTGTATTATATTTCTATTTCATAAAGATTGAAGAAAATCTTCCTTCTGATAATGTTTTAACAATTTCTTCTGGTTCAAATATTTTTCCATTCATACAAACATAAATTCCTGGTTCTATATCTTGAACCCTGGCCACTGAATAGCCAAGATTAAATCCACCATCTGACATAGTAAATTCGGCCATTGGAGTCATTGCAGCTGTAAATATTATAGTAGCTTTTCTTTTAAGATTAGCTTTTAAATATCTAGCTGTATCAGGCATGGTGGAAGTACCATGGGTTATTATAAATAGTTTATCTGAGCTTTTTTCAATAACATCTAAAACCTTTTTTATATCTCGCCTGGTTAACGCTCGGCTATCCTTCATGCAAACTTCCGTAAATTTAACTGAGTTGTATAAATTTAAATTGTTAATATATTTAGGAATTACTGAATGTTCTAAAGGTATAGCAGTGTCTTTAATTGGCTCATAATAAGAATCAATTGTTCCTCCAGTTAAAATAAAATGAATTTTTTTAGTCATATATTTATTTAATACCAACCGCTTCCCTAGCTTCTCTAGTAATCTGCTGGGCAATCGGCCTAATCTTTCTAGCGCCGGCCTTTAAGATCTTAGAAATCTTGGCGTCAGTTAATTTATTATATTTAGTTTGAAATTCAGTTAAGAAACTGGCTACTACTTCTGCCAAATCTTTTTTAAACGGACCATATCCACCATCTTTGTATTTATTCTCTAAATCTTTAACGCTAATATTAGATAATAGTGAATAAATGGTTAATAGATTAGATACCGCCGGTTTATTAGTCATGTCGTATTTAACTTTTGAGTCTGAGTCTGTTACCGCTTTCATAATTTTCCTACGAGCAACTTCTGGTTTATCTAACAAAGCGATATAACTCATTTCTGAAGCAGCTGATTTACTCATTTTCTTACTCGGATCATCCAAGGCTAAAATTTTAGCTCCTTGCTTACCAATCAACGGCGCTGGGATTTTAAACACTTCTTTATAATCATTATTAAATCTCCTAGCTAAAGTTCGAGTTAATTCAATATGTTGTTTTTGATCTTCTCCTACTGGCACAAAGTCAGAATTATATAATAAAATATCTGCAGCCATTAAAACTGGATAATCAAATAAACCAATAGAAACGTTAATCTTGCCTCTAACCTTATCTTTAAATTGAGTCATTTTTTCTAAATCACTCATCCTAGCACTAGCACAATTCAATAACCAAGTCAGCTCAACATGCTCAACAATATCTGATTGCTGAAAAATTACGCTTTTTTTAGAATCAATACCACTAGCTAAATAGACCTTAGCTACTTCTTTCACTTTCTGATCTAATACGTTTGGGTCTTGTTTTACCGTAATAGCATGATAATCTACTACACAGAAAATACAATTATGTTTGTTTTGCAAGTCTACCCAACGAGCAATGGCGCCTAAATAATTACCCAGATGCAAATCGCCGCTAGGTTGAACGCCGGAAAAAATTATTGGTTTAGTTTGTTTCATATATTAGTATTTTAATAGAAAAACCGAACAAAAGCAATTATAAATTAACAAAAAAACAGACTAATAGTCTGCTGTTGTAAAAAATATATTTACTTATTAATCTGGTTGTTATTCAAAATGAAAATTCTTTACACTAAGATAAATGGTGAACTCCACCAAAAATATCAAGATTTTGGCGAATTCTATCTTAGGTTCTCAATAAAGAGATTGTTCTAACTGGTAGATAACGAGCCGGAGCTTATTAAGTCTAGTCATGAACAAATTGCCTTAAGTCCCATTCTAACCGAGGTTAAAACTTGCGGGACAAATTCTACGATAATTTGATCCAAAACTTGATGTATATTTTTAATGGAGTCACTTCTATTATAACACATAAATTTGTAAAAACAAGATAATAAAGATATAATAAGATAGCTAAAAGTGCCATTAAGGCCTTTTATATTTTATGATAGATTTTCAACAAAAAATGCAAGAAAACGAAACTTCTTGGCAAAAAGAGCCCAAGAAGCCAAACAAAGTTAAGCGTAGCTTAAGATTATTTTCCTATATGCTGGTATTCGTAATTATCGGCTTTTTTATTTTTTCTAGTACTGTTTTAATGTCTAGCCAAAGTTCTGAAGGTTGGTTATCTGAGAATACTTTTTGGGGTAAGATTAAACACTTAACTAGGGCCATGGATAGTAGTCTAGAAGGCCAGACTGAAGACAGAATTAATATCTTACTTTTAGGTATGGGAGGAAAAAATCATGATGGAGGTGGATTAACTGATACTATTATGTTAGCCAGTCTAAAGCCTTCCACTAAAGAAGTCTCTATGATCTCTCTTCCTCGTGATATGTCAATTCCTTGGCCTGATCACGGCTGGATTAAAATTAATAATATCAACGCCTATGCTGAAGTCAGTGATCCTGGCAGTGGTAGCCAAGAATTAGCTATGTCCCTGGAAGAATTATTAAATATGAAGATTCATTACTATGTGAGAATAGATTTTGATGGCTTTATAAAAGTAATTGACGAACTAGGAGGGGTGGAAGTTAATGTAGATAATACATTAGATGACTATCGCTATCCAATTAAAGGACAGGAAGATAATGAAAACTACTTCTCTCGCTTTGAACATCTACACTTTGATGAAGGTTGGCAGAAAATGGACGGGCAATTAGCCTTAAAATATGCTCGTAGTCGACATGCCGAAGGAATTGAAGGCTCAGATTTTGCTCGAGCTAGAAGACAACAGAAAATTATTGAAGCTGTAAAAGAGGAATTATTTTCTTCTCACACTTTTTTACGTCCTGGTTTAATTAGTAAAATTATTGGCCATGTTAATGATCATTTAGATACTAATTTAAGCATCGGCGAAATGGTTAAATTCTGGAACTTGTTTAAAGACGTAAACGGTGATAGTATAAGTAATTCTGTTCTAGACGATGGTCCAGGAGGATTCCTAGTGGCTAGTCGTAGCACAGCTGGTGCCTATATCCTAATTCCTCGCTTTGGCAACTATAATGAACTGAAGAGTTACGTACAAAATATATTTTCTAACTCTAACGGAGATACTACAGTAATAGCTGAAGAAAGTGAAAACTATTTAGAAAGGCCTGCCACTATAGAAATATTAAATGGAACTACTGTGGGAGGATTTGCTGCTCTTACTGCCGAAGGCTTAGAAAGCTATAATTTTCATATCACTCGCTTAGATAATGCTCCTCAAGTTAATGATGATGACACTATCATTTTTGATCTTACTTACGGAGAGAAGTTAGAAGCTTTAAAAGTTTTAAAAAATGAACTGAACGCTTCTTCTACTATTACCCTTCCTTCTTGGCTGATTGAATACATCGCAACCAATGCCGAAGAAAATAGTAACTTAATTAAACCTGATTTTATTATCTTTTTAGGTAATAACTAATATAATATGCCCACAAAAAAGAAACTTCCGTTAGTGGTTATATTTGGTCGGACCAACGTTGGTAAGTCCACTTTATTCAACCGTCTAGCAGAAGAAAAGAAAGCTTTAATATCAGATGTGCATGGAACTACCAGGGACAGTAATATTTCTACGTCCAAATGGCAAGGTCGTACATTCGAAATTATTGATCTAGCTGGTTGGGAAAGTGGTTTTGGCGACATGAGCGAGTCCGAACAAATCCAAACTTCTTTAAAGGCTCAAGCCGACATGTACTTGAAAAAAGCTACTCTTATATTATTTGTAGTCGATAACCGTTCTGGCTTATTGCCTCAAGATAAAGAACTGGCTAAGAACTTGAGAACCAATCCTAAATTAAAAAGAAAGACTGCTCTAGTAGTAAACAAGGTGGATAATTTTAAATATGCTGCTGAAGCTGCTCAATTCAATAAATTGAATCTAGGTGATCCTAAACTATTATCAGCTCTAACTGGATCTGGGTCTGGAGACCTACTAGATTTCATAATTAAAGAAACAGATGCTCCTATAGACGATGAGGATGCACTAGCAGAAGAAGAAGATAGCTTTAGAGTTTGTATCCTAGGAAAACCTAATGTTGGAAAATCATCTTTATTGAATAAGATCATGGGCTATCAGAGAGTAATTGTTAGCGCCACTCCTCATACCACTCGCGAACCTCAAGATACTAATATAACTTATAAAGACCAAAAGCTCACTTTAATTGATACTGCAGGAATTAATAGAAAAGCAGACAGCCTTCCGCGCCTAAGTAAAACCAGCGTTAGAAAATCTATGCAAACCTTACAACGTTCTGACTTAGTACTACTAGTTCTAGATATTAATGAAGGTTTAACTCATCAAGATTCTAAATTAGTAGAAGAAATTCTAGAAGCTCAAAAAAGTTTAATCATTATTGGTAATAAATGGGATTTAATCGATGATAAAACTACTAAAAAACAAGCCGACATGATTTATGATCATCTTCCTTTCATTACCTGGGTACCAATCCACTTTATTTCCTGCGAAGCTACAGCTAAAGAAGTCGTAAAGAAAATAGACCAAGCTGGCGAAATTATGGAAAAAGACCTAATGTCTAAAAAAATTAATTCTCTCCTAGATCTAATATTAAAAGTTTATGGAGAAAGAAAACGAGAAATACCAAAAGATGTTTTATATGAATTTATGTTAAAAACTGTTAGAAAACATCGCCCTAGCAAAGCTAAAGGGTTCAAACGTCCTCATATTAAAGTAATTCATCAAATAAAAACTAACCCTCCTATATTTAAAATTTTAATTGGGCCTAATGACACCTTGCAAATATCATATCAACGTTTCATTGAAAATCAATTACGAAAATACTTTGGTTTTACAGGAACTCCTATAAAAACCAGATTAGAACATAAATAATATGAATTTTATCGTCGGGCTAGGTAATCCTGGCCAACAATATAATAACACTTACCACAATTTAGGATTCATGGCTCTGGATTGGTTAACAAACGACGAAGAGACCTGGCAAAATAATAAAAAGTTTAATGGTTTAGTATATAAAGCCAAAAAAATTAATTATCTCAAGCCACAAACTTTCATGAACAATTCTGGTCAATCAGTAGTGGCCGCTTTGAGCTATTTCAAACTACTTCCTAAATCATGGGGTATGATCAAAAAAAAGAACGTTGACTTAACAGACGTTCTAACAGTAATTCATGATGATGTGGACATCCCTTTGGGTAAGATCAAAATTGCAGACAACTCTTCCAGCGGCGGTCATCGTGGAGTAGAGTCTATTATCCGACATCTAAAAACTAAAAACTTTATTCGCATTCGTATTGGTGTAAAAATAGATACCTCCTATGCCATTCCTACAGAAAAATTTGTCTTACAGAAAATTCCTCAGCCTTTATTAGATCAAATAAAAACTGCCTGGCAAAAAATGGAGCCAGAGATAAAAGAAAAAATCGGCCTCTAATTCAGGGCCGATTTTAAGTTTTTAAAATATCCATACCACAACTTTACATATTATCCATAAAACCATAATCGCTGCTGCAATAAAATAAAATCTTAAAGCAACAATTGATCTACCTGGAGAAATATACAGAATACCTCTGTCTTTTTTTACAGAAACCTTCTCGATATCAACATGCGCAACCATAATTACCTCCTTAATTATAATGTTCAAGTTATTGCCTAAAAGACAGAGACTAGCTCTAGATCAGTTATATTAAATCTAAGGAGGATAAGATTCAATAAACCACTTCTAGGCAATAATCTAAACACCATTGAATATTTAATAAAGTACTCTATCACGATTCATTACTAGGGTCAAGAGCAAGGGACTGCTTGACATAAGGCTGACAAATAGTACACTGGAGTTATATTTTAATTTGAAAAACATGAAACTAATCATCGTAGAAAGTCCTACCAAGGCAAAAACTATAAGTAAGTTTCTCAGTTCAGAATATGTTCTAGAGTCTTCTTATGGACACATTCGTGATTTGCCTAAGAGTCAAATGGGCATTGATATTGAGAATAATTTTGAACCCAAATATATTATTCCAACCGCTGCCAAAAAAAATGTAACTAAATTAAAAAAGTTGGCAGAAAAAGCAGAAGAAATTATTTTAGCTTCTGATGAAGATCGTGAAGGAGAAGCAATTGCTTGGCATTTAACTCAGGCTCTAAAAATTCCTGCCAAAAATGCTAAAAGAATCGTCTTCCATGAAATCACTAAACCCGCCATTATCAAAGCTTTGGAATCACCTCGTAAACTTGATATAAAGATGGTTGAGGCTCAACAAGCTCGTCGGATCTTAGATCGTTTAGTCGGCTATGAGATGTCTCCCTTTCTATGGAAGAAAGTTGCCAAAGGATTATCAGCCGGTAGAGTACAGAGTGTATCCGTAAGATTAGTTGTAGAAAGAGAAAGAGAAAGACAAGCTTTCAAAAATGAAGAATACTGGAGTCTAGAAGCTGATTTCAGACACAGTGAAAGTGCTGACCTGCCAATCTTAGCTAAACTAAATAAAATAGATAACAAAGTTTTAGATAAACTAGCTATTAAATCTGAGGCCGAGGCCGAAGGCATGCTAAAAAATATTACCGATGCTAGTTATAAAATAACCAAACTAGAAAGCAAAACTGTGATAAAGAATCCTCTAGCTCCTTTCACTACCTCATCCCTTCAACAGACTGCTAATCGCTGGCTAGGATTCAGTGCTAAGCAAACCATGACTATAGCTCAGCAATTGTATGAGACTGGTTTAATCACTTACATGCGAACAGACTCTCTAAACCTATCTCAAAGTTTCATATCCGACGCCAAAAAACATATAGAATCTAATCTAGGAAAAGAATATATTCCTGATACTCCAAGAACTTTCAAAAATAGAAGTAAAGGAGCTCAAGAAGCGCATGAAGCTGTGCGCCCTACCTCTGCTCATAAAACACCAGAGGCCCTAGAAAAAAAATTAACACCTCATCAACATAAGCTATATAGATTAATCTGGCAAAGAGCAATAGCCAGCCAAATGGCAAATGCCAAGGTACTATCGACTTCTCTAAATATTAATACTACCAAAGATGGTTTAGAAACAGCCTATCAATTCCGAGGTACTGGTCAAATTATTCAATTTCTTGGTTACTTAAAAGTGTATCCTGAAAAAAGTCAGGAAGTACAATTACCAGAACTAAAAGAAAAAGATAATTTAAATCTAAAAGAATTAGAAAAAAAACAACACTCTACCCAACCACCCGCTAGATACTCAGACGCCGGATTAGTGAAAGAGCTAGAAAAACATGGCATTGGTCGTCCATCTACTTATGCTCCAACCATTTCTACTATTATTGCTAGAAACTACGTGAACCGTGATGATAGTAAGAGATTATTTCCAACTGACATTGCCTTTGTAGTTATTGATCTCTTAACTGCTCATTTCCCAAAGATCGTAGATTTTGAATTTACTGCTCAAATGGAAAATAGTCTAGATGATATTTCAACTGGCGAAAAAAAATGGGTACCAGTAATAGACGAATTCTATCAAGACTTCCATAAAAATTTAGAAAAGAAATATGAAGAAATTGATAGAGAAGATATTTTTCCAGAAAAAGAGACTAAAGAGATTTGTGATAAATGTGGAGCTAAAATGATTATAAAAACTGGTCGCTACGGAAAATTTTTAGCTTGCAGTACTTTTCCTGATTGCAAAAATATTAAACCAATAATAACCGATAAGAAAGGCAAAGAACAATCTGAAGAAGCAACAAAATTACAAAAAAAATATTCTAAAGAAGTATGTAGTAAGTGTGGCTCAGAAATGGTTATAAAGACTGGCCGATTTGGCCCTTTCCTAGCTTGTACTGGATTTCCTAAATGTAAAAATATAAAAAGTATTGCCGAGAATGATAACACTACAGATATTACCTGTCCTAAATGTAATACTGGTAAAATAACAAAGAAATTTAGTAAGCGTGGCGTTTTTTATGCCTGTGATAATTATCCGGACTGTAAGAACGCTTACTGGGCTAAACCAACCGGTGATAAATGTCCAGAATGTAAAGCACTATTAGTGGAAGATAAAAGTGGAACCATTAAGTGCTCAAACAAAGAATGTAAATATGAAAAATAAAAAAAGGCTCCTTAACAGGGGCTTTTTTAATTAGCAAAATAACGTATCCACAAATAAAAAACCGGGAACCATCCCGGTTTTTTGACATGTCTTAACTATACTATTTTGTATTCTTCTTACGAGAAGCTTTAGTCGATGGTTTTTTATCTCCCATGATATCTACCACTCTCTTGGCTACCTCTCCCGCCATATACAGATAAGAACTGCTTTGCTTTACCTTCTTTTTTACTACATCTGCAGTATCGATTACCTTCTGTACTCCTGTTTCTACATCTTTAGCAATCTTAAAAATTTTTCTCAAACTGGCTATTAGATAATAAATAGCCCAAACTAAAAACACTGTAAATAATAGCACGCTTAATGCGATGATAAGATTTAGAATGTCAGAGCTAGTCTCAAACATATTATTTTTTTTAATTAATATTTAAAAATCTCTAATTTGCGCTTGATAGGTTTTTCGTAAATAATCCATTAAATCTTTTTCTACTTCGTCAACTTCAACGGTCGTTAAAGTTCTTTCATAGAAACGATACGCCACATGAAAAGCCAAGCTTTTTTTGTCTGTACCTAATTTTTCCCCCTGATAAATATCAAATAATTCTACATCATTAACCCATTCATGAAAATTTAGAATGGCTTGTTTTAAATCTTGATAAGTAACTTTATTACCCACTACCAATGCCAAATCTCTAGCTACAGCTGGGAACTTAGGTGATTCTTTATGTTTCTTAATTAAATTCATCTGTGACAACTTAAATAAAGTTAACAAATTGATTTCAGCAATTACAGCCGGCTTCTTTAGACTAATCTGTTTAGCCACACTGTCTTTAACTGTTAATATTTGCCCTAGAACTTCTTGATTATATTCTAGTCTAGCACTTTTATTAGGGCTGACCCAAGCTGGCCAAGCTTCTTTAGAACTAAATTCTATTTCCTGATAATCTGCTAATAATTGTTTTAATAAATTTTCTATAATTCCTTTAATTCTGGCCATTAAATCAATATTCTCTCCCGCAACAACAATCGCTAATCTCTTCTCTTGATGAGGCAAAGTAGCTTTGTTATTTACATCCTGATAAAGATCGCCGGCAATGTTTAAATATATATTACCAATCTCAAATAGGGAAATCTCATCTATTCGAGCCTGATTAGCTTTTACATCTTCCAGTAAATTAGGAACTAGACTCTGTCTTAGTAGCGTATGACTTTCACTTAATGGATTAACTAGACTAAGATGGTTAGTATGATCTATTTGTAATTTTTCTAATTGTCTTTCATTAATAAAGGAGTAATTATGTACTTCCACTAAATGATTATCTCTCGCTAGAATATCTTTTACTTTCTGTTCTAATTCATATTCTTCACTAACAATTGGAGCTCTCATTTCTACTTGAGGAAGCACTGGCTCAAAATTATCATAACCAATTGATCTAGCTACTTCTTCTAATAAATCTTCTGGTATTGAAACGTCTTTAGTAGCTCGCCAAGAAGGCACTGTCACCTTAAAAGTATCATCGTCCTTTTCTATTACTCCAAATCCTAATCCTTCTAAAATATTTTTTACTAATATTTTATCTAAATCTTTGCCTACTCTAGTATTTAACCAATTTAGACCCAATACTATAAAGTCGGACTCAACCTCTAAACTTCCTGTCTCAGAAATATTTGATTCTACTACCGCTTGAGGACAGAGCTTAATAATTGTCTCTACAGCTCTTTCCATAGCTAATGGACATAGATTTGGATCTAAAGATTTTTCAAAACGAGAAGAAGCATCTGTTCTTAATCCTAATTTTTGTGAACTTAGTCTAATAGACACTGGATCAAAATTAGCTGATTCAATAATAATTTCTTTAGTCTTACTATTAATGCCTGAAACTTGACCACCAATAATTCCAGCCACAGCAATAGGATCTTTACTATTAGCAATCACCAAAGTATCAACTGGTAATTCTCTATTTTCTTTATCTAAAGTTTCCAAACTCTCTCCTTTCTTAGATTTTCTAACTACAACCTTGTCTACTGAACTAGCATCAAAAGCATGTAACGGCTGACCCAGCTCTAACATAATATAATTAGTAGCATCTACAATATTATTAATGGGTTTAGCGCCTACTGCCAATAATCTATCTTTTAGCCAATTTGGAGATTCTTTTACTTCGATATTAGATAATTTAATAGCACTATAATAAGGGCATAATTTTGCGCTCTCTACTTTTACATCTACTTTGCCATCAACTTTTATCGGCCACTTCTTAGTATCTAAGAAATCTGTATATGGTTTAAGCTTTGTCTTTAGGAAAGAACTGACTTCTCTAGCAATACCATAATGTCCCCATAAGTCTGGACGATTAGACAAAGACTTATTGTCTATTTCAATGATTACATCATTTACATTTAAATATTCAGCAAAATTTTGACCAACTTTAGCCTTTCCATCTAAAACCATAATTCCATCGTGATCGTCGCCTAGGCCTAATTCATCCAAAGCACAAATCATTCCATTAGATTTTTCTCCTCTAATTTTAGCCGCTTCAATAGTTAGGCCAATTGGTAACTCAGCACCAACTAAAGCCACTGGAACTAATTGTCCAGCTTCTAAATTAGACGCCCCGCAAACAATATCTAAAACTTCCGTACCAATATCAACTTTAACCAATTTCAATCTATCTGCTTGAGAATGCTTATTCACTTCTAAAGCCTTGCCCACTACTACCTGGGCAAACTTCTTCTCTAAACTCTGCCATTCTTCTACCTCAACGGTATGCATAGTTAAGGCTGTAGCTAATTTCTCAGCATCATAGCCCTTGGGCAAACTTACAAAATCTTGTAACCAATTATATGATATATACATATATTTAAAATTGTTCTAAGAATCTTAGATCACCACTATTGAATAATCTAATATCACCAATATTATATTTCATCATTACTAAACGAGTTAAACCTAAACCAAAGGCAAATCCAGAATATTTTTTACTATCAATACCTCCAGCTTCTAAAACTTTTGGATGAACCATTCCAGCTGGCAACAATTCCAGCCAACCACTCTGTTTACAAACCGGGCAACCTTTTCCTCCACATAAACGACATTCAATATCTAACTCAATACCCGGCTCTACAAAAGGAAAAAAGCCTGGACGAACTCTAACATTAACATCCTCTTTGAAAATGCCCTTAAGAATTTCTTTCATCACGGCCACTAAGTTAGCGATAGAAATATTTTCACCAATCATCAATCCTTCTAGCTGATAAAAAGTATGTTCATGAGAAGCATCGATAGCTTCATTTCTAAATACTCTACCCGGAACAATTGCTCTAAGCGGAGCACCATATTTTTGCATGGCTCTAATTTGTACTGGAGAAGTATGAGTTCGCATTACTAGATTTTGTTCGCTATTCTTCTGGCCAGGGACATTCACATAGAAAGTATCTTGCATATCTCTGGCCGGATGATCTTTGCTAATATTTAAAGCTTCAAAGTTATAATAATCACTCTCCAATTCTGGACCTTCTAGAACATGGAAGCCTAAAGATTTAAATAACTCTTCTAACTCTCTCTGTACTAAAGTCAAAGGATGTAAATGACCAATTTTACTAACCTCGCCCGGCAAGCTTACATCAGTATTAACCCCGCTTTCATCGTCTAAAAATTCCTCCTGCACCTGAGTAAAAGCTTCTCCTACTTCCACCTTAATATCATTAGCCAATTTACCAATTTCTTGTTTGGCCTCCTGAGATAAATCTTTTAATTGACGTAAAAATTGAGTTAATTCTCCCTTACGCCCCATATATTTCACTCGCAAAGTACGTAAAAGCTCCAAATTATTAGAATTGGCTGTTTTTTGCTTTAATACCTCTAATTGGTCTATAATTTCTTTCTTTAATTTCAATAATTTATCTCTCATATTTGTTGTTGCGATAACTAATTAAGAAAAATTCTAATACCGCCAAAATAATGATAATTAAAAATACATTAAACCAGGTGAAAAATCCCTTGGCTAATAACAACAATATGGCAATCACCAATAGAGCGAACAGGAACGACTGACGAAAAGCGGATTTAACTGAATAAAAAGCTAATTTCTGCTTCAGTAACCAAAACCTAATTACAAAACCAACGATTGCTGCGGTTCCAGAAATTGCCAAAAATAAAGAGGAATAAAATAATACAAATCCTAAAACATTCGTAATTTCTGGATTAACTGATAACAGAACAAAAATAAAAGCTCCCCAGCAAGCTAGAGTGGCGATTATCATTAAAGTTAAATAACTTTTTAACGTCATAATCTAATTATAGCACAGCTCTACCCTAATTTCTTCCGCTCTGTTTCCCAATCAGCCAACTTATCTTTTTCAATCTGAACAATATGTTTTGGGGCTTTATCAGCGAACTCTTTATTATCCAAACGACCTTTTACCCCAATAATTAATTTTTCTAATCTAATCTTTTCTTTAGCTCGACGAGCTTCTTCTTTTTCTTTGTCCACTGCTCCAATCAAATAAATTTCTATTTCCTTCCCAAAGGAAAACTTTATATCATATTTAGGCTCTAAGCCTTTTTCTAAGATCTCTAATTCCTCAACTCCGGTACGTAACCTCTTAATCAATATTCCCTGATCCTTTAATTCCTCACAATATTTATGAGCATGAATCACTGCCTTTATCTTCTTAGCTGGCTCTACCTTATTATCGCTCCTGGCTTCTCTAATCTTCTGAATTATACCTCGAACCTTATCTACAATATGTTGAGCATTATCAAAATCATTAATTTGAGCTTGATCGATTAATTTCTTCTTCGGCCACTGCTCTACCATCAATAGATCACTTGGATCTAACTCTTGATGGATACTCTCAGTTACAAACGGCATAAACGGATGCCAAAGTTTTAATAGGTTCTTTAATAAATAGTTTAAAATTTCTTTTTTCTGACCATCTTTCTCAAATTTACTCATTTCCAAATACCAATCAGCCAGATCGTTCCAAGTAAAGTTTCTAAGTTTCTCTCCCGCAGTTGAGAAACGATGATTATCTAAATCATCAGTCACTTCTATAATAAGAGTATCAAAAGTTGAATAAATCCACTTATCAGTAAAAGTAAATTTATTATAATCTAATTCAACCAAATTATCTTTACCAACCACTGTTATAACATAACGAGAAATATTCCACAGTTTATTTACAAAATTACGATAACTAGCAATCTTATCTTCATCTAACTTCAAATCATTACCCGGAGTATTGCCAATTAACAAAGATAAACGAGATGAATCAGTACCAAACTTATCTATAACATCCAAAGGATCAATTCCATTACCCTTAGACTTACTCATCTTCTTCCCCTTGCTATCTAGCACCATGCCGTGTAAATATACTGTTTCAAAAGGAATTTCTTTTAGAGCAAACAAGGACATCATTATCATACGAGAAACCCAGAGGGTAATAATTTCATAACCAGTTTCTAAAACTTGAGTAGGATGAAAGTTTTTTAAATCTTCAGTTTGCTCTGGCCAACCTAGAGTAGAAAAAGTCCACATGCCAGAAGAAAACCACGTATCTAAAGTGTCTTCATCTTGTATCCAACCTTCTCCAGTTGGCTCAATTTCTCCTACATAAATTTCTTCTGCCCGAACTTCTTCTAATTCAAACGCCCAAACACCATATTTTCCAAGTCTATCTTTAAAGTCGGCCTCAACCGTCTGTCTATACTCTTCGATTGTTCTACCTGGAGCAATTTTATTGATATCCAATCTAACAAACATTTCGTCAATCGTATCAAAATGCCAAGTTTGTTTTATTTTTCTACTAATTTTTTCTGGACTTAACAGTTCTTCTGTTTCATCATCAACCAAAACAAAGTTCATAATATCGCCTGGCTTCAAATTAGCCCAATCCTTACCACTCCCCTTAGCTCTTCCAACTCGAGTCTCAATAATTTTAGAACCGTCTCTTAGAGAATCAAATATGTCTCCACCGGATATTTTATTATTCCATTCTTTACCCGGAATATTTTTATACCAAACTGGAATTCTGTGACCAAACCAAATCTGACGAGAAATACACCAATCATGAAGATTCTCCATCCAATCACGATATCGTTTTTCAAAACGTTCTGGAATAAATTTTATCTCTTGTTTATCTACCACTTCCAGAGCTTTCTCTTTAAACGATTTTTTATCTAATCTATCTAGTTTCTCGTCTACAGACACAAACCACTGCTTAGATGGTAATGGTTCAATAGAGCTATTACAACGATAACAAACAGATAAATTATTCTCTATATCTTCTACTGACTCCATTAACCCAGCGTCTTCTAATTTTGCGACTATCATCTTCCTAGCTTCCAAACCAGTTTTACCACTATAATCGCCAAAACCTTCTCTAATATTACCATTCTCATCAATTACCTTAATCATCTCTAGGCCTTCTTTCTGAGCCATCTGCCAATCTATTAAAGCATGGGCCGGCGTAACACCTAAAACACCGGTACCAAAATCCATATCAATATGATTATCCATAATTACCTTAATATTTAAATCAACCCCAACAAAATTTACTTTAAAAGTTTGCCCAACATATTTTTTATACCTCTTATCTTTAGGATTCACTGCTACTGCCGTATCACCTATCTTAGTTTCCGGTCGGGTAGTAGATATCGCAAACGGGAAACCTTTATTATATTTAAAAGTGTAAAGCTTAGCAGTTTGTTGTTTATGTTCTACTTCATCATCAGCTAACGTAGAATGACACCTAGGGCACCAATTAACTACTCTCTCTCCCCGATAAATCGCTCCCTGTTCATACATATCAACAAACATCTTCTTAACAGCCTTCTGTTTAGAATCATCCAGAGTAAAAGCTAATCTACTCCAATCTAGAGAAGCTCCCATTCTTCTTATTTGTTCTAAAATAGTAGCTTGGGTTTCTTTAGCGAAGCTATGCACCTTTTCTAAAAACTTTTCTCTACCTAAATCATGACGAGTTTGCCCCGTCTCTTTATATAATTTCTTTTCTACTACATTCTGAGTGGCAATCGCCGCATGATCAGTGCCGGGAATCCAAAGAGTTCTTTCGCCTTGTAAACGATGGTATCTAATCAGTAAATCTTCAATCGCCAAAGTAGAGGCATGACCCATGTGAAGCTTGTCAGTCACATTCGGCGGAGGCAACACAATAGTATAACTTTTTGCATCCTTAGCCACATTTAAATTATCTGGATTAAAATAGCCAGATTTTTCCCATTTTTGAAGAATTTTGT
Source organism: uncultured Gammaproteobacteria bacterium (assembly GCA_964539545.1). GTDB lineage: Bacteria > Patescibacteriota > Patescibacteriia > Patescibacteriales > UBA12465 > CAZIJG01. The sequence continues at coordinate 24,075 of CAZIJG010000008.1, read as the reverse complement.
CTTCATATTTTTTTGGATCGTATGTCTTTTCCATATTATCTAGATTATCAAACTTCCAGCCCCCTGACAAGCAATTTTAATACTAATTTTTCTAGGTTTTAACACTTGACAGTGTATTTTAACTCAGCTATATTATAATAATTGCTTTAGAAAAATAAAGAGTATGTTAAACATAGAAGAACAAATTTTCAAACAAATTAATAAAGCTCAACAGATACTAGTTACCGCTCCTCTAGATTGGAATGGCGATGCTATTGCTAGTTCTCTGGCTTTGTTTTTATTTTTGAAAAAACTAAATAAAAAAGTGGACTTAGTAATTGATAAATCGTTGTCCGAAAACTCTGAACAAATTTCAGCCGAAAAGCTATTCTCTTTTTTACCTGGCTTTGATAAAATCCAAGATTCTCTAGATAACTTAAGAAAGTTTATTGTCTCTTTAAATATCAAAGACACTAAAATTAACCAAATTAAATATACTCTAGAAAAAGATAAATTAAATTTTATTGTTTCTCCTCAAGAAGGATTCTTCACTTCTGATGATATCAGTTCCGGAGCTAGCGGCTTTAAATATGATTTAATTATCACTCTAGATGCTATGGATTTAGAATCCCTAGGAAAAACTTATGATAATCATGTTGAATTTTTCTACAAGACTCCTGTGATCAATATTGATCATCACGCTAGTAATGAAGAATTTGGCCAAGTAAACCTAGTAAACCTAAATGCTGTTGCTACTGCTGAATTATTATTCTCTCTATTAAAGTCTCATTCTCTAGATTTAATTGATGAAGATATAGCCACCTGTTTACTAGCAGGCATCATACATAAAAGTAAAAGTTTTAAAACTCCTAACCTAACTCCAAAAACTCTATTAGCTACTTCTCAGTTGATTAATCTAGGCGCTCGAAGAGAAGAGGTAATTAATCATCTATACCGTTCTCGTAGCTTACAGTCATTAAAACTATGGGGCAAAGTATTAAATAATTTAAAAGCTGAACAAGAAAATCAATTAATTCACTCTAGTTTAACCATTAATGATTTTATTGATACTAAATCTAGTTCTAAATACCTTTTATCTGTCATCGATGAATTAATTTCTAGCATTCCTAGTGCTAAAATAATTACAATTTTTTATCCAGAACAAGACAATCCAGAAGTAACTAATTTCTTGCTATATTCAATTAAAAACATTAACTCTTTAGAAATGGCTAAAGAATTTAAACCTCAGGGCACACAGAAAATTATTAAAGCTACAGTGTCCAAACCTCTAAAAGAGGCCTCTCAAGAAGTGGTAACTAAAATTAAAAACCGGCTTGCTCAAATGTCCCTATAGTGATAAATTTATAACAGCCTTCTATGGCTGATTTTATATTAGCGCCTATAGCTCAGGGGTTAGAGCACTGCTCTTATAAAGCAGGGGTCGATGGTTCAATTCCATCTAGGCGCACCAACATTTTTTCTGCAAAAAAAGGGAACATAGTTCCCTTTTAAATTTTATGCACGAGCTACAGCTCATTAACTAAATCTCTTAACAACGTTAGGAGATCAATTAATATTTCTGAAGCGAGTGCTCCGGCTTCGTCTGACAATAACCAACGTAATATGATTATCAAGACCAGTAGTCCTAATAATCCACCTAATCCATTTAGCATAAATTTAGATTATTAGGGCTTTAAGTGAAAACTTAAGGCCCCTTTGGTTTATTAAATGAAACCAGTGGTTAAAGCTCACTACAAAGCTTTTTAAAGAACAGTTTAATATACCAAGGAACCTAGTTTATGTCAACGCTTTAAAGCCGCTAAATATAAAAGACCGTTTTCTGTGGTCTTTTTATGTTTTAGTTTTATTTATAGAGGTTCAACTCGACAATATTCTTTTTCAACGATGAAACTGATATTTACTTTTTCTTCAAATATTGGTAGTTTATAAGACATGGGGTTTATAGCTCAGTTGGTTAGAGCGCTACGTTGACATCGTAGAGGTCCCCTGTTCAAATCAGGGTAAACCCACCCGAATATTAACTTTTATTTTATGGCTTTTAAAAAAAGCACTATCAATACTAATCACACTCATAGAGATGACTGGTTAGAACACGATTTCAGTGAAGGACAATTGTCTATTGATGTCTATGAAACTGAAAAAGAAATCATTATTAAATCTACAATCGCTGGCGTGAAACCAGAAGACTTAAATATCTCTTTAAACAACGATATGCTTTCTATTAAAGGTAAGCGCGAATTAAACTTGCCTAAAGATGTTGCCGAAAATGGTTTCCTATACCGAGAATGTTATTGGGGAGGCTTTTCCCGCTCTCTTGTTTTACCAACTGAAATTGATGAAAACAAAATTGATGCAGCTTTAGAAGATGGTGTTTTAACTATCACTCTGATTAAACTGAGCAAACCAGAAAGGATAGAAGTAAAAGTAAAATAATATGATTCTTGAATTTGAAATCAAAAATATAAATAATGACCAAGCTGTCCTAGTTAATAATAATCAGGAACAACTTACTCTAAATATAACTAATTTACCAGCTAACTCTAAGCCTGGAGATAAGATTATGCTAGCGGTTGCTTCAGCCCAATCTGGAGATGATAAAAATCCACTAGCCAAAGACATCCTCAATGAATTATTAAACACTGAAAGTTAAAATTCATGACGAAACTGTCTAATCATAAAGAAAAAATTTTAGGAATAGTTATAATAGCAGCCATCATCGCTGCTTATTTTGCTTATTCTTTTGCTTATCAGAACCAAATTTATATTGGAGTAAAAATAGGAGAATTGAACTTAGGTTCTCATACTATTACTGAAGTGGAAGAAATGATTAGCCAAGAAGTTACTAAATATGACAAAGAAGGTTTAGCTTTTATTTATCAAGATAAAGAAATTATTATTAGTCCTACCGTTGTTTCCTTTGAACCTGACTTAGCTTATCCGCTTACCTCTTTTAAAGTAAGGGCTGCCGCCATAAAAGCTATAAGCTGGGGTAGACAAGGTAGTTTTTTCAAAAAATTTAGTCAAAGAGTTAAAGCTCTAACTATGGGAACCAATATCGACATGATATATGATATTAGCGAACAAGATCTTGTTGATATTCTAAGAGAACATTATTCTAATTATGAATTTCCTGCTAAAAACGCTGCTTTGAAAATAAAATTTGACGATAACCATCCTAGCGTTACCGTTACCTCAGAAGAGCTGGGCAAAGTTTTAGATTACGAAGCCGGAATTAAAAATTTAAAAGATAATTTCAATAATTTGAACAATCAACTTATTACTCTCAACGACAAAACTGATTATCCAAAGATATATAAAAAGGATACTTTAAATATTGAAATTTTAGCCGAGAATTTGATCAATCTAGCTCCCATTGAATTAAATCATGAAAATCGCCAATGGTTAATTAACAACGAACAACTAGCTGATTGGCTATCACTGGAATCTCCTCAAGAAAAAGCTCTAATAAAACTAGATGTTAATGAAGATAAAATTCGAAAATTTCTAAAAGTAGAAATCGCCCCTAACATAGACAAAGACCCTATTAGAGCAGACTTTGTTGTTAAGAATGAAAAGGTAGTTAGTTTCCAATTAGAACAAGAGGGATTAAAATTGAAAATTGAAGATACTATTCTAAAAATTAAAAAATCTATATTAATTACCAAGAAAAATGTCGTTAATTTAACAATTGAAGAATTACGTTACGATACTTCAAATAACCTAGATCTAGGCATAAAAGAGGTTATTGGCACAGGTCATTCAGATTTTTCTGGTTCTCCTAGCAACCGTCGACATAATATACAAACAGGAGCTGATGCTTTAGACGGAGTATTGGTAAAACCGGGTCAAGAATTTTCTCTCATGGAAACCCTAGGAGAAATTGAAGCAAAAACCGGTTATTTACCTGAGCTAGTAATCAGAGGAAATGAAACTATCCCAGAATATGGTGGCGGACTCTGTCAAATTGGCACTACAGTTTTTCGAACTGCTTTAGGGGCTGGTCTAGAGATTACCGAAAGAAGAAACCATTCTTATCGTGTTTCCTACTATGAACCAGCTGGAACTGACGCTACCATATATAGTCCAAAACCTGATTTTAAATTCTTAAACAACACAACTGATCATATTATGATACAATCACGTATTGAAGGCGATGATTTATATTTTGATTTCTGGGGAACTAGTGACGGCCGATTGGCTAGCACTACCTATCCTGTTATATACAACATAAAAGAGCCACCAGAGACTAAATACATTGAAAGTGAGGAAATGGAGCCAGGCGAAGTTAAATGCACTGAGAGAGCCCATAACGGAGCTGACGCTTATTTTGATTACACAATTACTTATCCTGAAACAACTATTGCTCCAGCTCAAGTTATCGAAGAAAGATTTTATTCTCGTTATGTTCCTTGGCAGGAAGTTTGTCTAGTAGGAAAAGAAAAGGCTACCACCACGGAAAGAATAATAATAGACACTGACACGGCTACCACCACTGAATAAACCATAAATTTTAATTTACTCCAACAAAAAACCGCCCCAAATTGGGTGGTTTTATTTTAGATAATGAAAAAAGATCGGTTTAAACGGGCGAGGCAAGAAAATCTCTTCCAGGTACTCCTGAGCCTGAGCCCACAAGTCCTTGGAATAAGACTCCCCATGCTTGTCGTGATGCCTGACCCGTTTAAAACGACCTTAGGTATTTCATTCCTACATCAAATTAGTTTATCACAGTGTTATTTATTTGTCAATAGTTTTGGCCTAATCCAGAAAAAAAACGATGTTTTTGAATAAATCAGTTCGCCAAATATTAAGTCCTAAACTACGACCTCTAGAAATCACTGAAGGGCTGGGAAGCCCATATCTATTATCTTTTCCAACACTAATAACAAAATGACGAGGCTGGACAGCCTGTAAAAATCTTAAACTGTTACTAGATGCCGATCCATGATGAGCAGATTTTAGAATATCTGCTTTTACATTATTCCCTTCAGTTATCAAGATTTCTTCCACAGCTTTATCCACATCACCTGTAAACAATATTTTTTGGTTTCCGCACTCTAATCTTAACACTAATGATAGTCTATTTAAATCACGACCGGACGCTCCTATCTTTGGCCAAAGAATTTTCAACCAACAATTATTGTCAAATTGTATAATATCACCAGCTTTTATTTCTACCAACATCGACTGGGAATCTTTGACTATCTTCATAAACTCTATATAAGCTAGATCATAGATTTCAATTGGATAATAGTAAATCTTCTGTACATCATATCTCCGCATAACTTCGGCTAAACCCAGGAAATGGTCATGATGAAAATGTGAAATCACTAAAGCATCTATTCTCCTCTGCCAAGGTTTTAAATGCTTACCTAGGTTATATAATATTTGCCAGTCTGGCCCGCCATCAATAACAATAATCTTTTTGTTCAAAGTTTTTATTAACGCCGCATCACCTTGCCCCACATCCAAGAAAACAACTTGCGGTATATATCGCAAAATCCATGAAAAAAGTCCAATTAGAGCTAATAAAATTATCGTCCTCTTTATAATAACCATTGGCAGTAATAGAAAAAATTACTAAAATTAGCTTACAGTTCTTTTTATATAAAAATCATTAAAAAATTTACAGTTATGAAGTTATTTACAAAATTATTTTTGACAAGTTTGAACAGCGCCTCAATGCTAAACAATGTAAATTCTGCAATCACAATCACAGGAAAAAACCAGATATGACAGGCATGAATTTGACAAATGGCTAAGAAGTTTGAAATTAAGCTTTAAAAAAAGGGAACTATAGATTCCCTTTTATTTTACACAAAATGTCTGAAATGTAATTAAAATATTGATAACCGGACCCTAAAATGATATAATATAGGTGTTCTTTTTTTAACAATAAAAACTACAGCTATGCTAAATTTTATCAACTCTATCGGAACAATGACTAACACTAGCTAAAGACACCCTAAAAATCTTTAAATTAGCACAAGTCATAGAGACCGATGCAAAAAAAAGCGAGATATTTTGAAATTTCGCTTTTGTATTTTTATAGGTTATATTATTTCAACTTTTCTGCTAAATACTTCTCTAAATCTTCCAACTTAATACTCTCCTGCTCCATAGTATCTCTATCTCTAATAGTAACGTTTCCTTTTTCTAAAGTATCGAAGTCAATAGTTACACAATATGGAGTACCAATTTCATCTTGACGACGATAACGCTTACCGATATTTCCATTATCATCAAACTCGCACATATATTTAGTCTTCAAACTATCAAACACTTCCTTAGCCTTAGTCACGAGCTCAGGCTTATTTTTTAATAACGGGAAAATAGCAATTTTCACCGGAGCTAATTTCCTAGGAAATTTCATTACTATTCTAGTACCATCACCCACTTCTTCTTCAACATAACTTTCAGAAACAATTGCTAAAAACGTTCTGCCTACACCAGCAGAAGATTCAATTACGTTTGGAATATATTTTTCTTTAGTAATTGGATCTAAATAAGTTAAGTCTTGACCAGAAAATTCTCCGTGTCTAGATAGATCCCAGTCACCCCTAGCATGTAAACCTTCTAATTCTTTGAAGCCAAAAGGAAAATTATATTCAATATCAAAAGCTTTTTTAGCATAGAATACTAAATTTTTATGCTCTTGCCAGCGCAAATTTTTCTTATCAATACCTAAATTTAAATAAAACTGCCAACGATCCTCTCTCAATTTATCATATTCTTCATCGGTCATATCAGGATGAATGAAATATTGCATTTCCATTTGTTCAAATTCTCTGGTACGAAAAATGAACTGTCTAGCAGTAATCTCATTTCTAAAAGCTTTACCAATTTGAGCGATACCAAAAGGAATCTTTACACGACTACTATCTATAACATTCTTGTAATTAACATAAACGCCCTGACAAGTCTCACCTCGTAAATATACTGGCTCTTTAGTCCAGTCACTAGTAAAATTGCCCAGATTAGATTGAACCAATAAATTAAACTTTTTTAAATCAGTAAATTTTTGATTTCCGCAATTAGGACATTTTAATTTTTTAACATTATCTGTAAATTTCTTTTGAATTTCTTCTACTGCCATCTTTTCATCAGCTGACACGCCAATATCTTCTAACATGGTATCTGCTCTTAAACGACTATGACATTTTTTGCACTCTACTAGCGGATCAGAGAATCCGGTGGTGTGGCCACTGGCCTCCCAAACTTTAGCATTCATAAAAATAGATGAGTCTAAGCCAACAACATCTTCCCTCTCTTGCACCATAGTCTTCCACCAAGCATTTTTAATATTATTTGAAAGTTCAACGCCATATGGGCCTAAATCATAAACTGCGCTAAATCCACCATAAATATCAGAAGAAGGAAATACAAAACCACGTCGTTTTGCCCAAGCGATTATGTTCTCCATTGTTTTTTTCTCTGCCATATATTTAAAATTAATTTTATTACATATTCTCGACTAGCTTGATACCTAATAGGTTAGTGCCCGTCTCCAATACTTGAACCACAGCACCAATTAATTGTAATCTAGCTTTTTTCAATTTATTCTCTACCTTTAAAATAGAGACTTGATGATAATAGTCGTTAAATAGATGAGATAAATCAAACAAATACTTAATTAATTGAGATGGATCATATTCATTAGCCGCAGTCTCAACAACTTCATTAAACTTAGCCAATTCTATACCTATAATAATTTCTCTTTCTTCTGTTAGATTCTCTAAAGTTTTTTTACTAGCCCTAAACTTTCCTGCTTTTTTCAAAATACTTTTAATTCTAGAATACGTATAATTAATATAAGGACCTGAACTACCATTAAAACTAATACTGGCCTCCAGATCAAAAGCTAGATATTTGAAAGCACTGGGTTTCAAGAAAGCATATTTCACTGCTGTAATTGCTAAAGTTTCAGCAACCACGTCTAACTTATCAGCCTGACTATTTCTCTGCTTGATAATTTCTTTAATCTTGTTTTTAGACAAGTTTAAAACATCTTCAGCTAAAACCACTTTTCCTAATCTTGATGACATCTTACCTTTTATTAAACCAACAAACTCATAGGCATTGTGATATTGCTTGCCTTTAAATCTATCTGGATCCAATAATTCTTGTACTTTAAAATTAGTTTTAAAAAATCCGATCTGCTCTACAGCTACATTGTGAACACAGAGATCTAATTTACCAAAGTCAGTAAATTCACGATAAGCTAAGCCTAATTCTTTTCCATCGTAAGTAGGCAAACCTTGAGAATTTAAAAATACTCTAGTTTCTAAACCATACTTTTCTCCAGGAAAAATTACTGCACCCTGGCTATCCTCTAAAAGTCCCTTGTTCTTAGCCTCTTCAACATATCTCAAACAATCATTCATTACTTCTGATTCCATGTATTCTCTATCAAATCTGGTATACACTCTGTTATAAATATCTTGAAATTTATCCAAACTCCATTTCTTTCCGGTCTCCCACAGCTCTTTTATCTGTTTATCTTTTTGGGCATAAATTTGTTCATTGATTCCTTTAATTTCTTCCTTAATTTTCTCGTTTTCTTCAAAAGCCTTAGCTCCTTTAACATAACATTTACTCAATAGTTTTACTTTATCATCATTATCCTCTGGATAATCTTTAACATCTATGTCTTTAAAAGCCCATAAACACTTAGCAATATGCATACCAACATCACCCTGATAATTAGTTCTAATAACCTTAGCGCCACTGAACTCTAACAATCTAACTAAAGATTCTCCTAAAATAATATTTCTTAAATGTCCAATATGGAAAGCTTTGAAAGGGTTAGGATGAGCAAACTCAACCATGATTCTTTGACCCTTAAATTTCTTATTATTTCCAAAACTATCTTTTTCTTTTAAGATTTGGGCAATTGTTTCCGTAACTACATATTTATTATCTAGAAAGAAATTAATATATGGCCCCTCTGTATCAATACGATGAACCCCTGGCATTAATGTCAGTTTTTTTTCTAAACTATCTGCAATTTGAACTGGGCTTTTCTTCAATGCTTTAGCTATTCCAAAAGTAGCTAAAGATAAGTCTCCTAGTTTATTATTAGGGGGATAAACTATGTCTCTAGTTGTAACTAGATCTTGAGCCAAAATCTTATTGATCTCACCAGCCAAGTTTTGTTTTATATCAGTTAAAATACTCATAATTACTTCTTCACTTTCAAAAACTTCAACTTACCTCTCTGAATTAATTTAGGTTCAGACAGGTTAATCATTAAATTTACATCCTTTACTACTTCTTGATCAACCTTGATACCTCCTTGCTCCATTAATCTTCTGGCTTCGCCCTTACTAGATGTCAAACCGGTTTCTGCTAGCATCTCTACTATATTTATTTCATCTTTACCTAAACTCACTTCTTCCACTTCCCTGGGGGTTTCTTTATTCTGAATAGTTCGAACAAATTCTGCCTCAGCAACTTCTGCCTCAGCTTGATCATGGAAGATGGTAGTGACCTCTTTCGCTAACTTCATCTTTAAATCTCTAGGGTTAGCTGTACCAGCTTCTAACTGAGCTCTTATGTCTTTAACCTCTGACCAAGGAATCTGAGTACAGAGTTCAAAAGCTATGGCCATAACATTATCTGGCCAAGACATTACTTTACCGTATATATCTTTAGCTAGTTCATTTAGAAATACTGCATTACCTTCAGTTTTGCCCATTTTATTACCAGCGTCGTCAGCTAATAATTTCATGGTCATAACAAATTTATCTTTGCCCTTTAAATTCTTTGCTAAATTACGACCACACATCATATTAAACATCTGGTCATTACCGCCAATCTCTAAATCTACATCCATAACTACACTGTCATAGGCCTGAGTCAAGGGATAGAGAAATTCATGTAAATAAATTGGCTTCTCTTCAACGATACGTTTTTGAAACATGTCTCGCTGCACCATTTGCTGAACAGTAAAATTAGAAGATAATTCAATTAAATCTTTAAAGGTTAATTTATCATTCCATTTACTATTATACATTACTTTAGCAGCATTCTTGCCCTTAAAATCTAAAAATGAAGCCGCTTGTTTTTTATAGTCTTTACTATTAGCCGTTACAATTTCTCTAGTTAACTTCTTTCTAGCTGAACCTTTATCTGTTGGATCGCCGATCATTCCTGTAAAATCTCCTATCAAGAAAATTACTTCATGACCTAATTTTTGAAACTGGGCTAATTTATTGATTAAAATAGCATGTCCAATATGCAAAGAAGCTGCACTAGGATCAAATCCACAATACAATTTAATCTTTTCTCCTCTTAGTAATTTTGCTTCTAAAGCTTTTTGATCTGGGTATACTTTTTCCACTCCTCTTTCTAAAACTTCTTTAATTTGCTGTTGATCAATAATTGTATTAGACATATGTTTATATTATTTAGCTAATTTTTTAGCTTCGGCTATAATTTCTTCTGAGGCTTTACGCTTAGCTCGATAAAACTCCATAGAGATAAAGACAATCAAACTAGCGATAATAATACCGAAAATATTTAAAACGAAATATTCTAAAATCATAAAAAATAGAAACCAGCTCTGTTCAGCTAAAACTAATCCTAGGGCAGTTAGCGGCGGAATAATAGTAACTGTAATTGCGACACCAGGCAAAACCTGATCAAGCCCTGGCTTAGCCCAGCTATAACTAGCTGCTAAACCGGCTGTTACCGCAATAATAAAAGAAAAGATTGATGGTTTCATTAAACTGATCAAATCTATTCGATAAACATAAACCTTTGATAATGTTCCCACTATAAAAGCAATCGATATAGCAGCGCAAACTGAAATAAAGAAAACTCGAAGTGAACGCCAAGTTAATCTTGGTTCCTTAGTAACTACTCCTAAAGCAATCGCTAAAATTGGCGATAACAAAGGAGTAACTAACATACCGCCGATTACCAAGATAAGATTATTGCTAGCTAAACCGAAAGCTACTATTAAAGTGGAAAGTACTACTAAAAAGTAAAAATCGGCTTTAGGGGCACTAGACTCTACGACTTTGCTGATAAACCGATTTCGGTCATTTTGATTAATTTTAAATAGGGTTTTCATGGTTTAAATTACAAGCTTTTTCTATAATTATTGTATATGATTTACTTACATTTAGCAATCAATTTGACAATTGGCATTAAGTCTGTGCCTATGATATAATTAGGCTATAATACACAAAGGCAATCAAGCCAATAAATTTTAAAAGTATGTTTTCTTATCGAAAAATTCTGCGTCAAGCCCTTGATATGACTTGGCGATATAAGTTTTTATGGTTTTTTGGATTATTCGCTACTCTATTAGGAGCTGGCGGAGAATACCAAATTCTAAATCACATTTTCGAAAATAACGGCGAGACCACTATTTCAGGGATTGGCCGATACGGCACTATGTTTAGTCCTGATTCTTGGGCTAATATTGGCACCTATTTTGCTGTTGATACCACTTCTGCCATTATTTCGCTATTAATGCTTCTACTAACTATTGCCTTAACAATCTTTGTCCTAATTCTAGCAGTTAGTTCCCAAGCAGCAATCGTTGATCAGACTGAAAAAATCCTAGGTAAAAAGACTAAAAATATAGGTCTAAGCCCAGGAACTGTAACTGGACAAAAACACTTTTGGCCAGTTCTAGGTATAAACATTTTAATAAAAATAGTCATTGCTGTTATTTTCTTTTTAATAGCTTTACCTATTCTTTTATCTCCGCTTGGACAATGGTTACCAATATTCATTTATGTAATCCTATTTATAATCTTCATTCCAATAATTATTGGTCTATCTCTAATAACTAAATATGCTATTGCTTTTATTGTAATCAAAAAAAACAAGTTTTATGAGGCGATTGAAAATGCCTGGGTATTATTTAGAGACAATTGGGTTGTAAGTTTAGAAATGGCTCTAATTCTAGTGGTTATAAACGTTTTGACTGGTCTAGTTATTACTATAGCTGCCTTTGCTGTTGCAGCTCCATTTATTATATTTGCCTTCTTATTATCTAATTTTGCTGTTTTCTGGTTAATCGCCTTCCTAGGTTTAGCCTCTCTAATTGCTGCTATTATCTGGTTTGGTTCTATGTTAACTACTTTTCAGATTAGTGCTTGGACTACCCTATATATTTCTCTAGTTAAACGTCAGGGTAAGAGTAAAATCGCAAGACTAAAAGAAAAAGCTAAAAAACGTAAATAAACCGGTTTTTATATTTAATTGCTATATAGCAGCCGGCCTAAGCCGGTTATTGGCTGTATAGCAATTTAACATTAACGATATATGAGTAATTATACCTCTATTGCGAACTTGCTAGACTCTGATGATGAATTGGATGAGGATAGTGTTCAAGGTAAATTAGTCAAAAAACAAAAAGAAATCCAACTGAAAGATATTGAGGAACAAACTAAAGCTCAAGCTCAAATTGTTGGATTAGAATATGTCGATTTATTTGGCTTTCCTATTAGCCCTGACGCTATTTCATTAATCACCGAAGAAGAAGCTACAGGTGCTCAGACTATCTGTTTTTACTATGACGGCCAGAATGCTCGAATTGCCACCTCTAATCCTGAGGCTGCAGAAGCTCAAGAAATCATGGCAAAAGTTGATGCTACCTATTTTACTGACAGCAAACTATACTTGGTTTCAGAAAATAGCCTGAATTATGCCCTAGAAGTATACAAAAATATTCCTAAAGTAAGTAAATACGATAGTGGCGTAGAAATTAAAGGAGAAGATTTAGAAAGATTCCGAGATGAAATATCAGATTACAAAAAACTAAATGATAAGATCAATGAGGTAAACACTAGTGAGATTATTACCCTCATCCTAGCTACGGCTCTAAAGGTAGGCGCCAGTGATGTCCATATCGAGGCTGAAGAAAAAGGAGTAGAAGTCAGAGTGAGAATTGATGGTGTTCTACAAGATGCTGCCACAATTGATCGAAAACAATGGAAAAAAATTATTTCTCGTATAAAGTTACTAGCTAAAGTAAAAATTAATATAGAAGACCGACCTCAAGATGGTCGTTTTAATATTCATTTACCAAAAGAACGAATTGATGTTCGTGCTTCATTCTTGCCAACAGCTTTTGGAGAAAGTGTAGTAATGAGAATCCTTAAATCAGACGCTATCCAAGTAGCCTTCAAAGAATTAGGTATCAGACCAGAGGTTCTTAAAATATTAAAAAAAGAAATAAAAAAACCTAATGGCCTAATTCTAACAACTGGACCAACCGGATCTGGTAAAACCACTTCTCTATACGCAGTATTAAATCAATTAAACCAACCAGGCACTAAAATTATCACTTTAGAAGACCCAATTGAATATCAGTTAGAAGGAATCAATCAAAGTCAAGTTAATTCCAAAAAAGATTATAACTTTGCCAGTGGTCTACGTTCTATCTTAAGACAAGATCCCAACATTATCATGGTGGGAGAAATTCGAGATTTGGAAACTGCAGAAATTTCTATTCAAGCTAGTTTAACTGGTCACTTAGTTTTATCTACATTACATACCAATGACGCTGCTGGAGTAATCCCTCGTCTGGTTGATATGGGGGTAAAACCATATTTTTTAATCCCAGCTATCAACGCTGTAATTGGTCAGAGATTGATTAGAAAACTATGTCCTCATTGTCAACAAGTTCATGAACTAGTTGAAGAAGAAGAGGAAAAAATTAAAAAAATATTATCTGTTATTTCTCCTCGAGCTGGTATTAATGTACCAACCGATTTACCAATTATATATAAGGCCAATCCTAAAGGTTGCGAAAAATGTAACTTTATTGGTTATAAAGGCAGAATCGGTATTTATGAAATCTTCACCATGGACGATAAATTAAAAGCTTTAACCTTAGAAGAAGCACCAGCTTTCAAAATCCTACAACAAGCCATAGAGAACGGCATGATTACCATGTTACAAGATGGCATATTAAAAGTATTAGAAAATATCACTAGCTTAGACGAAGTCTATCGAGTTAGTGGCGACATGGATTATATTGATGAATTATATGACATTGTTATTTCTCAAACTATTGGTAGAGGTATTAAAATAAAAGAAGAAGAAATGACCAAGGCCATAGCTCTAAGTAAAGATTTAACTACAGCTGAAAAAGGCTTGGAACAAATAGACACTTCTAGTTTGCTAGCGGTAATTACTGCCATGGCAGCGGAGGTTAGCGCTGGAGATATTCATATTGAACCAACTGAAACTCAAGTAAAAGTTCGTTTCCGTATTGATGGTGTATTACATGATGTTGCTTCTCTAGCTAAAGATCATTATTTGCCATTACTATCAAAGATAAAAATATTAATTGGTGTAGCTACCAATGTTCGACGAGCTACTATTGATGGACGTTTTAGTATTAAATTCCCTCACAAGAGAGCTGACAGTCGTGTCTCTATTATCTCCGGTGGACATGGTGAAACTATTGTTATCCGTTTACTAGCTAGTCAGGCTCAGAGTTTAAATATGGAGAACCTAGGAATGGAACCATATGGCTTAGTACCATTAACTAAATCTATCAAAAAAACTAAAGGAATTATTATTGTTACTGGACCAACTGGTTCTGGTAAAACTACTACTCTCTATTCAATATTAAATGTTCTAAATACCCCTGATATAAAAATTATTACCGTAGAAGATCCGATCGAATATCAAATGGAAGGCTTGATGCAGACTCAGATAGACAAAGAACAAGGCTATACCTTTGCTGCAGCCATGAAATCATTATTAAGACAGAATCCTAACATTATGATGATTGGAGAAATTAGAGACGCAGAAACAGCTAATATGGCTATTGAAGCAGCCATGACTGGTCACTTAGTCCTTTCTACTTTACATGCCAATAGTGCTGCTAGTGCTGTATCTCGTTTAGGCGGTCTAGGCGTAGCTCGCCAACTACTAGCTAACTCCATGGAATGTTCTGTTGGTCAAAGATTGGTTAGAAAAATTTGTGATAATTGTAAAAAAGAATTTCACCCAAAAAGTGAAGACCTAGCTGAGGCTAAAAAAATTCTAGAAACTATTAGCGACAAACACAAAGATATTATTCCTAAAGACTTTAAATTTTATAAAGGAAGCGGTTGCTCAGAATGTAACAGCCTAGGATATAAAGGCCGACTTGGTCTCTATGAGGTTATGGAAATCTCCCCTGACTTAAAAAAAGCCATTCAAGCTGAAGAAATTATTGATTACGAAATCGAACAACTAGCTATTAATAATGGCGCTATTACCATGCTACAAGACGGTATTATCAAGGCTCTAAAAGGCCTTACCACCCTTGAAGAGGTCTTTAGGGTCCTAAAATAAATATATGATAAAAACAACCTTAATTGATTCTTTAAAAAAGGATCATAAAATCAGAGATATAGAGCGTAGCAAGATTATTAGTCGTAGCAATCCAATCCTACATGATTCAAAAAGGATAATTTTTTCTCTCCATCGTTCAGATTTTGTTAAAGCCGCAGAACAGATGATTAAAATAGAAAAAGAAATAGATAATCTACAAGATCAATTCGGTTACAAGAGACTGGAAGAAGAAGGCGCCTACAGAGCCGCCATGGAAGAATATTTAGAAGCAAAGTTATTTCACCTTTGGATAAATAAGAAAGAAGTTACTAAAATAAAAGGTAGAAAAATAAGTCATAGCTCATACCTAGGAGCTTTATCTGATGTAGCTGGCGAAATGGTACGCTATGCTATTAACCAAGCTGCCAAAAACAACCTGGATGAAGTAGGCCGAGCCAAGGAAGACGTTTCCGAATTAATATCTTACCTGACTGAATTTGATTTCACTGGTTATTTAAGAACAAAATACGATCAAGCCAGGAGTCACATGAGAAAGATTGAACAAATTAACTACGAAGTTAATCTAAGAAAATAAAAATGACTCCTGCTGAACAAGCGGGAGTTTTTTTAATATGAAAATTGCAATAATTTCTGACATCCACGATAACTTAACTAATCTAGACAAATTTTTAGATTGGGCCAACAAGCAAGACATTAACGTCTTGCTTTGTACGGGTGATATAACTAATAATGAATCCTTACAAAGATTAGCAACCGGCTTTAAAAATAATATTTATCTAGTATCCGGCAATCAAGAACTCTATGATCCTTCTGATCTAGAACCAGAAAACATTCATTTTTTAGGTCGCACTGGAATTGTTACATTAGCTGGTCATAAAATTGGACTTTGTCATGAACCTTATTTAATCCATGAATTACTAGAGAAAAGGCCTGATCTAGATATAGTATTCTATGGTCACACTCACAAACCATGGATAGAAACTCAAGGAGACATTAAAATTGTTAATCCTGGTACCCTAGGAGGAATGTTCCAAAAAGCTACTTTTGCTTTTTGGGAACCGGACAAAAAAAATATTGAATTAAAAATCTTAGAATTAATCAAATAATTATGATAACGAATAAAATCCGAACGATTGCCCAAAAAGCTGCCCAGGAGGCTGGTGATGTCTTAGCCAAACGTTATAATAAATTTAATCGTAATAATGTTAAATTTAAGGCTAAAAACGAAATTGTCACTAAAGCCGATTTAGCAGCTGAAAAAGTTATTATCAACATGATTAAAAAGAATTTTCCCGAACACCGAATCCTCTCCGAAGAAGCTGGAAAAATTAATACCAATTCAGATTATTTATGGATTATTGATCCCCTAGATGGCACCACTAATTTCTCCATGCATAATCCACTTTGGAGTACCTGTTTAGCCCTAGCTTATAAAAATAAAATTGTACTAGGAATTATCTATGCTCCAATATTAAATGAAACCTTCCAGGCTGAGAAAGGCAAAGGAGCCTTTCTAAACAAAAAAAGGATCCAAGTATCTAATCACAAAGACGGTAATGTAATTAATGCTTTCTGCTCTAGCCGAGAAACAAAAGATATAAAACGAGCCACTGCATACTATAAACAACAAAAACTAAAGCAACTAGATTGCCGGTCGCTAGGCAGCGCTTCGATCGAACTAGCCTATGTATCTTGTGGCCGCATTGAGTCTATTACTATCCCTGGGGCTAATTCCTGGGATGTGGCAGCTGGTGCATTAATGATACGAGAAGCTGGCGGTAGAGTAACAAATTTCAAGAATAAAGCCTGGGACATTAATAGTCTTGATTTTATCGGTAGTAATGGTAAGGTGCATAAACAAATTTTAAGTATAATAAAATAAAAAAAACTCGGAATTAAATCCGAGTTATAAAAAAATCTTTGATTTTAAAATACCAAAACGAACCAAGTCGAGGTCCTACAATAAATAACCCTAACAAGAACGCAATAGCTGAGCAACCACTCATTTCCCAGGATGCTCCTCCCCAATTAGCTTTAACAGCTAAAAATAACCAAACAAACACTATCTGCATACTACCAGCCACGACACTTATCCAAAAAACTTGTGGCTTAGTTTTTTTAGAAGTCTCCCAGGTCACAATAGTGGAAATAGCTCCACCTATAGAACCAGTTAACCCCGTGAAAACAGCTACTAAACCAAAAACTAATAAAACAGAGTCTTTAATAAAGCTGATAACAATTCTGAATATTTCTGGAATAAAAAAAACTCCAAAAAAGAAAGTTGCAGTAAAAAGTAGCAACATAACAAATACAAATTGAAAAGATCTCATAACTAATCATTTTTAAGGATTTACTTATTAAATCATAAAAAGGATGCTTAGTCAAGAGATAGAAGAAAACTCGGAATATTCCGAGTTTTTTATTTTATCTTCTTACGATTGTCTGAGCTGCAATATAGGCAACAATTGAAAAAAAGCCAGTAGACACCATCTTACTAACTAATCCAGATACATCATAAATTATGATTAGCATAATTACCAGAGGAACTGCTCCTATTATAAAATTTAATAGGAATTGGGAAATCGAAAGTCTCTCAACTTTAAACCATCTATAAAATATCCATCCGACTATCAAACCAATAATAAATAAACCTGTAATTGAAACCAGTATAGCAATATAATCGCCATACAGAAATGCTGGAAATAATTGAGTATCTTTCATCTCTCGCTATTTTAAATGAACACTATTTAATTTACTATTAAAACAAAAAATATGAAAAAAATCAAGAACAACCTATTTTAATATATCTTGTAAATATCTTCCGGTATAACTTTTTTTTATCTTAGACACCTGTTTTGGAGTTCCTTCAGCTATAATATAACCTCCCTTATCACCACCTTCTGGGCCCAGGTCTATTACCCAATCTACTGACTTAATAACATCCAAATTATGCTCAATCACTAAAATAGTATTCCCTTTTGCTACTAATTGATGTAAAACTTTTAATAACCTATTAATATCATCAAAATGTAAACCAGTAGTAGGCTCATCTAAAATATATAATGTTTTACCTGTCGCTCTACGAGATAATTCTGTAGCTAGCTTAACTCTCTGAGCTTCACCACCAGATAAAGTGGTAGCTGGTTGTCCTAATTTAATATAGCCCAAACCAACATCATATAAAGTCTTTAATTTTTGATAGACTGCTGGAGTTTGCCTAAAAAAGCCCATAGCCTCTTCTACTGTCATTTCTAAAATATCGTAGACATTCTTATCTTTATAATATAAATCTAAAGTCTTCTTCTTATATCTTTTCCCCTGACAAACATCACATTTTACATACACATCGGATAAAAACTGCATTTCAATTTTAATATAACCATCACCTGAGCAATGCTCACAACGACCCCCTGGCATATTAAATGAGAAAGATCCAGCGTCAAAACCTCTTAATTTAGCTTCAGGCAAATTAGAAAAGATTTCTCTAATAGGAGTAAAGGCTCCGGTATAAGTAGCCGGATTGGATCTAGGAGTACGGCCAATTGGAGATTGATCAATATTAATTACTTTATCTATATTATCTAAACCAGTAAGTTTCTTATGTTTACCAGGGAAGTTTTTAGCTCGATAGAACTTCTTACTTAGGGCTTTAGCTAGAATATCTGTCATTAAAGTAGATTTACCTGAACCAGATACGCCAGTAATAGCCACAAATTTTCCCAGAGGAATCTTAACGTCAATATTTTGTAAATTATGTTCTGTAGCTCCAATTATTTCAATGAACTTACCACTCCCTTTATTATATTTAGCAGGGGCTACAATCTTTTTCTTGCCAGAAATATATTGGCCAGTTAAAGACTTGGTATTTTTTTTAATCTGAGCTGGAGTTCCTTCAAAAATAATTTCACCACCATGCTCACCCGCTCCTGGACCTACATCAATTATATGATCAGCTGCCAAGATTGTTGCTTCATCATGTTCTACCACAATTACAGTATTACCTTTATCTTTTAAAACTTTTAAAGTCTCGATTAACTTATCATTATCTCTTTGGTGTAAGCCAATTGAAGGCTCATCTAGAATATATAACACTCCGATCAATGAAGACCCGGCTTGAGTGGCTAAACGAATACGTTGAGCTTCACCACCGGATAGAGTAACGGCACTTCTATCTACGGTTAAATAATTTAAACCTACATTTTCTAATAATCCTAACTTAGCCTTAATACCTCTGGCTACTGGAGTAAGCACCTGCTTATTCCTTTCATTAATTTTCTTAGATTTTTCTAAATCAATAAAAAATTTCTTCAATTCAGAAATAGTTTTAGTTACTAAATCATAAATAGAATAGCCAGCAATCTCTACTGCCAATATTTCTGGTTTTAATCTTTTTCCGTCACAAGTACTACAAGGTAACACTCTCATATACTGATCTAGCTCTTGATGTAGATATCTAGAGTCTGTTTCATCATATTTTTTTTGTAAAAAAGAAATAATTCCTTCCCAATTATCTTCACCGTATAAAATAATACTAACTTCTTTTGAAGTCAGCTCTTTCATTGCTTTATTTAAATCTACGCTATGTTTCTCCGCTACCTTAGCAATATCACTATTCAGATTGCTTAAACCAGTAAACCGACAACGAGATAAAGGTTTTATAGCTCCTTGATTAAAACTCAACTTTTCATTAAGAATCAGCTTAGGATCTAATTCCAATCTAGTTCCTAGCCCCGCGCAACTTGGACAAGCCCCACGAGAAGAATTAAAAGAAAAATCCCCCGGCTTTAATTTAGTCATGTGAAAATTACATTCCCGACAAACTAAAAATATTGAGGGATTATGTTTACTATCTTTAGAAATATATTTGGTAAGTTTTTTATGACAAATAGGGCAATGGGGTGTGCCAATTTTAGCAAATAATAATCTCAAATAATCATAAATTTCCGTTACAGTACCGACTGTAGAACGGGGATTATGAGAAACAGATTTTTGATCAATAGAGATAGCCGGAGATAATCCTTCCACCATTTCTACGTCTGGTTTATCCATTAAGTCTATAAATTGTCTGGCATAGGCTGACAATGATTCTACATATCTTCTTTGTCCTTCAGCATAAATTGTATCAAAAGCCAACGAAGACTTTCCTGAACCAGATAACCCAGTGATAACTACGAATTTATTACGAGGCAAATTTACAGAAATGTTTTTCAAATTGTTAACTCTAGCTCCTCTTACTTGAATGAATTTTTGTTCCATGTTGATAAAAAATTATTTTACACAATATTAGCTTTTATTATATAAGAAAAAAACAGTGCTGGCAATAGTAGCATTTGACCAAAGGAACGATTCACGGTAGAATATCTTATATATGAAAAGTTTATTTCAAACAACTAAACAAAACTCAACCAACTCTTGGTCTACTTGGCTTTCTCTCGGAAGGTTGTGTTTTGGTTTGAATAAAAAATAAACCAAAATAGATTAGATATCAAACAACTTTCCTAGATTAAACGGAAGGCTGTTTTTTTATTTTAACCTTATAAAATACAAATTCCACAACAAAGCAACTTACTACTGGCAAGTTTAATTATCATTAAACCATGCTTTGTATTAACTTAAATAAATAATAATAACAATATGAAAAACTCATTAAAAACTTCACCAGATACAAAAGGATATTTTGGTAAATACGGAGGGCAAAAGATTCCTCCTCGATTAATTCCTATCTTCGATAATATTGCTAAAGCCTACCAAGAAGCTACTCATGATCAAGAATTCCAAAAAGAATATAGTGAATTATTAAAAAACTATGTTGGCAGACCATCTCCGTTGTACTATGCCAAGCGTCTCACTAAAAAGTTAGGTGGAGCAAAAATATATCTGAAACGTGAAGATTTAAATCATACTGGCGCTCATAAAATCAACCATACTTTAGGAGAAGCTTTATTAGCTAAGAAGATGGGCAAGACAAAGCTATTAGCAGAAACTGGGGCTGGACAACATGGTGTAGCCTTAGCCACAGCAGCCGCTATAGTAGGCATTGAATGCGAGATTCACATGGGAGAAATTGACATACAAAAACAACATCCTAACGTCCTTAGAATGAAATTATTAGGAACCAGGGTAGTTAGTGTGAAATCTGGTGGTAAATGCTTAAAAGACGCCGTAGACAGCGCTTTTCAGGCCTTTGTGCAAGACCCTGAAAACATATTCTTTGGTATTGGCTCAGTAGTTGGCCCTCACCCTTTCCCGATGATGATACGAGACTTTCAGTCTGTAGTTAGCAAAGAGGCCAGACAACAAATTTTAAAACAAGAAAACCAGTTACCCGACTATCTACTAGCTTGCGTTGGTGGTGGTTCAAATGCCATTGGCTTATTTCACGAATTTCTTGATGATGATGTTAAAATGATTGGCGTCGAACCTGGCGGAAAAAGTTTTAAACCAGGCGAACATGCAGCCACCCTCACTCTAGGAAAACCCGGAAACATTCACGGTATGTTTACTTACCTATTGCAAAACGAAAAGGGTAAACCGCTACCGGTACATTCGATTGCCTCTGGTTTAGATTATCCTGGTGTTGGACCAGTACATGCGGATCTTAAAGATAAAGCTCGAGTCGAGTATGTAACAGCAAACGACACTGAAGCTTTGGAAGCTTTTCAAGAACTTTCTAAAACCGAAGGTATTATCCCAGCCCTGGAGAGTTCACACGCTATCGCTCAAGTAATGAAGTTAGCTCCCACCTTAAAGAAAGATAAAATAATCATTGTTAACTTGTCCGGCCGAGGAGATAAAGATATTGATTATGTAGCTGAAAAAATTTCACTGTAATAAAAACTATACAAAAAAGACCTGTATTAATACAGGTCTTTTTTTTATCTAATCTTTAGTTCAAAGTAGTAATCGGTCTAGATTGAGTGATATAGAATGTCTTGTTTTTATAAGCCCATTCGATATCACAGGGAAATTTATAATGTTTTTCAATCTTCTTGCAAAGTTCAGCTAACTCCATAATCTGTCTACCATCTAATTTTTGTTTTTCTTGTAGAGCCTTATTAATATTTTTCCATTTAACTCCTTCTTTCAAACATTTCACAATAGATCTTTCCTGCTGACTAATATTAATATCAATAATTGTCATTCCTTCTTTATCAATCACGTAGCTGTCTGGGGTCACAGAACCAGACACGATCGCCTCGCCTAATCCATAGCCAGCTTCAATTAATAATTGATTATAATCTTGAGTAACTGGATGCACTGTGAAAGCAATACCAGAAATTTCAGATTCCACCATCTCCTGGATTACTACTGCCACTGATACATGAGTATTATGTAAATCTTTCTCTTTGCGATAGAAAATAGCTCTAGGAGTAAATAACGAAGACCAACATTTTTTAACATTTTCCAATAATGTTTTTTCTGTAGTATTTAGAAAACTTTCTAACTCACCGGCCCAAGAAGCTATTGAAGAATCTTCAGCGGTAGCACTAGATCTAACGGCTACAAATGGTGTTTTAAGTTTTTTAAATTCTTTTATAATTTCCTTACCCAATTCCTCTGGCATGGGGGCATCATAAATTACATCTCTAATCACATTAGAATAACGATCCACACTATTTACATCGTCATAATTAACCTTGGATAACTGGGCGTCTATATCTTGTTTAAGATTAGTTAAATCTAGAAAATAATCAAAAGCTTCAGCTGAAATCACTATTCCTGGTGGTACGGGAATTTTAGCTTGGGTCATTTCACCTAGAGAAGCGCCTTTGCCTCCGGCCTCGTCAACGGATTTTTTATTAAGTTGTGAAAAGTTTTTAATAAACATATTTATCTAATTATTTTTCTTTAATCTTTTTAATAATATTAATTTTACCATGGGCAGCATCTACATCCACTATTGTACCATCTTTTAATATTTTGGTAGCAATTTTTGTTCCCACCACGCAAGGAATATTTAATTCACGAGAAATGATTGCGGCGTGACAAGTAATACCACCGACATCCGTAATAATTGCTTTAGCTTTCTTAATAGCCGGTACTAAATTAGGATTAGTGGCAATAGAAACCAGAATATCTCCTTGTTTCATTTTAGCCATATCCTCAATAGTGTTAACTACTACAGTTTCTCCTTTAACTTTACCGGGCGAAGCACAATCTCCTAATAATATACTTACATCACCAATCTTCTCTTTAATAAAGTCTTGGGCTCTATTGAATTTTTTAGCAGCTTCACCGTCTAATAGAACATCTTTCTCTAAAACTCCTGTAGAGTAGTGCAAACTATACTTAAATCTTTCATTCAATAAATTAATATCTAATTTATTATCTAATAATACTTTTTTAAATTCATATGGATATAAATAACGGACCTGTCTAACTGTAATAAAGAATCTACGACCAATCTCAGCATATAAACGCTCCATGACAAAATAATTAAAGAACATAGTGTCTTTTCTAGTGCCCCTAGTTAAAACTAATTGCTGAGAAAATTGAAAAATCTTCTGGTGATCTCTATGGATATTTAAAACTCTAAATAATCTCTTTTGTTTTGCTTTTAAATTCTCTTTATCCCTAATCAGCTTATCTAAAGATTTTTTAGCTTTAACTTTCTGCTTGACTAAGCTAGTTAAGATATCTAGGAAATATAATCTATTCCAGGCTGGACCACAAACTCCGTAACCTAGATAACCAAAATTATATACATGTTTATTTAATTTACGATTTAATTCTTTGTCTAACTCTGGTAATTTAATATCTAAT
>CAZIJG010000007.1:0-39625 GCA_964539545.1 uncultured Gammaproteobacteria bacterium | reverse complement strand
TAAAAGAAGCTATAAAGGGATTAAGCAATATAAAAGAGAAAGACCGATATTTTCTTGTTTCAGATTTGGATATCTTTGTTCGTTTATTAGATTTTCACGATCTTGGCTTAGAACAGTCATTACTATTTCTATTAAACAGTTATTCAAATTTTTATTCCCTAGAAGTGAAGGAATGGTTGAAGATGTATAGTTTTAATAATCAAAATCAAATTTTAGTTAATTCTTTGTTATATGACTAAGAAAATTTTAATAATACTATTCTTTAGCCTAATGCTTTGTTTGTCTTGGAATGTTAAAATGGCCCGGGCTTTACCCATCGGCAGCCTACTTTATCGTACTTCAGATAATGGTCGAATGTATGGTTACAATGAGGAAGAGTTAATAAAGGCTAGTAAGGGAATGGTAAAAAATATTTATTCTGGTCATGTAGGTATTTATATTGGCGAAAGCGAGGGTGAACATTATGTGATTGAAGCTCTGGCTGGCGGAGTTGTTAAAACCCCTGCTAAATATTTTGTAGATTTAAGTCGTAAGGAGGAATTTCTAGGAGCTAAAATTCCTAGAAACTTAACTGAAGAGCAAAGATTAAAAGTGGCTATGTTAGCCGAAACTTTAGCCGAATATGATTTTGCCTATGATTTTGATTTCCATAATCAAAAAGGACCTGGCAGTGGAGACTGGACCTGTGTTGGTTTAACAGAAAAACTTTATGAAAGCGCTGGTATAGGCAATCCCTATGATTTATCTCAATTAGAATATGATCAGCAAAATTATAGTATAGATATTACTCCAGATGGCTATGATGATTATAGTAGATTTAATAGTCGTGGAGATGTTTTTTCTAAGGTTAGAGAGTTTTCTAGAATAAATCCCTATACTAACACTTTTTTTCCCGCTCCAGAGATATTTGGCTTTAATGCCGGTAAGCAATATCAGGGTAATAGGTATTTTTTTCTACCATACACCCAATTTTTACAAACTAACCTAGAAGATGTAGAAGTAGATATCCAAATAGCCAGTGAGTCTTTAGATTCTGATATTAGAGCTGGGAAGAGTGGTTTAGGAATAGCCCTGAAATGGGCTTTTATAAATCAGCCGTTATCAGTTGTGAAAAAGGTAGTAGATTATTTTAATAGTCAGAAAGCTTTTGTCTCGGCCGAAGAAATTTTTTCAGAGGAGGTTGTGGCTCCAGAAATATCTACTGAAGATTTATTAGTTCCAGTCGCGGAAGCTTTAGTAGAGAAGATTGTTCAATCAGTGGTAGAGCCAGATAATATATATAAAGTTCTTAGGGTCGTTGATGGTGATACTATTATATTAACTAATGGTCAGAAGGTCCGATACATTGGCATGGATACTCCAGAATTAAAGAATTTATTTAGAAAAAATGACCAGTGTTTAGCCTGGGTGGCGGCAGAAAGAAACCAAGAGTTATTAAAATCTAAAGAAGTTAGATTAGAAAAGGATAGTAATCTAGAAATGGATAATTTTGGTCGTTGGTTACGTTATGTTTATGTCAAAGAGGAAGGTAATTGGGTGTTTGTAAATGAAAGATTAACCAGAGAGGGCTTGGCTGTGCCATTTCTTTGTGAAGATAATAAAAATTGCTCAGTTGCCGAAGACCAAGATAAGGTCAACCGGATTGTTAGTGCCCATAATTTGGCTCAGAATCAAAAGCTAGGGCTCTTTTCCGGCGTTTGCGACTCAGAGGAGGTAGAGGATAATTTGGATCAAGATTTAGCATATTTTAGAGAGTTAATTAATCAACCAAGTATAGAGCCGGAGATAATAAATAATCCTTTTGAACAAAACGATCTTATTTATGACAATATTGTCGATCCTGATCTAATTGAGGTTGAAGAAGATACCCAGGTAATAATAGAGGTACCTATTATTTCTAATACAAGTAATTATAGTTCGCCCTCTGTTAGTTCTGGTTCTAGCAGAGTTGTAGAAGTCCCAGTAGAAGATCCAGTTAATGAGTGTGTTGATCAATTAGTGATTAGTAGAATTTTTGCTGAGGCTAATAATGACTGGATTGAAATATATAATCCTTGTTTTCAAGCTGTTGATCTAGCCCATGAAGATATTAGATTAGAAAAAACAAAAACTGCCACAGATCCCAGTATATTAATTAGATTTAATGCCGATGAAGATGCAAATTATTTTGGTGAGAGGGTTATCCAGCCTAACTCTTATTATTTAATAGCTCGGGATGAATCCAATGAAGACATAAAGTCTAAGGCCCAGGCAGTTGCTCTCAGAGACCAGTTTACTTGGTCAGATAATGGTTATTCGATTTTCCTAGCTAAAGATGTGGTTAGTAGTTTCAATGATGAAGATATTATTGATTTAGTTGGGTTCGGTCCAGATAGCATATTATTTGAAGGACAAGGACCAGCGGTTGAGATTTTGGCCAATAATATATTAATTAGGAAAGAAACAGCCACTTCCACCATTGATATTTTACAAGGAAAAGAATCTGGCCAGTTAGCCCTTGGCTATGATAGTAATCAGAATTATCAGGATTTTTTACTCTGGCCTCTAGAGGTATCTAGTGGGGACCCGGATTCTGGTGGTGGAGAAGCAGAGACGTTACCTAATCAGGCTCTAGGTTCTCTATGGCATTTTGATGCCTGTAGAGGCGATAACGCGCAGGATAGTATTTCGGATAATAATATTAGTCAAATGATTAATTGGGATCCAGGCAAATGGGGCTGTGGGATACAACAGGCCTATCGAGATGATCCTATTGTTTTGCCATGGGTGAATGGTTTAGATAATAACAATTTCACAGTTAGTTTATTTTATAAATTACCAGCTGATAACAGTCGATTACTTCTAGGATGGGAGAATCAGGAAGATAATAATTTAGCTCTGATTCTAGGCACATCATATAGTGATATTTATTTACCCAATCAAGGACGATCCAGGATTTATGACCTGTCTTTGTTTAGTGATAATACTTGGCATCACCTAGCAATTACTACTGAATTAGCCTCATCTTCATTAAAAATATATCAGGATGGTCAATTATCTCTAGAAAAAGAAATTGGTTCTTATTTGTCAGATTTCGGTCACTTGAGCATTTCCGAAGATAATAACCACTCTTATATTGATGAGCTAGCTATATTTAATAAGACTTTGAGTTTAGAAGAAATTGCAGAGATTGCTGATAGTCTTGAACCTTTAGAGCCTAAGACAGAACGTTCTAGTCAATCCGTAGCTGAAGTAAAGCATTATTGGTCTTTTTCAGAAGGAACAGGGAACACAGTCGCAGATTCTGTTAGTGGTTACAATATGGAAATTGTTCCAGAGCTTTGGTCTTTGGGGGTGAATGGTTTTGGTATTGAGCATGATTATAATCAGCAATTAGAAATATCTGCAAATTTAGGTAGTTTTGTAGGTGAAGATATTAGCTTAGAATTCTGGTGGCAAAACAGTGCCTATCCATCCGGAGGTAGAAGTAGAATATTACTCTCTTCTGCTGTTAATAGTTTATTTGGTATTGTAATTACTCCAACCCAGTCTAAAATTATTTTTAATAATCAGACTATTTTAATACCTCAGGATATTATACCGAATGACGATGCCTGGCATCAGATAGTCTTAGTCTATGATTCCTATGATTATCAACTTAGATTGTATGTTGATGAGGAAGAGAAAATGACTTGGAATAAGACTTGGTTAGCTGAGAAACCAAATAAATTAAAAATTATTGCTGAAAATTTCTATTATCGTTTGGATGAAATGAAGATTTTCCAAGGAATTTTGATTAAAGATCAAATTGTGGATAGTTATCAACAGAATTACCCTTGACACTTTTTTATTTTGGGATAATAATATATAGTCAAAAAAAAGCTGTCTCATTTAGGACAGCTTTTATTTTTCATATTTTTAGGTTTTTTGTTAAATACCCCTGGTTTATAGGGGTATTTTCTTTTGACTTTTTCGTGATTATATACTATATTTATTTAAAGGGTAGGCAGATGATCGCTCTTTCTTTTTACAAGATTGAGAGGAAAGTCCGGACTCCAAATCACCAATTTTAGGTGAGGAAAGCGGTAGTGGGTAACGCCCACCGGGAGTGATCCCAGGGAAAGTGCCACAGAGACTATACTAGCCCTAGCGGCGAAAGGTGAAAAGTAAGCTGAGGTCTCTCAGAGGGGCCACAGTTTTTGCCTCTTGGTGACAAGAGTGCATGGTAAACCCTGCCTGGAGCAAGAGCAAACCTCTTTGAGGAACAAGTAGCTCGCAAGATTCGTTTAGCAATAAATGAACAAGATAGATGATCATCCTTGACAGAATCCGGCTTACAGCCCACCCTTTTTTTACTTTTTAAACATTTATATAAATATGAAAAAGACACATCTATGGCTATCCTTTTTGTTAGTGCCAGTGGATTTCCTAATGATATTTTTAGCAGGTATTAGTGCTTATTACTTGCGTTTTTCGGAATTTACTAGAGGTATTAGACCGGTTATATTCGATCTACCTTTTAATGAATATATTTCAGCTCTATTTATAATTAGTTTACTATGGCTAGTGATTTTTACATTTGCTGGACTGTATTCTATTAAGAGTTCTAGGAAGCTGGGTCAAGAAATACATAAAGTGTTTTTAGCTTGTTCAACCGGACTAGCATTAATTGTGATTTTAATTTTTTTCCGTCGAGAATTGTTTGATTCTCGTTTTATTGTATTAGCGGGTTGGATATTCGCTATTTTCTATGTTAGTTTTGGTAGGTTATTTGTTCGTTGGTTACAGAGAATATTATATAGACATGGCTGGGGAGTGCGTAAGGTGTTGCTAATTGGCGCTGGTAAGACAGCTGATACTTTAATTTATCATTTTTCTAGTCGTAAGAACTCCGGCTATAAGGTAGTAAAGAGAGTGAGAGAAATAAAATCAGAAACTTGGGCAGAGTTAGCCGAGTTTATTAAAGATCAAGAAATAGATGAAATTATTCAGTCTGATCCCAATCTTTCCAAGGCCGAGACTTTAAAATTATATGATTTTGCTACGGATAACCACATTGTTTTTAAATACGCTGCTGATCTATTAGGAGTTAAAGTTCTAAGAACAGAAGTAATGGAATTGGCTGGTATCCCAGTGGCGGAAGTAAAAAGAACTACTTTAGAAGGTTGGGGTCGAATTACTAAAAGAATTTTTGATATTATTTTCTCAGGGTTATTAATAGCTTTTCTTTCTCCTTTATTATTGATAGTTACTATATTAATTAAGCTAGACTCTCGAGGGCCAGTGTTCTTTTCTCGTCGTGATGATGGTTCCTATGTATATCGTATTGGAGAAAGCGGTAAACCATTTCGTTATCTGAAATTTAGATCTATGATCCCAAAGAGTGATAACATGCGCTATAAGGAATTGGCTAATAAGAATATTAGACCAGACGGGCCCATGGTAAAGATAAAAGATGATCCTCGCGTTACGGGAATGGGTCGATTTATTAGACGTTGGAGTATCGATGAGTTACCAGAACTATTTTTAGTTTTTTCTGGTAAAATGAGTTTAGTAGGTCCAAGACCACATTTACCAGAGGAAGTGGCTAAATATGAAAATAATCATAGGAAGTCATTGACTATTAAGCCAGGAATTACAGGCCTAGCTCAAATATCTGGTCGAAGTGATTTATTATTTGATGAAGAAGCAAAATTGGATTTATATTACATTGAAAATTGGTCTATGTTATTAGATATAAATATTTTATTAAAAACTCCCTGGGCGGTAATTCGTCATCGGGAGGCTGAATAATATGAAGACCGCTTTAATACATGATCATCTAGCTCAAGACGGTGGTGCTGAAAAAGTCCTACAGACTTTTTTGCCAATGTTCCCGAAAGCCCCTATCTATACCTTGCTTTATGATAAAAAGAACGCTCGAAAATATTATAAAGACAGACATATAGAAGCTTCAGTTATTCAAAGATTGCCAGGAGGAGTTAGTCACTATAAATGGTACTTGCCGTTTATGCCAATGGCGGTAGAGTTTTTTGATTTAAGAGGGTTTGACTTAGTGATATCAGACACCAGCTCGTTTGCCAAAGGAGTTATCACTATGCCGGAAACATTACATATTTGTTATTGTCATACGCCAACTCGTTACCTTTGGAGTGATACCCATCAGTATCTTAATGAGTTAAAGTATAATAAGTACCTTAAGAAAATTATTTCTTTGATATTAACAAGATTAAGAACTTGGGATAGATTAGCTGCGGATAGGGTGGATCATTTTATTGCTAATTCATATACAGTAAAAAAGAGAATAAAAAAATATTACAGAAGAAACTCAGTGGTGATTTATCCGCCAGTAGAAACAGATATTTTTTCTGTCAGTAAAGAGGTTGAAGATTACTTTTTAATTGGTTGTCGTTTAGCCCCCTATAAGAGAGTGGATATAGTAGTCGAAGCTTTTAAAAAATTAGGCTCTAAATATAAACTAAAAATTTTTGGTGATGGAGTTGATAAAGCTAGATTGGAAAAAATTGCTCAGGGAGCAGAAAATATTGAATTCCTAGGCAGAGTGACTGATGAAGAAAAAGCCAAGCTATATAGTCGAGCCTTGGCCTTTATTAACCCACAAGAAGAAGATTTCGGTATTACTGTTGTTGAATCTATGGCTGCCGGACGGCCAGTAATTGCCTATAAAAAGGGCGGAGCAACAGAAACTGTCAAAGAAGGTGAGACTGGTATATTTTTCAAAAAGCAAACTGCTACTGATTTAATTAAAGTTATTGAATCTTTTTCTAATTATAAGTTTGAACCAGAAAAGATAAGAGAGTATGCTTTAAAATTTTCCAAAGATAGATTTAAGCGGGAAATTCTAGAATTTATTAAAGAACATAGGAAATAATTGTTATTAAAAAAGAAAGAGGGAAGTAGCCCTCTTTTTTCATGGATAAAATTATTTTGTCAAACTTTATAGAGTAATAGATATTGACATACTTTATAAAGTTTTATATAATAATAATGTATGAAAATATCAGAGAAGCTAAAAATTATAAAACAATTATCTGGGTTAACCCAAGAAAAACTTGCTGTGAAACTGGGGGTTTCTTTTGCTACATTAAATAGCTGGATTAATAATCGCTCTCAACCGCATAGAAGAAGGGCTGATTTAATAGATGTGGTATTGTTTGAATATAGTGGGGTAAAAATAATAAATAAGGATAGACTAGCTGTTAAAAAGGAAATTATAAAAACAAAGTCTAAAAAATATAAGAATATTTTAAGCTTTATTTTAAAACGCCCTGACATTTATCAAGAATTTATATTATTATTAACTTATAATACAAATCGCATTGAAGGTAGTACGTTAACTGAGGATGAAACAGCTGCGGTTATTTTTCGTAATGAAACAATTGCTAATAAAAATTTAATTGAACATCTGGAGGCTAAAAATCACCAAATAGCCGCAAAATTTTTGTTTGTTTATCTTCAAAAAGGAAAGATAGATGAAAAATTAATTTTAAAACTCCATTCCTTATTAATGAACGGCATACGGGATGATGCGGGAGAGTATAGGCGCCAGGGTGTTAGAATAGTAGGGTCTAATGTTCCAACCGCCAATCATCTATCAGTGCCTGGTCTAATGACTGAATTAATTAAAAAGATTAATATAAAAGCAGAGGATGTTGTCAGCTATATTTCGTATATTCATAGTAGATTTGAAGAAATTCATCCATTTTCTGATGGTAACGGAAGGATAGGCAGGCTGATAATGACAGCCATGTTGCTTGATAATAATTTGCCCCCGGCTATTGTTGAGGCTAAGGAAAGGAAGTATTATTTGAGTTATCTTAGGAAGAGTCAATTAAAGAAAGATTCGGATTTTTTAAATGATTTAATTTGTGATGCTGTATTGCGAGGTTTTTATATTATAGATATATAAGATTTTAAAAATATTTTATGAAAATAGGTGTAGATATTAGAACTTTGATGGATAGATACTATAGTGGAGTTTCCAACTATACTTTTAATCTATTAACAGAATTATTAAGTACTGATCAGGAAAACGAATATATCTTGTATTATAATTCTGCTAAGCCGGTTAATATCCCAAAGCTGCCGGGTAATTACAAAGTAGTTTCTAGTCGTTATCCTAATAAAGTATTTAATTACTTATTACAGAAAATTTTTAATTATCCTAAGATAGATAAATTAATGGGTGGAGTGGATTGTGTTTGGGCGCCTCATTTTAATTTCCTGTCTTTAACTAGTGGTCCAAAAAAGATTATGACCGTGCACGATTTATCTTTTTTACGCTATAAAGAGTTTTTTAGCCAAAGAAAGAAT
The DNA here is from genome assembly GCA_964539545.1 of uncultured Gammaproteobacteria bacterium. Lineage (GTDB taxonomy): Bacteria > Patescibacteriota > Patescibacteriia > Patescibacteriales > UBA12465 > CAZIJG01. Next base: position 31,312 of record CAZIJG010000007.1, on the reverse strand, counting down.
TTTTGGCATAAATCTCTTAATATCAAGAAGTTAATTAAGAATATGGATAAGATTATTGCTGTATCGGAAAATACTAAGCGTGATTTAATGGAATTATTAGCAGTGCCAGAGCAGAAGATAAAAGTAATCTATTCTGGTTTAGAACCAGAATTTAATAGGAAGATCAGTGATGAGCAAAAAACTAAGATTAAAGAAAAATATAAGTTACCAAATCAATTTATCCTATCCTTATCTACTCTAGAACCTAGAAAGAATTTGATTAGTTTAATTCGGGGTTATGAAATCCTAAGAGAAAGTCATTCGGAATTTAATAATTTTAAATTGGTCCTGGCCGGACCCAAGGGCTGGAAAGCTCAGGCCACCTTTCAAGCAATCAAGAATTCTAAATTTTCTGAAAGTATTATTTTAACCGACTATGTAGACCATGAAGATAAGCCTGCTCTATATGTTCTAGCTAAAATATTCGTTTACCCATCTTTCTATGAAGGATTTGGTTTCCCCCCGCTAGAGGCTATGTCCATGGGAGTGCCAACAATTACTAGTTTTAATTCTAGTTTGCCAGAAATCACTGGTAAAGCCGCTTGGCTAGTGGATCCATTTTCACCTTTGGAAATTGCTCAGGGAATGTATCAACTATTAGCTGATCCAGTATTGTATGAAAAGTTTAGAGATTTAGGTTATAAAAGAAGCCAAGAGTTTTCTTGGTCTAAAACTGCTAAAAATTATTTACAAACATTAGAAGAATTAACATATGGAAAATAGAACAGTTGTAGTAGCAATGTCGGGGGGTGTAGATTCTTCAGTGGCAGCTAAAATATTACAGGATAAAGGATATAAAGTTATTGGAGTGTATATGCATCTAGGTTTTGCTAATGAAGAGGCTGAGGAGGCTTCTAGGCGAGTGGCTGAATTTTTAGGTATTGATTTTAAAGTAGTTGATATTAGCAAGGAATTTAAACAAGAGGTTATTGATTATTTTTTAGATAGCTATAAAAAAGGTTTAACTCCAAATCCTTGTGTAAAATGTAATAAGATGATTAAGTTTGGTCAGCTATTGAAAATAGCCGAAGACCTGGGTGGGGATTATTTAGCTACGGGACACTATTTAAAGAAAAAATATAGTCGTAATTATTTAACTAATTGTTGGTATACATTTTTAGTAAAAACTTTCAAGATGAAAAAATCTTGGGCCATTTTTTTGGCTAAGGATGGTTTTAAGGATCAAACTTATTTTCTATATAATCTTACCCAAGATAAATTAAACAAGATTACATTTCCGGTTGGAGATATGAAAAAATCTCGAGTGAAGCGCTTAGCTGCAGAGGCTGGTCTGCCTCATTTAAAACAAGAGAGTCAGGATATCTGTTTCTTGTCTGGCGATCATAATATATTTCTTGGTCAGCATTTAGAAGAAAATCCTGGTCAGATCAAAACTATGGATGGTGAGGTAGTAGGAGAACATAAAGGTTTATATTTCTATACGGTCGGGCAGAGAAGAGGTATTAAGATTGGCGGTATAGGACCGTTCTATGTGGCTAAATGTGATTATGATACCAATTCTTTATATATAGTTAAAGATTGGAACGATTCAGTTTTATACAACACAGAATTAATTGTTAAAGAAGTCAATTGGTTGAACAGTAAAGTTCCTAAATTACCATTTAAGTGCCAGGCTGTGATTAGGTATGGTCATAGTCCGATTAGAGCTACCCTAACAGCCAGAGAAAACGGTGATTATCTTGTGAAATTTAAGAGTAGACAACGAGCAATAACCTCTGGTCAGAGTGTGGCATTTTATAGGAAAGGTCAATTATTAGGGGGAGGCATAATTAGTTTAGAATAACAAAGTACTATTATTTTGAGCCTTATTATTTAAGGTTTTTTTATTGACGATATTCATTTTATATGATATCTTGAAATGAAATTGTTTTTTACATAAAATAATAAATTATGAATATTCACGACCTAGAAAGTCAATTAAATGCACGTCATCTCGGATGTTATGATTCGGGACACAGGGGGTCTGAGATTTTGCGATTTCAAAAAGCCCCCGGTCAGTTAGTTGTTAAATTTGCTCCAAATAATTTACCAGAAGCTATTGCTGATTTAGAAGCCAATATACATGGCTATAACCAACTTAAATTAATTGGCGCTAAAAGTATTGTTCCAGCTGGATTAAAAGAATTATCTGTATCTGATGGCAAAGCTTTATTGATGTCTGATTTGGGAGATTCTATGAGAAAGCAGGATACGGGTTTGGATAATTTTAATTTATTATGGCAACATTTTGAAAAGATTGTTCGACAAACTAAAACAGCGACAACAAAGCTAAATAGCAAAACACCAAGTTTTGTTACTGAAGTTATAGCTTTAATTAAAGGTTTTTCCCATCCAAAAACTTCAGAATTAATAAAAATTCTTGAGAAAATTGATTGGTCTGGGAATCAAGGAGATTCAGCTTTGATGATTTGTGATTTTACGCCTGATAATGTATTTGTGGCCAAAGGATCATTAACATTTATTGATCCTTGGTATCAGAAAAGTTATCTAGGACATCCAGCTGTTAGTATTGGACAATTTGTCACTTTAGCGCGGATTTATAAAATGCGTAGTCATGAAGCGGCGGGCATTATGTTGCAAAAATATTGTTTGGAGAAGTTATCAGTAATTTTAGGATGTGATAAATCATTTACGGATAACGCCTTTAAATTAGGGGTTACATTGCAACTTGTCCTAGCGGCATACGTTAGGCAAAACTCTGATTTTTTTGCAGCTGAACGGTATTTAATAGATGCTTGTAGAGTATGGATCTAGAACCATAATACAAAAGCCGATTAATTATATCGGCTTTTTTTTATTTTAAATATTATATTACTTGAGGGAGTTCTTTTATGGATTTAATGTTTACGTCAGCTTTTTCAGATTTTTTTGTGGGATGAACAAAGATAGTTTTCATTCCTAGCTCTTGCGCTGGGATTATATCAGAGTATTCCTGGTCGCCGATCGATATGCAATTTTCTGGTTTTATATTTAAATTAGTAATAATATTTTTAAAGGCATTGCCAAATCCTTTGCGTCGATTTCCTTCGCCAGAAAAGATATTATTAACAAATAAATCTTTAATTTTTAATTCTTCTAGCACGTTGTTAATCCATATATCTGCGGCGTCAGAGACTAAAGCAAAATTATAATTTGAGGTCAATGGATTTAGTAGTTCGTGTAAATCATAGTCTGATTTAACAATGTTGTTTGCGGATATATTCCAAACAACATTAAAATAATCATAACGATCAAGGTTAAACTTTTTTTCAAAACCTAGACTAATATTTTCGTCATAGTTATTTATTATAGAATCTAATTTTTTCTGAGCTTCTGATTCTTCTATTTCCAGTTTGTTTATTAAGTATTTTTTGGCGTTAGCTAGTACCGTTTTTTTTAGAAGGGAATTATTATAAGAACCACCTTCTAATTCATATAAGGTACCATCAAGATCAAAAATTAATAATTTTTTTTTCATTCTATTTATTATATTCTTCAGCTAATTTTAGAGCAGTTCCTACAGCTTCTTCAGCGGTTGTAGCTGAAATTACTTTAAATCTTTCACGTCCATCGATATAGGTGTCAGCTAGTTTATCAGCCCAGCCGCCGGTGCCTTTCATAGCAATTACTGGAATATTCATTTGATAAGCAATGCCAGTCTCAGTTAGAGTGCCTGAGCCACCAGAGATGATAATTAGTACATCGCAGGAATTTACTAAAACAAACTCTCGGCCGCCTCCGCGTTCAATGCCGGTGGCAATGATTACATCAGTATTACCTTCTTGATCCCAAATGTCCTTACCCTTACCATAGGTAATGCCAACAGTTAGACCGTCTTTGCTTTTAGCTCCTTTAGCTGCAGTAGTAGATAAAGAATCATAATCTTTTTCTGCTCCGTATACAGTAATATTACCGCTTTTGGCAATTAAACTACCGATATCAAAAGCTAGTTTTTCTATTTTTCCAGAGTAATTAAGATCTGCTGCGGAGCCCATGACTCCAACTTGTATTTTTCTTGAATTTTTCATAATTTTTTAAATTAAGTTTACTATTAAAGTATATCAGTTATAGTTTTGTCGTCAACGGAATGACTTAGTATTAGAATTTTAAAAAAGACATCTTCTGTTTAGGAAAATATCTTTTTTTGTGCCGATGGTGGGACTTGAACCCACAAGCCCGAGAGCACGCGATTTTGAGTCGCGCGTGTTTACCAATTTCACCACATCGGCTTTAATAAATTTTAGTATAGTAGATAAAACCTAAATTGTCAAAGATATTGATTTGCGGTATAATGAAAAAAAAGACCAGATTTTATGGGAAAAATAATTTCTATTGTGAATCAAAAAGGCGGAGTGGGCAAGACCACTACAGCTGTAAACTTAGGGGCTTATTTGACTTATCTAGGTAAAAAAGTTCTTCTGGTAGATATTGATCCACAGGCCAATGCTACCTCAGGGTTAGGCATTGAGTCTAAAAAACTAGATTACGGTATTTACGAGGCTTTAATTGGTATAAAACCTATTTTTCATATTATAAAGAGAACTGTCCAAGATGGTTATAGAGTAGCCCCGGCTACCATATCTTTAGCTGGTGCCACGGTCGAGTTAGTAAATCTAGAAGAGAGAGAGTTCCGGTTATCTAAAATTTTAAATGAAATTAGAGATGAATATGATTTTATTATAATTGATGGACCACCATCTCTCGGCCTGCTAACTGTAAATAGTCTAGTCGCTTCTGATGAAGTGATTATTCCGGTTCAAAGTGAATATTATGCCCTAGAAGGTTTGAGTCAGTTACTAGAAACAATTAGTTTGGTGCAGGCTCACTTAAATCCAAACTTAGGTATTATGGGAGCTTTGATTACCATGTTTGATAAAAGAAATAAATTATCTTCTCAAATCATGGAGGAGTTATATAAATATTTTCCTAATCGCATCTTTCGTTCCGTAATTCCACGTAGCGTAAGATTAGCAGAAGCCCCTAGCTATGGTCGTTCAATTTTACATTACGATCCTAAATCTAAAGGTGGAAAAGCTTACGAAAATTTAGCTAAAGAAATTTTAATTACATAAACTTATGTCCAGTGGCCTAGGCAGAGGATTAAGTTCCTTAATTTCGCCTCAAAAACCAAACGATAGTAATTTTGATCCTAGTGATAATAAAAATAGAATATTACAGATTAAAGTTGACTTGATTCAGGCTAACGTTGATCAGCCGCGGCAAGATTTTAATCGAGATCATTTAAATGAATTGGTAGAGTCAATTAAAGAACATGGTATATTGCAACCCTTGATTGCTATGGAGAAAGATGGTGAGTTTGAATTGATTGCCGGTGAAAGAAGATTAAAAGCTTCTAGGTTGGCGGGATTAGAAACTGTACCAGTGATTATTAGAAGTGTTGATCAGCAAGAGAAATTAGAGTTAGCTTTGATTGAAAATTTACAAAGGCAAGATTTAAGTCCCATGGAAACTGCTTTAGCCTATCAAAAATTAATTTTAGATTTTAGTTTAACCCAGGAGAAAGTCGCTAAAAAAGTTGGTAAGTCCCGTTCTAGTGTCAGTAATTGCCTAAGGTTATTAAATTTACCAGAAGAAATAAAACAAGCTTTATTTTCTAAAAGAATCACCGAAGCTCATGCTAAACAGATTTTGAGCCTATCAGAAAAAAAGGAGCAAATAGCTTTGTTTAAAAAGATTATTCAGCAAGGTTTATCTGTAAAAGAAACTTCTAAAGCTAGTCAGAATTTAAATTCCATAAAAACTGTGATGCATAAGAATTATCAAGATCAAGAAAAAGAAAAGGCTTTGCAAAGATTTTTTAATAGCCAGGTAGAGATTGTCAGAAAAAGACAGGGCGGGAAGATTGTTGTTGAGTTCTATAGTAATGAAGATCTAGATGGAATTATTAATAAAGTGATATAACATTATTTTTATAAAAATCGACTTTTTAAGGTCGATTTTTTTATAGTCAAATTTTAGGATTTTGTCTAGTTCTCTAATTGAGAAATTTGTATTATGATATAAACATAGAATCAAGTAAATTATTTATGACATTTGTCCATCTCCACAACCATACGCATTATTCCTTATTGGATGGTTTAACTAAAATTGATGAATTAGTTGAGCGAGCTAAGGATCAAGGCTCACCAGCTGTAGCGATTACTGACCACGGTAATTTATATGGTGTTATTGAGTTTTATCAGAAATGTAAAAAAGAAGGTATCAAACCGATTATTGGAGCTGAATTGTATTTAGCAAAAAAAAGTCGTTTAGATAAAAATACTAGAGAAGATGCTAGAAATAATCATTTATTAATATTAGCTAAGGACCAAGAAGGGTATCATAATCTAATTAAGTTAGTAACTCTTTCACATTTGGAAGGGTTTTATTATAAACCTAGAATCGATTGGGAGTTATTAAAAAAATATAGTAAAGGATTAATTGCCATGTCGGCTTGTCTAGGCGGAGAAATTCCTAGTTTGATATTAGCTGGCAATTTAGATAAAGCTAGATCTAGAATTTTAGAATATAATGAATTGTTTGGTCAGGGTAATTTTTATTTAGAGTTAATGGACCATTCTCAGTTAGAGGGACAGTTAGAGGTTAATGAGCAATTAATTAAATTTTCCAAAGAATTGAACATTCCTGTGGCAGCTACTAATGATGTTCACTATTTAAAGCAAGAAGATGATGAGGCTCAGGATATATTATTGTGTATACAAAGTAAGAAAAAGAGAGAGGACTCAGATAGAATGAGCATGTTGGGTGAAAATTATTCCATGAAGAGTAATCAAGAGATGATTGAAGCCTTTAAGCATATCCCAGAAGCAATTGAGAATACAGTTAAAATAGCTGAAAAGTGTAATGTTGAAATTGATTTAGGGAATATTCAATTACCATTTTTTGATGTGCCAGAAGGACATGATGGTAATAGTTATTTACGTAGTATTTGTGAAGACGGATTACAGAAGCGTTACCAAAAAGGATATAAGAAGGTTGGCCAAGAAATTCAGGAAAGAATGGACTATGAATTAGAAGTTATAAATAAAATGGGTTGGCCATCATATTTCTTGATCGTAGCCGACTTTGTTAATTGGGCTAAAGATAATAAGATTGTGGTTGGGCCGGGCAGGGGTAGTGCAGCTGGTTCTTTAGTTTGTTACTTAACTGGCATTACCGATATTGATCCTTTGGAGTATGATTTGTTGTTTGAGAGATTTTTAAATCCTGAGAGAATTTCAATGCCTGATATTGATATGGATTTTGCCGATGCTCGTCGTGATGAAGTAATTCGTTATGTGGAAGAGAAATATGGTAAGGATAAGGTATCTCAAATTATTACTTTTGGAACATTAGCTGCTAGAGCGGCAATTAGAGATGTTGGCCGGGTTTTAGACGTTCCCTATGATTATTGTGATAAATTAGCCAAGGCTATCCCAATGTTTTTCAAAATTAAACAAGCCATAGATACAGTTCCTGAATTAAAAGCTATGTACAAGGATGATCCTCAGGCTAAACAGCTATTGGATTATGCCATGAGATTAGAGGGGGTAGCTAGGCATACTTCTACCCATGCTTGCGGAGTTCTGATTACTAAAGACGCTCTAGATAATAATGTACCGTTGCAATATGCTTCTTCTTCAGATAAAAGTGTTATCTCTCAATATTCTTTGCATCCAGTAGAGGATTTAGGTTTATTAAAAATGGATTTATTAGGTTTAAAAAACTTAACTATTATTGAATCAGCTTTAAAGATTATTAAGAGTACTAGAGGCTTAGAAATAGATATTGCCAAGATTCCTTTAGATGATCCCATAGCCTATAAATTATTTCAAGAGGGCCAAACTACTGGTGTTTTTCAGTTTGAGTCTTCTGGTATGAAAAGATATTTAAGAGATTTGAAGCCAACTGAATTTGAAGATATTATTGCTATGGTAGCTCTATATCGTCCTGGTCCAATGGAATGGATTCCGGATTATATTACTGGCAAGCACGGTAAGAAAAAAGTCTCTTATTTACATCCTAAATTAGAGAGTATTTTAAAGAAGACCTACGGCGTAGCTATTTATCAAGAGCAGGTAATGCAAATTGCTAGAGATTTGGCTGGTTTTAGTATGGGGGAAGCAGATGTATTGAGAAAGGCGATGGGAAAAAAGATTGCCGAGTTGTTAGCTCAACAAAAAGAGAAATTTATTGACGGTTGCGTGAAAAATAATGTACACCAAGAATTAGCAGAAAAGATTTTTTCATTCATTGAGCCCTTCGCTGGTTACGGTTTCAATCGTAGTCATGCGGCCTGCTATGCTTTAATTGGTTACCAAACAGCCTATTTGAAGGCCCATTGGCCAGTAGAGTTTATGGCCGCTTTGTTAACTGCCGATCAACATAATAGTGATAGGATCGCAATTGAGATTGAAGAATGTAAAAAAATGAAGATTAATATCATGCCACCAGATATTAATGAATCTTTTGATTCTTTTACAGTAGTGACTAGTGGAACCGTAGAGAATAAAATAGCTGATGTTGATGAAAAACTAGAAACTATTCGTTTCGGGTTGAATGCAATTAAAAATGTTGGTGAACATATTGTAGAGGTAATTATTACTGAGAGAAAAGAAAATGGTCCCTATAAAGATATTTTTGATTTTCTAGAACGTATTACGGATAAAGATTTAAATAAAAAATCTTTAGATAGTTTAATTAAATCGGGAGGTTTAGACCGTTACGGAGAGAGAGGTCAGTTATTATTTAATTTAGAAATGTTATTAAAAGTTAATAAAGAAATTAATCAGGCTAAAGCTAGTAGACAGAATAGTTTATTTGGTGAAGAAATGTTTAAAGGTAATAATAAAATTGAGTTAGCTCAGGGAGAGCCTATAGATCCAAGCGAAAAATTAAATTGGGAAAAAGAATTATTAGGATTATATATTTCAGAACATCCATTTAATGGTTTCAAGGGCTTATTAAAAGGAGCCATTGTTCCTCTAGTAGACTTGAAGAATCGAATAAATGAACAAAATGTTAGAACGGCCGGAGTAGTTGTTGATATAAAAAAGATAATGACTAGAAAAAATCAATCAATGATATTTGTTAAAATTGAAGATGCTATCACCAATGTTGAAGTATTAGTTTTTCCAAGGTTGTTAGAAAAGACTTTAGATATTTGGCAGGAAGGGCAAGTAGTTCTTTGTCAGGGTAAAGTTTCAAATAAAGATCAGGAAATTAAATTATTGGCAGATAAGGCAGCTGTTTTGACTAAAGATAATCTTAGGCAAGTTTTGGATGAATTTCGCCAAGCAGCAAATCTTAAACCCAATAATGGTAATGGCTATAATCAATACCAGAAAAAAAATAATGACAGCGTGTCTGCTGTGCCCGTTAAAAAATCTGAGATAGTTGTTAAGAAAGTCTTTGCTCAACCTTTGAAATTAATTATTAAAGAAGCTTTGTCAGAAAAAGAGGTTGGTCAGTTGAAAGAGATTTTAGACAAGTATAGTGGTGATAGCGAGGTTTATTTACTTGAGCATTATGTGGATAAAGTAATTAAAACTGGTTTTCGAGTAAATAATTCCTTAATTTTATCTTCTGCGATTAAGAAGCAATTTTTGTCTAAAATTAAAATTGTCGAAAACGCATAAAAATGTTATAATGCTTATCAGGATTACAAAAATTAAAACTCGCTTTACTTATGTCTGAAAGAAAAATAAAAGCTAGTTCAAAGACTGCTACAAAAAAAAATAAAAAAACTATTAAGACCAAGAAAGCCGTTGTAAAAAAGCAACCTGTAAAAAAAACCACTAAGAAAAAAGTGGCGGTTACTACTAGAAAGAAAGTTGAGAAAAAAGAGGCTCTAGTAGGGGATTTAGGATTTACTCCGATTGTTGATCGTAACCAAATTGATACCCAAAAGAAATTTTATCAAGAGTTATCAAAAGAAATTGATCAAAAACATTTAGAAGGAGATATTGATGAAAATGTGGTTGAGAATAATAATAGTGAAAAAATTTATCGTCAGCCAGCTTCCATCGGTCTATATAGAAAAAGAGCTTTCTTTTTTATTGCTTTAACGGCAATTTTAATTTTGGCTATTTTTTATTTTTCTTTTACTAAATTAACTATTTTAGTTACTCCTACCCAAGAAATAGTGAATAATAACGTACTTTTAGATATTTATAGCTCAGATAATAATCCTCATTCAGCACAAGTTCTAACTGGCTCAGTTATGGCCATCACTGTTAATGAGCAAAAAACTTATACAGCGACGGGAGAAGAAATCATTGGCCAAGAGGTAACTGGTACCGTGGAACTAATTAATAACTATACTAAAAATCAACCTCTAGTGGCTACAACCAGGTTATTAAGTTCAGATGATAAGTTATTCAGAATCAAAGATACTACAAATATACCAGCTGGCGGAAGTTTAGAAGTAGAGATCTATGCTGATCAAATAAAACCAGAAATGGCTATTGGTCCAACTAAGTTTATTATTCCTGGACTTTGGGCTGGTCTACAAGATAAAGTATATGCCGAAAGTAAAAAAGCTTTTGTTTACCAAACTAAGATAGAAAGATACATAAAACAATCAGATCTAGAAAGAGCTCGACAAGATTTGAAACAACGTTTAATAAATAAGGCTAAAGCTGAAGCCCAGCGTTTGTTCTCAGATGATTATGAAATTATTTATGATATCAATGATGACCTAACTACCATTAACAGTGATGCAGAGATTGGAGAGAAAATTGAAGAATTTAATTTAGTCGGAGAAAGTCAGGTAGTAATAATTGCTTTCCCAAAACAATTAGCCGAAGATCTATCAGAAAGAAAACTATCATTATTGGTTCCTGAAGATAAGGAGTTAAAAGAATTTAATGCTAAACAGTTAAATTATAGTTTAGATAATTATAATTTGAAGGATGGTGTCGCTACTGTAAAGATTTCTTTTTCTGGTAAGATGGCTTTAAGAGAAGGGGCTGAAGTGCTTGATCGTTCTCAGTTAGTTAATCTAAATCGGGAACAAATTGAACAATATTTAGAAAGTTTTCCTGAGATACAGAATTATAGTTTAAGTTTTTCTCCAAGATTTCTAAACACAGCACCTAGTTTAGCAGATAGAATCATTATTAAGATTCAAGAATAACATTGACAGTTCATACGGTATTCTTCTATAATACCAATACAATCTAAGCGATCTGAATAAGCGATTGCTATAGCTACCAACTATAGTATTGTCTAGACAATAATTTGCATAATCTAAGCCGATATCAGATCTAATTAAGTGCCCCCTAGGGGAAACTAGATGGAACCGCGGGAGATCCCGTTCTAGCAATCTATTTTTTAATAGATTATTGGAACGGGATTTTTTAATAATTAATAGAATATAACAATAAAGATATGAAAGAAGACGAATTATATAACATTAGACATTCCTTAGCTCATATTTTAGCTAGGTCTTTAAAAGAGCTTTGGCCAGAAGCTAAATTAGCCATTGGTCCAGTTATTGATAATGGTTTTTATTATGATGTTGATTTTGGTGATGTTAAAGTTGGCGAAGAAGATTTGAAGAAGATAGAGAAAAAGATGAGACATTTAATTAAAAATAATTTAGAATTTGAACAATCAGAATTGCCAATTGCCGAAGCTATAAAACGAGAGAAAGCTAGAAAAGAAATATATAAAGTTGAACTAATTGAAGATTTGAAAAAAGCTGGCGAGACAAAAGTTGGTTATTATGATGTAGGTGGTTTTATAGATCTTTGTAGGGGACCTCATGTTAAGAGTACTAAAGAGTTAAATCCAAAAGCTTTCGCTTTACATAAAATAGCTGGTGCCTATTGGCGAGGAGACGAAAAACGTCCAATGTTAACTAGAATTTATGGTCTAGCCTTTGAAACTGTTGAAGAATTAGCTAATTATCAGAAGATGTTGAAAGAGGCAGAGAGTAGAGATCATAGGAAAATTGGTAAGGACTTAGATTTATTTCATATTGATGAAAAGGTTGGGCTAGGTTTACCTCTATGGCATCCCAAGGGAGCTTTATTATGGAGAGAGATTGAAAACTTTTGGCAAAAAGAACATTTGAAAGCTGGCTATAGTCTAGTGCGTTCTCCGCATATCGGTAGTCGTAAATTATGGGAAACTTCAGGACATTGGGGATTCTATAGCGATAGTATGTATCCACCAATGGAAGCGGGACAGAGCTTAGAAGATAAGCAAAAAGGAAAGAAGGCAAAAGAAGTTGAGGAATATTTATTAAAACCAATGAATTGTCCTTTTCATGTACAAATCTATAAGAATGATTTAAAGTCATATAGAGATTTACCCATTCGTTGGGCTGAGTCAGGAACTGTTTATCGTTACGAAAAGAAAGGACAACTTTCAGGTTTAACCAGGGTGAGGGGTTTTACTCAGGATGATGCACATATTATTTGCACTAAAGATCAGGTGGAAGACGAGTTGAAAAAGGTTATCGATTTTATTTTGTTTATGTTTAGCTCTTTTGGGTTTCCTTTGGATAAAATTAATATTTATTTGTCCCTAAGAGATCCTAAAGATTCTGATAAATATGCTGGTTTTGATGAGGGTTGGGATTTTACAGAAAACGTTTTACGCAAAGTGGCCAAAGATAAAAAATTGGATTTTGTAGAAGAGATTGGTGAAGCAGCTTTTTATGGTCCTAAGTTAGATTTTAAAATTAAAGATGTATTAAACCGTGAATGGCAATGTTCAACTTTACAGTTTGACTTTAATTTACCGGAGAGATTTGATATGAAATATATCAATGATCAGAGTCAAGAAGAGAAGCCATATATGTTGCACAGAGCGTTACTAGGCTCCTATGAGCGTTTTATAGCTCTATTGATTGAACATTACGGAGGAGCCTTTCCTTTGTGGCTTTCACCGGTTCAAGTCCAGATAATTTCTGTAGGGGAAAAACATATTAATTATGTAAAAGAGTTGGCTAATGAATTAAAGCAGCAGGAAATTAAATCTCAGGTTGACGTAAACGATGAGACTGTTGGTAATAAGATCAGGAAGGCAGTTATTCAAAAGATTCCTTATGTTCTGGTGGTTGGCGATAAAGAAATGAATTCCGATAAGTTAGCAGTAAGAAAACGTGGAGAAGAGCAAGCGATTGAAATAAGTAAAAAAGAGTTTATCCAATCTTTGCAGGAGGAGATAGAAGATAGAAAGTAGATTCGAATCCGACCCCCGGGAGCAAATATAAAATACCCATTTTCATTGGGTATTTTTTTGTACCCCTGTTCGGACTTCGAACTATTAAGCTATTAATATTTCTGTGGTATTATAAATATATGCAAAACAAAGAACAATCAAATAAATCTTTTGTCTTTTTTCTTATTATTTCGGCTGCAGTATTGGGTGGAGGAGCTGGTGTTTTTGGAAAGATTGCATTACGAGAAATACCACCATTCAGTTTTACGTTTTTAAGATTCCTTGTTGCTTCTATATTCCTAATACCTTTTTCTTTGAAGTATCTGCCAAAGTTTAGAAAAAGGGATTATAAGATAATATTATTGTCATTATTAGCATCAGCTAATGTTGTTTTATTTGCTTTTGGTATTAGACATACTAGCGCAAACATTAGTCAGATGATCTATACTGCTGTACCGATTGTTTCAGCCATATTGTCTTTCTACTATCTTAGGGAAAGGTTTGGTATTAAAAAGATTTTCGGTATTATTATGGGTTTTGTTGGTGCTTTACTTATCATTGTGCTTCCTCTAATTTCTAACGCTGACAGCGCGGTGAGTAGTATCTGGGGCAATATAATTATCGTAATAGCAATGTTGTCTATTTCTTTGTATTGGGTTCTGTCTAAGAGGTTCCAGGAGAAATATTCACCATTGGAGATAAATAATTATTTCATCTTCACCACCACTATTCTTCTTTTGTTTCTATCAATATTCGATTTATCACAAAATCCAGGTTGGTATATTGGAGTTTCAACTAATGCATACTTGTCTCTGTTATTTGTAGCGATATTTAGTACCGCAATATATTATTTAATCAGCCAAATAATTGTAAAGAGAGCAACTCCAGTCATGGCTACTATGATTTTGTATGTTCAGCCCTTCACAACCTTTATTTGGGCTTATTACTTCTTATCAGAGACTTTATCTATTTTATTTATTGTAGGCACAGTTTTAACCCTATTGGGTGTCGGCCTATATAATTTTACAGGGAAGAGGCGGAAGTCTCTGGGATAATACAGATTTTTTCTATTACAGCTTAGAAGATTCCGTAATGCCTCCAAATCCTATGATGTTACTAAGAGAAAGAATAGATCAGTTAATACCTGAAGTCTGGGAGACTCATACGGACTATTTTCGGTCTTTGAAAGAGCAAGACTACAGATTTAAAAATCATTATATTTTATCACGTTTTTTTCTTACCCCATATTTATTTTATCACCTATCCTTGTATTGCTAAGCATCAAAAAATTATGGCTCTGTATCTGATCCTAAAAAGTGTAGAATTGATAAAAGTATATGGATATTATTACATTTTTTAATATGTAAAATATATAAATTGAATCTTTAAAGTTGTAATTTTGACTGGGTCCTTAATATGGGATATACTATTACTTATGATATCAGATATTACAAAACAAATTATAAATAAGATAAATAGTAGAGAGAAAAACAAAACAGACCTAGACAATGAACGTGAATATTTTATTTTTCATAAATATCGATTTGAAATAATTTTTTCTTTACTTAGGAAATACAATAAGAGCGACTGTTTGCTTGATATCGGCGCTCATTATATGCATGGTCTTCTAGGGGCTTATTATTTAGGCTATAAGAAATTATTTGGAATTGATTTAGATATTTTTAACTCCATTACAATTCAAAGAGCTAAAAGTATAGAAGCAACATTGAAAAACTGTGACTTGAGTAAGAATAATATACCTTTTGAGAAGGAAGTTTTTGATATTATTTTATTAGCTGAAACTTTGGAACATCTTAATTTCCACCCAGATAAAGTTTTTAAAGAAATTTCTCGAATATTAAAAAGTGGAGGAGAGATTATTATAACTACTCCTAATATAGTTAGGCTGAATAATAGATTAAAACTTATATTAGGAAAAAGTATTCATCAAGACATAAAAAAGGAATATACTCCTGGAACACACTATAGAGAATATTCTGTCCGAGAGATAATGTATTTATTAAATAAAAATAATATTGATATAAAGAAATTGAAATATGTAGATTTTAATTATCCAGATAGCAGTATAGTAAAAGTGATAATTAACAAAATGGTTGGTTTTGTGTTTCCAAAAATGAAGAGCAATATAATTATCGTTGGTAGGAAAAAATAATTATATTCTGATTGTTGAAAAAAAAGATGGAAAATTTTATGGGGAAGTTTATAAATAAGCTTTCTTTTTTTATTCCTACCACCTCTCCTTGTATTACTAAGCATCAAAAAATTGTGATGCTATTGTGACTGAAAGGTGATTAAAAGTGGTAAATGCTGGTAATTTCTGGCGACTTAGAACAGGGAAGAATAATAGCTAATATTACAACAATTTTGCTATTATTATCAACAATACTAAATAGTCAATTTGGTGCTTTAATAAAAAAAAGATCTTCTGTAACGAGGATCTTTTTTAATATATAATTTTTAATTTTACCACTTCATTTTCTTTTTTCCGTCATAAATTGCTAGAGCGTCTTTATAATTGTAGTCGTAGAGGATAATAGAACTTAGAGCATTGGCTAGTCGTACAGCTTCTTTTAGAGATCTTTGATGGAGATTTCTGCCGACAGCCACACCTCTAGTTCCTGATACTTGAACTTGTTGTTCAACTAATTTTAAATAATCTTTAGGAGTTTTTTGAGATCCACCTACACAGATAACACCAGTGTTACCAGCCGCTTCAATAACTTCTTGGAAATTTTTAGCGATTTGTTTACCTTTTTCTTTGTAAGGATATTTTACTTTAACAAAATCGGCTCCTAGACAATTTGCTACACCAGCTCCGCCAGCAATTAAATGAGTATCATCTTCATTTAAAACCTTGGCTCCACGTGGATACATCCAAATTACAGATAACAATCCTTGTTGTTGGGCTTGTAACACGATCTGGGCAGCTTCTTTTAGCATCTCAGCTTCATATTCAGATCCAATGTAGATGGTATAGCCGACACCAACAACATTTAATTTACTTTGTTGTTTAAATCTTACTACATCAGCGACTGAAATCCAGGCTCGGCTAACTGGGTTTTTAGTTTTTACAAGATTTGTTCGAGCATTTAATTTTATTAAATAGGGTATCTGAGGATAATTTTGTCCATAACGACTAATTAAACCTAGCTGGGAAGCAAAAACCCCAATATGAGCTGTAGCAGCAATTTCAAATAGGTGTTTAGGGTTAGCATCTTCTTTATCTATATTTTTACCAAAAAAATCATCATTTAAATGCTCAACTTTTTGATCACCAGCAAATAACATCAATCGTCCAGTACCTTTTGTGGCTAAACGCCAATTATTTCTGTATTCCTTTTGTTTATACTTAGGAACATTTAAAGGGATGTTAAGTTTAGCCATAAATGTGTGTTTAAATTTATAAAATTATGATATGATAGTCTTATAGTTATTTGTATTATAACACTTTATGGACAAAAACGAAAACAAGGAAAAAGTTGATATTAATCGCTATCAAGACCTCGAAGGGTTGTCTACAAAAAAATTAAATTTTGGCCTATGGTTTGTTAATAACCGTAAGCGTTTTGTAACCGCAACTATAGTTATTCTGATATTGTTATCTGCGGGATTCTTTTTTTATTCCGGATACCATTACACCTACTATCTTTTAGAGGGCAAAGATAATGATGAACAATTATTAAATGAGCTAAGTCGATATGAGCCTGTATCGTTAGAATATAAACTAAAGAATTCGGCTAGAGATTTGCAGTTTTATAAAGTGGAAACTTTTTCAGTAGATGGATCATATGATTTAGTGGCTAAGATTAGCAATCCTAATGATAAATATTATGCTAATTACAGTTACTGCTTTGTAGAGAATGACATAGAGTTAGCTTGTGATGAAGGATTTATTTTTCCTTTAGAGAGTAAGTATCTATTGGCGTTAGCCATAGAGAGAGAATATAGGCCTCAGGTGCAGTTACGTATGAAATCAATCGGCTGGACTAGGGTAAACCTCCATAAGTATCCTGATTGGGAATCGCATTATAATGATCGTTTGAATTTTACTGTCAGTGATATTCGTTTTAAACCAGCTCGAAAGAGTGCCCTATCAGAAAATTTATCTTTAGATGTTTTAGAATTTGAAATTAGCAATGACACCGCTTTTGGCTATTGGCAGGTGCCTTTGAATATTGTTCTATTTAGTGGTAATCAGATAGTTGGTGTTAACCGACATGTTCTAGATGGTTTTATATCAGGAGAGACTAGGTCAGCCAGATTAGTTTGGTCTGGTAATATAACTAGCGCTAATGAAGTCCAGGTTATTCCAACGTTGGATATTGTAGACGAAAGTATCTATATCAAATACTAGTATGTTAGGAAGATTAAGGGTATATGTGAAAAAGTTTGATTGGATTTTATTTTTAGCGGCCTTGTTGTTATCTCTATTTGGATTAATAGAAATTTACAGTATTGCCTTGAGTCAAGAAACTTTAGATCTGCTTAATTTTAAGAAACAGATCTTTTTTATTTCCAGTGGGGTTGCCTTGATGTTTATTTTTAGTTTGGTTGATGTTTATTTCTTAAAAAGTATTAGTCGTTATTTATATATACTAGCTGGTTTGTTACTAGTCTCTGTTTTATTGTTCGGAACTTCTATTCGAGGTACCACCGGTTGGTTTTATATTTTCGGTTTTGGAATTCAACCAGTTGAGATTGTAAAAGTATTACTAATTTTGTGTTTGGGTAGTTATTTTGCTAATTTGTCCACCAGGGTGAAGCGTTGGGGGCATTTGTTAACTTCGGCCGTTATAACTGCAGTTTTGGCAGGTTTAGTAATATTACAACCAGACTTTGGCTCAGCTTTTATTTTATTATTTGTTTGGTTTGTATTATTGTTGTTATCTGGTTTTAAATATAAATATATTATTTCGGTAGTTTTAATCGGTATAATAATATTTGCTAGCCTATGGATGTTTTTCTTTAAAGATTATCAGAAACAAAGAATCTTAACTTTAGTTAACCCAGGGCAAGAAAATACTTTAGATCAAGGATACAATGTTTCTCAGGCCATGATTGCGGTTGGCTCAGGTGGTGTAATTGGTCGTGGAATTGGATTTGGTTCACAGTCACAATTAAAGTTTTTACCAGAAGCTCAGAATGATTTTATTTTTGCCGTGATTGCTGAAGAACTAGGATTTTTAGGCGTATTCTTGTTATTGGGGTTTTTCTTGATATTTTTCATACGTTTATTGCAATCAGTGAAGAAAATTAACAATGATTTTGGTATTTTCTTCATTCTAGGTGGCCTAGGCTTGATTTTTATTCAAATGTTTATTAATATTGGTATGAATATAGGTATCTTTCCAGTAGTCGGTATATCATTACCATATGTCAGTTATGGCGGTAGTTCCATTATTTCCAGCTTTATTCTATTAGGGCTGATTCAAAACATTATTATTCAATCTAAGATAAAATATTAATTAGCTGGGTAAAAAGTCTTACCCTGTTTGTTTTTTACTCCAGCTTAAATAAAGAAATATGATTTTAAATGTTAAAACAAGAACTCAAGGAGAAAAATTAGATCCCAAGACTATGCCAGCTGTTGTCTATGGATCTGGTTCTGATAATCAAATTCTAAAATTAGATAAAGTTGAATTTGAAAAGTTATATAGAGAAGTGGGTGAATCTTCATTGATTGAATTAAAAATTGATGATAAGGATTCAGTAACTGTAATGGTTAAAGATATCCAATTAGACCCAGTAAAGGATTTTATTATTCATGCTGATTTCTATAGAGTGGATATGACCCAAAAAGTTCAAATTGAAATTCCTCTTAATTTCATTGGTGTAGCTAGAGCTGAAAAAGAACGAGGTGCTATTATTATTAAGAACTCTGACTCTATAGAAGTGTCATGTTTACCTAAGGATTTAGTAAAAGAAATTGATGTAGATTTAGTTGTTCTAGTAGAAGTTGGAGATTCTATTCATTTTAAAGATGTTAAAT
The DNA here is from genome assembly GCA_964539545.1 of uncultured Gammaproteobacteria bacterium. GTDB lineage: Bacteria > Patescibacteriota > Patescibacteriia > Patescibacteriales > UBA12465 > CAZIJG01. The sequence goes on along the minus strand of CAZIJG010000007.1, from coordinate 12,090 downwards.
TGCCAGTCGGTTTAGAAGCATTAGGCGATTTAAATGAAGTTGTGGTAAGTGCTATCGAACCTAGAGAAGAAGAAGAGGAAGAAGTAGTAGCGACTGAAGTAGATGAAGAAGCTGTCGAAGGTGAAGAAGCTGTCGAAGGTGAAGAAAAGAAAGAAGGTGAAGAAAAGAAAGAAGGTGGAGAAAAGAAAGAAGGTGGAGAGAAAAAAGAAAAATAAATTTATAACACTTTAAATAAAGGAGGAAATGTCTGAGAAGAAAGTTAAAATTAAACTCAGTGAAATTACTAAAAAATGGCAACGAATTTCTGTATTGGCCATTATTGTATTTGTTATTGTAGCCATTGCTGCCGTTTTGTCTTTGTCCAGTCCCGGTTACGGCAATCGTTTAACAGAGAAGTTGCCTGATTTAAATCTTAATAATACAGAGCGAGAAGATAATGATTTGTGTTTAGATTGTCAGCAAGATTTATTGACCGGTGAACTGGTTAAGGGAAGTTTAGGTTATCCAATAGCTATAGTTATAGATAATCATGAAGATGCTCGACCAGCTTTCGGACTTAGGGAGGCTAAGTTAGTTTATGAAATTCCAGTAGAGGGAGGTGTTACTCGTTACTTGGCTATTTTTGATTCAGAACAGAATATAGATAAAATAGGCCCAATTAGAAGTGCTAGGCCTTATTTTGTAGATTGGAGCCAGGATTTGTCTGCCTTATTTGTTCATTGCGGTGGTAGCCCAGAGGCTCTAGTTGATATAGCTAAAGAAAATGTTTTTGATCTAAACCAATTTTATAAAGACGATTATTTTTGGCGAGCAGAAGATATGGCGGCACCACATAACGTGATGACTAGCATCAATCAGCTAAAAGAATTTTTAACAGACAAAGATTTAGATGAAGCTAAATTCTTTAGTTGGAAATTTAAAACAGAATCTGAGACTATAGATTATAGCGAAGAGGATTTAAATGAGATTTTAGAGGTAAAGTATTTAACTAAGTCTTACCAGGTTAAATGGACCTATGATTGGAATAATCAAGTTTATGTTAGAGCTCTAGGAGGACAACCCCATTTTGATATAAATGGTGATGTGATTACCGCTAGAACTGTTATTATTCAGGAAACAGAAAGCGAAGTTTTAGACGAAGAATTAAGATTAAAAATAAAGACCACTGGCGAAGGAAAGGCCGTGGTCTGCTCCGAGGCTATATGTGAAGAAGTTAAATGGAAGAAAAGTAATGACTATAGTCGTTTAAGATATTATGACGGTGGAAAAGAATTTGAGTTTAATTCAGGAAATATTTGGATAGAAGTTGCTGATCAGGAAGTTGAATATAGTTTTTAATTATTGAAAACAAGTAATCTATCTTTGTTAGACAGGTCTTTAATGACCTGTATTTTTATATCTGAAAAGTTATTTTGTAAAACTTGTTGGAGTTTGTTTGTCTGAGTAGGATCAATTTCTAATAAAACAGTTAACTGTTTATTCTTGATGGTTTTGATTTGTTCAATAAGTGATAGGTAATGAGCTAAACCATTATTATCTGATAATAAAGCACTTTTAGGCTCTTTTTGAATTGATAGAGAGTCTTGATATTGTTTCTTTGATACGTAGGGTAGGTTAGCTAAGATAAATACATTTTTTTTGCTGTCCATATAGCCACCGTCTAGTACAGGTTTTAATAAATTACCTTGTTTAAATATTAGATTTTTTACTTGGTGCAAAACAGTATTTTTCTTAGCTACTGTTAGGGCCTGTTTAGATATATCTGTAGCTAGGAACTGATAGTTTGAGAAATTATGTAGATTTAGATTTTTTATCAAAGAGATTATTAAACAACCAGATCCAGTACCCAGGTCTATTATTAAAGAATTGTTAAAATCTTTAGATTTAAGATAATCGATAAAAAGTTCAGATTCTGGACGGGGAACTAGCGTGTGTTTATTTACTTTAAAATTTAAGTTGTAAAATTCTTTGTTGCCTATTAAATATGCTAGAGGGCAATGCTTGGTTCTTTTTTTTGTCCAAGCTTTGATTTTATGAAATTGGAAATAAGTAATCTTTTGTTGGTCTTTGGTAATTAGATTATTTCTATCTAATCCAAGAATAGAAGAAATTATTAGCTCAGCTTCAAATTCAGGCCGAACAATGTCGGCCTGTTTTAATATCTTATAGCTATATTGTAGTGCTTGTTTAACTATCATTTTGCTTATTTAAGTCTTTTTGAGCTTGTCTCAGGGCTTCAATGATAGGGTCTAAATCTCCATCCATAACTTTTATAATATTATGCCAAGATTTTTTGATGCGGTGATCAGTGATTCGATCTTGAGGAAAATTATAAGTACGAACTTTATCACTACGATCTCCTGAACCAATTTGTTCTTTTCTGGCTGAAGATTGTTCGTCACGTCTTTCATCTTCCATTTTTGATAATAATCTAGAACGTAAAACCTGTAGGGCTTTATCTTTATTTTGATGTTGTGATTTTTGATCTTGGCAACTAACAATCATTCCAGTAGGTAAGTGAGTAATTCTAATTGCTGAATGAGTAGTATTTACACTTTGGCCTCCTGGTCCAGAAGAGCAAAAGGTGTCTATTCTGATATCGGCAGCGCTAATGTCTACTTCTATCTCCTCGGCTTCTGGTAAGACAGCTACTGTAGCTGCTGAGGTATGAATACGTCCTTGTTTCTCAGTTTCAGGAATCCTTTGTACGCGGTGAGTGCCAGCTTCATATTTTAAACTACCATAAACTTTCTGACCCTCGACAGAAAAGATAACTTCTTTATATCCGCCTAGGCCAGTAGTGTTGGAGTTGAGTATTTCCGTTTTCCAACCCTTAAGTTCACAGTATTTGGAATACATACGAAAGAGATCAGCTGCAAAGAGATTGGACTCTTCTCCGCCGGTTCCAGCTCGAATTTCTATAATAGTATTTTTTTTGTCATTAGGATCATCAGGATGGACTTCCTCTTCGATTTTAGTAATTAATTCTTTAGCTTGTTTTTGTAGACTAGGTAATTCTTCTTGAGCCATAGCCAAAATATCCTGATCTGATTCAGTTTCAATAATTTCTTGATGTTCTTTTATTTGCTCAGAGAGGTTTTCTTGTTCGACGATTAAACTATGTACTTCTTTATATTGAGCATATTCTTTGGCTACTTTCTTTAATTTCTCTAAATTTTGAGAAATATTAGGATCAGCCAACTTTTCTTCCAATTGAGCAAATCTTTTTTTGATATCTTCGTACATATCTATAAATATATTATTTTCTATATTAATGTAGTAAACTCCTGGTAGTTTTTTTCATACAAAAAAAACGATTGTTCGTAATTATATTTTAGCATAGCCAAAAAATTACGGGAACTAACCGTTTTTTTATTTTTCGTTGTCAGCAGAAGTATCTTGCTCAGCTTTTTTATCAGCTCTAGCAGCTCGCTTAACTTTTTTACCTTTTCTGGTTTTAGCCATTTCCTCCTGAGTTTTTAACTTGGCCTGGAATTTTTCTACTCTTCTAGCAGTGTCTACTAATTTCTGCTTACCAGTGTAGAAAGGATGACACTCAGAACAAAGCTCTACTTTAATTTCTTTTTCAGTAGAACCAATGGTAAAAGTATTTCCGCAAGCGCAAATTACTTTTGCTTTTTGATTGTATTCTGGATGAATATCTTTTTTCATATTTTTAGAAAATAAAAAGGCGAAATTTTTTCCCGCATTTGATAAGAGTATAGCAAAGGATTATAAAATAATCAAGTCTTTAAGAGCTAGTCTTTTACTGCTATAATATCGCTATATGACTAGGATTACAAATATTGCAAAAAATACCTCATATCTCACCTTGGCCCTGATTGGGCAGAAGGTGATTTCTTTCACTTATTTTACTATTTTAGCTCGTAATTTAAGCCCCGAAAGCCTAGGTAAGTACTATTTAGCTATTTCTTTAACTACTATTTTTGCTATTTTTATTGATCTAGGTTTAGTAAATGTATTAACCAGGGAAGTGGCAAAAACTCCAGAGAAAACCAGTCGGTTATTAGGCAATATTTTAACTTTAAAAATTCCCTTAACTATACTAACTCTAGGGGCCACAATATTGACAGTATCTCTATTGGGCTATGACGAATTAACTAGGCAATTGGTGTACATTTCAGCGATCTCTATGATCTTGGATTCTTTTACTGTTACTTTTTTTGCTGTTAGTCGTGGTCATCATAATTTAGTTTATGAGAGTATTGCCTCGGTAGTATTTCAGCTAATCGTTATGGCAGCTGGTTTTATCGCTCTATTCTCTGGTTTAGATCTTAGATATATTATGGCAGCTCTAGCCTTGGCTAGCACATTTAATTTTATATATTCTTGGTTGATTCTACGGGTTAAATTAAAGATTAGAATAAAGTTGTTATATAATAAACAATTTTTTTGGTTATTGACTAAATTAGCCACTCCGTTTGCTACCTACGCAGTTTTGCAAAGATTATATACTTATTTAGACTCAATATTGTTATCTGCTTTAGCGGGAGTTAGATTCGTGGGCATTTATCAAATTCCGTTTAAGATTATTTTTGCCCTACAGTTTCTGCCATTGGCTTTTACCGCTTCACTGTATCCAGCTCTAAGTTACTACTGGCTACATAATAAAGAACAGTTAAAAGTTTCGTTTAAAAGAGCTCTAGATTACTTAATAATTATATCTGTCCCAATTGTTCTAGGTACCATAGTTCTGGCCGATAAAATTGTTTCTATATTTAACGAAGGTTATGAAGAGGCTATTTTGCCATTGCAAATTATTATTGTGGCGTTATTCTTCATTTTTATTAATTACCCGATCGGCTCATTATTAAACGCCTGTGACAGGCAAAAGCAAAATACTCGAAATATGGCGATCACTATGGTAGTGAGTATTGTTTCTAATTTAATATTAATTTATCATTGGCAGGTGATCGGAGCTAGCATCACCGTGCTAATAACTAATTTGTTAATGTTCGTTCTAGGTATGTACTGGGTAAAGAAAGTAATTAATTATAGCGGTCTCAGTAATCTTAGAATATTTGGGAAATCATTGTTAGCCGGTTTAATTATGGCGATTCTATTATATTTTACTAAAGCCTATGTAAATGCTGCAATCTTGATTTTAATTGGTGGAGGACTCTATTTCGTTCTATTATACTTATTTAAAGGTATTAATAAACAAGATATAATTAGTATATATAATTCATTTATGAAAAAGAAATTGGCGAAAAAAACATGAAAACATTATTAATTACATTAGATTATCTTCCTCAAACTGGTGGTGTGGCTACCTATTATTCTAAATTGAAAGAGTATTGGCCAGAACCAGATGATTTTGAGGTTTTAGATAATAATAATCATCAATTATTAAATAAACAATCTAGATGGCCTTGGCTAAGGAGTTTTGCAACTGTTTATAAAAAGATTAAACAATTTAAACCAGATCATGTTTTAGTCGGACAAATATTGCCACTGGGGACTGTTTGCTATTTTCTTAGTTTTGTTATCAAAATTAAATATAGTGTAATTATCCATGGCATGGATTTTACCTTTGCTTTGAAACAGCGAAGGAAGGCTAAGTTGGCAAAGAAAATTCTGCAAAGAGCCAACACTGTTATTTGTGGTAATAATTATACAGCTGGTCTAGTAAAAGAGTTTATTGGTTCTTATCAGAGCAAGGTAAGAGTGGTTAATCCTGGTATTGAGGTAAAAGATCGTAATCATGACGGGGAAGTGGCTCAATTGCAAAAAGAGTATAATTTAGAGAATAAAACAGTTCTATTTAGTTTGGGCCGTTTAGTGCCAAGAAAAGGTTTCGATAATACTCTAAAAGCTTTGAAGAATAGTCCTAATTTAGTTTATGTGGTTGCCGGTGGTGGACCACAGGAAAATGATTTGAAAGAGTTAGCTAAGCCACTTGGCCAATCAGTAATATTTTTAGGTAATTTAAGTAATGAAGATAAATGGTCTTGGCTATGCTTATGTGATATATTTATAATGCCTTCCCGTGAAATTAAGGGAGACTTTGAAGGTTTTGGTATAGTATATCTAGAAGCTAATTCAGTTAAGAAACCAGTTATTGCTGGAGATAGTGGTGGTGTTAGTGATGCCGTTAAAAATAATTTGAACGGACTTTTGATTGATCCAGAAAATATTGATGAAATTTCTCAGGCTATTACTGATTTAGCAAATAATCCAGAGAAAAGGCTACAATTAGGTGCTGTCGGGTATCTAAGAGCTAAAAACGAATTTAATTGGCAGAAGCAAGCTCAATTATTTTTTAATTATATAAAAAATTAGTATGATTTCAGTTATTATCCCTGTATATAATCAGGCCAGTAAATTAAAAGAAACTTTAGAAAGTTTAGTTAAGCAAAGTTACCAAGATTTTGAAGTGATTATTGTGAATGATGGTTCAAAGGATGGTCCAGAGAAATCTTTTCAAGAGTTTGTGGAAGAGTATAATCCGAATAACTCTTTTTTATTTTTAAATAATTCTAACAATTTGGGAGCTCCAGCTGCTAGAAATAGAGGGTTTGAACAATCTCAGGGTGAATTCATTTTATTTTGTGATGCTGATGCCGTGCTGAAACCAGAAGCTTTAGAAGAGATGCTAAAGGCTTTAAAGGCAAATAAGAAAGTGTCCTACGTTTATTCTTCTTTCTATTGGGGACGTAAATTATTTAAATTAGGGCCATTCGATTCAGAAAAATTAAAAAATGAACCTTATATTCATACCATGTCTTTAATTAGATTCCAGGCTTTTCCAAAAACAGGTTGGGATGAGAGAATAAAGAAATTACAAGACTGGGATCTGTGGCTGACTTTATTGGAAAATGGACATCAAGGTTACTGGATAAATAAAGTATTATTTACTGTGAAGACCGGCGGTACTATTAGTTCTTGGTTGCCAGCTTTTGCCTATAGGGCATTACCATTCTTACCCCAGGTAAAGAAGTATAAACAGGCTGTAACCATTATAAAAAAGAAGCATAATTTAATATGAGTGTAAAAATACAAGAACTTTTCAATAGAAAAACTTTATACATTTTTTTAGGCCTATTTATCTTGGAGGCTGTATCTTTCTTAGGATATTTTAATTCTGATATAAGAGAGATATTTTTTTGGATAATCTTATTGGTCGTTTTAGTTTTGTCTTTGAAAGATTTGCGCTATGGTGTTCTGGCTGGTGCTCTGGAGTTGTTAATCGGTTCACAGGGTTATCTATTCTTTAGTTCTGGCATCTCACTTAGAATTGGCCTATGGGTTGTCGTGATGGCAGTGTGGTTTGCCAAGTGGTTAATTTGGTTTATTAAATATTTGAAAATAGAAAAACGGAAAAGAGGCAATGAGAGTCTATTTTATCATTTTCGTTATTTTGCCGCCTTTTTGTTGTTAGCTATATTTGTGGTCATCGGAGCTCTGAAAGGATTAGCCGTCGGAGCCACCTTTGATAATTGGTTTTTTGATATAAATGGCTGGCTGTTTTTTCTATGGTTGATGCCAGTGATTTCTGTATTCAAAAAACACAAGACTAATCAAATGGTTAGAGACCTATCTCTAGTATTTGTGGCCGGGTTGTTGTGGCTAGTATTTAAGAGTTTATTTCTGATGTTTGTATTCTCTCACGGAATCATGGTTTTGTTTGAACCGTTATATTCCTGGAGCCGTGAGAATTATCTAGGAGAAATAACTGCTCTAGATGGTGGATTTTATAGAATATTTTTCCAATCTCAAATATATGCGTTATTAGCTCTAATCCTGACTTGGTTTAGTTTTAATAACATTTCTAAATTAAAAGGAAAATATGCTACCTATTTAATTATTTTCTCTAGTTTATTATTTAGTGTAGTGCTAATTAGCCTATCTAGAAGTTTTTGGGTAGGAGCTATTACCGGGTTTATCATTTGGGCCATAGTCACTAAGAAAAAATATAGTTGGAAAGTATTATTCAGTAGCATTTCTAAGATTATTCTGACAGTAGTTATAGCAGTACTAATTATTACAGTAGTAGTAAGATTTCCATTTCCCGGTGTAGATACAGATTTTTCCGCTGGCCAAATATTAAAGGACCGAGCAAATATTACTAGTGACGAGGCAGCCATTTCTTCTCGTTGGTCTCTCTTGCCAGTCTTAACTAAGGAAATAATTCAAAGTCCAATTATTGGTAAAGGCTTTGGTTCAGAAGTTAGATATAAAACAAGTGATCCCAGAGTATTAGAAAGTACTGTGGATGGATATTACGAAACCTACGCCTTTGAATGGGGTTGGTTGGATATTTGGTTGAAAATTGGTTTACTAGGCGTTCTCGCCTATTTCTGGCTGTTTTATCGTATCACCAGAGAAGGTTTCGAGGCCAAAAGCTTCCAACCGCAGGCCATGGGTTTATCTACAACATTATTAGTCCTAATGGTGGTTAATATATTTACTCCTTATCTTAATCATCCCCTGGCAATTGGTTATTTAATTTTTGCAGCTTTGATAATTGCTAGAAGTAGGGAAAAGGTAATTATTAATTTATGAAAAAATATTCATTGGAAATAGCTGTATTCATGGGCGGAGCTATTGTGATGGTTTATGAACTAGTTGGTTCTAGAATCTTAGCTCCCTATGTTGGTACTTCTACTTTTGTCTGGACTAGTTTAATTGGCGTGATTTTAGCCAGTTTAAGTTTGGGTTATTGGCTGGGCGGAAAATTAGCTGATGAAGAACCTAATCTTTCTAATTTTTCTTGGTTATTATTTTTTTCTTCTGTCTTAATATTCTTAACTTGGATGTTTAAAGAGACAATTTTAGATATGACATCTATTATAGTAGATAATCGTTGGCGAGCTTTGATCTCAGCTATAATATTATTTGTTCCAGCTAGTTTCTTTTTAGGAATGCTATCTCCCTATGCGGTTAGATTAAAATTAGATAATATAAAGGTTTCTGGTAAAACAGTAGGTAATTTGTATGCCTTGTCTACTCTAGGAAGTATTGTAGGCACTTTTCTAGCGGGGTTTTTATTAATTCCAACTCTAGGAACAAATCAGATACTTCTGTTGTTAGCTCTGTTGCTATCTCTTACAGCACTCCTAGTATATAGAGGTAGAACTTGGTGGTTGAAGTTATCCCTAGCTCTATTGTTATTAATTCTTTTAATCTTTGGTGTTAACCCCACCGTAGTTCAGGCAGCAAATTTTGTAGATTTAGATACTCAATATAGTCGAGTGTGGATCTATGACATGGAACGTGATGGTCAAATGGCCAGAGTATTAATGAAAGACGACAAGCCACAATCAGCTATGTATTTAGAAAGTAATGAATTAGTTTTTTTCTATGCTAAATTTTATAATTTAGCAGAATATTTTGTACCAGATATGAAACAGGCCTTGATGATTGGCGGGGCTGCCTATTCTTATCCCAAATATTTCCTACAAAATTATCCAGGCGTAAATTTAGACGTGGTAGAGATTGATCCTAAACTCACTCAATTAGCATATAAATATTTTGCTCTAGAAGATCATGATGATTTAAAGATCATTCATGATGATGGTAGAATTTTTTTGAATAATAATCAGAAAAAATATGATGTAATCTTTGGTGATGCTTTTGCTTCATATTATTCTGTGCCACATCATTTAACCACCATTGAAGCTGTGGAGCGTATTTATGATTCTTTAACAGATAACGGAGTAACTATCATTAATGTAATTTCGGCGATAGAAGGGAAGACTAGTGACTTTTTTCAAGCTGAATATACTACGTTTAATCAGTTATTTGAAAGAGTCTATGCTTTTCCAGTAAACTATCCGGAAAATCCAGCTAGAGTGCAAAATATAATGTTAGTGGCTGTAAAGGGTGACAAATCTTTTGACTTCAATAGTTTAGATCCTGAGATTCAGGGCATGTTAGACCATTTATACCTTAACCCAGTGATAAATGATGCTTTAATTTTGACAGATAATTTTGCTCCAGTTGAGTACTATATTAATAAAATACAGTAGAACTATTGCCAGGTTTGAAAATCTATTGTATATTTATAGCTATATAAAAACTTAACTTTCTTTTATATGGCAGAACAATTAATCACCCAGGAGGGGCATGATAAACTTAAAAAAGAATTAGAGCATTTAACTATCGTAAAAAGACGAGAAATTGCTAATCGTATTGAAAAAGCTAAGGAATTAGGCGACCTAAGCGAAAATGCAGAATACAGTGAAGCCAAGGACGCTCAAGCTATGAATGAGAGCAAAGTCTTGACGATTAGTACAACTTTAAAAAATGTTGTAGTAGTAAATAATAGCGGTTCTAATAAAGAAGTTGCTATGGGGTCTACAGTCACCGCAGAAAACGGTGCTAAAGAAAAAGTTTTTCAAATCGTTAGCTTCAACGAAGCTGACCCCCTAGAAGGAAAAATTTCTAATGAATCACCTCTAGGCGTTGCTTTTCTAGGTAAGAGCAAGGGTGACCAAGTAAGCGTTACTACTCCAAAGGGAGAAGTAAAGTACAAAATTATTAAAATTCAAACTAATGGAAACAAGTAACAAAACTAGTGAACGTCAAGATCGCTTAGAAAAACTAAGTAGATTAGAAGAAGCCGGTATCGACGCTTATCCAGCTAAAAGTTTAAGAGACAGCTCAGTGCAAGAATTTGTAGATAATTTTAAGGAAATTGAAAAAAAGAAGAAAACAGTTACTCTAGCTGGCCGAATTAGATCATTAAGATCTCACGGTAATTTAGCGTTTTTAAATTTAGAAGATGAATCCGGTAATATTCAAGTAGTAGTGTCTAAAAAAGAATTGGCTGATTTAGAAACTTATAAAATGTTTGCAAAGAATATTGATGTTAGTGATTTTATAGAAATTACTGGAGAAGCTTTCGTTACTCATAAAGGTGAAAATAGCCTGCTAGCTGTTAGTTGGAGGTTATTATCTAAAGCTTTAAGATCAGTACCAGATTCTTGGTTTGGTCTAAAAGATGAAGAAGCAAGATTTAGAAAAAGATATTTAGATATATTGTTAAATCCAGAAATTAAAGACATTGTTAAAAAGAGAGCTAAGTTTTGGCAATCCATGAGAATGTTTATGATGGATAGGGGTTTTCTAGAGGTAGAAACTCCAGTTCTAGAGTCTACTCCAGGCGGAGCTGATGCTCAGGGATTCATTACTCATCACAATGCTCTAGACATGGATGTCTATCTTAGAATTTCTACGGGTGAGTTATGGCAGAAGAAATTAATGGTAGCTGGATTTGAAAAAACTTTTGAATTAGGTAGACAGTTTAGAAATGAAGGCATGGACGCTGAACACCTTCAAGACTATACTCAATTAGAATTCTATTGGGGTTATGCAAATTATGAAATGGGCATGGATCTAGTAGAGGAGATGTTTAAATATGTAGCCAAGGAGACTTTTGGCACGCTAGAGTTTAAGATTAAGGGGTTTGATGTTGATCTAGGAAAGAAATGGGAAAAATATGATTATAGGGAAGTAGTAAAAGAAAAAACTGGCATCGATATTCTAAATACTAATGAAGAAGAGATTTTAGCTAAGTTAGATGAACTAGGTGTTAAATATGATAAAAAAGGTTTTAATATTACTAGAGCTATAGATAATCTATGGAAATATTGCCGTAAACAGATTGCTGGTCCAGGTTTCTTAGTTGGTGTGCCAATTACTGTTTCTCCTTTAGCTAAGAGAGATGAACAAAATCCTGAGATAGCTCAAAGATTTCAACCAATTTTAGCTGGCTCAGAGTTAGGTAATGGTTATAGTGAGTTGAATAATCCAGTAGATCAAGAACAAAGATTTAAAGAACAACAAAAACTAAGAGAAGCTGGCGATAAGGAAGCCCAAATGCATGATAAGGATTTTGTAGAAGCTTTAGAGTATGGCATGCCACCAACCTGTGGTTTTGGCGTTAGTGAGAGGCTGTTCTCATTCTTAATGGATAAGACTGCTAGAGAGTGTCAGATATTCCCGTTAATGAAGCCCAAGAAAGATTAATATATATAAATAAAACAATAGATTTATACTATTGTTTTTATATTCGGGGATCGTCTAATGGTAGGACACCAGGTTTTGGTCCTGGGAATCGGGGTT
>CAZIJG010000006.1:0-51506 GCA_964539545.1 uncultured Gammaproteobacteria bacterium | reverse complement strand
TTTGTTAATGTTATTGGTAAATGTTAGTTCTAACATCGTCCACGACTCCGTGCGTTTGTTTAAAATATTGCTAATGTTAGCGATGTTTTTTGTATTTGCGTTAAGTGACAATGGAGTTTTTTTTGTGATATTATTTAAATAATATAAAACTCATAAAAACTGTATAAATAAATCAATTCATCTATAAACTTTTGTCAACGGATTATCACATAATTGCTCTTTCAGGCCGTATGGCTGAAAATAGATTTATGATTAACACAAAGATTTCCTGTATTTATCACGCAGAGAAAGAAATGGAGTAAAAAGTATTTATTGCTTATAAGTCCTTCTAATTAAAGTGGGACTTTTTATTTTGTCTAGTTATATTGCAATATCATTTTTTTTAAAGTATTCCATTTAAATTTTTCTAAGCGGGCATATCTAAAATGACGCTAATGTTAGCATTATTTTTTGATATCTAGAAGTAGGAATCGAACTAGAGCGATATTTTAGAGAGATGGAAGTTATGTTAAACTAATAAAGTATTAAAATAATTTTTGGTATATGAAAAAATATGACATTATTATAATCGGAGGTGGACCAGCTGGTTCAACTTCCGGTAAAGTTCTTGCTGACAGTGGTGAGAATTGTTTGATAATCGATAAGGACAATTTTCCTCGCGATAAGCTTTGTGGCGGAATGATAACTGAAAAGACTATGGAACTGATTAAAAAGATTTATAGTGATGTTGACGATAAAGATTTTATCGATAGCTCGTATGATACTTTTGGTATAAGTAACGCAAATAATGAAAGAATTTGCGAATGCAGCCATGTTAGCAAAAGGATGTATTTTGTAAATCGAATTACTTTTGATGATTATTTGTTTAATAAAGCTAAAGAGTCTGGTTGCAAAGTATTAACAGGAAAAAGGGTGTTAGGCATAAAAAAACAGGGTAACGAATTTATTATTACCCTAGAAACGGGGGAGAAATTTGCTTCAAGAATTTTAGTTGGAGCTGATGGAGCAAATAGTGTAGTTAGGAAAAATTTCTATTTTCCTGAAAACAAAAATGATTATACAATAGCGATCGAAGCCGAGATTGAATATGCAGATACAAGTTTTTTTGATGATAAGAAAATACTTCCAGAAATATTTGTCGGCGTTTTGAATAGTGGGTATGGATGGATTTTCCCCAAGAAGGAGAAGGTGATAGTGGGGATTGGGGGTTTGATGAGTAAAAATTCAAATAATATAAGAGAGATATTTGTTGATTTTTTAAATAAGATCACAAACAAAGAATTCTCTGAACTGGAAATAAAAGGATTTCCAGTACCTTTTCATAATTTTGTTAAAACACCAGCAAAGGACAATGTGTTATTAGTAGGGGATGCAGCTGGTTTTGTAGAAGCTATTACAGGAGAAGGGATATATTTTGCTATAAAAAGTGGCCGATTAGCTGCTGAAGCAATAATTAGTAATGGAGACATAGTTGAAAACTATAACAGATCTACTCAAAAAGACGTAATTAAATTTTTAAAACAAAGCCATTTTGTAAAAAAGTTTTTCTTTCATAAAGTATTGTTATCATATGAACTGAGAAAAATGAAAAATAACAATAAGTATGCAAAATACTATTTTGAGCTCTTATTAGGCGATATTGATTATTGGGGGTATTTTAAAAAAGTAATTTTTAATAAAAAGTAATATAGGATATTAACCGATTACTTAGATATTGGTTCTAACATTGTCTACGATTTTGTGTTAACTAAAAAATATGCCGATATTGGCGTATTTTTTATAGTCACGTTGAATAATTATGGGGCATATATAAATTATATATTTTTATTTATTTTAACAAGCAATTTTGAAAATTCTTCAATTTTTTTGATTTTATCTGAGGATATTATCTCTTCACAAAATAATTCAAATCGTTCAACTCCTTCTTTTAAATTTATTTTTCCAGCCGAAGTTAGTTTAACTAAACTAACTCGAGCATCTCTTTTATTCATTTCTTTTTTAATAAGACCTATTTTTTCCATTGGAAGAAGTAGGCGAGTGACACCGGAAGCTGTTAAGCCAATTTTTTCTGCTAAATCAATTCGACGCATTTTTTGTTCATCAGATTGACTAAGGAGATAGAGAATTATTAGCTCATTAAAACCAAGACCGCCTAAATGGCTATCTAAACGGCGTGATAGCTTAGTTTGGAATTTTGCTATATCTAAACAAAATTTCATAGATGAATTGATGTTTTTCATATTTTAGATTATTTATTGATTAATGTTTGATATGTCAAATATATATCAAGTAAATAATTTTGTCAAATCAATATGATTTTTGAAATGCTAATTTCTATTTCAAAATTATTTTTTCTAAATAGTTCTATTTAAAGCCTTCTAAGTGTGAATTTGTTTAAAATATCGTTTTTAGTAGTGTTTTTTTATACTTTAAGTATATATTTTGGTGTGCTATGCTGGAGATATAAATTAATAGCCAAAATAATATAAGCTTTGAGGATATTAAGGTAGATAACAGTAATAAGGTGGAAGAGAAATATGATGACCTAGAAGAAAAAAGAGTGGATACTGTCGAAAAAGAAAAATATGATGAGCTATTAGAATCAGAAGTAGGTATTTCTTCTTCTTTTTTAGAGAAGATTGCAAAAAATAAATCATAATATGTCTCTAATTATTTTTAAGACGGATAACCCATTTGTAATTTAGAGTCAATTATATAATAATATGATTAATTAATATTAAAATTATGGGAAGATTTAATCAAGGAGATAGATCTGGCGGTGGAAGAAATTTTGACGGCAATCGTAGCTTTGGACAAGGAGATAGATCAGATAGACCCTTAATGTATGATGCTGTCTGTTCAAATTGTGGTCAGAATTGTAAAGTTCCATTTAGACCAACTGGTGATAAACCCGTTTTTTGTAGTGATTGTTTCAATAATAAAGATGGTGGTAATGGTCGATCTAATAAGAGATCTTTTGATCGTCTAGGTTCTGGAGATAAAAAGATGTTTAAAGTTGTCTGCGATAAATGTCATCAAGATTGCGAGGTTCCATTTAGACCAACTGGTGATAAACCCGTTTTTTGTAGTGATTGTTTTGGGAAAATTGAAAGAAACGAAAGTAAGAGAAACACTGTTACTCCTGATCAATATGCGAAACAGTTTGAAATGTTGAATAATAAGCTGGATGACATTTTAAATATGTTGTCAGCTAAAGCTCTATCTAAAAGAGTAGTTAAAAAAGAACAGTCGGTTGTAAAAGAAGTCAAAAAGGTGATTAAGGAAAAAGCTGTAGCCAAAAAGGGGAAAGCAGCCCCTAAGAAAGTTGTTAAGGAAACCATGGTTAAGAAAAAAGTTGTTAAGAAAGTCGTAGCTAAGAAAAAGAAATAAATTATTCAAGCATTCTATATATAAAAATACACTGTTATCAGTGTATTTTTATTATTCTATATTCAGCTTCTTTATCGCCGAGTTTTATCTTTGCTATATCTCCAACTTTTTTATTAAGGATTGCAGACCCGATGGGCGAGTTACGAGATATAACTCCTTGGAGGGGGTTGGTTTCAGCGGATCCTAATATGGTGAATGTTTTTCGTTTCCCTCTTAGTTCCACGTCAATCGTATTACCAACTTGCACCAGAGAGTTATTATTTTGAGGTACGATAACAATAGCTGATTTTAATTGATTTTCAGTATCTAATATCCTTTGATTCAATCCTCGAAGATGCCCCTTTGCTAACTGATAGCCGGCGTTTTCAGAGAAATCACCATCTGATGCCAGTATTTTTACTTCAGCAGCTAATTGTGGCTGCTTGTTTCTCATTCTCTTTAATTTAATCTCTAGTTCGTTAATTTTTTCTTGAGTTAAATATGGATCAGCCTTTGTTGGAGGGCGATTGCCTAATTTTCGTTTTGGAATTTGCATATAACTAGATTATAGCATAAGCATTGTTCTTTGCGGTTAGTTCAAGTATAATTGGAGCATGATAAAAAATAGATACACTTTGATTGGATCACTAGCTATTATCCTAGCCGCTTTACTTTGGAGTATTGACGGCATTTTTATTCGTCCAACTTTCTATGTGTTACCAGCTGCATTGGTAGTTTTTTGGGAACATTTTTTAGGATTTGTAATTTTAAGTCCTTTTGTAATTTTGAATTGGCGGAAGATTAAAACTTTGAGTAAGCGAAATTGGGGAGCAATTATATGGATTAGTGTTTTTGGTGGGATGATCGGAACTATTATGATCACCAAGGCTTTTTTTGCTGCAGTTGGTGGTGAAACTACTTTTGCTACAGTAATTATATTACAAAAACTTCAACCAATATTTGCTATTTTATTAGCTAGATTAGTCTTGAAAGAACGTTTGTCTAGAAAGTTTTATCTTTGGGCTGCCATAGCTGTAGTGGCTAGCTATTTCATCGCTTTTGCTAAAACAGGATTGAATTTAGCAGAGATAGACTGGTTCCATAATGCAGCTTTCTTTGCTGTAATAGCCGCTTTTGCTTTTGGTTCTTCTACGGTTTTTGGCAAAAGAATTGCTAATCATTTAGATTTTAAAGCTGTAACCGCTCTACGATTTGGTGTTACCTCTGTTCTCGTATTTGGCTTAATTTTAATAACTGGAGATTTCTTTAGGGTTAATCTGATTACTGGTACTCAGTGGTGGTTGCTAGGATTAATTGTTTTAACCAGTGGAGCAGGGGCTATGTTTATTTATTATTTTGGTTTACGCAAAGTATCTGCCTCAACTACTACTATTTTAGAATTGTTTTGGCCTTTCTCAGCTATAATCTTAGATTATGTCTTCAATCATAATTATTTAAATACTACTCAAATTATTGCCTTCTTGGTTTTATTAGTAGCTTTTTTTAAAGTGTCAGCTCTAGGTAAAAATAAAGTTAGATTTACAGCTAAAGTTATTTATGGTCAGGGCAGAGGTAAGAGCATGGGTCATCCCACAGCCAATTTAGATAAAATAGATTTAGATATTCCGCATGGCGTTTATGTAGTAAACATAAAAGTTAATGATCAGAAATATTCTGGGTTAATGCACTTCGGTTTCAAAGAAATCTTTCAGGGGTCAGTTTCTCTGGAAGTTTTAATCAAAGATTTTTCAGAAGATATTTATGGAGCAGAAATGGATGTTAAAGTTATAAAAAAGATAAGAGAGGTGAAAAAATTTAAGGATCCCCAATCGTTGCGAGCAGTCATTGAGAAAGATTTATTGGCACTATAGAAATACCGCTCATTGTAGCGGTATTTTTTTATTTTACTGAGACTCAGGTTAATCTATTGGAGTTATTTGTTTTGAAAGAAAATGGCTCTAAATGCGTATTACTAAGTAGAGAACGTTCTAATAAATTAAATAATAAATATAAACATTATGAAGAAATCATACTTTATTGCCGGAGCAGCTATGGCAATTACCTTAGTCACTGTTATTACCGTTGGCCAAGGCGTGTCTGCCCATAGTAATACATCTCAAGATAGATCATTTGATAACCACAGGCAATTTACTGCAGAGGATAAGGCCGAATTTATAGCTGAAAAAGAGGCTAGAAGGGAAGTTGTAAGAGCGGCTTTAGAAGCTGAGGATTATACAGCTTGGGCAGCGACCATGGATGAAAGAGCTCCGGTATTGGAGAAAATTAATGAAGAAAACTTTCCTAAATTTGTAGAAGCTCATGATTATATGGAAAAAGCTAGGGTAATTTTTGAAGAATTAGATATTGAGAAGCCAGGTAAAAACATGGGACAAATGAGAGGGTCTATGCATAAATTTATCAACAAATAAATATTGATTTGGTTGCGAGGAGATATATATAAAAAAGACGGTCTTGGAGATCGTCTTTTTTATAATATATGATATAATATGCGTATATGTCAGTTAAATCATATGATAAATTAGTTAGGGATAAGATTCCCGATATTATTAAAAAGGCGGGAGTAGAGCCTGTAATTAGAGTCGCAAAAGACTTAGAGGAGTATTTGGTGTACTTAAAGAAAAAGGTGGTTGAAGAAGCGAAGGAATTAAATCAAGAAACTAATATTGAAAAACTAAAAAAAGAGATTGCGGATGTGGTCGAGGTGTTGGATAATTTGATTTCAACTCTTGATCTGACTTGGCAAGATATTGACGTTGTTAGGGAAGAGAAAAATCACCAGAGAGGCAGTTTTAAAGATAAAATTATTTTGATTGAAACTAAATAACATAAATTCCTTACTTGTCGAAAACATAGTTCGATGCTATGTTTTTTTCAACATTGTATATGAAGAGAACTAATTTATTGGCACAATATCGTGCTAAAAGGTTAAGAAAAATAGCTTTGTTAGCAGTTTCTAAAAGATTAGAAGCAGTAGAGGCTTATAAAAAAAATCCCCTTGAAATACAGAGGCGAGTTTTTAATTCTCTTATTTTGCGAGCTAAGAATACTGAATGGGGAAAAAAATATAATTATAATGAAATAAAAAGTTTTAAAAATTTTATCGATACTGTTCCAGTAAATAACTATGAAAGTTTAGAGCCCTATATTAAAAGGTTGATAAGTGGAGAAACTAACCTTTTGTGGCCTGGAAAAACTAAGAACTTTGCTAAATCGTCCGGAACCACCAGCTCTAAGAGTAAATTCATACCAGTCACTAAAGAAGCTTTGAAAGAGTGTCATTTTCAGGCCGGTAAAGATATGTTAGCCATGTATTTTAAGCAAAGGCCAAATTCAAAGTTTTTTATAGGAAGCAGTTTTAGCTTAGGAGGCAGTCGTCAAAATCAAGAATTAGGAAAAGATAAGTTTATTGGTGATGTGTCTGCGCTTATCATGAACAAGTTGCCAGTTTGGGCTCAAGCTAGAAGGGTGCCGAGACTTAAAGTGGCTTGTATGAGTGAATGGGAAGAGAAATTACAAAAGATTTCGGAGATTATTATTAAAAAAAATATAATTAGTTTATCTGGGGTGCCATCTTGGATGTTGGTATTGTCTAGGAAGATTTTAGATATGACCGGTACAGACAACTTATTAGAGGTTTGGCCAAATTTAGAATTATTTATACATGGCGGGGTAAATTTTTCTCCTTACAAGGAACAATTTAAAAAAATTATACCTACTGACATCGTAGACTACTTAGAGGCATATAATGCTTCCGAAGGATTTTTTGCTTTTCAAGATGATTTAAATAGAAATGATATGTTATTATCTTTAGATAGTGGCGTATTTTATGAATTTATGTCGTTAGAAGAATTAGATAAAGATAAACCTCAGACTTTAATGATTGATCAAGTAGAGCTAGATGTTAATTATGCATTAATAATTTCCACTAATGCCGGCTTATGGAGATACGCGGTTGGCGATACAATTAAGTTTACTAGTTTGTATCCCCATAGAATAGTAGTTAGTGGGCGTGTTAAGAGTTTTATTAATGCCTTTGGTGAAGAGCTGATTGTAGAGAATGCTGATAAAGCCATGGAAGAGACCTGTAAACAATTGAATACAGTGATAAAGGATTATACTGCTGCTCCAGTCTATATGACAAATAATACTCAGGGGGCTCATCAATGGATAATTGAGTTTGAAAAGGCTCCTCAGGATGTAGAAAATTTTGCTGAAGTACTAGATAGTGAATTAAAGAAAGTTAATTCAGATTATGAGGCCAAGAGATATAAAGATAAGGTTTTGACTAGGCTAAAGTTAGTAGTAGCTCGAGATAACCTCTTCTATGATTGGCTGGAAAAGCAAAATCGTTTAGGTGGTCAATGTAAAGTTCCTAGATTATCTAATAATCGCAAAATTGTTGATGAGTTATTACAAATAAACTAATTGTTAATAAAAAAAGCGTAGTTTGATATTAGGTTTTTTTATTTCGTTATTTTAATAAAATAAGGTAATATTAGAGTAGAATATTTAATTTTAAAACTATGAAAAAAGTTTTTTTTAGCATTTTATTTATCATCATTATCTTAGTTCTTGGTTTTTTGTGGCAGGAAGGATTTTTCTCTCCTGTGCAAATAACAGAGGGGAACACCGGGCCCTATTTTATAGTGTATGAGGATTATATCGGAGATTATAAAAAGACCGGACCAGTTATGGATAGTCTATACCAAAGATTGTTTATTGATGGTATTCAGGCTGTGAGAGGAATCGGCATCTATTATGATAATCCAAAGGAAGTGGTCACCGAAAAATTGTATAGTCAAATAGGGATGATTGTTGAGAGAGAAGATTATAAAAGATTAGCTGATGTAGAAAATAATTATTCAGTTAAGCATGTTCCCTTAGCTAATAGCGTAATTACCGAATTTTCCTATAGGAATAAAATTTCTATTCTTTTAGGTATTTACAAAATTTATCCTCCGTTAACAAGGTATATTGAAGAGAAGGGCTATGTGCGAGGGCCTATAATTGAAGTCTATGATAAGTTAGATAAAAGGATTTATTACATTATGAATATTGAAGATTAATTAAATGCTGAAGAAAGTTTTACTATTTTTCATCTTAATATCTTTATTTTTTGCTACCAGTGTTCAAGCTAGCGAAAATAAAGATACCATCTTTACCGCCAAGGTATTAGAGATATTAGAAGAACAGGACGTCGTATTTCCCGATGGTGCTTCTGATACTAAACAAATGCTTAGGCTGCAGGGATTGGATGAAGAGTTTGCTGGCGAAGAGATCATATTTAACGGCATAGATAATTTGGAGGTTCTAAATCATCAGACCTATAAAGTTGGAGATAAGGTTTTAGTGGCGGCTAGTCCTGGTGTTGGTGATGAGATGTATTTTTATGTGACAGAGTATGTGCGCCTAACTCAATTATGGTGGCTAGTAGCTCTGTTTTTTCTTGTTTTGTTATTAGTAGGTAGAGGCAAGGGTCTGAGATCATTTATTGGTCTAGGGATTAGTTTCATTGTTATTGTTAAATACATTATTCCTCAGATATTACAGGGGGCAAATCCGCTCATGGTAACAGTATTAGGATCCTTTGTAATTCTGTTAGTAGCTATTTATTTGACGGAAGGTTTTAAACCTAGATCCCATCTGTCTATTGTTACTATTTTTTTTACTTTAATTATTACAGTTTTTCTATCTTGGCTATTTGTTTCTGTTACCAAGTTAACTGGAGCGGCCGGCGAAGATATGTTGTTCCTGTTTAGTCTAGATGGAGTGACTCTTAATCTACAAGGGCTATTATTAGCAGGAATAATTATTGGCGCTTTAGGACTTCTAGATGATGTAGTAATTTCTCAAGTAGTGGCAGTGGAAGAAATTGCTAAGAGTAACCCTAGTTTAGGAAAACGAGAACTGTTCAAACGAGCTTATAACGTGGGAACATCCCATATATCCTCCATGACTAATACTTTATTTTTAGCCTATGCCGGTGTTTCCTTACCTTTGCTAATTATGTTTGTGTCTGGCCATAGTCCGTTGTCGAATTGGCAGCAAATAGTCAACACAGAACTAATAGCTTCAGAATTAGTTAGAACTTTAGTAGGTAGTATTGGATTAATTTTGGCCGTGCCTCTGGCTACTTTTGTGGCGGCTAGTTGGTTTAGTATAAAAAAACTTAAATAAAGCTTATAAAATAAAAAAACCTTGATTAGTTCAAGGTTTTTACTATTTTGATATTAACAATCTCTGTTAATAATTTTTTCTATGTCGTCATTAGCAAAGATCGATTCTGTAATTAGATAAACAATTGTTACATCTATGTCTTTTGCTTTGACGAAGCAGCTATCGATAGTTATTTCTGATGTGACATATATTCTTAGAAATATATCATCACCTTTTATCAATAAAATATACTTTTCAGCTTTTAAAAGTTGAGTAAGCATTACAAAAATGTAATGCATCAATATTAAAGAACTTTTTTCAAAATTCTTTTTCAGTATTCTTGTTACTGCAATTTCCGCACATGGCGATGATCGTTTTCCTAATTTCATGTTTGCTGATTTAAATGAACAATAGATTAATATATCTTTAAAAATGTTTCTTGTCAATTACTGGCTTTGTCGATATAATATTAAAAGAGCTTATAATTAAACAAAAATATGGATAATATTCTAAACAACAATGATTTAGAGCCACAGAAGAAAAAATCTGTGAAATCTAAGTTTATTTTAATCGAAACTATTATTATTGTTATTCTTATTCTTGTTGGTTGGTCATTATTTTCTAACCAATCACAGAAACAGCAAGCTATAGCAGCTAATATTCAGCAACTAGAAATCTTGGAGCAAGAAACAACTCGCTGCGGTGACTTAGTTAGCCAACAGAGTGGTGATTTTGATCAATATGAATACTGTCGTCAATTATTACAAGTTTTTAGCAATTAATTATGATAGGAGTTTTTGATTCAGGTTTGGGAGGATTAACTATCCTAAAGCATTTTTTAAATGATTTGCCCCAATATGATTACATTTATTTAGGTGATAATGCCCGTGTTCCCTACGGCAGCAAATCTCCTGATTTAATTTATCAATACAGCGTTCAAGCAGTGGATTTTTTGTTTTCTCAGGGATGTGAACTTATTATTTTCGCTTGCAATAGCGCTTCTAGTCAGGCTTTGAGAAAAATTCAGACGGAAGATTTGCCAAAAAAATATCCTGGTAAGAAAATTTTAGGCGTTATTAGGCCCCTGGCTGAGCAAGCAGTTCAAGATAATTTTTCTAAGATAGGAGTAATTGGTACTGCTGCCACTATTTCTTCAGGAGTGTACAAAAAAGAAATAAAAAAGTTAAATTCTAAGATTCAGGTTATAGAGAAAGCTACTCCGTTATTAGTGTCTTTGATTGAAGAAAATTGGTTAGGAAAACCGGAAACTAAAATGATTTTAAAGAAATATTTAAGATCATTAAAAATGAAGCAGGTAAAGGCCCTGATTTTGGCTTGTACTCACTATCCATTTTTATTGAAAGAGATTAGAAGGATTATGGGCAAGAGTTGTTTGGTTTATGATCCGGGACACGTAGTTTCCGCTAGTTTAAAAGATTATTTAGGTCGTCATCTAGAAATTAAGTTAGCTACTAAGAAAAAATCTATTATCAAATTTTACACTACTGATAAAGCGAGTAATTTTAAAGTAATGGGCGAGAGATTCTTAGGTCGTAAAATTTCTAAAGTAGAACATATAAATTTACCATAATGACTGAACAATATTTCCAACCTTTATCTAGCCGATTGCGTCCTAAAAGTTTTAAGGAATTTGTTGGCCAAGAAAAAGTAGTTGGTAAAGACGGTTTTTTATTTCAGGCTATTAAATCTGATCAGGTACCGTCAATGATTCTTTGGGGCCCACCAGGTAGCGGTAAAACCACCCTAGCTTTAATCATTGCCTCAGAGACTAAAGCTAAATTTGTGCAATTGAGCGCAGTTAATAGTGGTCTTAAGGATTTGCGACAAGTGGTCGAAGGAGCTCAAGCTATTCAGAGATTAGGCCAAAAAACTATTTTGTTTATCGATGAGATTCATCGTTGGAACAAAGCCCAGCAAGACGCTCTATTACCCCAAGTAGAAAATGGGGTTATTATTTTAATTGGAGCTACTACAGAAAATCCTAGTTTTGAAATTAACTCAGCGTTATTGTCTAGAGCACAAGTGGTGGTATTAGAGAGGTTGAGTGAATTAGATTTGAAATCTATTATTAAAAAAGCAGCTAAGAAATTAGCTGCTAAAGTTGAAGCCAAAGCGCTGTCATTAATAGTTAGGTTAGCTAATGGTGACGCTCGTCAGGCTTTAAATATTTTAGAGAAAGCGCGCAGTCGTTCGGAGGTTATTAATATTGATTTAGTTAAAGAAGTTTTGAACCGGCCACATGTATTTCATGATAAGAGCGGAGAAGAGCACTATAATTTAATTTCTGCCTTGCATAAGTCAATGCGTGGTAATGATCCCGATGCTTCTCTCTATTGGTTAGCTAGATTATTAGAGGGCGGAGAAGATCCTATCTATGTAGCTAGAAGATTAGTTCGATTTGCTAGTGAAGATATTGGTTTAGCCAATAACACAGCTTTGTTATTAGCTAATGCTGCTTTTGAAGCTTGTCAAAAGATTGGTCTGCCAGAATGCAAAGTGCATTTAGCTCACGCAGTGATCTATTTAGCTAAATCTAAAAAAAGTGTTCAAGCATATCTGGCTTATAGTAAAGTGAAGGAAGAGGTAGAAAAGAGTGGTAATTTACCGGTACCATTACATATTAGAAATGCCCCAACTAGTTTAATGAAAGATTTAGGGTATAGTAAAGGATATAAATATACTCCCCTAGAAGATAGTAGTGATCAAGATTATTTACCAGATAAATTAAAGAATAAAAAGTTTATTGATTAAGCGCCATCTTATAACCACGGCCGGGAAGAGTATGAATTAACTTTCGTTTTCCCGGTTTTTCTATTTTCCTTCTTAAATTCAAAACATGAGATTCAATGGTATTAGAAAAAGGATCAGCATTAATGTCCCAGACATTTTCTAAAATTAAACCACGAGATAAAACTCTATTATTATTTTGCAAAAAATATTTTAATAAGCAGTATTCTTTACGAGTTAAATATATTTTTTGTTTACCCCGAGAAACTTCTTGGCTGTCGGTGTTTAATTTAAGATCATCCAACATTAGTAAGTCGGGCAGTCTAATAGGTGGTCGTTTGCCTATGGCTTTTAGTCGCATTAATAATTCTTCAAAAACAAATGGTTTAGTTAAATAATCATCTATTCCTGCTTTGAACATTTCATTTTTAGTCTTAAAATCGTTTTTTACAGATAGCATAATAATAGGGGTATCAATTTTGTCTTCGCGGATTTCTGTGCAGACTTCTAATCCGTTTAGTTTAGGTAACATGAAATCTAAAATAATTACATCGTAGGGGTTAGTTCTGGCCGTAAAAGAACCCTGTTCTCCGTCGGTAGCAGTATCAATTATAAAGAATTCAGATTCTAAACCACTTTTAAGAAATTTTAAGATTTCTTTATCGTCTTCGATAATTAAGATTTTCATAGTTTAAGCATTAATTATAAATTTAGTTTAATTTTAACTTTTTCCTAGTTAATTAAACCTAAAGAAAAGATTAAAAAAAGATTAACATTATTGTTGACAAAAATAAATCTTTTATAGTATGATATTTCAATATTGTTTTTTAAAATTAAATTTCACTTAAAATTATTTCCAATGAAAAAAATTCTTTTGTATTCGGTAATTGCGCTTGTCGCATTCTTAATTTTCGGAATCATTTATTTGTCCAGTAGAAGCGGAAAAACAGACGCCACTTTAGGTATGGAAAGAACCTGCAATGAATGGTCAGCAGACCAAGAGGCTGTTTTTGATAGCATTCGTCAGGACACCAGTGAGTCTATACTGCTATTTGACAGGTTAAAAATCACTAAAAAAGATCTTGATCAACAAGTGCGTCGTTATGCTAATATTCAATTAAGTATTATGGGGCGGGAATGTTTACTTCCCAACTGTACGATGGTATATGAATTTCTTCAGTTTGATGAAGGCGGTGTTAAAGTAATGGATACCCAAGGGAAATGGCATAGATCCATGACCTATGGCACGGAACCGGTAGTTCATATATTTAAAGAAGGATACACTCCAGATTTAAGTACAAATTTACCGTTCCACAGTTTTTTTCTTAGATGTATCAATGGTTATGTAGAATTACAAGATCCTATAAGAAAAGCTAAGGTTGCAGTTAGGCCAGTTTTAGTAAAAGAATTGAAGATTACAGTAATTGGTGTTATTGATGAATATCATTATCCTTGTCACATTATCCCTGATCTTCTTGGTTGGTTGTTATTTGCTGAAGATAATAATATCCCAGTAATGTACAAAGATGTCACCTGGAAACGTTGCTCGTTTGATATGGTTTGGGAAAAATTTTCTCATGGTTATCTGGTAGCTATAGATCTTCCGGCAGGAACAGAGGTGATATCAGCAATAAGTGCTGACGGTAAAGAAAGAATTTCAATACGTAATTTTCATCAGTTATATGATGATTTACCATGGGGAATGTAAGATGAAATTTGAAAAAAGTGTAAAATATACCCTGTTCTTAGAAATGGGGTTTTTTTATTGAAAAAAAATAATTTTAGCGCTATACTAATAACTATTATGATAAAAATAATTTCCAACCAACCGCCTAAGGGCACTAGTGATTGGTTGCCTGACGAATTTAATGTTAGGCAATATATTTTTGATACTTGGAAAAGAGTTTGTGAACTCTATGGTTTTGAGCAATATTTAACCCCAGTTTTTGAAAGTGCTGAGCTTTATCGAGCTAAATCAGGTGATGAAGTGGGAGGTAAAGAGTTGATGACAATCACAGATAGAGCTGGTAGAGAATTCGCTCTTCGCCCAGAAATGACTCCTAGTGTGACTAGATTAGTTACTCGTATTTATGATCAAGCTCCTAAACCATTGAAGTTATTCTCAATCGCCAATTTTATTAGAAATGAAAAACCTCAGAGAGGAAGAAATCGTGAATTTTGGCAACTTAATTGCGACACTTTTGGCACCGATTCATTAGCCGCAGATATTGAAGTAATGCAGATTGCCCTGGATATTATGTTAGCTTTTAATCCTCCTAAAGATTCTTTTTGTTTGTATATTAATAATCGTAAGTTAATCAATGATTTGCTAGCCTTATCCGGTATAGCTGACGACAGAAAATTAGATACTATTAGGTTGATGGATAAATGGAATAAGCTAGACCCTAAAGACTTAGAGTCAGCCTTTGCAGAGATTGAAGTTTCTAGAGACAGTTTTGTTTTATTAGAAAAGTTCATGAAGAGTAAAACTGAGGTAGAATTAGGTGAGGCTATTCCTAAGTTGAAGGATAGTGAAGGATTTAAAGAAATTGTAGAAGCAACAGTTACGCTGAGAGAGTTGGGTTATGGAGAATATGTTAATTTTAAAGCTGACTTGATCAGAGGATTTGATTATTATGATGGTATAGTTTTTGAAATTTTTGATAAACACCCAGATAATCTTCGGGCTATGTTTGGCGGAGGTAGGTATAATGGTTTGG
Organism: uncultured Gammaproteobacteria bacterium; assembly: GCA_964539545.1. Lineage (GTDB taxonomy): Bacteria > Patescibacteriota > Patescibacteriia > Patescibacteriales > UBA12465 > CAZIJG01. Next base: position 36,492 of record CAZIJG010000006.1, on the reverse strand, counting down.
CTGAAATTTTTGGTAAAACTAGTTTTCCGGCCGTAGGTTTTGCTCCCGGAGATGAAACTACTAAACTTTTTTTAGAGAGTTGGGGCCTCTTAGATAAAATAAAAAAGACCGAAAGATACTATTTACCATTATTGGATGAGAGTTTAACTTTGGAGTATAAAAAATTGTCTGGTAAATTGAGAGGGAATGGACTTTCTGTGGAAGCTGGATTAGAAGCGCAAAAATTAAATAAAGCTTTAGAATATGCTAACCGTAAAGGATTCAATAAAGTTGTAATATTTGCTGGCCAAGAAAAAGAACAGGAGATATATAAAATAAAGGATATGTCTAGTGGTGAAGAAACTGAACTCAAACTATAGCGACATTATTTGTAAACATTGACTTTTTTAGATTTTTATATTATATTACATAGTTGTTTTAAAATTAGATATCATGGCACATCAAAATTTTTCTGAACATTCTAGTTACCTGGCGCAAGACTTAAACATGTTTTGGGGTAAAGATTTGGTTAAAGGACAGGCGATATTTGTGTTGCCAGTTATTTTACCCATAGCCATAGGAGGATCTGCCATATGTATTTTTGCACATATTTTAGGGTCCTGCCTGATTTCAGTTTTTGGTTATTCGGCTGCGTGAGCAGACTATAAAGATCGTATTTTTACGATCTTTTTTCTTTGCTTTTTAAAGGGTGCATGCTAAAATTTAATATATGATAAAAATCTTAGATCAAATTGATTTAACTCAATTTGATAAATATAAAAAAGACCCAAAACCAGAAACATATAAACCAAATTTAGATAAGAAATTGGCTGGTTTGTCGTTAAGATTAAACGAGGAATACGGTGATTTTGTAGCCGAGGATGGCATTATTGGTATTTCTGGGCAAGACGCAGTTGAGGATAGTCGTTGGGTGGAAAAACAGGAAAAAATTTGGGCAGAACAAATGCATGAAAGTGTAGGCGAATGGAAGAGTAAAAAAGAGAAAAATGCTGCAAATATTACAGAGATGGCAGTAACTGTGTTATTGGATAAAGCGATTGGTTCTCGTTTTGTTGTGGTCAGAGCTTCTAATTATGATGATTATAGAAATGGCGTAGATAATGTTATTGTAGACAAAGAAACTGGAGCAGTAATTTGCGGTTTTGATGAAGTAATTGGCCATGAGGGAGATGATGGAGCGGAGAAGAAGTCGGATAAAATAAAGAAGATAATGGCCAGGGGTGGGGCTAGCTTGAAGTATGGCTTAGGATTTAATCAGGAGAATGAATTAGGTGTTAAATCGTTGAATAATTTACCAGCTTTCTATCTTTCTCTAAGTAAGCAAGAATTACAGTCGTTGCTGGTGTCATTGGATAAGGATAAGGATGATTTATCTGAATCAGAACAGAGCATTATGAATAAGTTTGTTGATTCTTTAGAAAATCAGCGAGAAGATTTATTACCCGAGTCTGTCAATTCGGCTCTACAGGATAATTTAAATAGATTCCAAGAATCATTAATGGAAATGAAAAGATTAATTTTATGAGCACAATTTTTTTATACAATACTCTCAGTCGAGAGAAAGAAGAGTTTAAACCAATCAAGAAAGGTCAGATTGGCTTGTACACTTGTGGTCCTACAGTATATAACTATGCTCACTTAGGTAATTTACGTACATATTTGTTTGAAGACTTTTTAAAACGTGTTTTATTGTTCAATGATTATAAAGTTAAACATATTATGAACATTACAGATGTAGGACATCTAACTGGAGATAGAGATATGGGGGAAGACAAGTTGGAGCTAGGGGCTAAGAGAGAAAATAAAACTGCTTGGGAAATTGCCAATTTTTATTTAGCAGCTTTTAAAAAAGATTTAGAAAATTTAAATATTTTAGCACCAAGTAAATGGTATAAGGCTACGGAAACAATAAGAGAGCAAATTAAATTAATTAAAACTTTAGAAAAGAAAGGGTATACCTATAAAACTTCAGATGGTATATATTTCAATACAGTTAAGTTTGGTGGTTATACTAAATTAAGCCATCAAGATCTTAAGTCTCTACAAGAGGGGGCTAGAGTAGAGAAAAATGATGAAAAGCGTAACTTGGCAGATTTTGCCCTTTGGAAGTTTTCTCCTGAAAATGAACAGAGACAGATGGAATGGAAATCTCCCTGGGGGATTGGCTTTCCTGGTTGGCATACTGAATGTAGCGCTATGAGCTTGAAAGGTCTAGGTAAACAATTGGATATACATTGTGGTGGTGTTGATCATATTAATGTTCATCATACGAATGAGATTGCTCAGTCGGAAGCAGCTACTGGAAGAAAATTTTTCAATTATTGGTTACATGGAGCTTTTTTAATAATTTCCGGAGGCAAGAAAATGGCTAAGAGCGAAGGAAATTTTTTAACTTTAAAATCTGAATTACTAGATAGAAAGATTAGCCCATTAGCTTTTAGATTAGCCGCTTTGCAAGTTCATTATCATAAGCCAATGGAATATAGCGCTGAGACTATTCTGAACGCTGACCAGGCTCTGAAGTCCCTGTATGGGCGTCTAGAAGAGCTGGGGGAGAAAGTAGGTAAGATTAACCAGAAATATAGACAAAGGTTTATTACAGCAATAAACGATGATTTAAATATGCCTCAAGCTTTAGCTATAACTCAGCAGATGCTAAAGGACAATACTATTAAAACCGAGGACAGAGTAGCTACCGCTTTAGACTTTGATAGAGTGTTAGCTTTAAATTTTAAAGAACAGTTATCTTGGCAAGCTCCTCAGCCAGTGTTAACCTTAGCTAAGACCAGGGATGAAGCTAGACAAGTAAAAGATTTTTCTAGAGCAGATGATCTTAGAGTGAAAATAGAAGGTTTAGGATATAAAGTAGCGGATTCGTCAGAGGGAACTAGAATTTTAAGAAGTTAATTATGGCAAAGAATTTTTGGGCCAAGCTAGAGAAACCGATTATTGCTTTAGCCCCGATGGCCGGTATAAATGATATAGCTTTTAGAGAAATTTGCGCCAAATTTGGCGCCGATGTTTTATATAGTGAGATGGCTAGTGCTACAGCTCTAACTAGAAATCCAGGAAAAACTTTAAAGATGTTAGCCCATAGAAAAATTAAGCAACCGTATGTGGTGCAGTTATTCGGTCATCATCCAGAACACTTTAAAGTGGCCGCTCAGATAATAGAAAAAGAAATTAAACCTCAGGGTATTGATATTAATTTTGGTTGTCCAGCTAATAAGGTTTTGAAGCAGGGGGCAGGGGCAGTATTAATGGAGGACAAGAAACAGGCTAGAGAGATTATTAAAGCCACTATTGAATCAACTAGCTTGCCAGTATCAATAAAAACTAGAATAAAAGTTGGTGATGTAACGATTCTAGATTTTATAGACTATATTAGCGATCTGGATGTAAAAGCTATTATGATTCATGGTCGTAGTTTGACCCAAGGATTTGTAGGTGAAATAGAGTATGAAGTAATCAGACAAGTTAAAGAAAAATTTCCTGGTGTAGTCTTAGCTAACGGAGGAATTAATGATTTAAAACAAGCTCGTAAGACTTTAAAATTAACAAATGTTGACGGTCTAGGAATTGCTAGAGGAGCCATGGGTAAGCCTTGGATATTCCAGGAGATTAAAGGCAAAGAATCTAATTATGATTTTAATGATATTGTTAAAGTGGCCTTGGAGCATTCTAAGTTAGCTTGCAAATATAAAAAAGATTTTGGTCCCAAAGAGATGAGAAAACATTTGTCTTGGTATATTCAAGGGCAACCTGGAGCTAGAGAAGTGAGGCAAGCATTAGTTAAGGTAGAAACTTTAAAAGATATCGAAAGTATTTTTAAAAATTATGACTCTATACATAGATACAACCAATCCTAAAAAGATTATTTTGGTTTTGAAGAAAAATCAGAAAGAATTATTTAGACATGAAGAAGCCGTAGTGAATAAGCGACAAGCAGAAAAGTTGCTGATCGTTATGGATAAGTTTTTAAAAGATAATGGTTTGACCTGGGGGAGAATAACTGATTTAGAAGTAAATAATGTAGGCGGTAGTTTTACTGGTTTAAGATTAGGAGTGTTAACTGCTAATACTTTAGCCTTTATATTAGGTTTGCCTGTCAAAGGTTTAGATGACCAATCGTTAAATAGACAGGATATTAAAATAGTTAAACCCCTATATGATCGAGAGCCAGATATTGGTCCTAGTAAAATTGATATATAATTTTTCTGTTATAATAGATTTTTAATCAATCTTTAATATATGAAAGGAGAGCATTGCTGATTAATATTTGATTTAATGAACGACTTTTTTTTCTGATCAATGGTTATTAGCGTCCTATTTTTTTTAGGATGTTTTTTTATTTGTGGATAACATTTATTTGCCTTTTTTAACAGGTTCACCTGTGCATAACTTCTCAATAGGCTTTTTTTAGCTGATATTAGCCGATATTATAGGGTTGACGGTAGGGTATAAGTGGTGTATAATAATATTATATAGGTGATTAGTGGTGAATTAAGGTGAAAATCAAGTATGTTTATTGGAGAATACAATCACAATTTAGACACGAAGGGGAGATTAGCTATTCCAGTTAAATTTCGCTCTTCTCTGAAGAAAGGAGCAGTTATTACCAAGGGTTTGGATAACTGTCTATTTTTGTATTCTAGAGAACAATGGCAAGAAATGGCAGAGAAGTTTGCTAGTTTACCTATTAGCCAAGCTAAGGCTAGAGCTTTTGCTAGACATATGTTAGCTGGAGCTATGGATGTGGAGTTTGATAGACAGGGAAGAATTACTTTACCTGAATATTTACGTAAATTTTCCAGCCTAAAAAAAAGAGTCATTGTGGCGGGGTTATATAACCATTTGGAAGTTTGGGATGAAACTGCTTGGAATATTTATAAGAAGCAATCTGAGAAAAATAGCAATGCAATTGCCGAAGAATTATCTGAGTTAGGTATTTAATAATATATGGCTTCCATACATAAGCCAGTGATGCTTGAAGAAATCATAAGATATTTACAACCAAAGAAAGGAGACTTATTTGTTGATTGTACGTTAGGTGGTGGTGGCTATAGTTTGGCTTTAGCTAAAGCAGTTGGTAAAACCGGTAAAGTTTTAGGAATTGATTTAGACGCTGAAGCAATAGCCAGAGTAGAAAAAAAGAAAAAAGAATTAAAGATAGATAATCTAATACTTGAGCAGGGGAATTTCCGAGACTTAAAAGAGATTGTTAGTAGGCATTTCCCGAATAAACAGAAGTTTAATGGCATAGTATTCGATTTAGGGCTTTCTTCTGATCAGTTAGCTGATCAATCCAGAGCATTTTCTTTTTCTAGCCCCGGTCAATTAGACATGTCTTTTGGCCCAGAGTCAGATTTTAATAACACCAGAGATATTATCAATCGCTGGTCATCCCAGAGATTAGAAGAAGTTATTAAAGATTTTAGCCAGGAGAGATTTGCTAAAAGAATTGTTCAAGCAATTCTAACTAAACGTCGTCAATCCAGAATAGAGACCGCAGTTCAATTAGCGGAGATTATTTCTGAGGCTGTTCCTAAGAAATTTTGGCCTAGGAATATTCATGTAGCTACTAAAACTTTTCAAGCTTTACGGATCGCTACTAATGAAGAGTTAAAGAATATAGAAATAGTTTTACCGCAAACAGTTGATCTTTTAATTTCCCAAGGTAGATTAGCAGTCGTTTCCTTTCATAGTTTAGAAGACAGAATTATAAAGAACTATTTTAGAAACGAAACTCGTGATTGTATTTGTCCCCCAGCTGCTCCTAGTTGTATCTGTGGTCATAAAGCTAGTTTAAAGATTTTAATAAAAAAAGGTTTGATTGCTTCGGAAGAGGAAATTAAGGTAAATCCCCGATCACGCAGCGCGAGATTGCGTCTAGTTGAAAAAATATAAGATTACCCATGCAAAAAAAATATTTCAAACAAACTTGTCGTGTGCCTAAAACTAAAAAGTTGACTTTGACTTGGTTCAACCGTTTAGTTTGGTTTAGTCTGGCTATTTGCCTAGTGTATTATGTGGCTGGTATTAATAACCTAGCCGTGAAAGGTTTTGGCTTGCAAGAGTTAAAAGTGCAAGCCAAAGTCCTTTCAGTAGAGAATGAAGAAAAACAGGCTAGAGCCACAAATTTAGAATCACTTTATAATCTAAAAGATCGTTTGTTGGGGATGGAGCTAGTAGTGGCTAACGATGTTACCTATATCACCGTAGCTGATGATATGGTTGCCAAAAGATAATATATGTCTATTTTCTTTAACATTTGGCCCTATTTCGATGAATTAATTAGTGTATTTAAGTATATTTTGAGTTCCGAATAATATATGTGGAGAGCTAGGCATAAAAAAGAAAAGAAACTGAAAATTTATAATAATCGCCTATACATAATTGCCGCGGTTATTTTTTTATTGGTTCTGTCTTTAATTATCCAACTGTATAAAATACAGATTGGAAATCACGATTATTATACCGCTCTAGCATCTGGCCAGCATTATTTGCAGACTAATTTGGAACCAGAGAGAGGCAGAATATTTATTTCTGAACTAGGGAGTGGGGAATTATTTCCTTTAGCTACCAATAAAGATTTTGCTTCCGTTTTCTTTATTCCTAAAGAGGCAATTAATAAAGAAGCTCTAGCAGAAAAAGCATACTTTGCTCTAGAGCATAAAAATGTTTTAGAGAAAGTTGATGAATGTTTTGAGAATTCAGATCAAGATGAGTTGTCTAACGAATTAGCCTATGTAGCTAGTTTAAATTTAACCGAAGAAGAAGTGTCACAGAAACAAGCTGAGGCGAAAAGACGTTATCAAACTAGAAATTTGGATAAAGACTTTGGAGAACTAAGAGAAATCAAAATAGGATTGGAGATAGATAAATTAAAACAAGAGTTTTTAGATGAGTATTTACGTAAATTAAATAAGACAAATGATCCCTATGAACCCTTAGTTGATAAAGTTAATGAAGACGAGTTGATTAATTTATTTTGTCATTTAATTGGTGAAGTTGGGCAACCGTTGCCAGCAGAAGCTTTAGAGATAAATAATTTTAAAGTTTATTTGAAAGACACTAGTTTACCATTGGCTCACGAGGTTGAAATTTCTGAGACTGGTAGAATTACTTATCCGGGGTTATCTTATCAATTAAAGCAATTTCGTTATTATCCGGAAGAAAACATTGGCTCACATTTAGTAGGATTTGTTAGTAATTTAAAAGGCGAAAGTCATGGACACTATGGTTTAGAAGAATTTTTTGATGAAGAGCTATTTGGTAAAGCGGGTGTTATGAAAGCCGGTAGAGGATCTGGTCAGACTATTATTTTAAATGACAGAGAATATGTTAAAGCTCAAAATGGAGCAGATGTAATTCTAACCATTGATCGTTCTATGCAATTTGTGGTTTGTGATAAATTAAAGAAATATGTTGAGGACTATGAAGCTGATAGTGGCGACGTTATTGTAGTAGACCCTAAAACTGGAGCTATTTTAGCTATGTGTACTTATCCAAACTTTGATCCAAATAATTATCAGGAAGTAGATGATTTAGAATTGTTTAATAACGCCGCTGTTTCTTATCAGTATGAGCCAGGTTCTATTTTTAAAACTATTACCTTAGCTATTGCTTTAGATCAAGATAAGATAACTTCGCATACCTATTATGAGGATCAAGGCCAGATTATGATCAAAGGTTGGCCAAAACCTATTAGTAACTCAGACTTTACTAGCCATGGTCCACATGGTTGGGTGGATATGAACACCGTGTTGGCTGAATCGTTAAATACAGGAGCTATTTTTTCTATGCAACAAACAGGTCCAGATCAATTTAGTGAATATATAGAAAAGTTTGGTTTCGGTCAAAAAACTGGTATTGAATTACCTACTGAGTCAACTGGCGATATAGATAATTTATTAAAAAAACGGATTAAAGACATTGATGCTGCCACCGCTTCTTTTGGACAAGGTCTAGCGGTTACTCCACTACAAATGGTTATGTCCTATGCAGCAATTGCTAATCAAGGAGTATTAATGAAGCCCTATTTAGTAAAAGAGATTAAATATCCAGACGGTACTAGCCAGGTTACCCAGCCCCGAGTAATTAGAAAGGTCATATCGCAGAAAAGTGCTAGTTTAATATCGGGCATGTTAGTAAACGTGATTGAAGGTGGTCATGCCAAGAAAGCCGCTGTAAGCGGCTATTATATAGGAGGAAAAACTGGTACTGCTCAGGTGGCTTCCAGTAGAGGCGGTTATAGTGAAGATGACTATGCTCATAGTTTTGTAGGAATTGCTCCAATAGATGATCCTAAGTTTGTGGCTTTAGTAAAATTAGATTCACCTAAAACTGTACGTTTTTCCGCTGATTCCGCCGCCCCGTTATTTGGCGAGATTGCGGATTTTCTGTTAAAATATTATCAGGTATCTAAAGATAGATAATTATGAAAAAACTATTTCAATTCAAATTGAAGATTTTAACCAAGTTAATTCTAAAGAAATATAAACCAAGAGTGGTTAGTATAACTGGTAGCGTGGGGAAAACTACCACTAAAGATGCTGTCTATGCCGTGTTGTCCAAAAACTTTAATTGCCGCAGCAGCTTTAAGAATTTTAATAATGAGTTTGGCGTACCTCTAACAGTGTTGGGTATAGAAGATGCTCCGGGTCGTTCAATCTGGGACTGGCTATTAGTATTTATTAGGGGCTGTAAGTTATTATTGCTCAAGGATAAAGAATATCCAGAATTATTAATTTTGGAAATGGGCGTAGACAAACCGGGCGATATGGCTTATCTAACTAGTTTTATTAAACCAGATATCGCTATTGTTACTTCAGTGAGTCAATCTCACTTGGAATTTTTTAAAAAAATTGAGAATATTCAACAGGAAAAAGCGGTTTTAGTTCAGAATGTAAAAAAGACCGGGACTACTATTTTGAATTACGACAATGTATATAGTCGAGACATGTCTAATTTAAGCAAGGCCGAAGTGTTTAGTTACGGATTGAAGACTGGCGCAAGCTTGCAGGCTCAGGAATTGATGTTTAATTTTCAACGTTTTAGAGATGATGAATCAAGCCTAGAGAAAATTAGAGGGATTAGTTTTAAATTGAATTATCAAGGAGCTGTTATTCCAGCCCGTTTGCCTTTGTTGACTAGTTTTACGGCTGTTTATGGCGCTCTAGCCGGTGCACTAGCGGGATTGAGTTTAGGGATGAATTTAGTAGATGTGGCCCAGGCCCTGGAATCTTTTAGAATGCCTGCTGGTAGAATGAATATTATTTCTGGTATTAAAGATACGTTTTTGATTGATGATACATATAATGCTTCGCCTGAATCAACTAAGTTGGCATTAAAATTAATTCAGCAAATGAAGTTTTCTGGTCCCATGCGAAAGTTAGTAGTCCTAGGAGATATGTTGGAACTTGGTTCATATACTGAAGAGGGTCATCGTGAGGTGGGTCATATGATTGCTGACCATAATATGGATATGATTATTGCGGTGGGGGAAAAATCTAGAGACATTATTCGGGGAGCAATTGATAAGGGCTTTCCTAAAGATAAGACTTTTTATTTCAATAAATCCGATGATGCTGGTAGATTTTTGCAAGAAAAGCTACAAGTTAATGATTTGGTCTTGATTAAGGGCTCACAAGGCGTTAGAATGGAAAGAGTGGTCAAAGAAGTTATGGCAGAGCCATTAAAAGCTGAGGAGCTTTTAGTTAGACAAGAAAAAAGTTGGCTATAATTTAAACTAGATTGCTTTTAAGGCAGTTTTTATTTATGAAGGTATTAATTTTAGGGGCCAAAGGAAACTTAGGTCATCAACTGAAAAAAATTTTTGTTCATGACAAAGATTTTAAACTTCTTACCTGGGATAGGGAAGAGGTAGATTTGTTGGATCTTAAAACTTTAGAAGTTATAATCAATGAAGTTAAACCAGAGGTTATTATTAATGCAGCTGCCTATAATAATGTAGATAAGTGTGAGATTGAAGCCAAATCTTGGGATTTAGCTCAAACTTTAAATGTTCAGTTACCTAAACTATTAGCTGAAATTTGTCATAAGTCAGAAGCAATTTTAATCCATTATTCTTCAGATTATGTATTTGGCCAAGAGATTAGTCGAGATACTCCCTATTCAGAATCTGATCAGCCAGCTCCAATTAATAAATATGGTTTAAGTAAACAACAGGGAGAGGACGAAGTATTAAAACTTAAAGCCAATGGCTTGAAAATTTATCTAATCAGAACTTCAAAATTATTCGGCCCTAAGGGAAAAAATCCTCTAGCCAAACCAAGTTTTTTTGATATAATGATAGAGTTGTCCGAGAAGGAAGAAGAGATCAAAGTTGTAGACCAAGAAGTTAGTTCATTTACCTATACTCCGGATTTAGCTGAGGCTACAAAAAACCTATTAGAAGAAAAATATCCTTTTGGCATTTATCATTTAACTAATAGAGGTCAAGCTACTTGGCATCAAGGAGCTCAGGAATTATTTAAAATTTTAAAAAAATCAATTAATCTGATACCAATTAGTGGTGAAGAGTTCAGACGACCAGCTACACGTCCTGGTTATTCAGTATTAATTAATACTAAGGCTAAGCCTCTGCCCTATTGGAAGCAGGCTTTGGCCCAGTATTTACAAACTAAAAAATTATGAGAGGGATTATTTTATCTGGGGGTTCAGGCACTCGTTTGAGACCACTAACCAAAATTACTAGTAAACAATTATTACCGATATATAATCGACCAATGATTTATTATCCTTTAAATACTTTAATTAAGGCTGGTATTAAAGAAATCTTGATTATTGTAGCACCAGAAAGAGCGGGAGATTATCTGAATTTATTAGGTAGTGGTAAAGAATTTGGTGTAAAGTTTACCTATGAAATTCAAGATGAACCTAGGGGACTAGCGGAAGCCTTTATTATTGGCGAGAATTTTATTGATAAAGAAAATGTAGCCATGATTTTAGGTGATAATATTTTTGAAGATGATTTTGTCAAAGAAATTGAGAATTTTAAGAGTGGTGGAAAAGTGTTTGCTAAAAAAGTTCCTGATCCAGAAAGATTTGGAGTGGTTAAGTTTAATGAGAATAATAAAGCAGAGAGCATAGTAGAGAAACCAGAAACGTGGATGAGCGATTATGCGGTAACAGGATTATATGTTTATGATAGTCGAGTGGTAGAAATGGCTAGGAATATGAAGCCTAGTGAAAGAGGAGAGTTAGAGATTACTGATGTTAATAATTGGTATTTAGAGAAAGGGGAGTTAGACGTAGCTAAAGTTGAAGGAGCTTGGTTAGATGCTGGAACTTTCGATAGTTTGCTAGAGGCTCAAAATCTAGCTAAAGATATACTCTCAGATAAAATGGTTATTTAATATGAAAATTGCCGTTGGTTTTATTACCTACAATGACCACACTGCTAAGTATCTATCTTATTTTTTACCTAGCCTAAAACAGTCTTTAGAATTTTCTAAAGATTTTTTTGTATTAGTCGTAGATAATAGTGACCAAGACTATCTAAAAAATCAACAATATATTCAAAATAATTTTCCAGAGATAAAATATTATCGAGCAGAAAAGAACCTTGGTTATGGTCGAGCTTATAATTTGATGATAAAACAGGCCAAAGAAGCAGGCGCTGATTATTTCTTAGTTATTAATCCTGATGTGATATTGGATGCAGAGGCCGTTAAATTGATGGTTGAGGCTTTAAAGAAGGATTATTTAGGTTCGGTAGCTCCTAAAATATTACAATGGAATTTCCCTCAACTTGATTCGACAGGAAAGATAGATACTCTAGGGATTATTATGAAATCAGGATTACGTTTTGTGGATAAAGGGCAGGGTCAAAAAGAAGGCCGGGTTAAAGAACGAGGAACTATTTTGGGTCCTTCAGGGGCCTGCGGTCTATATAGTTTAAAAGCGTTAGAGATGGTAAAAGAAAATGATCAATATTTTGACGAACAATTTTTCCTATATAAAGAAGACTGTGATTTGGCCTATAGATTATTTTTAGCTGGCTTTAAATCAATAACAGTTTATGAAGCCAGGGTTTATCATGACCGTAGTTTAGTAGCTAAGAACTCTAAATTTTTGTTAGCCTTTCAAGGCAGAAAGAAGAAGGGGAGGTTTGGCAAAGAGCAGTCATTCTTAAATCAACATCTATTATATATAAAATATTGGAAGCTACAGAATGGAAAAAATAAATGTAAAATAATTTTTAGAGCAGTCAGTATGTTTCTATTTGCTGTTGTAAAGGAAAATTTTTTATTGCAACAATATAAAAATTTGTTTAAAAAAGTTTAAAATAATTATCTAATTTAGCTATGTAAAGTCGATAAAAATCGTCTTTTTTCTTGCCAAAAATCCAATAAATTAGCTATTTTTGGCAGTTTATGCAAGTTTGGGGCGTTTTACTATTGACTAATCAATTTAATTGTGATAAACTTTCTGAACGTTTGAAAAAATAAGATTTAGGAAATATGTCAAAATTTCTAGAACAATTAATTGAACAAAAAAAACAAAAAGAATTAGTCAAGCTTGATGCTGTTGAAATTGTTAAAGCGCTATTCGCTGATTTAAAAGACAGGGAGCAAGATGTTTTGTCTAGGCGTTATGGTTTGCATGGAAAAAACAAAGAGACCCTGGAAAAAATTGGTCAACTTCATAACTTAACTCGAGAGAGAGTTAGGCAGATTGAATCTGCTAGTTTGAAAAAACTAAGAAAATTAAATTATTTAGAAGAATATCTACAAGATATTAATCAAGTTGTACGTGAACTAATCCAAGAACATGGTGGTTTAATGCGTCAAGATTTTCTGTTGAATATTTTAACTTTGGCTTTAAAAGAAACTAATAAGAAAGAATTAGGTGATAAAGAAAAAGGACTATATAAAAACTATTTTGATTTTGTGATTTCTGAATTGTTATCTGAAAATATTGAGAAGGTAAAGAAAGAAGACAATTACCATATTTCTTATAAATTGAAAGATCAAGATACTAAGCATTTTGATGAATTAGTTGGTGAGGCTATGACTAAAGTAGAGACTATGAAACAAACGGTTAAGACCAAAGAACTATTAGATATTCTAAAGAGTTTAAAGAGTTATAAAAAGTATGAAACAAAATTAAATCTGGATTCTAGTAATTTATCTAAGATCTTTGCAGATGACGTTTTCCCAGAAGATAGTAAAACAATTAATGATAATAAGTCTTTATATTCATTTTTACAGGCAATTAAGAATTTAGATCAAAATAAATTTGGTGATTGGGGGTTAAGTGATTGGCGTGAAGTTAGTCCTAAGACTATTAATGATAAAATTTACTTAGTTTTAAAGAATAATGGAAAGCCAATGCACTTTACTGGAATTGCTGAACGTATTAACGAAGTAAACTTTGATAAGAAAAAAGCTAACCCAGCCACTGTTCATAATGAATTGATTTTAGATGATCGCTATGAATTAGTTGGACGTGGACTCTATGCTTTGAAAGAGTGGAAAAACTAAATTTTGATACAATATTTTTTAACAAAATCTCGGTGTGAACCGGGATTTTATTTTTTCTCATTTTTATGTTAAAATATAAGTAAATTTAGGTAGTTTTTCTATGAATATAGTCTTGGATTTAACTTCTATACAAGATTTTTTCGCCTTACCATTGGATGCAATGTTTTGGCAATTTTTCTTTAATTTTGGCTGGATGATTCTGGCTATTTTGTATTTGGTTGGAGCAGCTAAATTATGGTTGATATATAAAAAAGATCAATATGCAGCTAAGATAAATTATATTTTCTTGGCGATTGACGTTCCTCGTGGTAATGAACAGACTCCTAGAGGAGTGGAAAATATGTTTTCTTATTTAGCGGGTGGTCATGGTTCAATTAATTTTTATGAAAAATGGTTTGAAGGAAAATTTCAAGTAGCCTTTAGCTATGAGGTTGTTAGTATTGAGGGCTATACACAGTTTATTGTTCGGACTCCAATACAATTTCGTGATTTGGTAGAATCTTCAGTTTATTCACAATATCCAGATGCAGAAATTAGTGAGGTTGACGATTATACTGAAGGTATGCCCAAGAAGTTTCCTGATGATCAATATGATGTTTGGGGGTCAGAGTTTATTCAGGCTACACACTCAATGTTCCCAATCAAGCAATATAGAGAATTCGAACATCAATTGGGGCCATCTGAAATGCAGTTTAAAGATTCAATGGCTAGTTTAATGGATTTATGTGGCTCCCTGGGATCGGGTGAGCAATTTTGGTACCAGATAATAGTTGTACCCATCGGTTTTGATTGGATGAAAGCCGGTGACGATTTAGTGGATAAGCTTTTGAATAAAAAGCCCAAGACTAATTCAGGATTTTTATTAAAATTTGTAGAATGGTTGGGCGAGGCTAGCGAAGGCCTTTATTCAATTTGGCAAGACGTCGAGAAGAAGGATGATCCTAAAAAGGACGATTCTTTGTCTATGATAGAATTGAATCCAAAACAGAAAAAGCAAATTGAAGCTATACATATGAAAATAGCCAAGCTAGCTTTTGAGGTAAAAATTAGAGTGGTATATATGGCCCGCAAAGAAGTGATGCAGCCGTCTAAGGTGGCTAATGGTATTATTGGATATATGAAGCAATTTGCTGCTTTGGATTTAAACAATTTGATGCCAGATGTGACGCATACCATGACTAGAGCAGATTATTTTAGAAGAGGACCTCGAGTTTTAAGAAAGAAAAATAATATTGTAAATAATTATATAAAACGTGATGTATTAGCTGGGCGAAATGCTGGAATAATGAATATTGAGGAATTAGCTACTTTATGGCATTTTCCAGTGGAAGGATCAGTTCAAGCTTCGCTATTACAGAAAGCTCCTGGTCGTAAAGCTGGAGCTCCGTCTAGTTTACCGTTTTCTGAATCTTTTGAGTCCGAAGATGACAAACCAGACTTTTTCACTGAAGATAACGGTAATGACAACGGTAAAAGTAAATTAGATGAGATACTAGAGAGTGAAGATAATAGAGATTTGATAGAGAATGGAAATGAAGAAGAAGAATTTAATAAAGAAATAAATATAACTCAAGAGGAAAAAACTGAAACTCCTCCAGCTAATTCTAAGGGAGGACCTCCTAGTAATTTACCTTTTGTCTAATTATGCTAGAAGCTTTTATTTTAGGAGCTGTTCAGGGAATTGCTGAATGGTTACCGGTTAGTTCAGAAGGCCTCATTTTTATTATTAAGGCCAATTTTTTTGCTCAAAATGAATCAGTTTCAGAAATTATCAGTTTGTCTCTCTTTTTACATTTTGGTACTTTTTTAGCAGCCTTGGTTTATTTTAGGGCTGAAGTTTGGCGAATTATAAAAACTATTTTTAAATGGCGTCAGGCTAATGTCGAAGACCAAAAAAGTTTGAAGTTTCTAATTATCACCTCAGCCATCACCGGAACGATCGGTTTAGTTATCCTAGAGGCCATAGAGGGTATTAGTTTGAATATCTCTGACATGGCTCGTGGCTTAACTTTATTTATAGCCTTGTTGTTAATAATTACTGGTGTTTTGCAACTACGTAGCGAAAAGAGAGGATATAGGAAAGAAAAAAATATTAAGAATAGAGATAGTATTTTACTTGGTGTAATTCAAGCTTTGGCGGTTTTTCCAGGTTTATCTCGCTCTGGTTTAACGGTATCTGCTTTATTGTTAGATCGTTTTGATAAACAAGTTTCGTTGAGATTAAGTTTTTTAATGAGTTTGCCGATTATTTTACTTGGTAACATAATATTGAATACTGAACGTTTTACTTTGGATGCCCCAGCGTTAGTGGCGTTAGCAACCGCTTTTGTTTTTGGTTGGGCGACCATAAAAGGATTATTGAAGTTAGCTCAACGGATTAACTTTGGCTATTTTGTTTTGATATTTGCTTTCTTAACTTTAATAGCAGCATTTATTATTTAGTATAAAGAAAATGAAGAAATTTAGAATTGGTATAGATGCTCGTTTTTATGGACCACTAGGCAAGGGTCTAGGTCGTTATACTCAGGAAGTAGTAGATAATATTATTAATCAGGATGAGAATAATCAATATGTAATTTTTCTATGTAAAGAAAATTTTTCTGAATTTAAAACAAGTAATCCCAGAGTAAAGAAGGTGTTAATAAAGAGTCGTTGGTATTCTTGGTCAGAGCAATTTTTATTTCCTTTTAAAATTTGGTTGGAAAAGATAGATTTAATGCACTTTACTCATTTCAATGTTCCTTTATTAACTCCAGTTAAATTTGTGGTTACAGTTCACGATTTGATCTTAACCAAATTTCCTACTCGTCGAGCCAGTAAACTAGGACCAGTTTTTTATCGGATTAAATATGCATTATATCGTCTAGTAATTTGGCACGCAGTTAAGCAGTCTAGGCAGGTGATTGCTGTATCAGAATTTACTAAGGGTGATTTAATGGATAAATTTAGAGTTAATTCAGATAAGATTTCTGTGATTTATGAAGGAGTAGCTAAATTAAGTAAGCCAGATTCAACTCCATTAAATAATAAGAAGATTTTAGAGAAATACAATGTTCAAATAGGTAATTTTTTGCTTTACGTAGGAAACGCCTATCCCCATAAAAATTTGGAAGGATTATTGCAAATTTTTACTGAGTTATTACAGGAATTTAAAGATCTTAAACTAATTTTAGTGGGGAAGGAAGATTATTTTTATAAACGTTTAAAGGGCTTAACAGATAGTCCGGAACTTAGTCGGTCGGTTGTCTTTACAGGTTATGTGCCAGATATAGATCTAGAGGTGTTTTATAAGAAAGCTTCTGCCTATATTTTCCCATCTTTTTATGAAGGATTTGGGTTGCCACCACTAGAAGCTATGGCCCAGGGTTGTCCAGTAATTAGTTCAGATCAGGGAAGTTTGCCAGAGGTTCTAGGAGAAGCTGCCTATTATTTTAATCCTTATAATTTTTCTGAAAGTTTAGAAAAAATAAAAATATTTTTACATAATCAAGATTTAAAAAATGAATTAATAGCCGAAGGCTATAAACAAATAAAAAAATATAGTTGGCAAGATTGTGCTCAGCAGACTAAAGATATATATTTAAAAATATTAAATAAGCATGCCTAAGAGGAAAAGAAAACATAAACTAGATGTAATATTTGGTAATCAGAGCGAATTTGCTTCAGATTTTGTTGTGGATTTAAAGAAATCTAAACAAGAAAAGATTGAAACCCAGGCTAGACAACAGGTTTTAGAAAAGACTACAAAGAAAAAATCCCGACAAACAAAACTAAAAGATTTTCAACCTAAATTTGAATTTAATTTTAAAAGTTTGAAAGAATTATTTATTTGGCCAGGTCTTTTGTTTGTTTTTAGAGCTTTTAATCTTTTTCTTTGGTTAGTATTATCAATGGTTAAAGGAGCATTGGATGTGGTTCTGGTTGTTACTGGTAAAAAGAAGCCTACAAAATCATTTAAGTTTTTTTCTTCAATTTTCAAAAAAATTATTAAGAAAAAATGGTTTACTTTTAAAAGTAAGGCTAGTAAAAAACTAACAATTGTTTCTTATTGGCCGGACCAAGATTTAAAGAATCCTTTTAAAAAAGCTCCGGTTGTTCGGCATAAAAAACAGCCAATATCCTGGCGAGCCTGGCTAGGCTTTGTTCTGGCATTATTCATTTTAGCTTTATCTTTTAAAGCTTTAAGTTATTATAATTTATTTAATCTACCTTCGTTGGAAGCTAAAATTAAGAATCATTCGAATTCTGCTTTAGAAAATCTAATTTTTGCTTCAGAAAAAGCTAAAGGTTTGGAATTGGCTGAAGCCAGTGGCTATTTTGCCAAGGCTGGACAGGACTTTATGGCTGCTCAGGAAGAAGTAGAGAAAGTGGATTCATTTATTTTATCTTTAGCTAAGTTATCAGATAATCCAAAAGTTAAGGTAGCTTCCCAGGGGGAAAAGTTTCTATCAGCTGGTGTACACGCTGCTACTTTGGGGGAGGAATTAGGTTTAGCTTTGGATGCTATTTTTAAATCAGAAGATAATGGTCTGTCTCTAGCTGTGGAAGAATTTTTAAATCATGGAGGTTTAGCTGTTAAAGCAGCTGGAAGTTTGAATAGGGAATTATCTAGGATAGATAGCCAAGTATTACCAGAAGAATATCAAGATAAATTTTTTGAATTACAACAAACTAGCCTTATATTAGGACAAGGATTATCTGAGTTCATAGATCTGGTCAAAGGGTTAGAGCCATTCTTGGGAACCAAGACAGATAAACGTTATCTATTAATTTTTCAAAATAATACCGAGATGAGAGCTAGCGGAGGTTTTATGGGTAGTTTTGCAGTGTTAGATATCAAAAACGGTCAGGTCAAGAATCTAGAAGTACCCGAGGGAGGCACCTATGACACTGAGGCCGGATTAACAACCTTGGTAAAGGCGCCTAAGCCTTTGTGGTTAGTAGATCCTCTGTGGCACTTCTGGGATTCTAATTGGTGGCCAGATTGGAAGAAATCAGCTAAGAATATTATGTGGTTTTATGAAAAGAGCGATGGTTCTACAGTGGATGGTGTAATTAGTTTTACTCCTACAGTTCTAGAAGCATTGTTAGAAATTTTAGGGCCAGTAGATTTAACTGAAGAATACGGCGTGATTGTGACAGCGGAGAATTTTTGGGAAACTATTCAACCAATTGTGGAAGAAAAAACAGTCTTAATAGAGGAGGACGGAGAAGTTAAGGAAGTAGAAAATAGACAGCCAAAAAAGATTATTGGTGAGATGATGAATAAGTTATTAGTAGAATTACCAGTCAGATTAGATCAACAGAAATTTTTATCTATGATCGCATCGCTGGAAGAAAGTTTTTCTCAAAAACATATCTTGCTATATTTTACGGATGAGAAAATGCAGGCTCAAGCTGAGAAAAGGTCCTGGGCTGGTAGAATGAAGGATAGCCGACATGATTATCTGTCAGTAATTAATACTAATATTGCCGGTCAGAAAACAGATAGAAAGATTAAACAAGAGATTGAACATCAAAGTAAAGTTCAAGAGGATGGCAGTATTATCGATACAGTTGTTGTTACTAGATATCACATGGGTATAAAACGAGAAATGTTTACTGGTGTTAGGAATGTTAACTGGATGAGAATTTATGTGCCTCTGGGCAGCGAATTGATTTCTGCCAGTGGTTTTGAACAACCAGATGAACATTATTTTGACTATCCAGAAAATGATTGGTTAGAATTAGATAGTTTAAAGAGCGAATATAATGCTCAAGTTAGCTTTCCTAGTCTTACTAAGATGTATGATGAGGATAGTCGTACAGTATTTGCTAATTGGAGCATGCTAGATCCGGGTCAGGTAGAGGTAATAGTTTTGCAATATAAATTACCTTTTAATCTTTATGATTTAGAGCCAGAGTATAGTTGGATAGATAAACTAAAATTTAAAGTTTTCGGTCAAGATTACGATTTAGTACCGTATTCTTTATTGGTTCAAAAGCAACCAGGAGATTTATCTACGCAAGTTACTTCAGTATTTGAATTAGATAAAAAGAATTACGAATTAGTTTGGGGACATCCACACAATTCAATAGCCTCAGAAACAGGTTGGCAGAATTCACAAATACTAGATAGCGACAAATATTTTGGAGCTCTTTGGTTAAGAGATATAGAAAAATAATTTTAAAATATGACTAAAAAAACTATTCACGTCAAAAATAAGAAGAATTCTGGTTTATCGGAATTCGTGAAACGACCATTAGCCACTGATGAAGAGGTTAGGGGTTTTGAGGCTTCTGTGAAAAGCCAGCACAGAGAAGATGAGATAGAGGAAAATTTGTCTGCTATATATAAAGATAAGAAAGGAAATTTAATTGATGTGAGTAAGTTAAAAATTAAAAAGAAAAAAGGTTTTTGGCGTAAGCTGTTTAAAATCATTGTGATTTTAGGTATATTGGCGGTTGCTGGATATGTTGCTGTTTATTATGTTTCTAGTCCTAGTTCTCAGTCTATGACTTTGGAATTAGAAATTATTAGTCCAGATACTGTTTCTACGGGTGAAGAATTCTTATTTACAGTTAATTATAAAAACCCAGGAGATGTTAGCTTAGGAGAAATTGAGTTAGAAATGGTTTACCCAGAAAACTTTATTTTCTTAGATAGTTCAATTATTCCAACTCGAGGACAATCTGCCTGGAGTTTGCCAGATTTAGAACAAGAATCTAGTGGTAAAATAACTATTAAAGGTAAAATTATAAATAAAGCAGGTTTGCCTAATACTCTAGTCGCTAAAGTCTCCTATATTCCAAGCAATTTTTCTAGCCAATTTAGATCAGAGGATAATTCTACAGTGATTATAAAAAATATTGGTTTTGATTTGAGGGCTGACTATCTAGGAACTGCTCTAGTTGGTGAAGAACAAGAAATGACTTTAATGTTTCAAGATCAAGATAGTAATTTTGTGAATAGTTTTGATTTAGTTTTTGATTTAGATGATAATATTGAACTTTTAGCTCCGGTAGAAACAGATAATGCCACCTCTTCTTTAGTAGTTGTAGCCAAAGAAAGAAATACTTGGCATGTCAGCGGTTTAGTAGGTAGAGATGAGGCTAGAGAATTAAAATTTAAATATAAAGTTAACGATAAAGTTACCGATAAACAAATTATTAATTTAGATTTTTCTCAATTAGTAGATGGTGAGCGTTTAGTTTTTCTTACTATGCCAATTGAGTTAGAGATTATGAAATCTGATTTAAATTTAACTTTAGCCATTAATGAATCTAAGAAAGGCGGTCCAGTAAATTTTGGCGACACATTAAATTATTCTTTGTTATATAATAATAAAGGTGAAATTTCTATGGAAGATGTGACGGTAATGATGGTAATAGATAGTCCTTTTATAGATTGGTCTGCGTTAATAGACCCAGTGAACGGTGTGCATAGTAATAATAGTATTGTTTGGACTAAGGAGCAGATACTAGCCCTAGCCGAAATTAAGCCAGATAGCCAGGGAAGTATCGTTATTTCTTTACCAATAAAAGAGTTTAATGAATTAGATTTAGGTAAAAATATGGAAATTTCCTCCTATGCTCAATTCAATATGGAAAATAGTGAAGAATTTGAAGATAAATCAGATAATCGTAGCAATACCGTAGTGAATCAGCTGAATAGTGATTTAAATCTAGACGAACAAATTAGATACTTTACGGAAGAGAACATTCCAGTTGGCAGCGGTCCCTTGCCTCCGGAAGTTGGTGAAACTACTCAATTTAGAGCTTCTTGGTTAATTACTAATAATTTACATGATTTAGAGGATTTATTAATTTCTATGCCTTTACCAGAATATATGGATTGGGGTGGTCAAGTTCAGGTAACTCAAGGTAATCTATCATACAGCGCTTCTAGTCATAGTTTGCTCTGGACAATTAATAATTTGCCAGTTACTGTGCATGAGGTTTTGGCTGAGTTTAATTTAACTATTACTCCAGAAGTTGGAGATGCTAATAAAATATTAGTTGTTTCCTCGGGAGCTGAAATTAAGGCTACTGATGTTCAAACTAGAGATCAAATTATTAAGAAGTCATCAGCTACTACTACGAAGCTAGAGGAAGATGATGTGGCCAATTTAAGTAGTAATGGTATTGTGAAACCTTAAATTATGAAATATAAATCATTAAATAGAAAAAGAGGTCGCTTACAAGCGCCTTTTTTCCTACCAGATGCTACGAGAGCCCTAGTGAAGGGTTTAACTAAGGAAGAGGTGTTAAAGACTGGCACTAAAGCCATGGTAGTGAATACTTTGCATCTATATTTGCAACCAGGCTTAAAAGTTATTAAGAAAGCCGGTGGTCTTCATAAATTTATGGATTGGCCAGGTTATCTATTATCAGATAGTGGAGGTTTTCAAGTCTTTTCGCTAATTTATAATAATTCTAAGATGGGGAAGATATATGATAATAAAGTAGTTTTTAAATCACCGATTGATGGTTCTAGACATGAATTAACACCAGAGAAGTCTATACAAATACAATTTGATTTAGGTACAGATATGATGGTGGCGCTAGACGATTGTCCGCCCTATGATATTTCAAACGTAGCTATGAAAAAGTCTGTGGAGCGTACGATTGCTTGGGCTAGGCGATCTAAGGATGAATATCTTAGACAGGTGAAAAAAAGAAAAATGAAAGAAACAGAGAGACCAATATTTTTTGGAGTGGTGCAGGGAGGTAAAGATATGAAGTTAAGAAAGCATTGTTTAGACGCTTTATTAGAAATTGGTTTTGATGGTTATGGCTTTGGAGCTAGACCAGTAGATGAAGATGGCAATTTTTTAGATAAAATATTACGAGAGACTGCTCAAATGATTCCTGATAAATATTATAAATTTGCCTTAGGTATTGGTACTCCGGAAGATATTGTTCGTTGCCATAGGATGGGTTGGGAAATGTTTGATTGTGTAATCCCAACTAGAGAAGGTAGGCATGGCCGATTATTTTTAAATGGTCGTTCTATAGCCAAACCAAAAGTCATTAATATTAATAACGCCAAGTTTACTACTAGTTTTTTGCCAATAAATTCTCAGAGTGATTTTGAAGTATTAAGAAATAGTAGTTTTTCCTATTTACATCATTTATTTAAAATAAAAGAGCCTTTGGGACAAAGACTCGCTAGTTTGAATAATCTAGAGTATTATCAGAAATTAATGAAAAAATTGAAAAGTTAACATTTATTTTTTTTGTTTTTTAAAGGGGCAAAGCTCATTCTGTGTATAGGACAGGGGCCAAGCTCTTTTATTTTATCTGTGTGCAATTTAGTGCTGTAACCTTTATGTTGTCCGAAGCCATAGCCAGGGTAATCTATATTGGCCTGGGCCATTAAATAGTCTCTGGTAACTTTAGCAATAATTGATGCAGCGGCAATGCTTAAAATTTTATCATCCCCGCCAATTATTGCTTCCTGGCGGATATTAAATTTAGGAATAGAAAATTTACCATCAATTAGGATGTAGTCAGGTTGATGAGCTAATTGTTCCACAGCCTTCTTACAGGCTAGCAGGGAGGCCTGCAGGATGTTTATTTGATCAATTACACCATGAGAACAAGTACCAATGCCCACGGCTAAAGCGTGCTTTTTAATAATTGGGAAAGCAGCCTCTCGACGTTTGGCAGTCATCTTTTTGGAGTCTTTAACCATTTCTAGTATTTTCAAACCTTCTGGATTATTAATTAATTCAGGATCAAAGACTACGCAAGCGGCTACCACCGGTCCAGCCAAAGGACCTCGACCAGCTTCATCTATGCCGGCAATTAATTTAAATCCTTTATTTAGCAATTCTTTTTCTTTAATAAAATCCATCATACTTTCATAATATAACAATTATTTGATATAATAAAGGCATGAGTCAATACTATAAAGGAAAAAGGACCCGTAATCTATATAACCCAGCTTCCCCGGAATCTTTTGCTTTAAGTCGATCTAAGTTGGAATTGTTTTTGAATTGCCCTCGTTGTTTCTATATAGATAGACGTTTAGGAGTGGGACAACCGCCAGGTTTTCCTTTTAATCTTAATTCGGCTGTAGATACTTTATTAAAGAAAGAATTTGATAAATATCGTATTTTGCAAAATCCTCATCCGCTAATGAAGGCTTACGGCTTAGATTTAGTGCCATTTCAACATGAGAATATGGATAAATGGCGCCATAATTTTACTGGAGTTAGATTTTTACACGAACCAACCAATCTAGAAATCTTCGGAGCTGTAGATGATCTTTGGACCAATGGACAGGGAGATGTGTATGTGGTGGATTATAAGGCTACTAGTAAGAACGGAGAAGTAAACCTGAATGCTGACTGGCAAATAGGATATAAACGTCAAATGGAGATCTATCAATGGTTAATGCGTCAAAATGGTTTTAAAGTATCTGATGTAGGTTATTTTGTCTATTGTAACGGCAAGACTGATATTGAGACTTTTGATGGTAAATTAGAGTTTGATGTGAAAATATTGCCGTATACTGGAAATGATAGCTGGGTAGAAGATGCTATTACCCAAGCTCACGCCTGTTTGAACCAAGATGAGATCCCGGCCGCTAATCCAGATTGTGATTATTGTACATATTTTAAGTCCAGGGGGCAGGAAGAAAAAAAATAATATAAATATTGACAATAGTATACTAAGATAGTATACTTTTTTAATTGTTCATTTTTATTTTAATTTTTAAAACCTAAGCGATGCCGAAAAAACAGATTCCAGAAGCGTTTAAAGTGTCTTTTGACCCTGAGAACAAATTACCATTTTCGCCTGTTGTACAAATAGGCAACCATTTTCACTTTTCTGGTACATTGCCAGATTTGGATAAAGATAATAAAACCGTAACTGATGACATCTTTGATCAAACATTACAGGTGATGGCAAGGATGAAGAAGTTACTGAAAAAATGCGGGTTATCTTTCAAGGATGTGTATAGTGTTACTATTCTGACAAGCGATGGCTTAGAAGGAGCTTATCCAGAAATTAATAAAGCGTATGCCGAAGCTTTTGAGGGTGTAGAAATAATGCCCAGGAGGAAATGTTTTTCAGTGTATGAATTGCCGTTTGATGTACAAGTTGAAATTGAGTTTGATGCTGTGAAGCAAGATTAATTAGATTTTAACAAAGTTAAAAGTATTTAAAGCCACGCTATAAGATGTGGCTTTTATTTTATCTAATTATTAATGTCTCATCTTGACATCATCTCAATATGTGTTAATATACTAATAACTAAATATTAAGGTTCTACCACAGACAGCAAGCATATTTATCAGACTTGCCGAGGTAAGAGAATTCATTGAGTTTTCTTTAATTATGCTGTGGTAAAACACAGTTTTTTATTTATGGCTAAAACTAAACAACAAAAACAAGAAATCTTAAAGATTATCGAGGACAAAATTAGCCGCTCTAAGTCAGTTGTGTTCACTAACTTTGATACTTTAACTGTGTCTGAAAACGAAGAGTTGAGACAGAAGTTGAGGGCTGAAGGTGGAGAATACTATGTAGCCAAGAAGAGTTTACTTGATTTAGCTTTTCAATCAACTAAGATTGATGAACTAAAGATTAAAGACTTTGAAGGTAAAATTGCTGCTGTTTTCTCATATAATGATGAGGTAGCTTCAGCAAAAGCAGTAGATGACTTTGGCAGTAGCCGTGAAGGCAAGCTTAATTTTGTTGGCGGAATTTTAGAGAATAAATTCTTGTCTGGCAGTGAAGTAGCTAATTTAGCTAAATTACCTAGTAAGCAAGAGCTTTATGCTAAGGTGGTTGGATCTATTAATGCTCCAGTCTCCGGCTTCGTTAATGTTCTCGCTGGCAATTTACGCAAATTCGTTTACGCTTTAAACGCTGTGAAAGAAGCAAAAAGTTAATTAATAAATAAGTATATAATTATTTAAATTTATGTCTGAAGAAAAAAAAGACGAACAAAAACCAGCGGAAGCTGTTGTTGAAGAAACCAAGGAAGAAACTAAAACAATTGTAGTTCCAGCCAAGTTTGAAAAATTAGTAGCTGAAATCGAACAAATGAGTGTTTTAGATTTAGCTGAACTAGTTAAAATCTTAGAAGAGAAATTTGGTGTTTCTGCTGCTGCTCCAGCAATGATGATGGCTGGTGGAGGCGCTGTTGAAGGTGCTGTAGTTGAAGAAAAAGATAGTTTTGACGTTGAGCTTACAGACGGTGGTGCTAGTAAGATCGCTGTTATTAAAGCAGTTAGAGCTCTTACTGAAATGGGCCTAAAGGATGCTAAAGATTTAGTAGACGGAGCTCCTAAGGTTGTTAAGGAAAATGTTAAGAAAGAAGAAGCTGAAGAAATGAAGAAACAGCTAGAGGAAGCTGGTGGTAAAGTAACTCTAAAATAAATTTGTTTACACAGTTTGTTTAAATAAAGAGAGCGGCTGATTAGTCGCTCTTTTTGTATATAAAATTAAATTAATATCAAAAATGAATTGGTTGACGTCTATAGTAATTTATAGTATGATTATTTAATGTTCATTTAATACTAATTTCAAAAATATACTTGTCATGGAATTATTCTTTAAGATTATTAGCAGAGGTTTTCTGGCTATCGTTTTTGGGATTATAATACTTCTTTATTATCTAGACGACAGTAAGGTATACACAGGTAATATTTTAAGGATATTTCCAGATGATAGTTTAATGATAGTAGAAAGAAAAGTATTCGCCTACCGACTTGATAATGAGATTATTGTAATAGTTAAATTGGATGGTAAAGACACGTTGGTGAAAGCAAGAGTAAATGAGTCTGAGATATCAGGAAGACGTTTCCCTATTTCAGTTAAAGTTTTAATTTATCCGGATAGTAAACTCGCTTATATAAGCGAAGTAAATTAGAATAAAAAAAAGACCGTATTTAACGGTCTTTCTTTATTATTTGACTGTTTTTATTTAAGAGTATTTAGATTAATGCTATATATCTTGTTACTAGCGAGAATATAAGCTTTATTACTATCTTCCTCTACAATAACATCTTGCAAGTTGTCTAACTCTAGTTGATATTGAGCTTTGAAATCTCCATATTGTTTTTCAGTGTCAGTGAAAATAAATTTAATTAATCTTTTTTGTGTAGGTTCGAATATATATATAGCGCTATCAGTTAATAATAATTTATCAGCCTGCGTGACGACTGGTTCTATGCTATCTATATTAAACTCTTCTCGATTGGCTGTAGATTCTTCTGCATTTCTATGGAACTTGGATATTTCGCCAGAACTGTTTAGGAAATATATATCACCGTCGATAGCTAAATCAATTGGCCTTGGGAGATCTTCTGGATTTTTAATCCAGTTACCAGCGAATTTGACGCCAGTAGCTGTTTTGCTATATTTGTATACCTGGCCTTTGTCTTTATCTGCTAAATAGAAATTATTAAGATAGCTAGCCATAGCAGATATTTCACCATGATTTTCTGGTAAATCAAAGTTAATAGTAGATAACTCTTTTTCTGGTAATAGAATTTGTATTAAGTTGCTGCCATTAAGATAATATAGGTTGTTATAACGATCTACTGAAGGGAAGTCTAAATGGTTAATTTTCTGGTTAATATCTAGGCTTTCTAAACTTTTTTGTTCAGGATCAATTAAATACAGTTTTTTGTCGTTAGCGCTAGAAGCGTATAGTTTGCCGTTGATTAGATCTAGATCTTCAGCATTGCTAGGAAGGGTAACAATTTCTTGAGGTTTAGTTGTTATAACTCGTCTAACAATTGTAGATTGAGAATCAGATTTTTCTAAATATTTAGCATGATTTTCTTTTTGATATTGCTTGTCTTGAGGTAGGGCAGTAATTAAATCTCTGGTTTGTTGCAATAGTGTTTTAGCTGCTTCTTCATTGCTATATAGTAAATATGAATCAATTTGGTTTTGTTTTTGTTCAATGGCAGTAGTAGCTTCGTTATAAACCTGTTTTTTTTCTTGTTGTTTATGTCGATAGTTAGTTATGCCTAGATTAACTAAGAAAACTATAATTAGTATAGTTAGAACAGCAAAGATGGCTCGATTCTTTCCGGCTAGCTTGAAAGGTGTTAAAGTTTGTATTTTCTTACCCCAATTTTTCCAATGTTTAGGATTTGATAAGAAAGTAACAAAAGATAGTTTCTTCAACCAGGACATATAACCTTCTTTTTTCTTGAAGAAGAATTTTTCCTTTAAGTCTAGTGATGGCCGTTTATTTTTAGTTGGTTTTGGTACTATAGTTGGAGCCAGGGACTGAGGAATTGGCATTTCCTCTCTTTTAGACACTATTATAGCCGGATCTTTCTTTTTAGGTTTAATTTTATTAATAATAAACTTACAAGCTTTTTTAATTTTACGGCTATTTATAATACCAGCCGAAGATAGTATTTTAGCAGTTTTTTCCTCGGTATGTTGTAGACTGGCGATTGAACCCTGAGAGTCTGTAATACTTTCAGTTTCAGTTTGGCCAAAAGTATTTTTAATAATAATGCCAGAGAAGGGCACATAGGTGTTAATTTGTTTTAAACGGTTCTTTATTTGTTCAGTAGCGCTAATTGGCGGTAAAACGGTGATAATCTCTTTCAAGGTCTCACTAGAGATATATTCAGCCAAAGCTTCATTACTTAAAATAAAAAATGAACCAGGTGGAATATCACCGCTGATAACACTCGTAAAGAGTTTATCAAAGCTAAGAATGACATTTTCTTCTGGTTTATCTTGAGAAACTTTTAAAGTTTCATATTTATCTTCTTTTTTATAAATAACAAAACAATGATTATGACCGGTATGAGTAAAGTATATTTCATTGTTAAAAGCTACTCCTACGGTAATATTTAGGTTTCTTATTTCTAGTTTAATTTTTTCTTCTTCAATAAATTCTGCAGTTTCTTGATTAACTTTGCTTAAAACCGCCTCAAAGATGTTTTCTATCTTTAAATTATCCAGTTTTTCTCTTAATAGAACCTTTTCGTCTTCATAGTAGTTGCGATTTAGAGAATCTACTAGAAAATCAGACAACCGAAGAGCTTCTGAGCGTTTACCCTCTATTTCAAATAACGCAAACAACTTACCGGCCAGTCTTTCTTTTAAACTGTCTGGCTGAGCTACAAAAATTTCACTAGTTAGATGGTTTTTTTCTGAAGAATTTAGTGTAAAACCAGCAATTTTATTCGGCATAAAAATAGTCTCTTACTTTTGACTTTTCCTGCTTTATATTATACTATAAAAAGGCAAAATATAAAACAATGAACATGCTTAATCAAATATTTGGTTCCAAGGCCAGAGTAAAAATTTTAAAACTATTTTTGTTGAATCCTGATGAACGTTATTTTATCAGACAACTAGCCCGTGACTTAAAGTTGCAGGTTAATTCTGTGCGTCGAGAACTGGAAAACCTAGAGAAATTCGGGCTATTATTAGCTGATCCATCCAATTTTAAGCCTGCAGATCGTCAACTTTTAGAGTTGGATTTAAAAGGTTTGTCCGGTGATGAGGAGCGTTTAGCAAGAATCGAAGAATTTTCTAAACCTAAGAAACCGAAGGTAGGAGATAAGAGGCAAGATAAAAAATACTATCAAGTGAACAAAAAATTTGTTCTCTATCCAGAGATTCGAGCTTTGATAATAAAATCACAAATTTTATCTGGTTATAGTTTTATCAAAAAATTGCAAAAACTATGTCAGCCTAAATTGTTGTTATTAACTGGTTTATTTATTAACCAATCTTCTCCGACAGACATTTTATTAGTAGGTAGAATAAAAAAAGAGAAATTATCTAAGATTATTAATGAGCTAGAGCAAGATTTAGGCAGAGAAGTAAACTACACTACCATGGGTTTAACTGAATTTAAATATCGTCAAGAGATTGCAGACATTTTTATATATAATATCTTACGAGAAAAAAATATTATTTTGGTAAATGAAATAAAGAAATAATAATATGGAAAATAATAGTTCCAAAAAACGTTTTAATATCTGGAAAAATTTCAGATTCTTTTTTTATTTAATACTAGCAATAGTCGTTTTTGTTCTCATTTCTGGTGGCCTGTTTGCCTATCAGGCCCAGGCCTTCATTGACTCTAGTTGGACTACTAAGAATCATTTAGAACAGGCGGTTAATAGTTTTCAATTACAAGACTTTGTTACTGCTAAAGAAAAATCTATAGAGGCCGAACAGTCTATCCAAAAGGCTTTGGTAGATTTAGCTGGTTTAAAATCTAAAAGAATTAGTAAATTATTCAATAACTATGAAGAGTTAGAACAGATTGAGGAGTTATTGGAAATTGGTCAGGCTGTGTCTGGTAGTTTGGTTACAGCTTCAGACTTGGCAGTTAGCTTTGAGGAATTATTAGAAGATGAAATCAACTTTCAAGATTTAGATGTAGTGAAGAAGAGTCAGGTATTAATAAAATTTGTTCAAGCCTTGCCGGAAATTAATGGTTTAAAGGCAAATTTAGATTTAGCAGTTAATCGTTTAGAATTTGTAGAGTTAAGAGGTTGGTTAACGCCAATTAGTAATCGTTTTGAGTCTATAAAGAATGATTTAACCTCAGCTTGGTTTTTGACTGAGAAATCTTTACCGTTATTAGAACTATCTCCTCAGTTTATTGGTTATCCTAAGCCCACTACTTTTTTGGTGTTATTACAGAATAGTGATGAAATGAGGCCTACCGGTGGTTTCCTGGGTTCTTATTCTGTGCTTAGAACTAATCGAGGTCAGGTAGAAGTAATTATTACTGCTGATAGTTATCATTTAGACATGCCGGTTCAGGATAGGTTGAATACTATACCGCCAACTCCGTTGGCTAAATATCTAGGAGTAGAGAAGTGGTATCTCCGTGACGCTAATTGGTCTCCAGATTGGCCTACTTCAGCTCAAAAAATTGAAGAGATATATAGAGAGATTGTTTCAGTTTGGCCTAGTGACAAGCCATCACCATATAACGGTCAATTTGATGTTGTTATTGGCATTACCCCACAGGTAGTAGCTGATTTGTTAAAAATTGTAGGCGCCATTGAAGTAGATGGTCAAATATATAATTCAGAAAATTTTCATCATCAATTGCAATATCAAGTAGAGATGGCTTACAGAGAAAAAGGAATCTCTAGTTGGGATCGTAAAGATGTAATTGGCGAACTTCTAGGAATTATTGAGACTCGTTTAATGGCTTTGTCATCTAATGATTGGCCATACTTATTGCAGACAGTAATAAATAATTTGGAAGAAAAAGACATTATTATGTATTTTAAAGATCTCTATGCCCATGGTATTGTTTCTAATTTGAATTGGGCTGGAGAAATACAATCTGTAGATAAGGATTATTTAATGATAGTAGATGCCAATTTAGCGGCTTTAAAAACCGACGCTGTAATGACTAAAACTTTAGAATATATTTTGAAAGAGGTGGATGATAATTTTGTTGCTAAATTAAAGTTGAATTATTCTCATGGTGGCGGTATTGATTGGAGAACTAGTCGCTATCGTAGTCTAACTAGAATATATCTACCAATTTTAGCTGAAAATGTTTCACAGGAAGGATTTAGTCAGGATTTCAAGGTAGAAAAAGATACTAATTTGGACAAAACAGTGGTTTCCGGATTTATTTCTGTAGATGCTTCTACGGATAAGGATATAGTTATTAACTACACTTTAGATAAAGGAATCATTGCTCAGAATTATAATCTTTATATACAAAAACAACCGGGCAGCTACTGGCAGGCGGAAGTTAAGTTAGATTTAGAAGAGGATTATCGAATAGCTAGTTTCTATCCGAGTCTAGGAGCAGAGTTAATAAAAGACCATGGTGAAATCAGCTGGGAAAGTGAAATAGATAGCGATAAAGTCTTTAATGTGAGTTTTGAATAACTATTGGTTTATTCTGTTATTAGTGTTAATATAGGGTGTTATTTATAAATATTATGAATTCTTATATAAGAAAAACCTGGTTAATAATTAGCGCCTTAATATTTGGAGGGTTGTTAGCTTTAAGCTATACTAATCCCACTTGGAGTTTATTAGCTTTAGCAGTAATTGTTTTTTGGTTAATATTTTGGTGGAAGAACGAGATTGGCCTCTATGTTTTAATTTTGGCTCTGCCGTTAATTCATTGGGACTTTTTTGTTGGTCCATTAGTAATACCGTTTATCGATTTAGTTGGGGTCCTAGTTCTAAGCGGTTTTGTTCTGCAAAGTTTTTATCAATTATTAACTACCGGTCGTTCTGGTTGGCGAGCTCCATTGGTTAAGAAATTTCTATTATTTTTTGGTTTGGCAATATTGTCTAGTTTATTAAGTAATTATATTGAGTTTAGTGTATGGTATGCAGTGCGTTGGATACTGTTCTTTTATTTAGCCTATATATGCTTACCATATAATATAATTAAGTCTGAGCGAATATTAAAGAGATCCTTAATAGTTTTGGTTATTTCTGCTGTAGCAGTATCACTTGTTGGTTTATTGTCTCTTTGGGGACAAGATTGGCAAGAGGCTTTTTTCCGTATTGAGCCAATGGCTGTAGGCGGGGTTTTTATCTTTGGTGATAATCATAACCTGATTGCTGAATTTCTAGTTATGGCGGCTTTTTTTGCTCTAGCTCTAAAACATTGGGCTAAAGCGAAAACTAAAGTAGGATTGAATTGGTTGTTTATATTTTTAGCTATTATAGCTATTGGCACTTTTTCTCGTTCTGCTTGGATTATCTTAGCCATTCAAGGTTTTGTATTTTTAAATTATACTCAGCATAGTTTTATAAGAAAACATTTTATTTTAATTACGTTGATTTTAATTATTGTTTCAACTCCGATCACTTTGCATATGCTTAATTTGCAGAAGGAGAATACTAGCTCTACGGAAAATCGTTGGCACCTAACTGAGATTGCCTTGGAGAATCTACAGGATAAACCTTTATTAGGACAAGGAACAGGTAGCTTCTTCGGCCTGGTCACTGATGACGTACGTTTCAGAGCTAAATATGGTGATCCCTTGGATTCCCACGGGGTTTGGCAAAAAGTATTAGCTGAGAATGGATTATTAGGAACTCTAGCTTTTTTGATTTTTGTTCTAACTATATTTATTAGAATGTTTAGAGCGGTAAATAAGTATGTAATGGAGAGAGATTTGCTATTACCGTTAGTAGCGGGCTCATTGGGAGCCTTTTTATTTCAATTTTTTAATACTTCATATTATAAAGGTAAGGTTTGGCTTCCAATTGCTATTACTTTAGCTGCTATCGAAGTAATCAAATACAAACATGGAAAAAAATCAAAGAAAAATTAAATTAGTTTTAGTTCTGCCTACTCTTTATTCGGGTGGAGCAGAGAAACTAACGGTTAATTTGTTAAAAGCTTTAGATAAGGAAATATTTGAGCCCTATTTAATTTGTTTTAAAGAAGGCGGATATTTTTATGAAGAAGCTAGTCAGCTAGCTGAGGTTATTGTTTTAAAGAAACGATTTAAATTAGATATTCTTAATATCCTTCAGTTAACTAAGGCTATAAAGAAGATAAAGCCAGATGTAGTACATAGTCAGCTAGGTGGTATATTCTACGGGGCCCTAGCCTCTAAATTGGCTGGCGTTAAACAACATATTTCTGTTGTGCAGAATGTTAATGTTTCTGAGTCTAAATTTATTAGTAAGTTAAAAGCTTGGGGTCTCAGAAATAGTGCTAAAGTGATTGCTATTTCTCAGGCTGTAAAAGATGATGCGGCTAAGAGATATAAATATGATCAGAATAGAATTCAGGTTATTCTTAATGGCATTGATTTAGAAGAATTTCCTGCTAATAAGATTAAGGAAGCCGGTGAACCATTTCTCTTTGGTGCTGTTGGTAGATTAACTGAACAAAAAGGCTTTTCAGTATTATTAAAAGCTATTAGCAGAATTAAAGATAGGGAATTTAGATGTTTCATTGCCGGTGATGGCCATTTAAAAGATAGTTTAGAGCAACAAATTAAAAATTTAGGTTTAGTGGGCAAGGTTAAGTTGGTGGGCCGAAGAAACGCCTACGATTTCTATAAACGTTTAGATGCTTCAGTTATTCCATCAAATTGGGAAGGGCTAGGTTTAGTAGCTTTAGAAGCTGGAGCTGTTAATTTACCAATAATTGTTTCACGGGTTGATGGTCTAAAAGAAATTATAAAAGATAAATATAATGGTCTTACTTTTGAAAAGGGTAATGATAGAGAATTAGCCACTAAAATGATTTTTGTGATGAACTATTATAATACGGATAGAATTAAAGGTCTCAGACATAATATTCGAAATACGGTAGAAGAAAAATTTAATATAGTCACCATTGCTCGTGAATACGAGAAGGTGTATAAAAAATTAGCTCGGCATGCGAATAATCCAAGTTAACAAATTTCATTATCTAAGAGGAGGAGCTGAGAAATATTATTTAACTGTTTCCAAGGCTCTAGAAAAGAATGGTCACCAAGTGGCTAATTTTTCTATGGAACATCCTAGAAATCAAGAGAGTTCTTGGAGCAAATATTTCATTTCTCGCTTAAGTTTCAGTCATTTAAGGCTTAGAGACATAATTAAGATACCAAGAAGAATAATATATAGCCGAGAAGCTAGAGTTAACTTTGAAAAGCTAGTTGAAGATTTTAAACCAGATATAGTGCATTTGCATAATATCTATCATCATATATCACCATCAATTTTGCCGGTGGCTAAAAAAGCTGGAGCTAAAATTGTTATGACTCTACATGATTATAAGCTAGTTTGCCCTAATTATCAGATGTATAGCCGAGGTAGAACCATCTGGGATGCCTGTGGTTCTAGATTTTATCGGTGTGCTACTAAGAAATATTTTAAAGATTCTTATATCCAAAGTTTCTTAGTTTCTTTGGAATATCTAATTCATCATTATTTTTTAAATATTTATGATAAAAATATTGATCTATACATTGCCCCGAGTCATTTTATGAAAAAAGTTTGTGTACGTTTTGGTATTCCAGAAGAGAAAATTGAAGTTCTTCATAACTTCATTGAAGATGATGAGATAGTTAAAGAAGCTAAGCCCGGAGATTACTGGTTGTATTTTGGTCGTTTATCCAATGAGAAAGGAATTAATGATTTAATTACTGCCTATGGTAAGACCGAGCAGAATACTAAGCTGAAGATTGTGGGAGAAGGACCAGAAAAAGATAAGTTAAAACAGATGGTAAAAGAAGCCAACCTAGAAGATAAAATCGAGTTTACCGGCGTTCTATATGATAATGACTTGAAACAGGTTATAGCAGGCTCTCAGGCCGTAATTATGCCTTCTGTTTGGCCAGAGAACATGCCATTTTCGTTAATTGAAGCGCTGGGAAATGGAAAACCAGTAATTGCTGCTAGGACCGGTGGTTTACCAGAATTAATTGAACCAAAAAAGAATGGATTATTGTTTAAAGCTGGCGATACAGACGATCTAGCTAATAAGTTACGAGAGTTTGAAAAACTAGACAAACAACAGTTATCTAATAATGCCTTAGAGTCTGCCAGGGAATTAGGGCTTAAAGATCATATGAAAAAATTAGAGGGTTTATATAAGAAATTATAAATAAACAAGAATATTAATTTATAATTAAAACTTAAATTCTATTCCAAAGTGCAACATCTAGGTTTAGTAGAACACTCCAATTGGAGTTTTGTAGCCAAGTCTTGACAAAAGTATACCAAAATGGTATACTTTTTTGATATATAAATGATATATTATTGAACCTTAAAAACGAATAAGATGAGTAAAAACAAAACAGTTCATTATGAGTATGAGCATATAGATGCTAACTCTAAAGTTAAAATTTCCAATTATCATCCTCTATCAAAGAGAGATATCCGTAATTTACTTCGTCAAGCAAAGCAAACCGGTAGTCGAATAGTAAGGAACAGTATTCAAATGCGTCTCTGTCAAGGTATAAAAGGCTGTGTTTATCCGGCACGTATGACAGGTGAAGTAGCCAAAAAAGAAGCGCAGATTTCGGAGCTATATTTAAAAAATAAGTATAATAGCCCCACAAATACGCTTGTTAATATGCTCTACAAAATAATGTCTACTGGTGAAATTAAAGCAGAGACCAACAGTCCGATCGCGGTAAGTGTAGAAGAATTACAACAATTTGGATGTCCCTATTGTGGTTACAGATCTGGCCATTCGTCTATTAGTGGTCGAGGTGGAGTTGTTTGGTATTGCGGAGATGGTGAGTGTGGACGCAGTTGTGTTGGATTGTCTAAGGGCTTAAGCGAATCTCCATTTGGGATTGGATCTGGTGAGGAAACCGTCTATCCTAAATTGCAAGATCACCCACGTCGCGGCATACTTGCGCACGGAAAACTAGACAAGAAGCCTGAAAACGGTGGAGAGTTTTTCCAACCTAGAGGTATTGGCCTTGATCAGACGCCAGGATGCTTTGTTTGCGGAGGTGACCCCGGTCTTTATAGAAATATTTCTGCATTTGTTCAATGTAAAGATGCTGGAGAAAGAGTCGTTGCTATGTTTAATCAGCGTGGTGCCGGTCTTGATTATCGA
Organism: uncultured Gammaproteobacteria bacterium; assembly: GCA_964539545.1. Classification (GTDB taxonomy): domain Bacteria; phylum Patescibacteriota; class Patescibacteriia; order Patescibacteriales; family UBA12465; genus CAZIJG01. The sequence continues at coordinate 480 of CAZIJG010000006.1, read as the reverse complement.
GAGCATGAACCTGATCGCGTGCAGGTGAAAATTGGTGCTTGTAAAAAGCATGCTCAAAATTTGGATCAGCTTGATAAGCTCACATCGCAGGGTGATAATAGTGGTATTATTACTGAAGAAATTATTAAAATAGCAATTTCTATGTGATTTTGACATGTACATTTAAAATAACCGTCTGTAATATTAAGGCGGTTTTTTTCTTACCTAAAAATCAATTTTGGCATAGCACATTTACCACCTTTCCCTGTATTGCTAAGCATCAAAAAATTGTGACGCTATTGTGACTGAAAGGTGATTAAAAGTGGTAAATGCTGGTAACTTCTGGCGACTTAGAACAGGGAAGAATAATCGCTAATATTACGATAATTTAGCTAGTATTAGCAATAATATCTAATAGTCCATTTAGCACTTCGAATCCGACTCCGGCCTAGGTTCAACAAGTAAGTGCAACACTCTGCTAAAATAGCAGGGTATGACATA
>CAZIJG010000005.1:8061-64699 GCA_964539545.1 uncultured Gammaproteobacteria bacterium | reverse complement strand
ATGTGATGAGCTAACCATTAATATTGTTGATAACCAGATTGAGGCCATTTATGAAGGATTGAAAGATGACTCCGTGAAGACCGTAAAGAGAATAGCAACCATTAGCCAAGAAGCTGGTATTTGGATGTTAAATAATGAACAGTCATCTCAATTTATTTGTCAGGCTGGTAGAGGACAAGCAGAATTTTCTGTAGATTTATGTGATTAAGCCATTGGCTAGCTAGTAGTTATGAATATATATACATTCAAAGAATACGATCCTATATTTGCAGAAGTATTTTTAAAAGAAAAAACTAGATTGCAAGACAATATTGCTTTAGAATTTGTTATTGAGCATATTGGCAGTACGTCAGTATTAAACTTAGGAGGTAAGGGGGTAATAGATATGATGGTTGTGGTTAATGCTGATGATATGCAAGCAATGAAAGGAAATTTAATTAGTTCTGGTTATTTGTACTCAGAAACAGGTAGCGCTGAAGATAGACACTTTTTTATTTTAGATGAACAAAGCAGAAGATATCATTTGCACTTAGTTGAAGAGAATAGTTTGTATTTGAGAGAGGCTATGTTTTTTAGAAAATATTTACGAAACAATGTGGAAGAGATGAAGGCCTACGAAGACTTTAAAAAACAGATTTTAAAAATGTCTGGCATGGATAATCTTAGATATCGTGAGCTAAAGAATCCCTATATTAGGAAGATATTAGACGAGAGTATGTAGTGTATTGATAAATTAGAATAATATTTACAACAGGCCATGATTTGGTCTTTTTTATTTGGTTGTTTGCTAATTATAATGTAAAATGTACCTACTTTATAATTAATGGGGTCTCTGTTATTTATTAATGACAAGCTCTTAGATATATGAAAAAGATTTTATTATTTTCTCTGCTGGCGGTAGCAATATTAGTTTTTGCTGGTTGTAGTAAGAAAGCGGTTAGAACCGATGATGCGGATATTACTTCGGCGGCAAATGTTGTGGTGGGGGAGGTCCTTATTGATGCTGGAGTTTATGTGGCCGATATTGATAAAAGTTCAGTAAATTGGATGGGAGATGAATATACTGGCAGTGCTCAAACGGGAACTGTAAGTTTAAAAAGAAGCGAATTAGAAATTATAGACAATAATATTGTTGGCGGTAAATTTGTTATTGATATGACTAGCATTGCAGATGATGATGGTAGCGATTCTTTAGAAGAGCATTTGAAAGGAGATGACTTCTTTTCAACTGTAACTTATCCAGAGGCAGTTCTTGAATTAAAGAGTGCACGATTACTAAAGACTAATCATGAAGGGTTGCCGGTGTTTGAGACAGTTGGCGATTTAACTATTAGAGATATTACTAAGGAGATTACATTCGAATCTGTTATTAACGCCTTGCGAGGTGAATTAACTGCCTATACACACCTAATTTTAGATAGAACTGAATGGGGAGTTGAATATGGCTCAGGAAAGTTTTTTGAAGATCTAAAGGATCAGGTTATTAAGGATGAGATGGTTTTTGATATTATGATAGAAGCGGATATTCAATAAATATATGAAAGAAAAGATATTGTTACTTTGCGCCTCACCAAATAAAGGAGGCAATTCATCCACTCTAGGACAGTGGTTTCTTAGTGGTATAAATAAGGAGCATTATGAGGTGGAAGAGATATGCCTTTATGATCTAACTATAAATTATTGCTGTAAAGATAATTATAAACCCGATCTTACTTCCGAGCAGATAGAGGCAGATGTAAAAATGTTGTTTGCTAAGATGCAAGAATCTAAATATATTGTGATAACGTCTCCGGTATGGAACTTCGGCATCCCGGCGGTGTTAAAAAATATTTTAGATAGATTATCTTATTTCGCTAGACCCTGGTCTGAAGAAAAGAAGACTAGAGTGCCAGCTTGGGGAAATAAGAAATTTTATTTATTGTTTTCATCCGGAGCTCCTAAATTTGGAATATTTTTTAATCTCATAGCCTTTCTGCAGATTCGTTGGACGTTGTCCTATTACGGAGCTAGAAAAAAAATAGTTGGTTTAGCTTTTGATTGCGGCAGTGGTAAAGAGAATTTGGTAAATGATAGAGTAAACCTGAAAAAGAAGATAATTGCCAGGGGGAAGAAAATCTTCAAATAAAATATAGCAATTTAAATATATTGATAAAGGCCTTCATTAAGAGGGCTTTTTTGCTAGTAATTATCTTTTCAGGGGTATTTTAGTATGTTAGACTAAGGTTAGTTGCAGTTTATAGGGAATAATAAATTTATGGATCAGATTAAGCAAGCAAGAAAAATAAAAGATTATTTTTTATTTGGGGAGTGGTATCACGTATACTGGATTCACTCTAGTTTTGTGCATGGAATGACCTTGGCAATTAAGAAAGAAGTGGGCAAAGGCTTGAGTCAATTAATATTTGAACAGGATGAACATATTTTACGTTGCTATATGTCCAGGTCAGAGTGGGATAATCTAGGGCAGAGTTATTTAACAACGATTTTAAAAGATCCCAAAAGATTAGAGACATTATTAAATCGAATTAGAAAGGCTGCCGATGGCTTGATTACCTTTAACCATCAAGCTAGGAGTCTTAGAGTAGATAGTCTGAAGAAAGAGAAAATTATTACTTTGCTACAGGAGTATCATAAATTTCATCACAGCACTTGGTCATTGGGGCAAGTGACGAATGTTTTAGAAATGGAGAATTTTTTTCTTACAGACTATTTGAGGAGTTATTTAAAGAAAAAAGGCCTGGATGCTAAAAGACTACTAGAAGTTTTTCAAGTTTTAACTTTGCCAAGAGAATTATCTATGGCTCAGAAGGAGGAAATTGATCTGTTAGCCTTGGCTAAGTATAATGACAAGAAAGGATTAGTGGCTCATTATGAAAAATATAAATGGCTAGCCTTCGGTTGGATCGGTCCGGATTTAGATTACGATTTTTTTGCTGGTCACTTTCAAGGTTTAGTGGGAAATGAAGTGGCGATTAAAAAATTAGAGAAATCATTTGCCAAACAGGACAAATTGATTGAAACCAAGAATAAATATATTAAACAATTAGATATTGCACCTGAGTACCAGAAATTATTTAGACTATTAGAGGAAGTTTTATTCATCAAAGCTCATCGCATGGATGCTTTGTATATGAGCTATAGCGCAGTTTGGCCAATATTAAGGAAAGTAGCTAAAGACAATCATTTATCCATGAAGCAACTATATGCTTTGTCTCTGCCAGAGTTAATTAAGTCTCTTAGGGAAGATAAATTTAATCTTACTAAAATAAATCGTAGTTTGAAGTATTCAATTCAATACTATGATGGACAAGTAAATAAGTTGTTAATAGGTGAGCAGGCTAGAAATATAGTGGCCGTAGCTAAACAGTGTTTAGTTGTAGAAAAGTTTAAGGACTTCTTTCAGGGTGAATGTGCCTGGCCAGGTAAAGTAAAAGCTAGAGTAAAAGTTATTAATCAGGCTAGTGAAATGGGTAAGTTGGAAAAAGGTGAAGTATTAGTTTCAAATATTACGGATCCTTCATTGTTATCAGCGATGAAGAAGGCTAGTGCCTTTATTACTAATTCAGGAGGCTTAACCTGTCATGCTGCAATTACCGCTAGAGAATTAAAAACTCCATGTGTGGTAGGAACTAAAATAGCTACCAAAGCATTAAAGGACGGTGATATGGTAGAAATAGACGCGAGCCTAGGGACAGTTAAAATAATAAAATAATATATAAATATATGTTTAAATTTGAACAAGATAGCAATCAAGAAAAAGAGAAAAATTTAGAGACAAAGATTTTTTTAGATTTTTTTAGGCACGGTATAAAAGAAGTTGATCCCAATAAGTCCAGTAGCGAATTAATGTTATCAGAAGTAGGAAAACGTGAAGCTCATGAAAAAGGTAAAAAAATAAATTCTCAACCAGAGGTATCATTAGCTTGGGGTGGTCCACAGAAAAGAACCCAGGAAACTTCGGCACACGTAATGTTAGCTAATGAAGCTGAAATTGGAGAAATAGATACTTTAGAAGAAATGGAAGATAAAATGAAGAATAATATGAAGGTGGGGAAAAGAGTTATTGAAGATGATAGATTGAATTTTACCTATAGCGGACCAGTCGGAGATGCTTTAAAAGCAGAGTTTGCTAATAATCCTCAATTTATGTTGAAGTATGTAAAAGATAGTGATCAGATGGCTATTGACGGTAAAGATCAGATTAGTACGACTTATTCTAGGCAAGCAGGAAACTTAGCAGAAATAGTGGATAGATACATGAAAATAGGTAATAATTTTAATAGATTAGCTAGCAAAAAAGATGACTATAAAAAAACTGGCAATCAACTTGAAAGATATTTAGGCAGTCATGGGACAGTGGTTGAGTCATTTTTAGCTAAGCTCATCGAAAAGACTTTAGGAAAAGCAGCTAGAGATAATTTTTTAGAAAAAGTTGGTCATTGTTTTAAAGAGTTGGAGGGAATAAGAGTTGAAATAATAAATAAAGGAGTTGAACAGAAAATAAAAATTTATTATGAATTAGACGAAGAAGAAAAGACCTTAGAAGTAGATATTAATATTTTACAAAATATTATGAATGATAGAAAAAAATTAGATGAAAAATGTAAATAAATAATAATATGAATAAAATACAACATCCAGAAAAATATACTTGGTTAAAACATTGGGCAGGAAAATGGAGCATTTTAACCTGTACCTATATCGGTTATCAATATACTAAAACACTCGAAGAAACACTGGGTAGCTCCCTGGATGTTTCTATATTTATTTTTCGTAAAGGATTAAGCGTTTGTTCTTTGGAACAGGATGATTATCATAAGTTCGGTGAACAATTAGCTATTAAGGTTATGAATGATCATAAAGTGGCTTTAGATTGGTGTAAAGACATGAAGAAGGAAACAGATGACATATTAAGTTTAATTAATAAATATAATAAATCAAAAATAACAGTTGATGATTACAATAGTTTTTTGGAGATGTTCTTTGGATATGAATCTTCTCATCGCGCCATTAAAGTGAGTGTCAATTTTTTACCAGAAAAAGATCTGCAAGAATTATTACCAAAATTAACAGAGGCCAGACTTTATGCCGAACCGGTTTATGCTGAAACAGAGAAGTTTATGAGAAAATTTTCTAAGCAATTAAGTAAACAAGTGGGTATCGCTGCAGAATTAATTTTATGTATGACCAAGGATGAATTTCCAGAATTTTTGAAGACAGGAAAAGCCCCATCAATTAAAATTTTACAAGATCGCTTTGATTCTTCAGCAGTCTTATTTACTAAAGGGGGAAATTGTCGAATAGTAACAGGCAAGGAAGTCGGAAACATAGAAACGGATTTAAATAGTAGTTTATTAAATAAAAAGATTATTAATGGCACCACTGCTTATCCAGGGTTTGTTAGGGGAACGGCTAGGGTGATTCTTGATACTCAAAAAAAGAATAAATTTAATAAAGGGGATATCTTGGTAACCGAAATGACACGACCAGAATATCTGTCTTTAGTTGAAAAGTCAGCAGCTTTTATCACTGATGCTGGCGGCATGCTATGTCATGCGGCTATTACAGCCAGGGAATTGCAAAAACCCTGTATAGTTGGTCTAGAGGTGGCTACTAAAGTGTTGCAAAATGGTGATATGGTGGAAGTAGATGCAGATCATGGAATTATTAGGATAATAAAATAGTTTTTATTACAACCGTTGTTGAGAGTAGACAACGGTTTTTTTATTGACAAATAGATGAAAAGTACATATGATGTCTAGTAAACAAAGTAATTAGCTTATAAAACAAATATATGAAAAAACTGTTTAAATCACAAACATCCTATGACATTATTGAGCTGTTTATTAATAATAAACAGAAAGATTTTTATTTAACTGAGATATCTAAGTCTTTGTCTAAAGACACAGCTAATGTTTCTCGGGAAATAGATAGTTTAGTGAAAGAAGGAATTGTGACTATGGAAATTAAGAAAAATAAGAAATACTTTCATTTAAATCTGAGCTGCGATTACATGGATGATTTAGTGGCAATTTTTAAAAAACAGCAACAGTCAGAGATTAAAGGTAGATTTGATAGAGAGTGGTTATTAGGCGAAGAAATAGTTAATGCCAATCCTTGGTTTATGACCCTGCCATTTTATTGTTTTACTAACCAGTTTCAAAATCCTAGTGGCAGAACTTACAAACATCTAGCTTCTATGTATAAGGGGTACTATTTAAAATTTTATTTTGATAAACAAGATTCATTCGAAGTAGCTGAAAATTTAATTAATAAATTTTTCAAGAAGCCTGAGTTTATGGAAGAAGTGAATGATAAAATTAGATATTGGGGAGATAAGTTAATAGAGACTGTAGATAAAATTCCTGAATCAAATTTACATAGGCTATCTGTGAAAGATCTTTGGGCCCTCTATCAGGTCCATGAAGATGTTCACTTTGAATATTATCAATGGGGGTGGATTCCGGCAGCGGCTGACATGTTCCATAATAATTTAACCAACAAAGGTAAGGAGATTTTGAAAGACTTAAAAGTTCCTCAATCTAAGATAGAAGAATATTTACCAATTGTTACTCAGCCGATTGAAGAATCATTGATTAAACAAGAGGATGATAATTTAATGAAGATTGGTATTAAAGTGCAAAAGAATAAACAGCAGTATGAACTGTTCAAGGAATTGTTTAGAAAATTCAAAGAAGAAGATGTCAAATACTTAGGCCTGTATACCCATAGCCTAGTCTATGAGGAAAAATTTGAAGCAATAGTTAGAAGTTTAACAGACAAAATTGATGCTGATATATTAAATGATCTTCAAAATCACTATACTAAATATTTCTTTACTAAATTTATCTACACCGAAGAGCAAGGGGTATATAGTTTTGAACACTATTTAAAGACTTTAGTTAGGCTAGTGTCTGGTGATAGTGATTTAGATGCTTCGTTCAAAAGACAAGAACAAGAGTTGGAGAATATTCAGACTAGAAAGAAACAATTAATAAAAGAATTGAAATTATCTAAGAACTTAATTAGATTTTTTGATGCTTGGGGAGATTTCATGGTCACTAAGATTTATCGTCGTTCTGCTCAACTGTTTGCTTTGTACAAAACCACCTTTTTATTAACTGAAATATCTGAACGCATTGGTCTATCGCTGAAAGAGGTTAGATTTATGACCTCTAGCGAAATCAAAAATGCTCTATTTAATAAAACGTTAGACAAGGATGAAATAAAAAAGAGAGTAAAATATAGTCTATATTATACTGCTAAAGATACTGAAGTATATTATAGTGGAGATCAGGCTCAAAAAATTGTTGAAAAATATATTGAAACAGATGATCATGAGGAGGTATCCGAACTAAATGGCCAATGTGGTTGTCGAGGGCGAGCCAAGGGTATAGTAAAGATAGTAAATGTTATGGCTGATATGCAAAAAATGAAAGAAGGAGATATTTTAGTTTCTATCTCTACCCAGCCAGACCTTCTGCCAGCCATGAAAAAAGCTGCGGCCTTTGTTACTGACCAGGGAGGAGTAACTTCCCATGCTGCTATTGTAGCCAGAGAAACCAACACCCCCTGTGTGATTGCCACCAGGAATGCTACTAAAGTTCTAAAAGATGGAGACGAAGTAGAAGTCTATGCAGATAAAGGTTTAGTAAAAGTGATAAAAAGAGTTTAATCGAATATATTCAAATAGAAAACCGTCATTTATTGGCGGTTTTTTTGATAAAATGATAAACTAAAATAAATAATTAACTATAAATATTATGAAAAAAATATTATTTATTATCATTATAGCGTTATTATTAGTATTTTTTGCCTACAGAATCATAGATAATGATAGAATATCAGAAATTAATTCGGATCATCAGGTTAACGGCGAAGGGCTAGGTTCGATTGAGTTTAACAACATTGGTATCGCAGAAGATACAATTGTTTTAGAAACAGACCCCCAGGACAACGGAGATGATAAAGAGGATGTGGGAGAACAGATTTCTGTTGAAGAACAGGCCTTTAATGATAGTGGCCGAGCTAAAGCTGTAGAGTCTCCAGGTGATTTAGAGATTGAATTATTAATTAATGAATACAATGTTTATACAGTTCGTGGTACCTGGGCTTCAGTGAATGATGAAAAATCCGTTATAGAGTTTAATAATAAAATTAAAATAGATTATTATAATGACGAAGAAGTGAGTAGCGTTGAATATTATCTAGATGGACCAGATTTAACCATTTTTGAAGAAGATGAAGAGATGTTGTATAAGATTTTAACTCTAACCAATCATCGTTTGATAATGAGTTATTTACCCCGGGGTAATACGCTCTCCTATGAAAAAGTTGAATAATATTAGATAGAACACTCGCAATTGCGGGTGTTTTTGTTGACACCAATAAATAAACGTTATACGATTAATTATTAAATATTGTATAGTTCTTTAAATAATAATAACAACCAAATAAATGTAGACATGATTGATTCTAATGACGAAATGACTATCCATTTAGATATGGATGTTTTACCTTCTAATCCAGGCGTTGATCTGGATAAAAGACACGCTCCTAAAAGGAATTTAAAAGTTCCTCTAAGTAACAAAGAAATTAGATTAGCTTTAGCTAATATTTTTCGTTACATTCCTGCAAAACATCATGAAACATTAATTCCTGAATTTTTAGAGGAATTAAAAACTTATGGTCGTATTTATGCTCTTCGTTTTCGTCCAGTAGGAAGAATTAAGGGCGGTTCCATTAATGATTATCGCGGTACCATGACTGGTAAGGCGATTCAAGTGATGATTAATAATAATCTAGACTTTGAAACAGCGCTGTATCCTTATGAACTTGTTACCTATGGCGAATCTGGTCAGGTATGCCAAAACTGGTTACAGTATCGTTTGATTATGAAGTACTTGGAAAATCTAGGAGATGATCAAACTCTGGTAGTGAGCTCTGGTCACCCTGTAGGTCTTTTCCCATCACACGCCTTTGCGCCACGGGTAATTGCTACTAACGGCCTAATGGTTGGTCAATGGGATAATAAAGACGACTTTAACAGGTTAGCCGCGCTCGGAGTTACTAATTATGGCCAGATGACCGCTGGCGGTTGGATGTATATCGGTTCCCAGGGTATTGTGCATGGTACTTTTATTACTGTTCTGAACGCTGGGAAAAAGTATTTAGGTATTCCTGATGACAAAGATCTTCGTGGTGTTTGCTTCGTTTCCTCAGGTCTTGGCGGTATGTCAGGAGCTCAACCTAAAGCTGTGAAAATGGCTGGTGGAGTTGCTGTTATTGCTGAGGTGGATAAAGGCAGGATTGATGAGATTGAGAAAAAAGGCTGGGTAGATAAAGTTTCCGATAGCTTGTCTCAAATAGAAGCGTGGATAGGCTATTATAAAAAGAAAAAAGAGCCAATTTCCATTGCCTATCATGGTAATATAGTAGACCTATTATGGCATATTGATGAAAAAGATGTTCCAGTGGAATTAATTAGTGATCAGACCAGTTGCCACGTAGTGCATGAAGGAGGTTACACCCCCGTTAGTCTTACCTATGAAAAGGGTAGAGAAATGCTTAATAGTGGCAAGGGTAAAGAATTTGCTAAATTGGTAGATGAATCCCTGGAAAAACACTTTAAAGTCATCAAGAGGTTAACTGATAAGGGCTCTTTTTTCTGGGACTACGGAAATACTTTTATGGCATCAGTGTTCGAGGCTGATGTAACTGAGATTGCTAAAAATGGTAAAGACATTTCAGAAGGCTTTATTTGGCCATCCTATGTTCAGGACATTATGGGTCCATTATGTTTTGATAAAGGTTTTGGTCCATTTCGCTGGGTATGCTTGAGTGGTAAGAAGGAAGATTTGAAGATAACTGATAAAATTGCCATGGAATGTATAGATCCTTCTTTGGGGGATATGTATCGTGATAATTATCGTTGGATTAAAGAGGCTGGTTCTAATGATTTGGTCATGGGCACTCAGGCTAGAATTTTGTATTCTGATGAAGAAGGTCGAATAGCCATTGCTTTGCGATTTAATGAGGCTGTACGACAGGGAGAGATTGGTCCGATTATGATGGGTAGAGATCACCATGATGCATCAGGGACAGATTCCCCTTATCGCGAAACTTCCGATATTAAAGATGGTAGCCGAACGACTGCTGACATGTCGATACAGTGCGCTCTTGGTAATGCAGCTCGTGGAATGACCATGGTTGTGCTGTCCAATGGTGGCGGTGTGGGCGTTAGCAGGGCATCTAACGGAGGTTATGGAATCTTGCTGAATGGTTCGCATCATGCTGATGAAGTAGTAACAATGGGTTTAAGTTGGGACGTGATGGGCGGTGTTGCTCGTCGGGCCTGGGCTAGAAACCTAAATGCTATTGAAACCGCTGAAAAGTGGAATGTTAAGCATCCTGTGCAACAAATCACTTTACCTTACTTGGTTGATGAAGCGTTACTTAAAAAGTACGTTCAGTAATTATAAGAAAAGGTAATTATAAAAAACCGTCATTTATTGACGGTTTTATTTTATCTTTTAGTTTTATTAGGTATAATGTATAGATAAGTAAATAAAATATAATTCATGTTATTAAATATTATTATAGCCACTGGATTGATTAGTTTATCTGTGTTTGTGGCATTATTATTTTTCTATTTAAACAGTAAACAGTTATCTAAAATAACTATATTTTTAGTGTCATTATCTGCCGGGGCTTTCATGGGTGGAGCTTTTTTGCATTTATTACCAGAAGCCGCTGAACAGATTAAATCTAATTATTTATTTGGTACGGTTTTAGCTTCTTTTGTATTTTTCTTTTTATTAGAGAAATTATTGCATTGGCGTCATTGCCATAAAGCTAATTGTGAAATTCATTCTTTTGGTTATATTAATTTAGTGGGAGATTCTATTCATAATTTTATTGATGGTTTAGTTATTGCCAGCGCTTTTTTGATAAACATTCCTTTAGGGATCGCCACAACTATAGCGATTGCTTTGCATGAGGTCCCTCAAGAGATTGGAGATTTTGGTGTGTTGATCCACGCAGGGTTTAATAAGAAAAAAGCATTATTAGTTAATTATATTGTAGCATTGGCTGTAGTTGCAGGTGGTATTGTCGGTTATTTCTTAGCCAATGAAATGGAAAATATTATTCCATATCTTTTGCCGTTTGCAGCTGGTGGATTCATATATATTGCTGCTTCAGATTTAATGCCAGAGTTAAGGAAAGAGAAGAGTTTGAAGAAGTCTATGCTATCTTTTCTAGTATTTATTGCCGGCATACTATTAATGGCAGTAGTTAGGTAAAAAAATAGATATATTTGGTATATGAGAATAAAATTTGTTTTTATTTTAATATTAGCGGTTAGCTTAGTCTTGCCTAGGCAAATTTTAGCTATGGTAGATTCAGATGGTGATAGAGTGAGTGACCAAGATGAGCAAAAAATATATTATACTAATCCTTTTTTAGCTGATTCTGACGGTGACGGTTATAGTGATTGGTTGGAGTTGAACACTGGTTATTCTCCTCATAATCCTCAGCAAGTTAGTTTGGAGGATAATGATCAGGATAATGATGGATTGTCTGATCGCCTAGAATTAGATTTTCACACTAATTTGTTATTGGCTGATTCTGATGGTGACGGCTATACAGATGGTGACGAAGTTATTAATGGATATAATCCTGTAAATCCAGAGCCAGAACAATTAGGAAAGAAATTCGGAGTAGATACAGGTAACCAAGAGTTTAGTTATTTTTTAGGTGGAGTTAGAGTAGGAAAGTTTTTGATGTCTTCGGGAATAAATAATTCTACACCTTTAGGAAGTTATCATATTATAAATAAAGTTGATAAAGCTTGGTCACCCTACGGTCTCTGGATGCCCTATTGGATGGGGCTGGGGACTGGTAAGTTTGGTATTCATGAATTACCTATTTGGCCTAATGGGTATCGTGAAGGTGAGGATCATTTAGGCACAGCAGTTTCTCATGGTTGTATTAGATTAGGTTTGGAGGCGGCTGAGATGATGTATAGCTGGGCAGAGATTGGTACACCAGTAATTATTTACTAGTTATGTTAAAGACATTCATTATCTTAATAGTTATTATTTTAAGCCTGCCAGCTCAAGTTTTGGCAGGTGATTTTTATAATTTGTCTGGACGTATATTATTACAAGTAGAAGAAAATGGTGAGGCTTGGTATATTTATCCAGACGATAATCGTAGATATTATTTAGGCCGTCCTCAGGAAGCTTTTGATATTATGAGAGAATTAAGTTTGGGAGTGACAAAAGAGTTTACTGATTCCTATGAGGTGTTTCCGGATAGAGTGCAGGGAAAAATCTTATTGGTGGTAAATGATGCAGGCAAAGCTTATTATATTTCACCAGTGACTGGATTAAAACATTATTTAGGCCGTCCTCAGGAAGCTTTTGATATTATGAAAGAACAAGGGTTGGGAATTAGTAATATGGATTTGAGTCAGATTAGTATCGGAGGTTTAGATAAAGAAAGCAAACTATTGTCTGTGCCGTTTACGTCACAGGCTCCGTTTGGTGATTGGTCAGACCAGAGGCAACAAGACGGCTGTGAAGAAGCCTCGATGCTAATGGCTATGAAGTGGGCGAATCAAGAAAGTTTGAGCTTGTCTGAGGCCCAAACAGCCATATTAGATATATCTAATTTTGAGACTGATAATTATGGCAGTTTTAGAGATACATCGGCTTACGACTCAGTAGAAAGAATTGTTAAGGGATATTTTGATTATAATCAGGTAGAAGCAAAATACGAAATCTCTATTGAAGATATTGTATCTAAATTAAACCAAAATAAATTAGTTGTCGTTCCTACTAACGGACAAGTATTAGATAATCCATATTTTACGTCGCCGGGACCAGATAGACACATGCTAGTTATTAAAGGCTATGATAGAAATAGTGAAGAATTTATTACTAATGACCCAGGCACAAAGAGGGGAGAAGGATTTAAATACAGTTTTGTAAATCTTTATAACGCAATCAGAGATTATCCTACTGGTGATCATTTGCCGATCATTGGAGTTAGCAAAGCCATGATTGTCATTAGTCGCTAAAACTAGCAGAAAAAGTATTTATTTGATATACTAAAGTTATGAAAAATAAGCTTGTTTTATTAGTTTTTTCCTTAGTTATTAGTCTTTCGGCTGGGGCTATAGGAGCTATTTTTACTCAAGTTAGCATGTCTAGCTGGTATGTTGGGTTAATTAAACCCGGTTTCAATCCTCCTAACTGGGTGTTTTCACCTGTTTGGACAGTTTTATATGTTTTGATTGGGTTAGCTTTATTTTTAATATTGAGTTCAGACTTAAAATTACAGAAGAAAGAGACACCTCTAGTACTATTTTTTGCACAATGGCTATTAAATATTTTATGGCCATTTTTCTTTTTCTTTTTAGAGAGCCCTATGTGGGGATTTGTTGGAATTATCGTTTTATTCGTTGCAATTATTTTTACTAAGATTTATTTTTATAAAATTAACAGATTAGCAGGATATTTATTAATTCCCTATGCTTTATGGGTGGCTTTTGCAGCTATTCTGAATTATTTTATTTGGCAAATGAACTAACGGGCTTTTAAAAAGGTCGGAGTCTGTTTAAATTTAAGCGCTTAAATTTAAAAATATGAATAAACTAAGTTCTCTAGATTGGCTTGCCTTGATTTTAGTTATTATTGGCGGTTTAAATTGGTTGTTAGTAGGATTATTTAGTTTTGATCTAATAGCAGCTATCTTTGGCTACATGACGGTGTTAACCAGACTAGTCTATACATTAGCTGGTTTAGCTTCTCTGTACTTGTTATTTGCGGCTGGCAAGTTTATGAAAAAAGTGTAATATCAGCTTGTATATAAAACAACCGCTCTAGTTGGCGGTTGTTTTTGTCTTGACAAGAGTAGAGTTTTTGTTTTATTATATAACGATTGAGTTATAAATAGAATTTACACAGATCTTTAAAATAGAAGGAGAAATTATGAAAACTTTTAAAATTGTTGCGTTAGTAGTTTTTACTGCTGTTGTTGTTATGTTTTATGTTTGTTGGCAAAACCTTATTCAGTATTTAGTTACTGATATTGCGTTGCTTAATTTGGAATTTGCTCGTCTGTATCTGTCGGTTATATATGGCTTGTGGTGGTGTATATTGGTATTCTTTGCCATTAATTTTTGGACAGGTGTTTCAAAAAAGCATGTTGGATTCTTGGTATTTGTACTTTTTGTGTCTGTAATAGTTACAGTAATACTGACGAGTTTTATCTCATTAAAACAGCCAATACTTTTATCAATTATTTTGCCGTTTACGATCTTTTTGACAGTAATCACATTGATGGGGAATTGGTTTGAAAAATTGCTTCTCATGGATAGATTCAACGATTCAGCTAGAGTGGTCAAAGTAGCCGGTTTGATTTTTTATGTCTTGCCATCTGTATTGATTGGTATCTTGTTTTTATCTTTCCATATGGGCTCGTGGCAAAACAGTTTTGATAAAGAAGTTGCCAGGATAGTAGATGATGGAAAAAATCACATAGAGGGATCAGGATATTTTAGTGGTGATGGTCCAGTGAAATATATTAGGTTTCATGATAAAGAAGAAGCTTTAGATTTTGCTAACAAGATGTATAAAGATGGAAAGAAGTTAAGAATATTTTATGTCATTGAAAAGCAAAAACACATTGCCTATGATGGTCATACTGTTGACGGAATTAGTTGGTCCTATCTAAAATGGGACCAGAAAACAGGGGATTCAGTTTATTTTCTTGATGCAAAATTAGGATTTTTTCTCCCTGAACCAGAACTTGTTCTTTTCAATGATAATATTGGAATTTATTAGTATCAAAGCGACTTTTTTAGGTCGCTTTTTTTGTTTATAGGTATTTTTACAATCATGCTTGTGCCACGCATGGGGTTACTTACAACTTGTAATGATCCTCCAAAGCTTTTTTCTATTATGTTCTTGGTAGAATACAATCCAATTCCTAATCCAGCAGTTTTTAGATTTTTTGTAGAGAAGAAAGGCTGAAAGATTTTTGCTTTATTAGATTTGGTTATGCCAGAGCCAAAATCTTGTATTCTAATTTTTATATATTTATCATCTTTTTTAGTTTTTATTATTACTAGCTGACAATTCTTTTTGCAGGATTCATATGATTCAATAGCATTAGAGACTAGATTAAGAATTATTTGACTTAATTTTGAAGCAATACCGTGAATATTTAAATTTCCTTGTTTCTTAAATATTAGTTTAACTTTAAATTTAGTGGCTTTATAATCAAGGATTTGCAAACAATTATTAATTTCTTGGTTGACTGAAAAATATGATTCATTTTGTTCATCTTTGATTTGAGACTTGATGCTAGTTATAAAAGCCTGCATTTTATTAGTGGCATTTAAAGCTTGTCTAAGATATTCCTTCGTTGTTGCCCCCTGTTTAGTATCATCTTTGATTTGTTGTAAATTTAGTGACACAGCTGTCAGGGGATTAATCAAGTCATGAAATATTCCTGAAGATAATCTGCCAAATTCAGCTAATTTATACAAAGTGCCGATTTTTTCTATTTGCATTTTTTTTATTTCTTGAGTCCTTTCTTTTACCGTAGTTTCAAGATTATCTCTTTCCTGTTGTAATTTTGTTTCTGAGTGGCGAGCACGTTTTAGAGATTTAGAAATTTCTTTATTTGATAACCATGAGACTATCGCTATTATGAAAAATGTTATAACAATCATTAGCGTGTCATCTATTCTTGGCGAATATTCTTTTGTCCAATAAAGATCTGTGTTTATAAGGTCATTAGATTGTAAGTAAGATAAAAATAATAGTATAATCCCTATTAGTGTTGTGGACATGAAGGCGGCTCTTGTTCCCAGAAGAATACCACTCATTATAATAATTAATATATACAATAAAAGGTTTTGAGGCAGATTTACGCCCCATCTGTATACGAACAAAGTGTTGGGCAAGAAATAAGCTACTATTAATAATAGGGACGCAAGTTTTAATTTTTGTTGTCTAGATAACCATAATAAAAATATAAAAAATATTAATATGATAATATAAATTAATGGGGAGAGCGCATTATACTTTTCTAGTGAGAAGTAGCCTATACTACTCACAATTATAGCCAAGGATGTTAAGAAAATAGAACTTAATATCAAAATGTTTAAAATAAGTTCTATTCATTTTTTGTCTTCAATTGTTGTCTTTAATTTGATTATGGTTTGTAATATTTTCATGAAGTCTGATCGGTAATTTTATAACCTCGTCCAGGAATTGTTTTGATTAAATCTTTTTGTTGAAAATTCTTTAGTTTTTTTCTTAGTTTTTGAATATGAACATCTACAGTATTAGAAAACATGTCTGCATTTCTATCCCAAACTTTTTCTAGAATTATTTGACGGCTCAAAACTTTATTTGGGTTTTTTGTAAGAAGGTATAAAAGATCAAATTCTTTTGGGCTTAAATTTATTTCTTTATCATTTTTTTTAACTACGAAATTAGTTGGATTAATGAGCAAACCCCCTATTTCAATATTAGACTGTTCTTCATAGTTAGCAGGTCTTCTGGTGATAGCCTTAATTGTCGCTAGAAGTTCTTCTAGGTTGAAGGGTTTTGTTAAATAATGATCTGCTCCAGAATTTAATAAGGTGATTTTGTCTGGTGCTGTTTTTTTAACGCTTAGAATGATAATAGGTGTGTCTATTTGTTGTAATCGTATTTCCTTGCAGACTTCTTCGCCGTTTAAATTAGGCATTATATAATCTAGCAATATACAGTCATAATAATTTGTTTTAGCAAAAAATAAACCTTGTTCGGCATTAAAAGTATAGTCTACAGTAAATCCTTGATTTTTTAAGAATAACTTTAAGGCAGAGCCTAATTGTTTATCATCATCTATTATTAATATCTTCATAATCTAATTTTAGCTAAAAATAACAATATTTTCAACTTGTTTTTCCTGTTTTTTGTGGTTAAATGTTGATATAATATAATATGATGAGATATATATTTAAAAAATTGTTTTCTGGTTCTAAATTAAGTTCTAGTGATGACCCTTTTGTGGTTAAGCACGGCACCGTGAAACATAGACAGTTAAAAGATCCTGCTTATCGTAGTGACTGGACAGCAGATTCTTTTTTAAGTGAGACGGGCTCTAAAGAGGTAGTGGGAAAAACATTTGAACTTAATGGTTTACGTGTAGTTTTTTTAGTTGTTTTAGTGTTGCTATTGTTTTTACTTATTAGAGTTGCTTGGTTACAAATTGTTAGAGGAGATTATTATTATGATTTAGCTGAAGGAAATCGTATACGTATTAGTAATTTAGAACCCAATAGAGGGATTATTTATGATCGTAATCTCAATCCTTTGGTTAGAAATTCTGCTAACTTTTTACTTTATCTCATGCCAGTAGATTTGCCTACCAATGAATTAGATAGAGATCAAATAATTAGAGATGTAAGTAAAATTCTAGAAGGACAAGAAAAAGATTCAGATAGTCCTTGGTTTATGTTAATTAAAGAATCTTTAGATAAAATTAGTATTAAATCTCTAGAGATGTATCAACCAATGTTTGTGGCGGATAATTTAGATTATGAGATAGCTATGAAGCTGTATTTAAAATCTGAACAAACACCAGGTATGGTTTTAGCCACTAAAACCAGAAGAGAATATTTTTGGCCTGACGAAGTTAATATATCCGAACCACACCTAGGAATTTCTCTGTCTCATCTTTTAGGCTACACGGGTAAAATTAGTCTAGAGGAGTTAAAAGAGTATGGCAATGAATATAGCTCCATTGATTATATTGGCAAAACGGGCATTGAAGATTTTTGGGAGAGCGCTTTAAAAGGAATTAAGGGGAAAAAACA
This sequence comes from uncultured Gammaproteobacteria bacterium, assembly GCA_964539545.1. Lineage (GTDB taxonomy): Bacteria > Patescibacteriota > Patescibacteriia > Patescibacteriales > UBA12465 > CAZIJG01. The sequence continues at coordinate 46,815 of CAZIJG010000005.1, read as the reverse complement.
TGTTGAAGTTGATGCTTTGGGTAAAGAGAAAAAAGTTATTAGTAAATACCCTAGTCAAGATGGATATAGTTTAGTTTTATCTTTAGATCTTGAATTACAACAAAAGACTGAAGAGGTGTTAAGAAGGCATTTAGACGGATTGAAGCTTAATAAAGGTTCAGTTATAATCTTAGACCCTAATACTGGTGAAGTGTTAACCCTAGTGAGTTGGCCGGCCTATGACAATAATATTTTTGCTAGAGGTATAAAAGTAAATGAATATCAAGCACTTTTAGAAGATGAGAATAATCCGTTATTTAATCGAGCCGTTAGTGGAGAATTTCCTTCGGGGTCTACTGTTAAGCCTGTGTTTGCAGCTGCCGCTCTAGAAGAGGGAATAATAAGTGAGAATACTACTTTTATTAGTAATGGAGGAGTTAGAGTTAGTCAGTGGTTTTTCCCAGATTGGAAAGCTGGCGGGCACGGCTTAACTAATGTTAGAAAGGCTCTTTCTGAGTCAGTAAATACCTTTTTCTATTATATTGGAGGGGGTTATGGAGATTTTGAAGGTTTAGGTTTAGATAAATTGGTTGATTATGCAAAGTTATTTGGTTTAGGTTCTCAAACAGGACTAGATCTTAATGTGGAGGCTAAGGGGCTTGTTCCTACTCGTGAATGGAAACAAGAAGTAAAAGATGAGCCTTGGTATATTGGAGACACTTATCATTTTGCGATTGGACAAGGAGATCTCTTGGCGACTCCTCTACAGGTAGCTAATTTTACAACAGTGTTTGCTAATGGTGGAAAATTAATGCGTCCACATTTAGTTACTCAAATATTTCAAGAAAATAATGATGAATTAATACAGGAGATACAGCCAGATATAGTTAGAGAAGGTTTTATCAATGATTATGCCTTGTTAGTTATCAAACAAGGAATGAGACAAGCGGTTACTCATGGCAGTGCTCGAGCTCTAGGGTGGTTACCCGTAAAAGTTGCAGGAAAGACAGGAACTGCTCAGTGGTCAAGTAAAAACAATAATCACGCTTGGTTTACCGGCTTTGCTCCCTATGACGAACCAGAAGTCGTAATTACCGTGTTAGTAGAAGAGGGAGGAGAAGGTAGCGCTGTGGCCGTGCCAATTGCTGGAGAAATATTAAATTGGTATTTTACTAGATAAAATTTTTTAAAAAAATAAAAGCTGAAATTATTTCAGCTTTTTTGTATATTATTATGTCCCTAGGCATAAAGTTGGTTTAAAATCTAGAATCACTACTGTATTCTGCATCGGTCTCTAACTCCTTTAGAGAGACTTGTTCGCTTTGGCCGTTAATAGTAACTAATACTACTCTGTTAGGGTCTGCATTTCTCATTGGAGGGAATAAATTATCTCTTAAACATATAGGATAGAAACATTTTTTATTATTATAATATAAATTTAATCCCATTACACCTTCATTTTTTTTATCATCCATCTTGCCCGTATGTTAAATTTATAAAGATCGCTAACTATGCCTATATTATACCAAATTATAGACAGATTTTAAAGTAGAATTAGCACTCTCTTGACATGAGTGCTAATTCTGATATAATCAAACTATGAATATTACAGATCGTAAAAATAAAATTCTTTCTATTATTATAAAAGAGTATATTAAAAGTGCTGAGCCAATCAGTTCTTCTGCGGTGGCAAATAAATTGTCTGTGTCCTCGGCCACTATTAGGAACGAAATGGTTGAGTTAGAAGAGCTTGGATATATTACTCATCCTCATACTTCAGCTGGCAGAATTCCTACTGAACAGGGCTATTTATTATATATAAATAATCTTAAGATTAAAGAGATTAAAGCTGATGAAGTTAAAGAGTTAGATAGATTTTTAGATACACAAGAAGAAGAAAACTTAAAGCAAGCAGCTAAATTGGTAGCGGAGTTATCTGGGCAGGCAGTTTTTTGGGCCTTTCATAAAAATAATCTATATTACACCGGTGTATCTAATTTGTTTCAACAGCCGGAATTTCAGGAATATAGTTTAGTGCAAGATGTTTCTTTGGTAATTGATCGCATGGAAGATACTATTGGTGAAATTTTTGATACTCTTCCAGTAGGCTCTAAAGCTATGTTAGGTCAAGCTAATCCTTTTGGTGATATCTTTTCCACTTTAATCTTGAAGTATGGTGATAAGAAAACAGGTCTACTAGGGATTCTTGGACCATTACGTATGGACTATGAGAAGAATATTTCACTGTTAAATTATTTAGATAAAAAATTAAATTCTTAAAATATGGGCGCTAAAAAAGAAATTAAAGTTGGCATCTATCAATGTTACGAAGGAAATAAATATCAAGTATTATTTGTAGCTGATGATAGAGTTAGTAAACAACCTACCGTAGTTTATAAATCTACCAAGGAAGATAAGTATTACACCCGTAGTGTAAAGGAGTTTCTCTCTGAAGTAGAAGTAGATAAAAAAAAGAAATCCCGTTTTACCTTTGTTGAGCCTAATCAACCAGATAGTTGGGAAGAAAGATGTAAGAGAGCTCTAGCTGATTATCAGAATTTATTAAAGCAGACTGCTCAGGATAAACAATCTTTCTATAAATATGCTATTGAAGGATTTTTATATGAGATATTACCGGTCTATGACAATCTAAAGGTAGCGGTAAAAGGATTAAAAAATGAAGAAAAGAGTAGTCCCTGGGTAGAAGGCGTAAAATATGTGATAAAACAATTTCAAACCGCTTTAGCAGCTCAAGGAATTGAAGAAATTAAAACTGTAGGCGAAAAATTTAATCCGGAATGCATGGAGGCAATATCTGATGATAAACAGAAGGATAGTAAGAAAGCGATGATTTGTAAGCAGGAGGTTAAACCCGGATACAGACTAAGTGGTAAAGTTATTATTCCAGCCAAGGTAATCGTTAAATAAATTTTTAAATAATTTCCCATTCATTTTTCATTATTATTCTAATGACTTGAATAGGCAATAAGAAAAATATGGCTTTAGTTAAGTGGTCACCATTTTTTCCTGAAGGTTGGGAAGACATGGATAGAATGTTTTCAGACTTTATGCCAGTAGCTAAGCAGAATTCATTTATGCCAGCTATAGACATGTATGAAGATAAGGAAAATATTGTTGTGGAAACACAACTATCTGGTATCGATCCAGAAAAAGTAGGTATTTCTGTTGAAAATAATGTTTTATGTATAAAAGGAGAGGGAGAGAAAAAAAGTGAAGTAGATGATAAAAATTATTATCGTAAAGAAATAAGACGAGGTAGTTTCTTTCGTAGCATTCCGCTGCCAGCTCATGTGATTGGCGAACAAGCTACGGCAGTAAATGAGAGTGGTGTATTGAAGATCAGTATTCCCAAGGCTTCAGAGATGAAACCAAAAACAATTAAAATAAAAACAAACAAATAAATAAATTATAGTCATGATAAGCAGCTTTAACTGGTTATTATGAGAATTAAAAAATATGTCAAAAATTTTAGGAATTGATTTGGGGACTACTAATAGCGCTATGGCTATTATTGAAGGAGGTCAGCCCAAAATTTTAGAGAATGCTGAAGGAAACAGAACTACTCCGTCTGTTGTAGCTATTTCTAAAAGCAAAGAAAGATTGGTTGGTCAGACTGCTAAGCGTCAAGCCGTAACTAATCCTGAAAATACAGTGTTTGCTATGAAACGTTTAATTGGACGTAAATTTAGCGATGAAGAAGTACAGCGAGATATGAAAAATTATCCATATAAAATGGTGCAAGCTGGTGAAGGCGTGAAGGTAAAACTAGAAGATAAGGAATATTCTCCGCAGGAGGTTTCAGCTATGATTTTATCTAAAATGAAGGTTGACGCTGAAGCTAAGACTGGAGAAAAGATTACTGAAGCCATCGTGACTGTACCAGCTTATTTTAATGATGCTCAGAGACAAGCCACTAAAGATGCTGGTAAAATTGCTGGTCTAGAAATAAAGCGTATTATTAATGAACCTACTGCAGCTGCCTTGGCTTACGGATTTGATAAAAAGAAAGGCCAACAAATCGCTGTATATGATTTAGGTGGTGGTACTTTTGATATTTCTATTTTGGAAGTGTCTGAAGATACTGTGCAGGTGAAAGCTACTAACGGTAATACTCACTTAGGTGGTGAGGATTTCGATCAAAGAATTATTGATTGGATTATTGACGAATTTAAAAAAGATCAGGGAATCGATTTATCTAATGATCCTCTGTCTTTACAAAGGATTAAAGAAGCAGCTGAAAAAGCTAAGATTGAATTATCTGCTACTACTGAAACTGAAATAAATCAACCATTTATTACTAATACTCCGGATGGACCCAAGCATTTGGTAATGAAAATGAATAGAGCTAAATTAGAAGAATTAGTTGGTGATTTAGTAGATCAAACAATTGAGCCTTGTAAAGCAGCCTTAAAAGATGCTGGCTTTGAAATTGGTGATATTGAAGAGGTTGTGATGGTTGGTGGCATGACTAGAATGCCTTTAGTAAAACAAAAAGTGAAAGAATTTTTTGGTAAAGAACCTAATCTAAGTGTCAATCCAGATGAAGTAGTTGCTCTAGGGGCTGCGGTTCAAGCTGGTGTGCTTCAGGGAGATGTTAAAGATGTGTTGTTACTAGATGTAACTCCTTTAACTTTAGGCATTGAAACTCTAGGTGGCGTGTCTACTCCATTAATTGAAAGAAATACTACTATTCCTGCTTCTAAATCACAAACTTTTTCAACGGCTGCTGATAGCCAGACTAGTGTAGAAATTCATGTAGTTCAGGGTGAGAGAGCCATGGCTTCAGATAATAAGACTTTAGGTAGATTTATTTTGGATGGTATTCCTCCAGCTCCTCGCGGTATGCCTCAAGTTGAAGTATCTTTCGATATTGATGCCAATGGTATTTTGAATGTTAGTGCTAAGGACAAAGCTACCAATAAAGAACAAAAGATTACTATTACTGCTTCTTCTGGTTTAAGTAAGGAAGAAATTGAAAACATGAAACAGGATGCAGAAAAGCATGCGGATGATGATAAAAAGAAAAAAGAAGAAATTGAAACTAAAAATCAAGCCGAGGCTGTAGTAACACAAACAGAAAAACTTCTAAAAGAGTCTGGTGATAAAATGAAAGAAGAAGATAAGAAAGAGTTAGAAGAGAAGTTGGAAGAATTGAAGAAAGTGAAAGACTCAGATCAGTATGATGAGATAAAGAAGAAAATGGAAGAGATTGCTCAAGTAGCTCAAAAGATTGGTACCGCTATGCACCAAGCCCAAACTCAACAGCCAGGCGCTGAAGGAGCTAATTCAGCTAACGCCGAATCTAAGAAAGATAAGAAATCTAAGGAGGATGAAGTAGTAGAAGGCGAGGTTGAAGAAGGAGAGGCGGAAGAAGACAATAATAAAAAATAAATATATGGAAAAAAATAATTCAAATCCTCAGGGACGAAGGGAGATTAAATTAGCCGACAATATTCCTGGAGCTGAATATGCTAATGCCATGCAAATCCAATTTAACAAAGAAGAGATGCAATTGATGTTTATGAATTTATTTGCTAATAGCGGCAGAGTATCAGCTAAAATTGTTACTAGCCCAGGACATTTAAAAAGAATTATCACTGCTCTTACTGGAAGCATGAAACAATATGAAGAAAAATTTGGCCCAGTAGAGCAATCTGCTCCACTAGATAGCGAAATTGGCTTCAAAGGATAAGAAATTATGAGTAAAGATTATTATAAGATCTTGGGGGCTGAGAAAAGCGCCAGCCAGGATGATATTAAGAAAGCTTTTCGTGTCAAAGCCCATCAGTATCACCCAGATAAAGCAACTGGAGATGAAGCTAAGTTTAAAGAGATAAATGAAGCTTTTCAGGTATTGAGCAATCCTCAGAAACGATCTCAATATGATCAATTTGGATCAGATTTTTCTCAAGGACAACCAGGGGGAGGTTTTTCTGGATGGCAAGATTTTTCTCAAGGTTTTGGAGGGTCTAATATTAATTTTGAAGATCTAGGAGACATGATGGGCGATGTGTTTGGTTTTGGTGGTTCTAGAGGACAATCTAGAGCTCAAGCTAAGGGTAATGATTTACAGATGATTCTAACTATCACTCTAGAAGAAGCTGCCTTTGGAGTCGAAAGAGATATAGATATCCATAAAGGTGTTGTCTGTGAGCACTGTAAAGGAAATGGAGCTGAGCCAGGCAGTAATATTAAAACTTGTGCTACTTGTCATGGCAAAGGAGAGGTTATCCAAGCCCAACGAACTATTCTAGGTAGTTTTCAATCTAGAGTAGTTTGTCCAGACTGCCAGGGAGAAGGTAAGACCTATAGTCAGAAATGTACAAAATGTCATGGACAGGGAGTGGTTAAGGATAAGGTAAAAATGAAAATTAAAATTCCCGCTGGTATTGATGAAGGTCAAAATATTAGATTAACCGGGCAGGGGGAGGCTGGACTTAAAGGTTCTAGAGCCGGAGATTTGTTTATTAAAGTTAGAGTTAAGCCTAATCCCAATTTCGATAGAGAAGGTAGCGATATAAAGAGTACAGCAGAGATTAAATTTAATCAGGCTGCTCTAGGAGATAAAATAGATGTAGAAATATTGGACGGTAAAGTTAAATTGAAAGTGCCTGAAGGGACTCAATCTGGAACAATTTTTAGGCTAAAAGGTAAAGGAGTTCATCGTTTACAATCTCGGGGTAGAGGAGATCATTTAGTAAAGGTAGTAATAAAAACTCCAAAAAGCCTAACTAAAAAACAAAGAGACATTTTAACGGATTTAAATATTTAACCGTTGATAATATTTGTGGAAATAAAGCCCTCTTTCTAAGGGGTTTTATTTTACCCTTGATTTATATTATGGCATTACAAAGATAAGGCTTTTTTTCTAGGAAAATCTTTTTTCATCCCCATTATTATTGACAAAAGTGACCTGAGTGGTAAAATATTAGTAGATTAATTTTTAACTTTAAATTTATGGGAAATTGGTTCTCAAAATTATTTGGTGGTAATAAGACTCGTTACTCTAAACCAGATAATAACAAAACTTTAAACTCAGAAATGAAAACTGAGACTCCAGTTGCTCCAACTATGGACAACAATGTAGAGCCTGAGCCAGTTTCTGAATTTGAAGAAAAGGTTTCTTCTGATGTGTTGCCAGAAGATGAGGTCGTAACAGAACCTCAAGTTGATGAAAATGATGAAGTTGATGAAATGGGCAATAAAGACTGGAAATAATTATAATCAAGTTGAAATAAATAGCTGTAAATGCGGCTATTTATTTTGTTTTAAATATGAAACTCATAGATACACATACTCATGTTAATTTTTCAGCCTTCAAAGAGGATGCTGATAACATTATTCGCCGTTCCCTAGCTGATGGAGTTGGGATGGTTTTAGTTGGGACAAATGCTAAAACTTCAAAAAGAGCCTTAGAATTTGCTAATAAGTATGAAAAGGGAGTTTATGCAGCAGTTGGTTTACACCCAATACACTTGGAGGAACTAGAGGCCGAAGGAAAAGGAGACGAAGGAGATTATAAGTTTAGATCTAGGGTGGAAGAGTTTAATTATGATAATTATGAGAAGCTAGCTAAATTTGAGAAAGCCGTAGCTATTGGTGAAATTGGTTTGGATTATTATCATATTAATTTAAAAGGAAATGTAGCTGAGGTAAAGAAGAAACAAAAAGAAGTTTTTAAGCAGCAATTATTATTAGCTAGGAAATTGAATTTGCCGGCTATTATTCATTGTCGTCAGGCTCACGATGATATTTTGGCCATTTTAACAGAATTTAAACAAGAACATAAAGATTTAATTCCTGCTGATAGAGCTTGGGCTGTAATGCATTGTTTCTCTGGTGATGAAGATTTAGCTTGGCAGTATTTTAATCTTGGATTAATGATATCATTTACCGGTCTGATTACTTTTAGTTGCCAATGGGATGATCTTATTAGAAAAGTTCCTTTAAATAAAATCATGATAGAAACAGACGCTCCTTACATGACGCCAGAGCCCTATAGAGGACATCGTAATGAGCCAATTTTAGTTTATTATGTAGCTAAACACATTGCCAAGATTAGGGAACAGGAGATGGAAAAAGTGGCTAAAATTACTACTGAAAATGCCAAAAAATTCTTCCGTTTACCCTAGGCTTGACAATTTCGTTTTCTAGGCTACAATAAAAGCATAGATAGTATATATTATGAATAAATATCCTAACGCTAAGCAATTAGCGCTGTCTTTGGTTGCTTATAGTAGCGCATCTATTTTTGGTCCTCTAATCGTCTTTGGAGGTATTGGTCTTTTGCTAGATAGATGGTTAGGAACTAGGCCGTTAATTTTAATTGTTTCTGTATTTGTAGCTTTTATTTTTACCAATGTTTTGTTATTCAAAAAAATCAAGATGGTTAATAAAATTATTGATAAGTATAAAAACCAAGCAGAAAAGAAACCTGAAGCTGAGCGCAAAGAGCGTGAGGATAATAAATAATTACTATGGATTTAAATATTTCACTGGCTCCTGATGTTCTATTTTTTTTAGGAGGATTTCCGGTTACTAATACCTTTATATGGTCGTTGGTTATCAGTCTATTTTTGATTATAGTATTTGGTTCAGCTACCAGATCTCTAAAATTAATTCCTGGTAAGTTTCAGAATTTTCTAGAGGCATTGATAGAAGGTAGTTATGAGTTTGTAGAATCAATTATGGGTCCTGGTAAGAAAACTCAGAGAGTCTACCCATTAGTATTTACCATGTTCTTTTTTGCCCTAGTGGCAAATTTAGCAGTATATATTCCTGGCCAATCAGCTGTTACTTTATATAGAGGAGGCGAGACTGTATCAATATTTAGGGCAGTAATGTCTGATTATGGTATGGTACTTGTTATGACTTTAATTTCTGTGATTACTGCCCAGGTGGTGGCAATCGCTACGGTTGGACCTTGGAAGTATTTAGGTAAATTTATTACTTTTAAAAATCCATTAAAATTCTTTTTAGGATTGATGGAATTAATTAGTGAAGTAGCTAAGATTGTGTCTTTGTCTTTCCGTTTATTTGGTAATATTTTTGCTGGCGAAGTGTTAGGAGCTGTAATGTTGTTTTTAGCTCCATTTTTTATCCCACTACCATTCATGTTTTTGGGACTATTGACCGCAGTAGTACAAGCTTTCGTGTTTGCAGTTTTGACTTTGGTATTTATTTCCATGGCTTCTGAATTAGAAGAAGTCACCAATGAATAATAATAAATTAAAATAATAATAATTACGGTAGGTTTGAATTTAATTAAATTTGAAACCGCCACATAAAACTATGGATATAGAGGCAGCAAAGTATTTGGCAGCCGGCTTAGCAGTTGGTTTAGGGGCTATTGGCCCTGGTATCGGTGAAGGTATTGTCGCTTCCAAGGCTTTAGAAGCTATTGGTAGAAATCCAGAATCTGCTGGAAAAGTTACCCCTTTGATGTTTGTAGCTATGGCCATCGCTGAGTCAACCGCTATTTACGCTCTGGTAATCGCTTTAATTATTTTATTTGGATAGAGAATAAAGCCCTGCCAACTCTGGAAATACTAGGGTTGGGAGACTTTATTTTTTATTTAACTTGAAACCAATATGGAACTCTTGGATGCTTTAGGGCTAAATTTAAAAGTTTTGTTAGCGCAATTAATTAATTTCGCGATTTTGTTATTTATTCTATGGAAATTTGGTTATAGACCAATTTTGAATATATTAGCTAAGCGTCGTAAAAAAGTGAGTCAGGGAGTGAAAGATGCTCAGGCCGCTGAAGAAAAACTAAATGCAGCTAGAGGAAAAGAAAAAGAAGTTATTTCTCAGGCTAAGAAAGAAGCTTTAGTTATTTTGGAAGAAGCTAAATATAAAGCTGAGGACAAGAAACGAGTTATTCTAGATAAAGCCAAAGAGGAAATTGGTGAAGTTATTAATCATGAAAAACAAAAGATTCAACAGGAGAAAGCTGAGACTTTGAAAAGTATTAAAGCTGATGTTTCTCAATTAGTAATTTTAGCAGTAGAAAAAGTGTTACAGGAAAAAATAGATACTAAAAAAGATAAAGATTTAGTAGCTCAGGCTATTAAAGGATTAAAATAATATGAAAGTTACTCCTAAACAATATGCCCAGGCACTGCTAGACGTTGTTGCTGGTAAGGGAGAAGTGGAAGTACTCGAGGTAGTAAAAGATTTTGCTAAATTATTGAAGAAGAATAATCAGGCTGCTCAGCTAGAGAAGATTTTATATTATTTTACTAGATTACATGATAAACAAACTGGTATTGTTCAATCAAAGGTGATCACTGCTAAAGCTCTTGATGAAGAGTTGATGGCTGAAGTAACTAATTATTTGAATGGTATTGAAAAAGGAGAAAAAGTTGAAGTATCATTTAATGTAAATAAAAAAATTCTCGGTGGTTTAGTGGTAAAATATGGTGATAGAATTTTAGATAACAGTTTAAAAACTAGATTAAATCAATTAAAAACTTCATTATTAAAATAATTTAAAAATATGGCGAATAACACTAAAGATTTTGTCGTAGAACAACTTAAAAAACAAATAGACAATTTCAAATCAGAAAGCGAAGAAAAAACTTTTGGTCAGGTAATCCAGGTAGGTGACGGTATTGCCAGGGTTTCTGGTCTTTCTAGCGCTATGATGTCAGAAATGCTTGAATTTAAAACAACTTCAGGTTCGATTTTTGGCGTAGCTCTAAATTTAGATGAAGATTCAGTTGGAGCAGTGCTCCTAGGCGAGATAGGAGATTTAAAAGAAGGAGATGAAGTAGTAGCCCTAAAGAGAATTTTAGAAGTGCCAGTAGGAGAAAATGTAACAGGGCGTGTATTAAATCCTCTTGGACAACCACTTGATGGCAAAGAAGAAGTTAAAACTAAAACTTTTTATCCAGTAGAGAAAATTGCTCCAGGTGTTATTACTAGAGAATCAGTAAGTCAGCCAGTTCAAACTGGTATTAAGGCTATTGATGCTATGATCCCAGTGGGGCGTGGTCAACGAGAGCTTATTATTGGCGATCGTCAAACTGGTAAGACTGCCATCGCTATTGATACTATCATTAATCAGAAGGGCCAAAACATGAAATGTATTTATGTTGCAATCGGTCAAAAAGAATCAAAAGTGGCTGGTTTAGTAGCTAAACTAGAAGAATCTGGTGCTATGGAATACACTACTGTAATAGTAGCCGGTGCTAGTGACCCAGCTCCATTATTATATTTTGCTCCCTATGCTGGAACTGCAATGGCTGAATACTTTTTAGATAAGGGAGAGGATGTTTTAGTAGTTTATGATGATTTATCTAAACACGCAGTGGCTTATCGTGAAGTATCATTACTATTACGTCGTCCACCAGGGAGAGAAGCTTATCCAGGTGATGTGTTTTATTTGCATTCTCGTTTATTAGAGAGATCGTGTAAATTAAATCCAGATTTTGGTGGAGGCTCTATTACCTCTTTACCAATTATTGAAACTCAGGCTGGTGATGTAGCTGCTTATATTCCTACTAATGTTATTTCTATTACTGATGGTCAAATTTATTTAGAACCAGATCTATTTTATCAAGGTCAGAGACCAGCTGTTAATGCCGGTTTATCTGTGTCTCGCGTAGGTTCTTCAGCCCAGATTAAAGCTATGAAGAAAGTAGCTGGTAAAATGAGACTGGAAGCTGCTCAATATCGTGAGTTAGCTGCCTTTGCTCAATTTGGCTCAGATTTAGATGAAGATACTAGAGGTAAATTAGAAAGAGGTAAGAGATTAATGGAAATTTTGAAACAGGATCAATATAATCCAATGGATGTAGCTGAGCAAGTATCAGTATATTTTTCTTTAATTAAAGGTTATATGGATAATGTTCCAGTAGATAAGATTTCAGAATTTGAAGCTGGGTTGAGAGAGTATTTAGTAGACACCGCCGATAAGGTTTTAGATAAGATCAGAAAAACTGGTCAATTAGGTGAAGAGATTGAAAAAGAATTAGAAAAAGCTATTAACGATTACAAAGACACTTTAGATTATTTACAAGCAGAGAAGAGTGTTGAGTAATTTATATAATCACCATGGCTAATACTAAGGAAATACAAAGGAGAATAAAATCAATTGCTAATACTAAGAAAATTACTAAGGCAATGGAGATGGTAGCAGCGGCTAAAATGCGCCGTACTACTGAGGCAGTGTTAAGAACTCGTTCTTATGCTAACTTGAGTTGGACCACTGTATTAAATATTGCTCAGTCAATTAATGCTGGTAAATATTTACATCCTTTGTTAACAGAAAAGAAAAATACTAAAAAAGTGGCTATTATATTATTTGCCTCTAATAGAGGATTGTGCGGTGGCTTTAATAGTGCTGTAATTTCTAAGGCTAGACAGTCTATTTTAAGACATAGTGGTCAGAAAACAGATTTTATTGTTTTTGGTAAAAAAGGGCTATCCGTTAAAAGTCGTTATGACTATAATGTAACTGCTCAATTTGAAAAAAATGATACTGCGATTGAGGTTAAAGAAGTACAACCATTATCTAAAATGATTATTGATGACTTTTTAAGTAGTAAATACGATAAAGTTTTAGTAGCTTATACAGATTTTGTTAACCCTGCTAATCAAGTGCCAAGAGTGAAACAAATTTTACCAATTGATCTTAGAGCTCAGGATGATCATCTAGGAATTGTTGGTAAGAGTAATAAAATTGGTTTAGATAAGGAGTTTGTACAAGAGAAAGAAGATAAGTATTTAAAAAAAGGTACAGATAAATTTGTTTTTACCTATGAACCGAATGAAGAAGCAGTTTTAAATCACATGCTTCCTAGATTAATTGAAGTCCAGTTGTTCCAAGCTCTACTGGAATCTAATGCCTCTGAGCATAGCGCCAGAATGTCTGCCATGAATAAGGCTACTGACGCAGCCAATGATTTAGTTGAAGAATTAACTTTATTTTATAACAAAGCCAGACAAGCTAGTATTACCGCTGAGATCGCTGAGATTTCAGCCGGTGCTAATGCTTTAGGATAATAAATATATGAAAAAACAAGTTGGAAAAATTAAACAAGTTATTGGCGCGGTTGTCGACGTGCATTTCGAAGGTGATTTACCAAAGATATATACCGCTCTAGAAGTTACCTTAGGTAAAGGAACTTTAGTTTTGGAGGTGCAACAGCATATTGGTTTTAACGTAGTTAGAACTGTTGCCATGGGAACTACCGATGGTTTAAAAAGAGGTGACGAAGTAGTAAGCACTGGTGCTGGTATTAAGGTCCCAGTTGGTGAAAAAACTTTGGGAAGAATTTTTAATGTACTAGGTCAAGCAGTGGATGGTAAAAAAGATCCAGAGACTAAAAAAGAATATGAAATTCATAGATCGGCTCCTGAATTTTCTGATCAATCTACTAAAACAGAAATTCTAGAAACAGGTATTAAAGTTATTGATTTAATTTGTCCAATCGCTAGAGGTGGTAAAGTAGGATTGTTCGGCGGTGCCGGTGTAGGTAAAACAGTTATTATCCAAGAATTTATTAATAATATTGCTAAAGCTCACGGTGGTTACTCAGTGTTTGCTGGTGTAGGAGAAAGAACTCGTGAAGGTAATGATTTATATCACGAAATGAAAGGTGCTGGCGTATTAGATAAGGTAGCTATGGTATTTGGTCAAATGAATGAACCGCCAGGGGCCAGAGCTAGAGTAGCTCTATCCGGTTTGTCTATGGCAGAATATTTCAGAGATGAAGAAGGTAAGGATGTATTATTCTTTGTTGATAATATTTTTAGGTTTACTCAAGCTGGTTCAGAGGTGTCTACTTTACTAGGACGTATGCCTTCAGCTGTGGGTTATCAGCCAACTTTAGCTACCGAGATGGGTGAACTACAGGAACGTATTACTTCAACTAAGAAAGGTTCAATTACATCTATTCAAGCTGTGTATGTGCCAGCTGATGATTTAACTGATCCAGCTCCAGCTACTACTTTTGCTCATTTAGATTCCACAGTGGTATTATCTAGAGGTTTAACAGAATTAGGTATTTATCCGGCTGTAGATCCCTTAGATTCATCTTCAACTATTTTAGATCCTAAGATAATTGGTGATGAACACTATCAAGTAGCTCTAGGCGTACAGAGAGTATTACAGAGATATAAAAATTTACAAGATATTATTGCCATTCTAGGCATGGAAGAGCTATCTGAGGAAGATAGAGTGACTGTATCAAGGGCTAGAAAGATTCAGAAGTTCTTGTCTCAACCTTTCGTTGTGGCTGAAACCTTTACTGGCGTACCTGGTAGTCATGTGAAACTTGAAGATTCTATTAAAGGATTTAAAGAAATTTTAGATGGTAAACATGATGATAAAAATGAGTCAGACTTTTACATGAAAGGAACTATCGACGAGGTAGGCAAATAATAAATATTATGGCTAATAAAAAAATCATTAAATTTGAGATAGTTACTCCGGAGCGTATAGTCTTTCAAGAAGAGATTTTTCAAGTTACTGTGCCAACTGAAGAGGGAGATATTACTGTGCTGCCAGAACACACTCCTTTAATATCTAATTTAAAGCCGGGGGTGTTAGAAATAGTTAAATCAGATGGAGAAGCAAGTGTTATGTCTGTGGCTGGTGGGTTTGTGGAAGTATTGTTGGATAAGGTTGTAATTTTAGCAGATGCCGCAGAAAGAGCTGAAGAGATAGATATATCTAGGGCAGAGGAAGCTAAGAGTAGGGCAGAGGAATCTCTAAAGAATCTAAGATCTGAAGATAGGGAGAGATTTGCTGAGATTTCCGCTCAGTTAGAAAGGGCTCTGGCTAGGACTCGCTCGGCTAAGCGATGGAAAAACATTAAGGGAATGTAATAATTATTTAGATATATGAAAAAAGCGCTTATTTAAGCGCTTTTTTGTTTATAACTTAAGATAAATGAGATATAATTTAAATGTAAATTTTCTTATTAGTAAATACAATGGTTGAGTTTAAACTTACTAATTGTTTTTTAAGTTTAATTAGATTAAATGTTTGCATTAGGGGCCAAGTTATCTAGCTCTCTTTTTTATATTAAAAAAAGGCCGTTAAGTACGACCTTTATATAGACGATATTGTTTAACGGAGAAATATTTTATTCCAATAGCTATAAATCCTCCTAGAACCAATGAAGTGAATATTAATCTAAAAAAAGCTCTTTCATAGCTCAGAATAATATAACCATCTTGGAAATAGGAGCGAGTTAGATTGTAGGAAATAAAACAATTTCCATCAAAAAAATCACTATCTACTTTCGGAAATAAATCTTCGTAGAAACATATCAATTTAATTTCCTGATCAGAAGATAATAATTCTAATCCGTCTTTCAAAAAATTAATTTTCCAATCATTGAAGCCATTAGCCTTAAATGTTTGTAGGAAAGTAATTAAACTATTTTTTGACGATATAGTTTTGAAAGATAAGGTTTCGAGCTCTAATTCAGTCTCAGTAAGAATTTTTGCCTGTTCAAATACTTGTAATAGGAGAGTGTTCTCAATAAGTATTTGTTTCTCTTCAGTGGGTTTTTTAGGATATTTAACTAATAATAGTAAAATAACTGCTATAACTGCGCAAGTAATTGCCAGAGCTGTTCTAAACATTCCTGTTCTTTTTTTCTTTTCCATGGTTTATATTTTAAAATGAGCAATTAGAGTATGCTATCATTTTTTAGTGCTCCTGTCAAAGATATTGGTTACTTTTCTCTTGTCCATTTTTCTGCTAAAATATAGATATAATCCAATTTATTATGACAAAAAAGAAAAAGACTGTAGTGGCAGTTAGTGGTTATTTTAATCCCCTACATGTTGGCCATCTAGATATGATTAAACAGGCTAAGAAAATAGGTGATTATTTGGTAGCTATAGTAAATAATGATAGACAGGTAATGATTAAAGGTAGAGTGCCTTTCATGAGCGAACAAGATAGGGTTAAAATAATACAAGCCCTCCGAGATGTAGACGAGGTATTTTTATCTGTAGACCAGGACCTAACGGTTTGCGAATCGTTAGCTAAATTAAAGCCAGATATTTTTGCTAATGGCGGAGACCGTAAGAGTGTTAATGACGTGCCAGAAGTAGATGTTTGTGAACAATTAAAAATAAAAATGGTGGATGGTTTGGGTAAAAAGATCAGAGCTAGTTCGAAATTAATCGCTCAGGCACAGAACAAGAAAAAAATATGAAAAAACTTTTATCCTATTTAGGCATCTTTATTATTCTAGGCCTAATTACTTTCTCTCTATTTTATTTGGTTAATATTAATTCAGCTTTTGATAAAAAGGGTGAGGAAAAGATAATTACGATTGTTGCTGGTACTGGTTTAGCTGAGATTGCTCAACAACTCAAAGATGATGATCTAATTCAATCTAAGAACCTTTTTGTACTATATGCTAGAAATAGTGGCTTGCAAGCTAAATTGCAAGCAGGAGAGTATCAATTGAGTTCAGCTATGAGCGTCAGAAGTATTGCTAGGGCTATTAGTAAAGGTAAGGCTAACAGTCAAGAGGTAAAAGTGCAGTTTATTGAAGGCTGGACTACCAAAGAAATGAGTTCTTACTTAGAAAATCAGGGGATGTGGCAAAGTGAGGAATTATTAGAGTTAATTGGATTTCCACAAATAGACTATCGTTTTGAAAAAGACATAGAAAAACCTAAGGATTATTCAGATAGATTTGATTTTCTGAAAGATAAGCCGGACTACTATGGTTTAGAGGGCTATTTATTTCCAGATACTTATTTATTATATCAAGATGCTGAAATTGAAGATTTAGTAATAAAGATGTTAGAGAACTTTGATCGTAAGTTAACTACAGAGATGAGAGAAGAAATTAAGAGACAGGGGAGAAGTATTCACGAGGTAATTACCATGGCTTCTTTAATAGAAAAAGAAGCTACTATCAAGAATGGTAATAATACTGATGCAAAAATTATTTCTGGTTTATTTTGGGATAGAATAAAAAATGGACAGGCTCTAGAATCTTGTGCTTCGCTCGCTTACATCCTAGGGGAATATAAAACCCAGTATAGTTTAGACGACACTGCCATAGAATCTCCATACAATACCTATAGGAATCGTGATTTACCGCCAACACCAGTATCTAACCCCGGTTTTCTAGCAATTGAAGCAGCGGTTTATCCAACTTATACTAATTATAATTATTTTTTAAGTCCGGTTGGTAGTGATGAAACTGTTTTCTCTGTGACCTATGAAGAACACTTACGTAATAAAGTTAAATATTTACCTTAAATATAAGCTCTATGTTTGAGCAAGAACAAAAGCAGGAACAGCCTCAGGTTGAGAATGTTCCAGCTCAAAATCAAATTAATTATCCAAGCAATAAATTATTGTTTGGATTTTTGCCTTTTAATAACACAATTAAAAAAATATTTATAGCAATAATTGTTCTAGTAGTTTTAACTGGTTTATATTGGTTGATTGCCGAATCAGGTATCAGTTTTTCTAGATCTTCCCCGAAGCCAGAATATACGGCCCCTGATATCAATTTAGATGTAGATGAAAATCCTGGTGCCATCGGATTGCCAAGTAATTTAGATTTGCTTGGAGAAGAAGAGGGCAGCGATGATTTATTTGGTGTAGATATTGAGTATTTATCATTTTTTGATTTTTATGCTGTGCCAGAGGAAAATTATGATTTAGAAGCACGTAGTTATGAATTGCCTTTGAATACTAAAGTAGACACTATTAATTATTATGATGTAGCCAGAAAAATTAATTTAGATTCGATAATTGAAGATTTAAATAGCCAAGGGTTTGCTTTATTGGATAATCCAATAGTAGAAGATGCAAATGATTTCTATTCTGTATATAATTGGCTAGAACAAAAAGATGTGCCAGTTGTTATTACTACAGACTTTTTAATGTATTATTACCAACAAAACTTGAAAAAGGTTTTTAAAGAAATTGAAGAAAATATATTTTATAATAATCTTTGGGAAATACACAAAGAGCTATATGAAGTGTCTCGAGCTAGATACGAGAATCATCTAAGAGAGATCGGTAATGTTAATGACCCAATTTTAGAAGGTGAAAGATTGGCCTTGGCTTATCTAGGTGTTTCTCTAGAATTATTAAAACCAGCTCCGGATCAAATTAATAGAAATTTGGATATTAATGACCAAAGCAAGTTTACCGAGCAAGAAACTTCTATCTTTAATTTCGTTTTACCGTACTATTTAAGAGATGATGTTGTTCAGGAGGTTAAATTAATTCGTGAACACGAATTATTAACTAAATCGCCAGTAATGCTTTATCAGAGAAATTATAAAGATTTTATTGTCCCCCAGGAATATAGAGAGAATTCTCGTTTGAACAACTTTTACCTAACTGGTAAGTGGTTAAATGTAGTTTTCCCATTATTTTATTTAGGAGAAAGTTGTCCAGATTGTTTATTAGACAAAGATGATTGGCGTGTTAATATGATAGCCGCGCAATTGTTAGTTCAAGACTTCGCTAGTAGTGAAAGAATTAAGAACAGATGGGCTAGGATTTATAAGGTGATGGCCTTTTTTAAGGGGTTACGTAAAGACCTAAGTTACGTTAATTACCGTGATGCTGCTGCAGCAGCTTTTGGTGATGATTATTCTATTGCTGAGTTGTTTGCTTCAGATAATTTAGAGGCTGATAATAATTTTGCTGCGTTACAAGGTAAAATTTTAGAATACGATTATCCTTCAATTAGAGGTGGATATGATTTATCTGATCCTGATTCCAATGCTTATCAAGGCTTAAAGATTTTAGCTGATTTTTATTGGCCAAATGATTATATTTTTTCTAACTTAATATCTCCAAATACAGGGTTACGTTTGACTGATACCAATGAACCACTTACAGGTTGTCGTTTGGATCAACTACATCAACGTTGTTTGGGGTATAGTATGGATGTTATTAATCTATTTCATGCTCCTGGTAATGATTATGGCGATTGGGCTGAGAATACAGCCTATGAGAATTACGATTCTCAGGTCTTGAAACTAAAGAAACAATTAGATCCGCCAGCTTGGCAAGAAAATAATTATTGGTCTAATTTAAATATATTAAATAGTTTATTCATTCAGCCTCCAGCCACGCTACCCGCCTTTGCTAAGCAAGCTAGCTGGGAGAATAAGCATTTGAATACTGCCGTAGCCTCTTGGATTAATGTCCAGTTGCCGGCTGACAAATTGGGATTATCTGGTATATATGGACAAGAGAAAGTCGGTGGTTTAGAAAGTTTTGGTTCTATCAACTATTATAACTATATAGAACCAAATATATATTTCTTTGATGAATTAATTAACACTACAGCCATGCTTGAGGATACTTTAGCAGCGCTGAAGGTTAGTGATGGAGTGAGTTCAGTAGGCCTTATTCTACAGGGAATGAAACATGACTTAGAGGGTTTAAAGAATATATCCATGAAACAAATTAGCGGTGAACAAATTGATGAATTAGAACATCAACTTATTTATGACTTTAGCCATAAGTATATTGTTATAGAAGAGGGAGATAAAGGGATGATAGCCTTTGAAGGGGCAGGAAAGAAAAAATTAGAAGAGAAGATTAATGGAGTTAAGTTATTGGCTTTGATTAGAAATTTCCAAGATCGTCCCGTGCTAGTAATTGGTCCCGTCTTTGATTATGAAGAATATAGATAAAGTTTAAAAATAAAAAAACAGGCCTAACGGTCTGTTTTTATTATTTAAAACTATTTATATATAAAAACGAATACCTCTCCATTAAATAATTTATAATAATCATTAGCTTCTAATTTAGCTTCATCAATAATCTTTTTTGCTGCCCACCAGTATTTGTTAATTACTAAATAGCCAGTATCAACCTGTGCTAGAGTCATAGCCTTCTGCATAGTTTTTTGATTAGGATATTCGTAGACCATCTGCAAGTAGTATTTATAAAGTGGTCCGCTAGTAGGAATGGGATAAAAGTATAGATCATTCGCTAAATAACGACTAAACCCAAATTCTCTAAGAGCGGCTACGCTAACCTGCTGGTTAGATAGCACCAGGTAATTATTATCTTCAGCAATTGACTGTATAAATTCTACAGTATCAGCATCTTGTTGAGATAAAGAATAGCCATGAGAGTTAAAGTAATGGTCATAGCGAGGATAACTATTATATAGAGAGGCAGTAATAATTAATGAGATTAGAATTAGCCAAATGATTTTTTGTTTTTGTATTTTAGATAGTAGATATTTAAAAGTGAGAGCAATAAAAGGAAGTGACATGATTATAGATAAGACTAAAATTCTCTGACGATAATAGTCTCTTTCATAATCAATTAAGAAAGCAAAACTTAGTAATTGGCTTAGCAGGTAGGATATGAAAAAGGCTAGAGAGAATAGTAATGGTAGAATAAATATTTTTGGAGTTTTGTAGTGATAACGCCAAAGAAAAATACCAGTTATTATTAAGCCAAGAATAATCAAACTAATATTGAAATTGTAGAAGTAGTTGAAATTTAACCATAGACTTTCTTGATAGGCCCAGCTAAGAGAAGAAAATATATTAAGATTAAAATTACCCCAATTAAGGCCATCTTTGTTTAACATTAGAAAGGCTGCTGGTAGAGCTATTACAGCTGCAAGAAATATACCCGTAAAAGATAGTTTAGTTAATTTGGGATTTAGTTTATTTCGTCGACTGTATAGCCAACCAGCCATAGTTATTAGAATAGCTGGTATTCCGGCTATAGGATGCACAAAAAGTGTTGCTAATGAAATCAGAGAGCTTAGTAGAAGATATTTGGACCGGAGAGTTAGGTTTAAAAATAAAGAGATGATTAATAGTAGAAAAGCGAGGTTCTGAGGAGTAGTGATTATGAATATAGAGAAGGGTAGTAATAATAATAATGTGGTTATAGTTAGAGCGCGATCTTGAGGAAAGTATCGCTGCCAGAATAACCTAAAACTTATCGGTAAGAATATTGCGGCTAGAACAGGTACGAGCAATTTATCAAGCATTTCTATGGAAATACCTAGAATATTATTGAATATAATTATTAGACTGTATTGGCCGATATAATAAAAAGGTTTAGGTTGAATTTGGCCTAGTTGATCAATAATTTGAGCAGTGGCCTGATGTATAAAAGGGTCAAAACCATAACCGATTTTATAAACAATTAAAGCTACAGAAAATGATAATAAATAGAATAAGGAGGTGATTAATTGTGATAATTTAGTTCTGTTATAAGTCAGATGAACTGTTAATAGAGTTAAGCCCCCGTATATTAAGAAGAACCAAGAATTAACTTGTTCCCAAGGGGAAATTAAAGCTTGACTGCTTTGAGCTCGGAAGAGAAAGAATACAGCTCCTATAAAAAATAATAACCAAATAGCAGATACTAAGTAGTTATTAGATTGAGACTGTTTTTCAGTTGAGCCAAAGTTTTTGTTTATTTTCTTGAATAGTATGACTGTAGAAATAATGGTTAATAAAACAATGGCTATTTTTCCGGCCAGGTTAAAAGAGAATGTCCAATAAATTAAAGCTCCCCAAATTATTAAGAAAGTTAGGGTACTTAGGGATAAATAGAAGATTCTTTCGGCTAGTTTATTCATATTATTATCATAGCAAATTCTTGCTAAAATGGGTATTTTTTGTTAAGGTAATATAAATCAATAATAATCTAGGTTGCATGAAAATAAAGAGATTTCTTAGCAATAATTGGCAATTAATAGCGGTTATTTTTCTAGCCGTTGTTTTTTTCTTTGTCTCAGCTAGTTACAATTTTATAGCTCAGAGTCCCGATTATATAAAGTGGGGATCACCAGACGAAAATGCTAATTATGTCTTTAGTAAAACATTAGCTCAAACTGATAGTTTACAGATAGAAGAGGAATATAACCTATATACAGCCGGTTTAATGAAGCCAAGAAGTTTTTTAAGTGATGGTCCCTGGTTAAAACCACTTAGCTTTTTAGGCATGATTATGATGTATGGCTCTTTAGCTAAGGTATTTGGAACGGGTATTTTACCTTATTTAACGCCAATTTTTGCTTCATTAGGGCTAATATTCTTTTTTTCATTTATTAAGAGAATATTTAATAAAAGGATTGCTTTTCTGTCCACTCTAATATTATTTTCTTTTCCTGTATACATTTATTATTCAGCTAGAAGCATGTTCCATAACGTTTTGTTTTTGGTATTCCTAATTATCTTTTTATATTTTTCCACTTTTATTGCTAGAAAGAAAGGCGTGCGAACTAGGGGCTTTTTTGAATGGAAACAAGGCAGAAGGTATTGGTTTTCTGTCTTAGCTGCTTTTTTAGCCGGAATTTCTCTTGGTTTAGCTGTTATAACTAGAACTTCCGAATTGTTATGGCTATTGCCATTATTATTCCTGATGTGGATATTTTATGTACATCGTATCAGTATCACTAAAATATTATTATTTTTGGCTGGTCTCTATATAGCGATTTTCCCAATGTTGTTTGCTAATCAGGTAATCTATGGGTCTCCTCTCCAGGGAGGTTATAGTGAAATGAATCGTTCTTTGGTACAAATTAGTCAGGCTGGAGGAGATTTTATTAATTCAGCTCTGTCTAATCAAAAAGAAAGTTTGAATCAAGCTTGGAACACTATTTCAGACACAGTTTTCTATTTTGGTTTTAAGCCCTGGCAATCTTTTAAAATGTTGTACTATTATTTTGCTGATATGTTTTATTGGTTATTTTGGCCAGCGGTGTTAGGATTTTTTATACTTTTATTTAATATTAGGCGTTGGCCTAAGCGTTATTTTTTATATATTATATCTTGGTTAGCTTTATCGACAGCACTAGTGTTGTATTATGGTAGTTGGAAGTTTACCGATAATCCTAATCCTAATAGCTTTACGATTGGTAATTCATATACTAGGTATTGGTTGCCCATGTACTTGGGGGCTATACCATTGATGGCTATTTTTCTGGATCGTTTGGCTAAAGCTGCAATACCGTTAAAAGATTATTGGGCACGTTTGGGAAAAAATTCTATTATTGCTATGGTTTTAATGATTGTTTATCTGCTATCTTTTTATTTCTTAGTTTTTGGCTCAGAAGAAGGTTTATATTACACCTATGGGAAGTTTCAAAAAGATCGTGAGAATATAGAACAAGTTTTAGAGTTAACCGAATATAATTCAGTGATTGTTACTCAGTATCACGATAAGTTATTATTTCCAGAAAGAAAGGTTATTAATGGATTGTTGACTGATAAAAACATGAATTATTATTATGAACGGGTTACTCCATACTTTCCGTTATATTATTTTAATTTTACTTTTCCAGAAAAAGATTTAGAATATTTAAATGATAGAAAGTTGCCCGAGGTTGGCCTAAAGATTAAATTTATTTCTGAGATTAGTGATGAGTTGTCTTTGTATCAATTATATAGCTTATCATTGGAGGTAGAAGAAGTTTTAGAATAATTTTAAATGATTATGAATTATAAGTGTTATCATATTATTACCATTGGCTGTCAGATGAATAAGTCAGACAGTGAAAGAGTGTCTGGTTTTTTAAGCTCTCACGGCCTGGAGGCCGCTAAAGTTGATAAAGCAGATATAGTTATCATTAATACCTGTGGCGTGCGGCAGTCAGCGGAAGATAGGGCCTATGGCTTGGTAAAGCGAGTGCAGCAAGATAATGAACGAGCCAAAATAGTTATCACAGGTTGTTTAAGTAAAAGAAAGGATGTTATTAAACGATTGAAGTATAAGGTTGATTTATTTTTGCCTATTAACGAGTTGCCAAATATGTTTAGCTTGTTAGCTGGCAAAACTGGAGATGTTAAAGATAAGATTAGAGAAATAAAAGGAGAAGAATATTTAAAAATTATTCCTATTTATAGCAATAATTTTAGTGCCTATGTGCCCATTGGTAATGGGTGTAATAATTTTTGTTCATATTGTGTAGTGCCCTATGCCCGAGGCAGAGAGGTCTATAGACCCTATTCTCAGATTATTGATGAAGTTAAAGGTTTGGTAGAGAAAGGCTTCAAAGAAATAATTTTGATTGCTCAGAATGTTAATAGCTATCGTTATGAGAATAAAGATTTTGCTGATTTATTATTAGAAGTGAATGCTTTAGACGGAGATTTTTGGATATGTTTTTTTAGCAGCCATCCCAAAGATATGAGCGATAAGTTAATTGCTGCCATGGGCAAAGCGGATAAATTAGTAAAATATCTGCATTTGGCTGTACAATCTGGTGATGATGAGATTTTAAGAAAAATGAATCGGAAGTATAAAGCGGATGATTATATAAAATTAATTGGAAAACTTAGAAAAACTAAAAAAAATATTTCTATTACTACGGATATAATAGTTGGTTTTCCTTCTGAAACTAAAAAACAATTTAAAAATACAAAAAAATTATTAAAGAAAGTGAAGTTTGATTTAGCCTATGTTTCTCAGTATAGTCCTCGTCCAGGTACGGCCTCATTTAATATGAAAGATGATGTTAGTCCGGAAGACAAGAAGATAAGAGAAGAAAAATTATTAAAGATATTACAGAAGACTAGTCAAAAAAATAATAGAAAATATTTAGGGCAAAAGTTAAAAGTATTGGTTGAAGGAAAAAACCGTCGAGGTAGATATTTTGGTAAAACCAACGGTTATAAAACGGTAAAGTTCAATAATGATCGAAATGACTTAGCCGGTAAATTTGTGGAAGTAAAAATAATTAGATATGAAAATTTTAGTTTAATTGGAGAATTAATAGATTAATTATGATTAAGAAAAAAGCTGTTGTAGTTCTGGGTCCCACTTCTAGTGGTAAAACTGCGTTAGCTGTAAAATTAGCTTATCAATTTGCCGGAGAGATTATTAGTGCAGATTCTCGCCAGGTATATATTGGTATGGACATTGGCACTGGGAAAGATTTAACCGAATATAAGTTTAAAGATGCTAAGGGGAAAGCAGTAAAAATAAATTATCATTTAATAGATGTGATAGATCCTAAAAAGATTTTTTCTTTATCTAACTATTTAGTCCAGGCAAATCAAGCATTATTAAATATTTCAGGCAGAGATAAGTTACCTTTAATAGTTGGAGGCACTGGATTGTATTTGCAGGCTTTAGTAGATAATTTTCAATTATCTATATCAAAACCAAATGACAAATTGAGAAAGGAATTAGAGGGATTGACTAGTGAAGAAATATTTAAGAAATTAAAGAAGAAATATTTTGTCTTTGCTGACAAATTGAATAATAGTGAGAGAAATAATAAAAGAAGATTGATTAGATATTTTGAAATATTAAAAGATAAAGGAAAAATTAATCAGCAGCAGAAGCATCCAAAATTTGAATTTTTGATTTTAGGTTTAGACAAACCTCGTTCAGAACTTAGAGATGGAATTGAGGCTAGACTAAAACAAAGATTAGAGAACGAGAATATGATTGAGGAAGTGGCTGGGCTTAAAAAGCAAGGCTTAACTTGGAAAAGATTGGAAAGTTTTGGTTTAGAATATAAATATATTTCGTATTATTTGCAAGAAAAACTCAGTTATGAAGAGATGTTTGAAAAATTAAATACAGCTATTGGACGTTTTGCGAAAAAACAGGGAAGTTGGTTTAGACGTTGGGAGAAACAAGGAAAGAAAATTTATTGGGTTGATAATCAAGAAGAAGCTGCTAAAGAGATTAAGAAATTTTTGAAATAAATTAAATAAAACAAAAATCGCTTAGATTGATAAGCGATTTTTTATTTGCGAGATTATTTTAATTCTTCTTTCAATACTTCTTCTACTATTTTTGGATTAGCCTTGCCTTTAGTTTTAGCCATGGTTTGACCAATGAAGTATTTTATTAGGGCCTCTTTGCCTTCTTTATATTGTTTAGTCTGTTGGGGATTGTTTTTAATTATTTGTTTGATTGCATCTCTTAATTCTTCGCTATTATCCATTTGTTCCAGGCCTAACTCTTTCATTATATCAGTAGGGTCTCCTCCATCTTTATACATCTTATTTAATATAGTTTGGCCAGCTGAAGAATTAATTTTTTCTTGATAGACCAAAGTAATTAATTCAGCAAAATTCTCAGGAGTGATTTTGATATCGGAAATACTCTTATTATCTTCTTTTAGATGTTTAAACAGCTCACTACTTAGCCAGTTATAGGCAGTTTTACTTAGTTTTTTGTTTTGTCTTTCCCAGCTATCATCAGTAGCTTCAATCCAAGCTCTTAATTCAGATATAACATTTTCTAACCAATTAGCAATTTTTTTATCCGCTATAATTACTTCGGACATATCTTCTTCTAGACCATATTGTTTTTTGAAACGTTTAATCTTGGCATTAGGCAGTTCTACTAAGTCTACCCTAATTCTTTCAATGTCTTTGTTGGTAATCTCCAAAGGTGGAATATCTGGTTCCGGGAAGTAACGATAATCTGCTGATGTTTCTTTTACTCTTTGTTTGAAACTTTCATTTTTATTTTCGTTCCAACCTCTAGTTTCTTGAATTAATTCTCGGCCAGCGGCTAAATCATCAGCTTGTCTTTTTGCTTCATATTCAATAGCTTTTTCAACTGATTTAAAAGAGTTTAAGTTTTTAAGTTCAGTTTTTGGATTTAATGTATGGTTTTTTTTAGCGATAATTTTTCCTCCACCTAAATATTCCCATTTGCCAGGCTCTTGAATACTAATGTTGGCCTCACAACGCATTTGCCCTTTTTCCATGTCGGCCTGACTAATATTTAGATATCTTAAAATTTGTTGAAACCTCTGACAGAATTTTTTAGCTGTTTGAGCATCAGGAATGGTTGGTTCGGTAACCATCTCCATTAAAGGGGTACCAACTCTATTAAAATCTATATAAGTATCTTTTGATCCTTTAGGATGGGTCAGTTTTCCAGTGTCTTCTTCTAAATGAATTCTAGTAATTTCAATATTGTGATCGTTGATAATTAGATTACCATGATGACATAGAGGTAAATCATATTGAGAGATTTGATAGCCCTTTGGTAAATCAGGATAAAAATAATTTTTACGATCGAATTTAGAAATTTTATTGATCTGACAATTTAAAGCTAGGCCAGCTAGAATAGTCCATTCAATGGCTTGTTTGTTTGGGACTGGTAATGTTCCGGGATGTCCTAGACAAATAGGGCAAACATTGGTGTTTGCTTCCTGGTCTTGGCTGTCATTATTGCAACCGCAAAACATCTTACTTTTTGTATCTAGCTCAGCATGTATTTCTAAGCCGATAATTGTATCATATTCCATATATTTATATTTTACTATAATGCTGAGAAATGGCAACTTAAGCATAGCAAAAAACAGCTTATTTCTAGCTGTTTTTATATTGCATTATCTTTTCCTTCTAGTAGTTCTAAAACTTTTAGCCATATTCTATCATGGATAGAGGGAATAGTATCGTTGGCGTCTAGTTTATGCCAACCGTATTCTTCTTTTAATTTTAGATGAGCCCATCTTACCTTGTTAGTTAAATCATCATTAGTTTCATGTTTGTGATTATTTTCTCTTGCTTCAGTAAATCTTTCACCATCGAATAGGAGAGCCAAGTCTTCTTTTAATAGACCAGCATTCATCTTTTTAAGAAATAGTTCTTTAACACCTGCTCCTAGGCCCCAGGCAATACCAGTGCCAACATAATCTTCTGCAATTACTGTGATGCCATCATTTAAGTCTTTAAGTAGTTGAGGTTGGTATTGAAAGCGATTTAAACTATACATTATTTGAGCCTCTTTGGCATTTAATTGAAAATAATTGTTTTCTCGTAAATAATTATTCAAAATTACGCCTGAAGGTTTCAGATCGTAAATAGGGTATTTTATATATTTAGCTTTGTATCCAGCAAATTTTAATCTTTCTACCAACATTCTAGCCTGGGTACTTTTGCCCAGGTTATTAATGCCGTATAAAACGATAAGTTTACCTTTCTGCTTGATCATAAAATTAAATAAAAAGGAGACTTTAAGCCCCCTTTATAGTTTTATTATAAGTCACCTAGGAGAGCTTGTCAATCTCATCCTTTAGGCGATTATAGATTTCCTCAATTGGGCCTAGGCCATTAACTATCTTCAATTTTCCTAGGTTTCTGTAGTAGTCAATTAAGGGGCTAGTGTTTTTTTCATAGACATTTAAACGATTTTCTATGACGGTAACACTTTGGTCATCACTACGACCGGAATTTTTGCCTCTTTTTAATAGACGAGTGATTAATTCCTTTTGATCAACTTCTAAAACTAAAGTGGCTGCAATTTCCTGATTAACCTCTGCTAAAGCAGTGTTTAAAGCTTCTGCTTGGCGAGGTGTCCTAGGATAGCCATCAAAGATGAATCCAGTACTCTCAGGAAATTTTGACATTTCTTTTTTTAGAATGTCTACTACTAATTCATCAGGAACTAATCCACCGTTATCTAAATAAGGCTTTGCTTGTAAGCCTAGAGGTGTTGGTGGTTTACTGTTTATTTCTTGTCTGAGGATTGCTCCAGTAGACAAGGAAACAAGGTTGTAGCATTTAGCAATTTTTTCTGCTTGAGTGCCTTTTCCTGAGCCCGGAGGTCCGAAGATTACTAAGTTCATCATAATTTTATCTTAAAGCTAATTTTTCAAGAATTTTTTCTATGTGATTATATAAATTTTCTTTATCAAATTCATTTATAATGGTAGCCTCAGCTCTGGCGATTGGTCCAGCTTGATGTAGGTTCTCTATTTGTTTATAATCTCTGGTTTTACATTCTTCTGGAGAGAAGGGCCTAACAAGTCTATTGGCTAAACGAGATATCCTAGTCTTCGGTGAGGCATATATTGCCAACACTTTAAATTGTTTAGGATATTTTTCTTTGAAAATTAGATATTCTTCCCAGCTATATAGACTCTCTATGATTATAACATTAGTTTGACCGATTAACGCTTCTATTTTTGGTAAAGCTAATTCAGCGTAAACAGCCATGCCTTTCTCTTCTCGAATCTTTTCTCGCATCATTTTTTCATTTTTAGGATTTGTCTCTAATCCTGCCTCTTTCAATCTATCGAAAGTAGCTTCTCCTAGATATATATTTGGCCAGTTATATTTACCCTTTAAATAATTTACAGCTTCTGTCTTACCTGAGCCAGGCAAACCGACGATTGCTAAGAATTTGGTTTCCATAAAAGTTATTCGTTAGTTTTTTCTATAATATCTTGTCCACCTCTGCGTATATCCCAATCATCTTGTTCTAGATCGGAATGAAGTTTGAGAATAGGGAAGTTAGTCGCTAAGCTATTATGCATTAGATGAGCTACTTTTCTTAGACTAGGGTGTACTAGTTTGCCAGTCCTCAATTCAGTTACATATATAGAAGCTGGTAGGCCATAACTAATCTTAACATTAACATTAAAACCTAGAGGAACATAATATTGTTTTTTTTCTGGAGATACATCTAAGTTTTTTATTTTATCTACTTGTTTAGCTATTAGGGCTTTGGCCTGTTCCTGCAAGTTGCTTGGCAATTGATTCAAATACCATTTATTAAATCCGTATTCAGTAGTTAATAGAGGCATGCGGCAAGAGCCATTTCTATGTCGTTGTAGATCGCGGAAAGAGCCAAAGTCCAATAAGAAATTAAATTTATTTAATCCTAAATCAGCTAAGAATAAAGGCAGATTAGTTTTTTCTGGTCTAGTTTCCAGCAATTCTCTGTATGACTCTAAATCTTCTGTTTTTATATCAGTACTAAATTGGTAACCATCTTTCGGAGCAACTGAATTATGATAGGTGTAACCAACGGTGGATTGTTTCCAATAGGCTTCTTGTTTCTCATACTCTTTATGGCAAAAACTATGAGGATATTTTGCTCTTAGCTCGTTGAGAATATTTTTAGCAATTTCACGTGTCTCAACTAATGGATGATATCTCAATAGGGCTAGTTTATCCCAAGCTTGTCTCAGATTAGTGTGCCAACTTAATTGAGTAGTGATGCCAGCTGGTAAAAACCCTCTTAGAATATCGAAGCTTCTGGCAGCTATTGCTTTCTCATATAGGTTCTTATTTTCTTCAGGTCCTCTAGGATAAGAACTTTTAATATATTCTTTTACTTCTTCACCGTTATTGGTATAGAATTCCATCCAATCATTTAAGATCTGTTTGGAAACGTCATTATCAATTGGGTCAATAATATCTTGCTTAGACATGTCGATATATCTAGTGCTAGTTTCTTGTCCGCTGTAAAGAGGCCAGTCTTGGATAGCTTTGTCTGCTAATATACTGATGCCTTCGATGAAGATAGTAGTGCTACCACAATCGGCAATACTAGAATGACCATAGCCAACATAAAATCGTTCCATGAACTTGCCTGAACCGCTAGACCTAACTCTATCTACGTGTTCCTCTACACTAGAAGCACTTCTAGAATATAGGGCTTGTAGCATGGCGTTATCTTCGGGATTAAATTCGTCGTAGATGAAAATTTTACTCATAGGTTTAAAGAAAGCACTCCTAAACAAGTTTAAGGGTGCTATTTAAAGTTTTTATACATTTGTGAAGCTTGTGGCTTTTGATCTTTATAGTATTTACTATTTAAGCCATCGGAGCCATAGGGTTTTTCGCAGGGAGAAGATAGATATTCAAAGGCCATTTGACCAATTTTCATACCAGAGTATAGCTTAATAGGTAATGGGCCGGCGTTAAATAATTCCAAGGTCATCTTTAGGGAATTGCCCGGATCTAAATAGCCAGCTGTGGTGTGGATAATTAATCCCAATCTACCTAATGAACTTTTTCCTTCTAAACGACCGACTAATTTTTCAGATACACCGGTTTCTTCTAGGATTAATCCCAGAGCGAATTGTTGCGGTTGTAAAATGAAAGGCTGATCTTCCGTAATAGTTTTTTCTGTCATTAACTTGTCAGTTTTTTCTTTGACGTCAATTACAAAATTATCTACTGTATTGAATAATAAAAATTCTTTGTCTAAATGGAGATCAACACTGGCCGGCTGTACAAATTCTTCTTTAAAAGGGGATATAGTGATATTGCCTTGTTTTATCTCTTTTTTTATATCTTTATCTGATAATACCATAGAGTTTAAAAAGCGCCCCAGAGGCGTTTAGTTAGTTTGTTTTATCTTAACAAATAGGAGGAAGTTTTTCAACCAAATAAAAAAAAGCCATCTAGTTAGGCAGTTTTGAGGCATTATTTAATATAACTCTATTCAATAGATAATTGAAGGGTTATATTAAATAATTTTTCTTGTAGGTGATAGCTTGTAAAATTTTTGCTAAAAATAAACAATTATTCTATTATATATAGTAGATATAATATAAAATTCGGCACTTTCAAATCGAATTTTTCATAATCATATTTTGAAAATTATTAAAGAAAATTTAGTACATTCAGGTAAAGTAGTAATTACTTGTCGTTTATCTCCCGGGGCTAAAAATACTGAAATAAAAGGATTTATGTCTGATGACAGCCTTAAGATTCGAGTAGCCAGCGCGCCAGAAAATGGACGGGCTAATTTAGAATTGAGACAATTACTATCTAAAGAATTGGAGGTGGATATAAATAATGTTAGAATTATTACAGGAGGGAAATCTAAATTAAAATTAGTAGAGATTATTAAATAATATGGATTTATCAATTATTATTGTTTCTTGGAATGTAAAGGATAAATTACGAGATAACTTAAAATCAATTTATCAAAGTCAGGGTGATTTCAACCTGGAAGTGTTTGTGGTAGATAATAACTCTCAAGACGATACGGTGAATATGGTTAAAAAGACTTTCTCTAAAGTTAGAGTTATTGCTAATAAGAAAAATTTAGGATTTGCCAAAGCTTGTAATCAGGGGTTGAAAGAAGCTCAAGGTAAATATCTGTTATTATTAAATCCGGATATGAGATTAGAATTAGGTACCTTAAATAATTTTTTAACTTGGTTTAGGAATAATCCTCAAGCTAGTATTGCCAGTTGTAAGTTAGTTGATCAAAGGGGAAAACTAGTTAAACATGTTAGACGCTTTCCGCATTTTAGCGATCAATTATCTATAGTTTTGAAGCTACCACATTTTTTACCGGGAGTTTTAAATAAATATTTAATTAAAAGTTTTGATTATTCAAAGTCAGCTAAAGTAGATTCAGTTCGAGGAGCTTTCTTTGGTATGAGTAGGGATAAATTTGATTCTCTAATTCAGTTAGATGAGCGGTACTTTCTTTGGTTTGAGGAGATAGATTTTTGTCGCCAGGCTAAAAAGAATAATCAAGAAGTTTGGTATACTCCAAAAGCAACTTGCGTAGATTATATCGGCCAAAGCTTTTCACAAATAAAAAGTTTAAAAACCCAGAAGTATTTTTCTAATTCGATGTTGAAGTATTTTAAAAAATGGCATCCTCGATGGCAATATAATATTTTATTAGTAGCTTGGCAACCAATGTTTATTTTAGCCTGGCTTAAAGATAGAATAAATTTTAAAACTAAATCAAGGACCTAATATGGATTATCCTAAAACAGGAATTATTCTAGTGAATTACGAGGACTATGCAGAACGTTTTTTAGCAGATTGTCGTCAGTCTTTATTGGAACAGACTTATCCTAAAGATAGGTTTAAAGTATATATAGTAGATAATGCTTCTTCTCCAAAATCAGTTAATTTTCTGCAACAAGTATATCCCCAGGCTAAGGTTTTAACCCGTGAAGACGGTAATTACTCAGCTGCTAATAATTTAGGAGCTAGAGAGGCTATTAACGATGGTTGTGAATATTTAGTGATTGCTAATATGGATACTAAATTTGATAGAAACTGGTTGAAAGAATTAGTGAAGATAGCTTTAAAGAAAGAAAATATTGGCATGGTGCAATCTAAGATATTATTATGGAATAAAGATAAAAAGAAGCGAGCTAGAATTAATACCCTAGGTAATGATATCCATTTTTTAGCTTTTGGGTTAGTTAGTTATTATAATAAACCAGATATGTATGTTCAGGGTTCTCCTGAAATTCAGGGATATGCCAGTGGTTGTTCACTGTTAATTAAGAAAGAGGTTTTTAAAAAGATCGGTGGTTATATAGAAGACTTCTATATGTATCATGATGATTTGGAGTTAGGTTGGAAAACCAGATTAGTTGGTTATAAAATAGTTTTAGCACCAAAGTCGGTGGTATATCACAAATATGAATTTTCTCGAAGTATAAAAATGTTGTATTATATGGAGAGGAATAGGATGTTAACTTTATTTTT
The DNA here is from genome assembly GCA_964539545.1 of uncultured Gammaproteobacteria bacterium. Classification (GTDB taxonomy): domain Bacteria; phylum Patescibacteriota; class Patescibacteriia; order Patescibacteriales; family UBA12465; genus CAZIJG01. The sequence goes on along the minus strand of CAZIJG010000005.1, from coordinate 13,641 downwards.
GTTGTATCGTTGGAATACTTTGCTCTTGATATTACCAATCTTGATTTTAACAGAGCTAGGATTAGTCGCTATGGCATTTTTTAGCGGTTGGGGTTTAGTAAAAATTAGAGCTTATCTATATTTCTTAAATCCGAAAAATATAAAGAGAATTTGTCAGTTACGAAAACAGGTTCAAAGCCTGCGTCACCAAAAAGAAAAAATTATAATTTCTGGATTCCAAAGCAAATTAAGTTTTGGCCAGAAACCAAGTTTAGTTTTACAAATTGTTAATCCTCTTTTACATTTGTATTGGCGATTAGTAAAAATTATTATCTAATATATGGATTTGAGTATCATCGTTGTTAATTATAAGAGTGTTGTAAAGACACTTAGTTGTGTGCAGTCTGTTTTGGCGGCTAACCTAGAGAATATCTCCTATGAAGTGATAGTTGTAGATAATAATTCTCGTGATGGATTAGAGAAAACAATAAAAGATAAATTTCCTCAGGTGATTTTTATTTCTAGCTCAACCAACTTAGGAATGGGTGGCGGGAATAATCTAGGTATTAAAGCTTCTGCTAGTAATTTCTCGCTAGTACTTAATCCAGATACGTTAGTAGATAGAGAGACCATTCAAGTCCTGTATAAATATATTATAAAGAACGAAACAGTGGGTATCGTGGGTCCTAAATTATTAAATCCTGATAAAAGCTTACAATACTCTTGTGCTCATTTTCCAACATTTTTTACACCAATTCTAAGAAGAACTTTTTTGGGTTGGTTTGCTAAAGATCATATCGATTGGTTTTTAATGAAGAGAGTAGAACATGACACTATTAAAGAGGTTGATTGGTTAATGGGCTCCTGTTTAATGATTAGAAAAAGTGATTGGGCGTTATTTGATAAAAGATTTTTTATGTATTTTGAAGATATTGATCTTTGTCGTCGATCTTGGCACAATGATTACAGTGTAGTGTATAATCCGGAAGCAACTATTATTCATGATCACCAACGTGATAGCGCTAAACAAGTTTGGTTTGTAGCTCCATTTTTTAAGAGAGTAGCCAGAGAGCATATTAAGTCTTGGCTGAAATATTTTTGGAAATGGAAATATTTAAATAATAAGAAAATAAAATAAATTTATGGCAAACAAAATTAAAAAAGCTATTTTTCCAGTCGCGGGATTTGGTACCCGATTTCTACCAGCTACTAAAGCTCAGCCTAAAGAAATGTTACCGGTAGTAGATAAGCCAGCTATTCAATATTTAGTTGAGGATGCGGTTAAAGCGGGTATTGAGGAAGTAGTATTTGTAACTGGTCGTGGTAAACACGCTATTGAGGATCATTTTGATAAATCATTTGAATTAGAGTCTCGTTTAGTAGAAGGGAATAAAATTGATTTGATTGAGAAGGTAAGGAAGATAGAGAATCTAGCTAAATTTTCTTACGTACGTCAATCAATGCCTTTAGGTGATGGTCATGCAATTAATTGTGCCAGTCATTTAGTTGGTGATGAGGCAGTTTTAGTTATGTTCGGTGATACTCTTTATGATGCAGATGTTTCGCCGGCTAAGCAAGTAATTGAAGCCTACAAAAAATATGGAGATCCAGTAGTTGGATTATCTGAAGTAGAGCCAAAAGAAGTTAGTAAGTTTGGCGTGATTGATGGAGTTGATCTAGGTGACGGAAATTATGAGATTAAGCAATTTGTTGAAAAACCTAAACAGTCTGAAGCTCCATCTAATTTATGTTTTGTAGGTATTGCAGTCATTACTCCAGAGGTATTCAAAATCTTGGGTGAGATGAATAAAGGTAAATCAGGAGAAATTAGATTGGCTGATGCCTTTGATGCTATATTAGAAAGTGGTCGTCCGTTATATGGTAAAAAGATTGAAGGTGAATGGCTAGACACTGGTAATAAGTTAAATTTTATTAAGACTACTTTAAAATTAGGAATAAAGGATGAAGAAATTGGAACTGATTTAAAGAGTTTTATAAAAGATTTAGGAAAGACTATAAAATAGAAATTATATAAAATAAAAAACAGTCGTTTATGGCTGTTTTTTATTTTCTAATATATTAGAGAGAAAGTTTATATATACCAGATTGTTGACCAATTTCACCACTGAAATATAATTGATTCTGCTTGTAGTCTAGGGAGGCAGACTCAATCGCTGTTAAAGTTATGATTTTAGTAATAGTATAATCTCTCTTTTGCCAATCAATTACGTATAGGCTGTCAGGGCTAGAGAAAATAATGTAGTTTTTAGCGGGGTGCCAAAGTAATTTAGTAATTTGAGTAGAAACTCTGGTGATGAGAGTGCTTTGAGATAAGTTTAAATCATAGAATAGTATTTCAGAATCGTTGGCGTATAAGAGTTGATCGTCACCTAGCCAGATAACATATTTTAGATTATCTATCCTAGCTTTAATAGGCTGGAAGTCATCTTTAATATTTATAACATATAGACTCTCATAATCTTCTTGCCAGACATTGATATAGCCGTTGTTTAAATCTATAAATTTATATTTATTAGAGTATGGCAATTCTATAATTCGTAGCTTTTCGTTTTTGAAGTTAGCCACTTTTAAATGAGTTCGATTATCAACAGTATTAATAGTTATTAATCTATTATTGTAGATGAAATAATCTTGGCAGGAGGTATCGGAGGCAATAATACTAATATCTTGGGAGGATAAATTAAATTGACTAATAGAGTCTGGATTCTGATAGAAGATCTGTTTGTTATTCTTAAAACATTTTAAATTATTAATCTGATCTTTGGTGTTTAGCCAATTTATTTCTTGGGTGGTTGGTTTAAAAGTATATTTATCTGTGACAAATTGATTATCGTTAGAGCTCCATTGCCAATTGGATAATTCTTCTTCTGGTAAAGCGAAAGTTTCTTCAGTATCTAAATCTAAAATAACTTTATCTTCATTTAAAAAAGCATAATGATTGTTAGGAGAAAACGTAGTTTCTTGTAGGGAGGATGGATTAATAAGTAGAGGTAGAGTTTTTTTAAACAAAACTATGTCCTCAAAATATATAGCTTGACCAGGTTGTATTTCGATTTCTTTTTCCCAGGACCAATAACCATCTAATTCAACAGTCAGATCATATTTCCCTGGTATTAGGTGGGTAATTTTAGCTGGGGTGATTGTTTCTCCTCGATATTTATCAGGATTAGAAAATAAAGATTTTTGATGTTTTTCTAAATAAATTTTAGCGCCATTAGGTTTAGTATCTACTTGGAGCAATCCGGTTTTCTGTAATATTTCAGACCAACTAAACGGCCGACTGAGGGTTAACCTATAGCCGGCGGCATATAATGAAGTAGTAATCGTCAATATAACAAATAATATAATGAAAGCTTGAAATAATCGGGCTCGGACTTTTACTGTCATAAATTTATACTCTTACGATATCAGCGCCTAGATTTCTTAATCTTTGATCAATGTTTTCATAACCACGGTCGATTTGATAAATATTATCTATCTCAGTGGTGCCTTCCGCGATTAAAGCCGCGATTACTAAAGCGATACCAGCTCTGATATCTGGACTAATTAAACGTTTTCCATGTAGAGAAGTTGGACCGTTAACAACTACACGATGTGGGTCACACATGGTAATATTAGCACCCATTTGAGATAGCATGTCTACATATAGTAAGCGTCTGTCATAAATAGTTTCATGAATTAAGCTAGAGCCATGAGCTTGGGTCATTAATACGGTATAGGGAGATTGTAGGTCAGTAGGGAAGCCAGGGTATTCATGAGTCCTAATGCTATAGGGAAGAATTTTATCGGTTGGCTTCATTTCTATCCAATCTTTACCAACGCTGAAATTGATATTAATTTTTTTAAAAATAGTTAATAAACTAGCTATGTGCTCAGGATTGCAATTGGTGATTTTTAGCGGGGCTTTAGCTACGGCGGCTAAAATAGCAAAGGATCCAGTCTCAATACGATCTGGAACTACAGTGAAGGTTCCGGCTTGTAATTTGTCTACACCTTCAATAGTCATGGTTGGGCTACCAGCTCCAACAATTTTTGCTCCCTGTTCATTTAAATAATTTGCTAAAGCTTCAATTTCTGGCTCCATGGCACAATTCTTTAATACCGTGGTTCCTTCAGCTAAGGTAGCAGTCATCATTAAGCTTTCGGTTCCAGTTACACTCATCATAGAGAAGAAATATTCACAACCTTTTAGTTTTTGAGCGCTAATTTCATAGAATTTATCTTTTACAATAATTTCTGCACCCAAAGCTCGGAATCCTTCTAGGAATAAATCAATTGGTCTGCCTCCGGCGCCAATAACACAACCTCCGGGATGAGGAAATTTTACTTTGCCAAAACGAGCTAGTAGTGGACCAACAAACATTATAGAGGTACGGAACTTATCCGCTAACTTTGGATTTAAATCTGGTCCCTTGATATCGGCAGTATTAATTTTAACTTGATCGCCCTCATATTTGATGGAAGCACCTAGGTCAGCTAATAATTCTAGCGATTTAGTAATATCTTCTATTCGCGGCAGGTTCTTGATATTGATAGTCTCAGCCGATAAGATAGAGGCTGGAATAATCTTTAGAGCAGAATTTTTAGCTCCTTTAACCGAAATCTCACCTTTTAAAGGCTTTCCTCCCTTGATAACAAATTTAGACATATAATTAAGTTATATTTAACTATATTTATCATATCTTATTTATTGACATTTTTCAAATTTTTGTTAAGATATGACATAGACGTGCAGTAACACGTCTTTTCATAATTATTTAATTTATGTTTATGGGTAAAATTGCCGTAATAAAAACTGGTGGTAAACAATACAAAGTACAAGAAGGGGATACGATCAAAGTAGAAAAATTAGGTAAAGCTGCAGAAGAAAAAGTCAAATTTGATACTCTTTTGATTGCGTCTACTGATGGTAAGGAGCTTAATTTAGGTAAACCTAGTTTGGGTGATAAAGTAGAAGGTATTGTTAAAATCGAAGATAAAGACAAAAAGGTTAAAGTTGTTAAATATAAGAACAAAACTCGTTATAAGAGAGTTATTGGTCATCGTCAACCTTTTAGTTTAGTGAAGATTGAAAAAATTGCTTAAAAGTTTTTAGAATAAGATAAAATCCGTCTCTATATGGGGACGGATTTTTATTTACAATTACTTCCTGTAATTATAGCCAATAGAGCTGCTAATAGTTTTGTTAGTTTTATTTTTAGCTCTATTCTTTTTGCCCAAATTCTACGCCAGATTTTCCGTACATCTTCTAATAATTCCTGTTTGCTTTTATTTTTAAGCTTCTGGAGATTTTTACGGATCTCTTGCCAGGCTTCTTTTGGTTTTTTTTTGCGAGTGAGCATAGCTATAATAGGGGGTCCGACAATTATACAAAACAGTATTTCTATAATAAATAACATTTTTAAGATCTCCTATATTAAAGAACGTTTATATTTGACTTCTATTTTTCAATGATTCGATTAAAGTAATTTCATCAGTATATTCCAGAGATGAACCTAGAGGTAGACCTCTGGCTAGTCGAGTTATTTTGATATTTTCTGGTTTTAATAGTTTAGATAGATATAATACAGTAGTCTCTCC
>CAZIJG010000005.1:0-7961 GCA_964539545.1 uncultured Gammaproteobacteria bacterium | reverse complement strand
TTTTGATATTTTCTGGTTTTAATAGTTTAGATAGATATAATACAGTAGTCTCTCCTTCCACGGTTGGACTGAGAGCTAAGATAATTTCTTTGATATCTTCAGCCTGAATTTTTTTAATTAAAGCTTTAACGTTTAGTTGTTCGGGGCCAATATTTTCTAGGCTGTCTACCAATCCTCCTAGAACAAAGTATTTACCAGGATATTTTCCAGTAGCTTCCAGGCTCAGCATTTCTTGAGTATTGGCCACAATACATAGTATGGCTTTATTCCTTTTATCATCTTGGCAGATAGGGCAGGGATTGGCGTCGCTAATAGCTAAACAACTTTGACACATTTTAGTCCCTAACTTTAGTTGAGCTAAAGACTGGGCAAAGCCTTGCAAGGTTTCTGGAGATTTCTTCAATAAATAAAAAACATAACGTTCGGCTGTTTTAGGGCCAACGCTGGGTAGTTTTTGAAAGTATTCGATTAAATTTTGAATTGCTTGAGGATACCTCATGCTTATATGTTAGCTTAATCCAGGCAAACCTCCCATTTCTTGCATTTTTTTAGCCATGATTTTTTGAGTTTTCTTAATGGCTTGGTTCATGCAATCTTTTAGGGTATTTTCTAAATAATCTTTATTTAATTCCGTATCAATAGTCACAGAGGTTATTTCTAGATTACCATTTAAAGTGATTTTAACGCCGTTTTTTTCTTCAGTAATAGTTTCTTGAGATAGAGCATTTTGTAAAGTCTTTGCTTGGCTGCGTAAGTCTTTTAGATGTTTTAATTTGTTGAACATGTTTTTCTATTAAAATTTAAATTTATTAAAATTCAGGAGGAGCTTCCTCGTGTTTAGTGTCTAAGCTTGAAAAGCTAACTGTTTCCTGTTCGAAACGCAGAGTAACTTGACCAGTAGGCCCATTTCTATGTTTAGCAACGTAAATTTCAGCTCTTACTTTATCGTCTTCGGTTAAGTCTTCCATTCGATAACCTCTATCAGCTGCTTTCCTATACAGAAACATAACTACATCAGCATCCTGTTCGATAGAACCAGAATCACGTAAATGAGACAATCTAGGAATAGCAGGAGTAGTTTGTTCTACGGCTCTAGATAGCTGAGCTAAAGCTAATACAGGAACGTTTAGTTCTCTAGCTATGGCTTTCAATCCACGACTAATTTCTGCTACTTCTTGTACGCGATTATCTCTATATCTATTTCCACCGTCCATTAGCTGTAAATAGTCAATAATAATTAATCCCAAACCTTTCTCCATTTGTAATCTTCTAGCTTTGGCTCGGATCTCCATGACCGAAGAGGTAGGAGAATCATCAATATATATTGGAGCTTCGGCTAGTTTACCCATTGAGTCTCCGATTTTTCCGAAATCGTTGTTGCTGTCTTTGTCTGATAGGTTACCAGTTCTCATTTTCCAAAGGCTAACGCCGGATTCAGAACATAACATTCTATCTACCACCTGTTCTTTGCTCATTTCTAAAGAGAAAATTCCTACACCCTCCTTACTCTTAATGGCGGTATTTCTAGCAATATCTAGAGCAAAAGCAGTTTTACCCACACTAGGACGGGCAGCTAGAATGATTAAATCAGATTTTTGTAGACCAGCTAATAAGTTGTCTAGTCCTACAAATCCAGTTGGCAGACCTCTTAGTTTTCCGCTTTGTTTATGTAATTCATCAATACGGTCGAAAGCTTCAGCTAGCAGACTATCTAGAGGTGAGAAACCACTAGTTAGATATTTACGAGAAACTGCAAAAATCTTTTTTTCCGTTGTATCTAATATTGTATCTACATCTTCTTCTTCTCGGAAACTTAGATCTACTATTTCGCTAGCTGCTTGTTGCAATCTTCTTAGGGTAGCCTTTCTTTGTATGATTTGAGCATAGTTACTGGCATTAGCAGAGGTAGCTACAGCGTTAGATAGCTGAGCTAAGTAAGTGCGACCGCCAATTTCTTGTAGTTTTTTCTTTTCCTCTAAACGATTAGACAAGGTTAAAATATCTATTGGCTCTTGATGGCTATATAGCTCTCGAATGGTAGCATAAATAATTTGGTGAGCTCCTTTATAAAAATCATCGTCTAATAAATTATCTGCCACCTTGATAATAGCGTCTTTATCTATTAAAAGACAGCCTAGGAGAGATTGTTCAGCTTCAATATTCTGCGGCGGAATACGTCCGGTTAGATTTTTTTCAATAGTTTTATCCATAGAATTCATATTTTCTTATTTTAGCTAAAACACGGATAAAAATCAAGCACAGTTTATACACTAATTTTCCCCACTAAGTTGACCTAATAAGGCAGATTATATATACTAAGCTATTGTTCATTGTAAAATTCAAATAAATCAAACTATATATCATGAAGACAGTTATTGATGTTACAGTTGAGTTTCAGGGAGTCAGCTTACTCCTTGCCGATTACAGAGCCGCTCGAGAGTTTAAAGATTTTGTCACAACTTATGTGGATGAGAGTGGGGTTACCAATGGATTTGGAGCCTATTGGGCTACATTAGATGTTTCTCTGAATGAGATTACGGTAGAGCCAGAAGAGTTGAATAACTACGTTATAATTCTGGAGCAAAAATATTTGAACAAAATGGTCTCTGCCATTATTAAAGCTAGAAATCTTGATGAAGAAATAAGGAGCTCAGTAGTGGCTACTTTTACTGCCAATGAGGACGGAATTAAGTTTATTTGTGGGGAATTTCCAGATAGACAAGTTTCAGAGGTTGGAGATATGTGTAGATTTCTTCGTAAAGAAGGAGCTCCGCACGTTTTTGACGGGATTGTTGTAGGGGAAAAAGAAGGTATTTTTTCAGTGGTTAATCCCATTATATTTGATCCTGAAGCTGAAATTTCGTCTGAAACTGAGATAATTAAGATTCCAGTGTCCCAGACCATGAAAATCAGAGATTGGCGAAGATAATATTAAGGATTTGTTAACGTCGCATGGATATGCGACTTTTTTTTATCTATTTACAAAAATTATAACTTTTGTTATATTATATTTACAAAAAGTGCTGTAAGCACCTTTATTTTTTAGCGCCCATAGCTCAGCTGGTAGAGCAGCTGCCTTTTAAGCAGAAGGTCACAGGTTCGAATCCTGTTGGGCGTACACGTTGCCACCCTAGCTCAGCTGGTTAGAGCAACTGTTTTGTAAACAGTAGGTCGTCGGTTCGAATCCGACGGGTGGCTCAGAGAAAAATCCTTATTTATTTAGTGGGGATTTTTTTGTTATAAAATTTAGTTTTTTTAACAGGAAAGTGGTATAGTAAGAGGGTAAATAAAATAGAGGGTAAATAAAATAAAATTATTATGAAAAAAAGAATCAAAATATTAATTGTTTTGGGAGTGGTTTTAATTATTGCTGTCATTTTTGTGATGTTGTATCCTAAAAATCAAGATACCAATGAATACACTACAGTTGTTATTCAAGAAGATACTTTGGTCCAAACAGTCAGCGAAGTGGGAGCGGTAAAGGCTATTAAAGAAATCAAACTTAATTTTTTACAAGCTGGTAAGCTTAGTAAAATTTTTTCTAAAGTAGGTGACAAAGTAGCCAAAGACCAGGTTTTAGCTGAGTTAGATTATAATTCTTTGTTAATCAAGAAAACAGAAGCAGAGTCTAGTCTAGAGATTACAGCAGCTAACCTAGACAAATTATTAGCTGGAGCAACTGTCAATGAGGTGGCTGTGTCTAAAGCCCAGGTATCTCAGGCAGAAACCAGCTATTTGTCAGCTATAAAAGATTTAGAGCAAGCTAAAACAACGGTTGCGGAAAGTATTTCTCAGGCTCAAAAAAAATTGGATGATTTAGAGTCAAGTGACGTTAGCAATGTTACCTCTTTTGAACAGGCCGTCGTTACTGCCCAATTGAATTTGGATAATGCCATTGCTACTTATCAGCAGGGTATAGATAATAATTTAAGCTCAACTTTAACAACTATAAATTATCAACTATCTTTAGCAAATTTAGCTCTAGATAAAATACAAGAGATATTGGATGATGATGTTGCTAAGCCGTATTTAAGTGCAAAGAATTCTTCTTACCTAATCTTGATGACAAACTTGCATGATAGCGCTGAAAGTTTATGCGCCACCGCTGTTACAGATTATGATTTGGCTGATAGCAGTGGAATAAAAGACGATGTATATGTTTCTTTAGAAAGTTCATTAGATTGTCTGAATGAAACTTTCGATGCTCTAGATAGTTCCTATAGTGCGTTAAATAGCAGTATCACTTCTTCTACTTTTAGTCAGACAGCCTTAGATGCCTATGTCGCCACAATTAATACTCAGATTACTACGATGAACACTGGAATTAGTGCCTTGCAGACAGCTCGTCAAAATTTGAATAGTGCTTATTTGTCTTATCAAACTAATATTGCTAGTGCTCGCGATTCTTTATCTCAAGCTCAAGTAAATCTTAGTGATGCTATTACCTCAGCTCGGAATAGTTTAAATTCCGCTTTAGTTAATGGTGAACAGCAAAAGGAGACAGCTAGGACTAAAGTTGAAGCAGCTAAAGAATCTTGGCAAGTAGCCGAGAGGCAATCAGAAGATTTGCAATCGACAGCTCGAATAGAAGATATTAATTTACATCAAGCTCAAATAAAACAGGCCCAGGCTTCATTGGATTTAATCATGAAGCAAATTGAAGACAATATTATTATTTCGCCTATTGATGGTCAGATAGTAACGATTAATTATGAAGTGGGCGAACAGACTTCTTTAGGTAAGCCGATTTTCCATTTGCTAGCTCAGAGTGATTTTGAAGTTGAAATAGACATTTCGGAATCAGATATTAATAAATTGAAAGTTGGAAATTCCGTGGAGATTACCTTTGATGCTTTTGGCGAAGACAAGAAGTTTCAGGGCAGAGTATCATTTATTGAGCCAGCTGAAACTGTTATCCAAGAAGTTATTTATTATAAGGCCAAAATTGAATTAATAAATGTGCCAAATAGCTATTTGCAAAACATAAAACCAGGGATGACAGCTAATACCACTATAGTTACAAATTTTAAGAGCGATGTATTAGTAGTGCCTAATCGAGCAATCGTAGATAAAAATGGAGATGGTAAATTTATCCGCGTGTTAGATATGGGGGAAATGAGAGAGGTTCCAATTGAAACAGGCATGAGAGGAGATGAAGGAATGATAGAAATAATTTCTGGATTAGAAGCTGGGGCAGAAGTCGTCACTTACATAAAAGAAAATAAATAGCTATGACTTTATTAAGTATTAAAGACATAAAAAAAGAATTTGTTACTGGCGATTTAGTTACTAAGGTCCTACACGGTATTTCTTTCGATATTAAGAAAGGAGAATTTGTAGCTATCATGGGGCCCTCTGGATCTGGCAAGTCTACATTAATGCATATTTTGGGATTATTAGATCGTCCAACTTCAGGTGACTATAAGTTTGATAATGAAGATGTATCTAAAATGTCAGATGATAAATTAGCTGGTTTTAGAAATAGAAAGATTGGATTTGTTTTCCAGTCTTTTAATTTATTAGCCAAAATATCTGTTTTGGAAAATGTTAAACTTCCTTTAACTTATTCTAGTGATCGTAAACAGATGAGCGAAAGAGCTAAGGGAGTTTTAGAAAGTGTTGGCCTAGGCCATAGATTAGATTATTACTCTAATCAAATATCTGGGGGTGAGAAACAAAGAGTGGCTATCGCCAGGGCTTTAGTTAATGAGCCAGATATCATTTTTGCTGATGAACCTACCGGTAATTTAGATTCTAAATCTGGTACACAGGTTATGGAAATTTTACAGAAATTAAATGAAGCCGGTAATACAATTATCTTAGTTACTCATGAAATTTCAACGGCTGAACACGCTAAGAGAGTTATCAAACTAAAAGACGGTTTAGTAGTAATGGATGAAGTAGTTAGCAAAAGACGAATAGCTAAAGATGGTAATTTATTAAAGTAATATGTTGGAAGGTATTAAACAACCAATTATAACTTCTTATCAAGCGCTTCTGGCTAATAAAACTAGAAGTTTTTTAACTATTCTGGGTATTATTATTGGTGTTTCAGCGGTCATAATAATTATGTCGATTGGGGCTGGAGCTCAAGAATTAATTTTAGGTCAAATTAAAACTTTAGGATCAGAAATTGTTAGTGTTATTCCTGGAGGACAAGAAGAAGATGGCCCGCCAGCAGCTATGATGGGAATTGTTATTACGACCCTAACCTACGATGACCTTCTAGCCATACAACAAAAGAAAAACGTTCCTAATCTAGAAGCAGCGATCGGGTCTATTAAAAGTGTTAATACCCTTAGTTGGCAAGGACAGAGTTACGATACTAATTTAAACGGCACCACTCATGGCTATATTGATGTGGAAGGAGGCGGGTTGGAATCCGGTAGATTCTTCACCAGCGAAGAAGAAAGAAATTTATCTAGGGTTATTGTGCTGGGTTCAGTTGTTAAGGAAGAATTATTTGGTAGTAGCGAGGCAGTTGGCAAGAGAATTAAAATTAAGAAACAAAGTTTTGAAGTGATTGGTGTGATGAAGGAACGAGGAACGGTAGTTTTTCAGGATTATGATGATCAAACTTTTATACCACTTAAAACTATGCAAAAATTGATTGTCGGTGTTAATCATCTGAGTATGATCAGGAGTAAGGTCGATAGTGAGGAAAATACAAACAAAGTAATTGCAGACATAGAAATGCTTCTAAGGGATCGCCATGACATTAAAGATATGACAGGGAAGAACGATGACTTTACTGTGCGTAGCGCCGCAGAAGCCTTGGAAGCTCTAGGGTCCATTACCGATGCTTTGAAATATTTCTTAATGATGATGGCCGCCCTTTCTTTATTAGTAGGCGGTATAGGAATTATGAATATCATGTTGATCAGTGTAAAAGAAAGAACCAGGGAGATAGGCCTAAGAAAAGCTCTAGGGGCTGATCAAGTTAGGATAATAAAACAATTTTTATTGGAAGCGGTATTTTTAACTGTATTAGGAGGGATTGTCGGTCTATTATTAGGAGTGCTAATATCATGGTTAGTGGCCCTGGGTGCAGTATATGCTGGTTATGATTGGCATTTTATAGTTTCTTCGTTATCAGTTGTTTTAGCCTTAGTAGTTTCTGTTTCTGTTGGATTAATATTTGGACTTTATCCAGCCTTTAAAGCTAGTCGTTTAGAGCCTGTTGAGGCTTTAAGATATGAATAATTATGAGTATTAATGGCACAATAAAATTAGCTCTAAAATCCATTATCGCTAATAAATTAAGAACAGTTCTAACAGTTTTAGGCATTGTTATTGGCATTACAGCTGTGGTTGTGGTGTATTCTGCTGGAGCGGGGATTAAGAGCTTGGTAGTTGGCCAAGTAGAATCTTTTGGTACGGATATTATTCAAACAGAGATTAAAGTTCCGAGTACTAAAAGAGGTGAGAGTAGTGATATAGAAGATTCCATGGCCATGGCCCAAGGCGCTCAGGTCACTTCTCTAAGCCTAGAAGATTTTGAAGAAATAAAAGAATTGCCTAATATTACAGACGGCTATGCAGCTATCATGGGGCAGGAAAAGATTTCCTATCTTAATGAAGCTAAAAAATCTTTTCTTTATGGCGTAACAGCCGAATTTATTGAAATAGATAAGAGCGAAGTGAGTTATGGGAGATTCTTTACTGAAGCTGAAGATAAGTCCTTAGCGTTAGTAGTTGTCCTAGGCCAAGGAGTGAAGGAAGACTTGTTCGGAGATTCTGATCCAATTGGCAAGTATATAAAAATGCGAAATAAGAAATTTCAGGTTATCGGAGTGCTAGAGGAGCGGGGTAGCATGATGACTATGAATTTTGATGATTTCATATATGTTCCATTTCGATCTTTGCAAAAAAAGGTTATGGGGATAGATTACGCCCAGTTTTTTATACATGGAGTTGATGATATGAATATAGTTGATTATACGGCGGAAGAGATTAGATAT
>CAZIJG010000004.1:0-72523 GCA_964539545.1 uncultured Gammaproteobacteria bacterium | reverse complement strand
TGTAATTTTTTTAATTTCTTTACTCATATTTTATAGCATTAAAAGGACAAACTTCAATACATTTACCGCATTGTCTACATTTTTCTTTATTTATAATAGCCTTGTTGTCATCATTCAATGTAATTGCCTGATAAGGACAGACAGGAATGCAGGCCCCACAACCAGCACATTTTAATTTATCAATTTTATATTCTTTCATATTTAATGTTGACAAGCATCTTTGCTACTTGCTAATTTTAACTTATTAGTTTTCCATAACTCAAAAATATCTTTAACTGTTTCTACTTGAAAAACAAAAACATCTATATCAAATTTTTTACACAAATCTAAAGCTTTTGAACCAAGACCTTTACATAATAAAATATTTGCTCCATGTTTTTTCATTAACTCCGGGGGCAATCCCTGCCCACCATTATGTTCACTCACATTCTCTATCACTTCTAAAACTTCTCCCTTTTCATTGAGAAAAGTGTAGGTTAAACAACGTCCAAAATGTTCAGCTATTTTGTCATTTAAACCTATTCTATTATTTGTGGGAATTACTATTTTCATTTTTTTATTTCTTCTAATTCATTATTAATAAAACTATCAATTGCTTCTTTAATAGTTCCTTTGCCAATATAAATTTTAATATTAAACTGATTTAAAACATCCAATGCCCGCGGTCCAACATTTCCAGTAATAACCGCTTTGACTTCTTTTTCAGTAACTAATTGAGCCGTAGAGACTCCTGCTCCAGTTGTTTGATTAATATTTTTATTTTCCATCACTTCAATTTTTTCTATCTTCTTATCTTTAATTTCAGCGATAATAAAATAGGGACAACGACCAAAAGTCTCATCAATTTTATCATTAATATCCTTAGTTTTTGAACTAATTGCAATTTTCATATTTTTAAATTAATTTATATAAATGATAAACTATCGGGCCCCAAAGAACCCGGTTTTTCTAATCCATTCAATAATTTATTCCCCACAAACATTTTGTATTTTTTCTTCATCCTCAAAAGATACTAAAGGTTTCATTTTCTCTGGAGTATATGGCGCATTTTTATTAATAGGAATTTGCCATAATGGTAATACCCAATCTGAATCAGACATAAATTCATCTAAAGACACCCAATTAACATTCTCTTTTGATTCATCCCAAAAATTAAGCCACATATCATTCCAAGGCTTTAGATATCCACCAATCCAGGTATGTGATACTGGTGTTACCTTATGATTAGAACCATATCTCGCCTTTTCTTTACTTGTTAAGGGCTCAAATGCCCTATCCAGCTCTGCTCTCATATCTCCAGGAGTCCCTGCTCTTTCAAAAAATGAATAATCACATAGACTGCCATACTTAAAAGTAGCTATTGGAATATTAGAAATTGATAATATTTTCGTATTATAGCCCTCTATTTCATATACTGTTGCCTTTGTATCCGTTGTCCCCCTGGCTGTAACATAAGGGATACCCAACTCGTCAGCCACTCTTAAAGTAGTCATATCTGAAGCCATATAACGAGAAGAGATAATTCTAACAGGCATACCAGTGCAGGTCTCTATATTTTTAGTCATTTCAATAATTCTTGATTTTTGATCTTCATAGGAAACATCCCAAAAAGGTTTCTCAACATTAGTCCCAACAATCTCTACTCCCTTTTGCATTACTTCTTTTATATCATTACAATTATCTTTAACAAATTCAGGAGTAACCATTAGAAGCCCCTTAATATCTCTTTTCTGCATCTCATCTGTAAAGTTTTTTAAACCAACAGTATCCTTAAATTCAATAAGAACCATAATCCCTTTAGCTTTTTGATCATCACCTACTAATAATTGATTATTTTCTGTCTTAGAGAAAGAAACTAATATTACTGCTAGAGAAATTATCAAAAAAACTAATAATATTGTTATTAAAACATTTTTTTTATACATATTTTTAATATTTATTTATGTTATTTAATCTACAGAAATCTTTATAGCCTTTCCTTCTATTAATCCTTTACTTATTTTCCTATAGGCCTCAGATAAAATCCGTTGAAAAGTGCTTTGAGAAGTTTTCATAATATTTGCACATTCATCTTGACTTTTCTTTTCTACATTTTTGAGTCTTAGGGCCTCCAATTCTTCAAATGATAATTCAATAATCTCTAAATTTTTTAACGGAACACCTTGGGGTTTATAAAAATTAATTCGATGATCAAACTCTACCTTCCTGTTTCTCTTTGGTCTTCCTAATAATTTTTTTGTATTATTTACCATAAATTTTTATTTAACAAAATAAAATTAGAATGATTTATTAAAACACAAACTATTCGAATTTTTTTAATCAGTTTTAGCGTCTTGACCAAATCCCCTCCCTATTCCTCTACCATAACCCCTACCGCGAGGTCTTAGTAAATCTTTTGAGTCAGAGTTACACTTACCAAAACCTCTCCCAGTTCTAGGGCCTTTTCCCTGAGGACCTGTTTTATCCATATTTGGCATACATTTATTTATATTTCGTAAAATCATCAAACAATAATTACGATATATATTAATTATTATATTATGAGTGTATACCCATAAATATATTTTGTCAATTACCATGCCTAAAAATAAAAACTACTACTACATAATATCAAATTACTCCTTTTTAAATAAAACCCAAACCTACATCATTATTCATTTAAAAAATCCAAAATGCTAATCTTTTAAATTACTTCCCATGGGATCCGAGCTCACAATACCTCTTATTTACGATTCTTTCTTATCCATTTAATTACAACAAAAAAAACATAACCTGAGTCATGCTTTTTTGCTTCTTGGCTAACATTAAACGATATATATCGGTCTACTGCACCAAAAATGTATTGGCTCGAGGGAACGGACTATGTTAGAGCTATTTTAAATAGGAGTCACCCTTCTGAAAATTAATTTTCATAACAATCATTTTTAGCTCTAAATCGTTTTTATTTTCAAAACCATGTTTTTCGTTTTTATTCACATAAATCATGTCGCCTTCACTAACTTTAAATTTTTCATCATCAATAATCATAACAGCTGAATTTTTAACAATATAAAAAATTTCATCAGTAAAATCATGATAATGTAAAGGAACTCTTCCATGAGCCTGGATTATTACATCTTCAATTAGATTAATATTTTTACTGAAATTGTCTAACAAAATCCTCTTACGATATTCCTTGCCTCTAATCCATTCTTTATTTTTTATAATTTCCATATTTTTATTCATTGATTTATATAAAAATTATACCATAATAGTAAAGTGCCAAACAAGGATTTAAACCAGAATATACACAAAAATACCTATAAAGTAAGCATTTTTGAACGATGCTCTCGGTAGTGAACTTACTTCAAAACTTCAATATTGATAAGATTGATATACTAAGATTGACTTTTAAGTAAGAAAAAAGGAAGTTCAATATTAAACTTCCTTATAATATTTTTATTCTTTTATTTTTCAGAATTATTCTTATTTATAATTCTTGATTGAGTCAAAATGTCCTAATTTAATATCTACGATTATGGTGATTATATAAATAAACCCGCCGCTTAAAGTTGTCCAAAGTAAGACTCCTCTTATTTCACCACTAAAAATATTTATTAAACACAGGATTGACATAGCAAATAAGCTACCAAAATAGGGTAAATGTGTAATTCCACCCCAACTAATCCTGCCTTGAGATGGATATCCCCAGTCTGGTTTATGCCCTGATTTCAAATTTGAATACAAGAAAATAAATATAGAAACTAAAGTAAAAAATATAAAAATAAACCACTCCAAACTCGTAATCTGCCCCTTTATTAATAAATGAGCAAAACCATTCATTATCCATACTAGTCCAAAAAAATCTCCATAGGTTTGAGTATAAAAATCTTCCCAATAAAGAAATTTTTGGTCTGTTCCAGGAATAATAGAATGTCGTGGCACAATTCTACCTTTTGTTTTATCTATTCGCTCTACTAAGTATTGAAGTGAGCAAAGTAAAGAATTTAAAAGAACTACAATTAAAAAAACTGACCAATTCATTACTACCTCCGCTTTTTTGAATGTTAAATAATATATTAAGTATCAAAAAAACATACCATGTCGATATATTTTTGTCAATAATCTCGGAATCAGATTCGAAGCACCAAATAAACTATCAAATATTGTTGCTAATACTAGCTAAATTATCGTAATGTTAGCGATTATTCTTCCCTGTTCTAAGTCGCCAGGAATTATTAGTATTTACCACCTTTAATCATCTTTCAGTCACAATAGCGTCACAATTTTTTGTTTCGCTGACAATACAAAGAGAGGTGATGGAAATTTAAATAATATAAAAGCCCACTATTTTAATGGGCTTGGTTAATTTTCCTGCACTAAGGCTAACTTAATGCCGCGGATAAACTCCTCAACATCTTCCTTCTGAGATTGTGTTAATAGAGATTCAGAAATTTCTTGAGAAGAATCACAAGTAGATTCATTAATGGAAAAGGCGTTTAGACCAACAAAGGGTAAAGCAAAAAATTTAACTGATTTATACAAATAATTATAAAAATTATCACCTTTGACTAAATCAAATCGTAAAATACATCTTTCTATTTTTTCCTCTAATAAACCGTTAAACTTATGCCAATCGGATAACTGATCACTATCATACAAGGTCAATTTCACGCTATCTATTAAAAAATCCCTAGCTAATAAATTACCTTTCTGAACAATAAACAAAAAATCTAACATCATTTTATTACGTAAATTTCTCTCACTCTTAATATCAACATATACCAAATATAATTTATGGCGATACCTTTCGAGAACTCTGCTAAACTCTTTCCTATTAATGTACCAATCGACTGATTGTACAGCCCCATAATAACGCCAGCGTTTCTGCCATTTTTTATCTAATAGGGATATTACAAATAACCAATTACTTTTGAACATTATCTGTAATTGTTTTGCAATCGGTCCACAATTTTTTTCTAACCATTCATAATAAAAAATCTCTGGGTCTTCCGTCTCTAATACATTAACTAAATCCTTTATAATTTTCTCTTTATCACCTCTTCGAGGAATTGTCTTCCGGTAACAAAAATTATTTACTTTTAATTTCTTAAAAACAAATTCCCAGTCAATTCGACCATCAAGGGTTCTCACTCCTGCACAAGTACGCCTAATAGATACAGACAATGCGTAAGCATTTTTTCTAATCCATTGAGGATTAATTTTTTCTGGTGGGTTAGAAATTAACAATTGGGTTAAACGAATAAACTCGTCTTGATTAAGAAAATAAAAAATTTCCTTATAAACTCCAGTACACAAAACTTTAGCTTTTAATTTATACTGAAAACGTTTCAAAATTTCTTTCTTAGTTTTGTAACTATACCACCTAATAATCCAAGTGGGATTGGGGTTAGGCGGTAAAGTTGATAAAATTTTATCAATTGCATCTAATCTATTTTCGTTTAAAAGAATACCCTCACGCCTAGCCACTTTAATAACTAAATTTTTAACAAATATAGGCGATAGTGCCTTACCAGTTCTAGCCATACTAATTTAATTTTAATGAACAATAAATTGAAATATCAAAAAAGTGTACCATTTAGATACACTATTTGTCAAGATTTGCTCCGAGAATACAATTCGAACTAGAGGTCGATTTAATAATACAAATATCTACTACCATATCTAATATTAGCTAAATATTTTTAAAAATCTAAATTATAATTCAGTTCGAATCCAACTCCTATCTTTGATCAACTAGCCCACCTGTATATTTAGCTTTATATATTTCCTTGCCCTTATACTTGAGAGTCTCTTCTCCAAAAAAATTATCTACCTCGCCAGTAAAATTGTTAGAATAGATATAATCTCCTTCAGTATATTCTTTTGGACCACGATATGGCTTATCTTCTGGTATTAAAGATAGAGCCTTCTGCAATACTTTATAGACCTCGCCAATATTAGAAATGTTCTTATTAACCCATCCATAATAAGTCATTATATAAATAGGATCATCTTGAAAGAATACAACTTCTCTACCCCCCATAAGGCTCTCCACCAAAATAGTTATCATGATATTTAAAGTCTCCTTCTTCAAAAATCAAAGTAGTTGATTTATCACTTTCTTTTATTTTAGTATTCTCATCACCACTGGCATATATAGCTTTTTTAGCTTTTACTAAAAAATTACATAAGTTTTTAATTTCTACCATATTATTAATTGATAACCTCTATATTATCGTCTATCAATAATATAGCCTGATCATCGGTTATCCTTTTTACCTCTATCCCTAAAATACTTTCCATATTCTTAATATTTTTTTCCTCCTCTTTGGTATAATGAGGAGCAATCGTAAAATCTGTTAAATTAAAGCCACTTAAATCTTTTAAACCATTAACATTTGGATCCCAAGGCTCAGCTATTTTAATATTAGGAGTAACGATAAGACTACCAGCACTAGCACCAATATAAAATACTTCCTTTTTAATCATTCCAATTATATCTTTGTCTAAACCACTTTTTTTTATTTCTTCTAGGAGAAGAAAAGTATTACCACCACAAACATATATCAAATCAACAGTATCTAGAACTTCTTTACTTGACTTTTGTCCAGTGTGATAAGTTACAAAATTCTCTTTCTTAATCCCTAGAGCTAATAGCTCCTCTTCGCTTTTATTAATATACCACTTCTCTTTTGGTTTTTCAGCGGCAGAAACAACAAATAATAGTTTAATTTTGGAAAAATCTTTATTAAATAAAGAGATAAATCTACTCTTTACATTTTCGTTTGCCAGTCCCGTCGAGGTTAGTAATAATTTCATAATTTTTAGCCTTAATGCCTTATCATGGCAATTATAACATTTTTATTATCATTAAAACAGGACTCGGACTAGAACTAAAAATCTCCTTTATTTACAGTCTTTTTTCACTCATTTAACTCCAACAAAAAAGCATGACCTAAATCATATCTCTTTATTTTTTAGCTAATATCAAACAAAATATGCCTGTCTGACACACCCAAAAAATGATGGCTCTCGGCAGTGGACTTACTTCGAAACTTTTATCTAAACAGTATTATTTTATCAAACATACTCTTGAAATAAAAAAAAACGGATATTGACTTAAGCCTCACCGTTTTATGAAAAGATGTTTTTTGCTAGATGTTAAAAGTAAGGAACTCTAATTTGTCATCATCCACCGCAACGCCTGTGGTGCTGTCAAATTTTATTAACCTTTTATCAACTCTGATAATAATCATTTCAGAAACCACTTCTTCCACTACGACATCCTGAGGCGTCTCACCTGTTCCCCAATTAACTTTCTTTAAAGTATTTCCCTCTTTTACTGTTGAGAAATCATCGTACAAAGCATTTCGAGCGAGTATACCCTCGAAAACACCATTACAACGAGGACATCTGGCTGTACCATCACCATAACTCGGAGAAAGATTCACACCTTTATATCCACAATCACTACATTTTAACATATTAACCTCCCGTTTTTATTTATAAGAACAATTTATATATTTTAGGTATTAAAAAAGCATACCGTAAAAGTATGCCTTCGTCAATAAGCTGCGATAGCGTCACAAATTGTAACATTTTTATATCTTTGATACTAAAAAATAGATTAATATTAGCCTATTTTTGGATACTCCCCATTAAGAACACGATTAGAACCATTGATTGGGGTATTATTGAAAAGGAGAAGAAATAATAATAAAATATAGAAAAAAACCATCTATAACTAAGATGGTTTTAAAATTTAATTAACAGGATAACTCTTTTTCTGAATGATAAATACAACTAATATTTGCGCCTTTAATAAATCCTCCTTCAGCTATACCCGAAGGCAAAGCTATCAAGTGGTAGTCGGAAGCCTCAAGATTATGTTCGTTTATAAATTTGATTAACTGAGTAATCGACGCCTCACCTGGCTGATCTGTAAAAAATACAGTAAATGCTTTCTTTCCCATTTTTATAGTTTTAAGGTTCATAAATAGAATTTTATCTATCAAAAAAGTATACCATATTGATATACTTTTGTCAAGACTTTACTCAAGGGTTAGGATTCGAAGCACCAAATGGACTATTGGATATTGTTGCTAATACTAGCTAAATTATCGTAATGTTAGCGATTATTCTTCCCTGTTCTAAGTCGCCAGAAGTTACCAGCATTTACCACTTTTAATCACCTTTCAGTCACAATAGCGTCACAATTTTTTGATGCTTAGTAATACAGGGAGAGGTGATATCTTGTGCGTATTAAGATCCTGCCCATGGAGTCCCAAAAATGCCAACAGCTAGCTCCATCCAGACAAGAAGAAGTATTATAGCAATCACAATACTAATAGTGATTCGGTATCCAGCAGAAACTCTTTTCATACTATTTAATATTATAATGCGAGACCATCACACCTTTTTCATAATTTTTAACCTTTTGCAATGAAATATTAGGACTTACTTTGATATTACTGAATAAAGAGATACCTTCTTTCAATAAAACTGGCATCGTAAAAATAATCATTTCATCTACAAGCTTTTTATTTAAAAATCCTGCTAATAATGTTGGTCCTCCCACCAACCAAATATTTTCATGAGTTTTCTCATCCAGATCATCAACGAACTTTTTTACCTCTCCTTTTACAAAAATTGTTCCCTCCTCATTTCTACCATCTGCATCACTGGCAAAAACATAACTATTCTTTCCTGGATATTTTGGTTTAAATTGATCGTAGGTTGTACTTCCCTGAACTATTGTATCAATACCTTTCTCAAACTTATCATAACTATAATTACCAAAGTCAACATCAAAATAATCATCAAGCCAAGATACGCTCCCGTCTTTGGTGGCGACAAAACCATCCAAACTTTGAGCTATATATAATATCGTTTTTTTCATAAAATTAGTTTAAATTCAATAATAATGGAAAGATAGTAAGAAGAATTATATCTGTAGTGAAGTGAGCAATTATTGCCGATTCAAATCCTTTCTTCCAATATAGCCAGCCAAAAATAACACCACCAATTCCATTTAATAATACTGCACGAAAAATAATGACTGGAGTGATTGTAGTAAGTAATGCGGTTGCGGGCAAATGGCCTAATCCAAATATTACTGAAGCAGAAATTATCGCAATCCAGATAGTTGTAATGGGAGGTTTAATATTCTTAGATTTTGAAAACTTCCACATAATCCAAACCAATAGAGTTACAAAAAATAGTCTTAATAGTATTTCCTCGACAACACCTCCGTAGAATGATGCCAAAAAACCCTGCCACAATGGTGTGCTTACAGTAGATATAGGCCCTATAAACAGGTTGAATATATAATCAAAACCGATAATTAAAATACCACTCAATGCTCCCAGCCCTATTGACACCTTCGCAACTGACTTAAGTTTTTCTCTAACAGACTCTCCTGAAAGCCAAGAAGAAATAAGAGGTGTTCCAAAACCAATTTTTTTACCTAGTCGTAATCCAACAAATATAGCAACTCCTATAAGTACAGCGCTTTGCATAGCACTGGCAAGAAGAACCACGGATAATGGAATGGGAAGCTCTCTTAATACATCCCCCTGCGTTGTGAGCAAAAAAGGAAATATTGCTATAACTCCGAACATTCCAGCAGTAAATAATACCCAAAATATTTTCCAATTAGTTATTTTTTTTATTATCATAATATAAAACCATTCTATCTAAATACCAAAGTTTAAAGACACTTGATAATATAGTTGAAAAAATTGTTACTTCCAATAAGTTATTATACGCACCGTAGATTAGTATAAAAAAGAAAAGTCCATTTAAGAGATTTAGTACAGTAGGAAAATCCTTTTGCAAAACCCCTTTTTTAGTCCATAGTTCTTCTCCTAATATGGATTTGCTCATCCAATTATCTTTATTTTTTGGTTCAGAAAAAAGAATTGGATTAACTACAAAAAAAGCTAGCAGGACCAACAGTAGATACCAATTTTGAGTCCAAATTAGGATAGGTATCAAAAAGAAAGCAATTACACGCGTCCAACCACTAAGAGGGCTCGTATGCCTTCTCCAGATTTTTTCGTTGAAGATTTTCATTCTTTTATTATACCAAAAATCAAACATTAAAAAAATGAGTAACAAAAAATACCCTAATTTTATAGGGTATTTCTAATAGCTCCCGGGGTCGGATTCGAAGTACTAAATGGACTATCAGATATTGTTACTAATACTAGCTAAATTATCGTAATATTAGCTATTATTATTCCCTGTTCTAAGTTACCAGAAGTTACCAGCATTTACCACTTTTAATCACCTTTCAGTCACAATAGCGTCACAACTTTCTGTTTCGCTGGCAATACAAGGAGGGGTGGTGAAAGTAATAAAAAAAATCACTTAAATATAGACTATTTTATTTATTTAAATCCTGAGAAATTTCTTCTAATTCTTGAGTATAGCGATCTTGCATTGTATTAATTAGACCATCGGCGTCATCTTCAGTAAATGTTCCGCTCGCGCCGTCAGACATATCTACAAATTGAGCTTCTCCGTTTTCATGATTAAGATTAAGAACACTAACCTGCTTAGGCATTAAATCTGCTATTACTTCAGCTTGTTCAGCCATTTCCTCCATTGATTGAAATGCATACATTGCATTTTTAACAAAAATTCTTTCTTCTTCTTCGCCCTTATTAAGCACCACCCTATCCAAAGAGCCATCGGCATCATCATCGTAAAAAACTTTTCTACCCTCATCAGTTGAAACTATAATATAATCATTATTATCAGCTACTGTCACTTCTTGACCAGTGGGATACTTACAAGTACTTATATTTCGACCGTTAAGTGTATGAGATGCAGCATTATCACTATTTTTTGTGTCTGGAATTATTTGCTTTAAGAACCCCCTAGCATCTTCGATCTTGTGCTTCACATTTTCTGGGTCAGGTCCACCTTCAGTATTACCGCTTGCCTCTAACGACTTAGCAGATCCAAGCATAATTAAAAAGATGGCTGCGATTTTTGCGGCTTTATTTTGTAAAATCCTTTCTTTAAATGTTTTCTTAGGTTTTTCTTTTTTAGTTTGAGCGACAGGAAAATTTTCTAACATAGATTTATTATTAGAGTAATTAATAATCTTTTTTTAATTATACCATATTTTATATATAAATACTCTCTGGGGTCGGATACAAGAAAAATCTAAATGTCTAAAACATTGGGATTTTACGTCACAATAACGTCACAAATTGTGACATTTTTATGTCTTTGATACTAAAAAATAGGCTAATGTTAGCCTATTTTTGCTTGCTCCCGGGGTCGGATTCGAAGCACGAAATGGACTATCGGATATTGTTGCTAATACTAGCTAAATTATCGTAATGTTAGCGATTATTCTTCCCTGTTCTAAGTCGCCAGAAGTTACCAGCATTTACCACTTTTAATCACCTTTCAGTCACAATAGCGTCACAATTTTTTGATGCTTAGTAATACAAGGGGAGGTGATTAAAAATTTAGTAAAAAAAGAACCGCATATTGATTATGCGGTTATAAATCCTAATTTTATAGGTTATTTTTTATGCCACCTTAGCTTCTTCAAAAAGCTCTACTCCGTCAATTTGTCTTCCGATGTAGGATCCTGACCAAACCATATCAAAAATATGACAGTATGGAGCATTTATTACTTCAATAATTTCTAAAGGAGGCTCTTTCATGTTTGACATAACAATTTCTTCTTTACCATACCAGTTAAAAATTGTTATTGGTGTCATAGCATATCCGCCCATTGGAAGTGGATATAACACTTTTAAAACTGGAGAAACATCGGCTTTACTTTCCACTTCTGGAGCAGTAATAACTTTCTTTTTTGAATTAACAAACAATTCTGTTAATCCCGTCAAGCAATCTTCACTCTCTTCAAATGGAAGCACTACAGTTGCATATACCAATCGCCTTTCTTGAGCTTCATCTTCTCCAATTTTAACTGTTACTTCATAAAGTTTTCCCAATTTAATCGGCTCGGAATTAACCTCAGGAAAAACAACAGAATGATCTCTTAATTTACCCAACATTTTTCTGATATCGTCGCCAATTTCCTGTGATGGACGTCTGGCCTTTCTGTTGGTAGAGTGGGCCACTACGGCTACATTCTGTTTGTTTGTTTGTTGATTGTTGTAAAAAGCTTTGAACTTTCTTCTTTCTTTTTTACTGGACATAGTTATAGTTTTTTAATGAACAATTTGTGTATCTAAATGTAATAAAAAAGCATACCGTGAAAATATACTTTTGTCAATATCCTATCCCGGGATTAGATTCGAAGCACGAAATGGACTATTAAATATTATTGCTAATACTAGCTAAATTATCGTAATATTAGCTATTATTCTTCCCTGTCCTAAGTCGCCAGAAGTTACCAGCATTTACCACTTTTAATCACCTTTCAGTCACAATAGCGTCACAACTTTTTGTGAGGCGTGCAATATAAGGAGAGGTGATGGGAGGTGGCACTAAGTAAAACTTTACTCTATAAGTTTATTACTCTTTAACATTTTTATTTCAAATAATCTTCTCTACTAATCTCTAGCGGAGGGGTGGTAAGACTATCAAAATTAAAGTATTTTTCCGAAACTAACGTTGGACTAATCGGATCCCCAGCATCTTCTCTGTTTTCAAGAACCTCCCAAGGAGATAATGTTCCGTCAAATCCAAAACTTGAAAGACATATATCCTCTTCATCTCTTACTGACAGCTTATTACATTCGTAAAATGATAATTTTATATATTTTTTATCATACTTAACTTTATCGAAAGAATAATGACGAATTGTTAAATCATATACTTTATCGTCCCCACTATCTACCATAGATTTAGTTCCCCATCCCCAATTCTCGTCTGGATTTGAACCATCAAATGATAAGACAACGTCCTTGTTTTCATTATTAAT
Organism: uncultured Gammaproteobacteria bacterium; assembly: GCA_964539545.1. GTDB lineage: Bacteria > Patescibacteriota > Patescibacteriia > Patescibacteriales > UBA12465 > CAZIJG01. The sequence continues at coordinate 59,625 of CAZIJG010000004.1, read as the reverse complement.
AATTTTTATATCCATTTTCCATGAATCTCTGCCTGATGAATCTGTAGCTTTTACAAATTCTCCCCACTCTATTTCTAAAATACCGCTTAAACTACTGTTATTATTTTCTGAATAATCATCGTACCCAGATATTACACAGATACCCCTATCCATGACCTCTTGTAATGGATTTAAGACCTCTTCACCATTAATTGTATAGGTAATTTCATATTCCTCGCCCTCCAGCTCTATATGTACTCCCTCTTCATCATCTTCATTATCAACTATATCTGTATAATATTGAGCAACAGCCATCCTAGTATCCTCATCGTAATCACAAGTCATTTTACCATTATTTGGCATTTGTTCCTCGTAATGACATTTTTCATTTATCACCCCCATAATCTCTTTCTCCATAGTTTCTTCAGTAAACGGGTGAATAAATTGACACTTATATTGAGCACAAGAAGCTAATTTACTAGAAAATAAATCACAATTCTGGTCTGATTCTGAATTGACAGAATATTCTGAAGACTCATCCTCTAAAATATTGTTACTTTTAATTTTATCGAAATCTTTTAGGGCTGGTATCACATCTTTTGCATCTGTGATATTATTAGTTTTTTCTATTTGCTTTTCATCTTGATTCATCTGTGTTTGCGTAGCCAGTACTTTTCCCGTATTGTTGGCTTTATTATTGTAAACCACAAATAACCCTCCTACTACTAACAAAACAAGTAAAGCCAAAATTTTAAAAGCTGTTGAATTTTTCATAATTCTATTTTATAAATTATTTTTTTATTATTTTTACATAACTATTATATCAAAATTGGGCTAAAAATAAAACAAAAATAGGCCTTTCGACCTTACTCTTAAATTTGATCCCCTTTATCACAGCCAAAAACATAATAAAAGTAATTTCGGGTTAGGATTCTAAAAATAATTTTTTCTTTAAAATCTAAGAAAAAACCGACACAATAACGTCACAAATTGTGACATCTTGATGTCTTTGATACTAAAAAATAGGCTAACCTTAGCCTATTTTTGCTTGCTCCCGGGGTCGGATTCGAAGCACGAAATGGACTATCTGACATTGTTGCTAATAATAGCTAAATTATCGTAATATTAGCTATTATTATTCCCTGTTCTAAGTCGCCAGAAGTTACCAGTATTTACCATTTTTAATCACCTTTCAGTCACAATAGCGTCACAATTGTTTGATGCTTAGTAATACAAGGGGAGGTGATGAAAATGAAATTAGTTGAATATTCTCATACAGGCCAAACATAAGGCAAGTCATTTCCTTCCTTCCATTTAAATTGAGAATAATAATGATAATCTTTTCTTAATAAATTAGACCGATGAGCTGAATGGAACTGTCTATTCCCAATCCACTGAGGATATACAATTTTACCCCTGATATTCTCCTTAGTCATATTATTTCTATACCCTCGTCTCTCCCATTCTTCTACGCAAATATTAAAATAAGATTTTAAAGCGTTTGGACAACATTTCCACATCAAAACAGCTGGATGATTTTTCCAGCCATTACTCTTGGTTCTATTCAGTATTATGTTAAGTATTTGATAAGCTTCCACTCTTTGCTTCCCCAGCCTTCTGTAGTCTAAAAATTGAACAGACTTCTCAAAACTTTTATAAGGTAAAAATGTTTGCATACTATCTGCGAGAAATAATATTATTGTAATAAAAAATAAACAATTATAACAAAGTTATTTATTCAGGTATGTAATTGTTATTTGTAGCACAGTGGCAAAAGCAACCCACGCTAAGTAAGGTATCTGAACATAGGCAACCCATTGTACGTATGGATAAATAACTATCATGGCCCAAATCAATGTTCCTAATACAAGCAGTATATCAATAGCAGCTAAAGTGTTATTTTTTAAACCAAACTGAAAATAGGTGAAGGATAGATTAAATATAATATTAAGGATAAAAGGCAATAAAACTATAAACGGTATTTTTTTCTGTGCAAACAATAAAACTACCTTACCAAAAGATATAGCTATGAGAATATACAAAAATGACCACGCTGGGCCAAATAGCCAGGAAGGAGGCGCCCAAGATGGTTTAATAAGCTGCGAATACCAATTACTTGCATTCATATAATTATTCATTATTAATTTGTAAAATTTGACAAACTTTTTCTATGTTTTTTTTGTTAATTAAAAGTTCAACACCCCTTGTGAGCGTCAGATGAGGACTTGCACCGCCGCAATCATCTGATAAGACGATTGATTTAATACCTTGATGTTCTAACAGGCCCTTGTCAGATTCTGCTTCCATTCTATTGTTATAGGTTTTTATTGTAATTAATTTAGACATTTTTTGTTCAATATTATTCATAATCTTATCATTACTTAAGAATTATTATCAAAATCTGCAAATTTTTCTGGAAGACGATTAACACTTCTTAAGAATGGTAGCGATACCCTCAGAAACTCTCTCTGTATATTTATATAACCGTTTTTTTGAAGATTTTCATCATTTTCTTTAATAGTTTGGACAGCTCCTTCAATATACTCTTCGATTTCGCTATCAGAAAGAAATTCATATAAAGCCTTGTCCGTGCTACCCTCTAAAATATCATCCGGGGTACTGCCGAGTGCTTTATGATCTTCTGCTGTTATAGCAAAATATCCAAACTCTTTCTCTTTTTTCCTTGCTAGATCAAATTTATTAACCTCTGTATTTTTTTCAAAATTGTTCATATTTTTGTAATTCTATTATAATTTAAGTTTATCACAGCAAAAAATATAATAAAAGTTGATTTGGGGTCGGATACAAGAAAAAACCGAATGGCAAAAACATTGAGGTTTTACGTCACAATAGCGTCACAAATTGTGACATTTTTATATCTTTGATACTAAAAAATAGGCTAATGTTAGCCTATTTTTGCTTGCTCCCGGGGTCGGATTCGAAGCGCCAAAGGGACTATCTGATATTGTTGCTAATACTAGCTAAATTATTGTAATGTTAGCGATTATTCTTCCCTGTTGTAAGTCGCCAGAAGTTACCAGTATTTACCACTTTTAATCACCTTTCAGTCACAATAGCGTCACAATTTTTTGATGCTTAGTAATACAAGGGGAGGTGGTGAGAACTAAATAAGAAAAAAGGGGGTATAAAAAATAACTTATTTAATATTCATTATTAAACCAGCTGCAACTGCAGCAGATAGTTGAATAAAGAAGTCAATCGCATTTTTTCCAACTACACTTAACCTGTCTTTAACTTTTTTTTCTTTTTCAACGCTAAAATTTATTTTTTTAGATAAGTACTGAATAACATCTCTAAATAATCTTTCCTTTGAAGATCCATCTAAACCGCTATGTTCTATGGTGTTTGCTAGTTGTTCAATTAAGTATTCTGGATTATTATCCTTCTTTGAAAACTGATTATTATCTGACACAAACCCGTCAACATTATTCAGCTCTATATCAGTATCAAATCCAGAAAACTTACAGTTTATGACGCTCAAATTCCTTGAATTTACTGCTTTTATTCCTGGCATACTTTTTATAATTATTTAATTATTTAATTTTTTTATTCTAAGTAACAAACTATGAATATTTCCTATTTCATTGTTACTTAAAATATTATCAAAATTCTTAATATAATCTATAACTTCATCGCCATCTAACACAGAAACCTTATTATCACGACACCCTTTAATTTTAGCATTTTCCTTTAGGGGCCTCACGACCACTCCATATACCCATTTATCAATATCTAGTTTATCTTTTAAAACATTATGAACCCATAGAGCATTACTAGCGGCCTGATTTACAAATTTATTTCCAAACTTTGTAAATTTCTTTATGCCGTTTTGATAGTAAAAAATGTTATCTTTAGTATTGCCTTTTGTTTCAATGGCAAATATTCCAGTTGGCCCAATTACTACATGGTCTATATTACCCATCTTTTTGCCTTTTAAGATATCGTGTATAACTTTGTAGTTATCACCCATGGCAGCTAACTTTGTTCCTATTAATTCTTCCGCATCATAACCTACTCCATAAGTCTTTTCATTATCATCAAATTTTTTACGAAACAAATAAGCCAAACGCGTAGAAATAAAGGCTATTATATTTACTATAATCCAAAATAAATAATTACCTTTTATCATCATTTCATAAGCAGCTATAAGAATGGTTATTATTGATATCCCTACAAAAATATACAAAAGCCTGGAATACACATTATATCTCCTACCATATTCTTTCATTACATAAGTAGGGCCAGATCCGTATTTAAATAATTTTTTAAACATTATTATTTTTAGCAATTTAAACAACTTTTTGTGAAGCATTAAACAGGGTATCACCTCTACGTCACAATAGCGTCACAATTTTTTTGATGCTTAGCAATACAAGGAGGGGTGATCTCCCGTTAATTCAAATTTTAATCATATTCCGCTCATAACTATCATTCTATTGATACCTATTCCTGCTTACCTGATGAAACTGAGAAGAGCTAGCATTCCCTGTATAATTCACCACACTACCGCACTCATGACATTTCGCTCTGCTACTTCCAATCTTCATCGGAATAATCCTAATTAATTCTTTGTTTTTATCAAAACACCTAGAACAGAAGGGCCCATCCTTTGTTTCAGTTGAGTAATAAGCATTATTACGAAACTCATAGCCCCCGGTAACACGTAATTTTTCCTCTAATCCATTATTAATTTTTTTCAATTGTTCAATCTCTTCTCTTTTCTGAAACAAATCGTCAATTAAATCCAGTATTTTCTGGTATTCTTCGATCTTGCCCGCTTCCTTTAAAATTTTAGCAGCATCTTTAGCTGCGCTATAAATACTCATAAATTTTACCAATCTTATCTTTTTAAATTATTTTATTATTTTGTATTCAAGGAGAGGTAATAAAAAAAACTTTTTCAAGAACTGTTATCTCGTTTTTTAATCTCCTCTTTTTTATCATCTGGCATAGCTTCGTAAAGACTGTCAATCTCTTGTGGCTCGGTAATCATTTTTTCAGTTATAAAATTAACTAACTTAAAGAGATTATATGCGATATCTATATTATCCTTGAGATCAAGGACTCCGGGATGCACAGCTTCATTTCCTGTCACTCTAACAGTATCCAAAGCTTTTTGAATTTTTTCAGGCAAACCATCTTTTACCAACGATGCGATGTCATTATTAACATTTTTTCCTGATTTACCCAATTGTTTACATAACTTTTGTATAGCAAGCCTCAATAAAGCAGCTGCGCCCCTGGGAGATTTTTGTATAATTCCCGCAGCCTCTATGTAGTCATTTTGAATCTCGATATCTAGATCTTGATTGGGAGGCTCTACTCCACTAAATTCAGGGGATATCATTTGACATTTATGCCATAATGAATATTTTTTACAATGATCACAAAAAGATAATTTTATTTTATCCATATTATCACCCCTAAATCCCGCATACACATCGACCCAATGCTGACTAGAAAAGGCCTGACAATGAGGGCAGTTAAACGATGATAAATTATATTTTGGTGCTTTATAAGGTATCATAATTATGTTATTATTTATAAAAATTATATTTATTTTAATAATTTAAGGCATCTCTTCCCAGTAGTCGGTGTATGTATATTTTTCTTTTTTTTCTTTATAATCATTAATATTATCAATATTAACGACTAAATAATTATTCTGATAATAAATATTGCTATTGTTCAGAAATTCTCGAGCAAAATAATCATCCTCGCTATCATCTCTGGCAAAAGGATTTTTAAAATTTTCTATTCTTAATATATTATCTTTTTCTTCATTAAAGTTTTTAACTATTTTCTGCCATTTACCACCGTCATTAATATGTTCATCTGCGAGACTGCAAACATAATTGTAATTTTTTAAATCCCTATTTAGTTTAACCCAGTCATTTGGAACATTTTTTTTCTCAACTAGTTTTATAAATTTATTTTTATAAAACTCGGTTGCATAAAAAGATATATTTAAATAATTTTGAGGTATTTTATGGCCAAATGAAAAATATATTAAAGGAAATGAAGTTATAGTTTCATAAGTTTTATAAGCTGCCAATCCTCCATCTTTTAAGATCTCTGGAGTATATTCTTTCGAGAACTCTCCAATTTGCAGTTTAATAATTCCGTTAATTACAAATATTCTGATTGTTAAACTGTCTTCAAGTTCTATACCAAAAATTGAACCTTCTTTTTTCCTATTGCTATATTCATATGGAATTTTAATCTCATAGTAAATATCGTCATTAAAATCAATTTTTTCATTCTTCCAAAGTAGGTTATTTTTTATATTAAACTTTACTTCTTCCCAAAAATTATCATTTTTATATACTTTCTTATAATTAGAGAGTAGTTTTTTAATCCAATCGTTATTATTGTTTTCTTTAATTTTTTTATTCTTCTTTAATTTCTCATACAAATCATTTACTGCTTCATGTTTTAAAACATTTTCTACATTAATTCTAAGACTTAAATAGACATTACATGTCTTTTCTAAGTTATTATTAATTATTGAGCTATTTAAACCTAATTTCTGCAAAGTTACACCAAGTAATCTTAATATCAGCCAAACTAAAAGAATAACTCCAATAAAAAAATTATATTCATAAAAAAAATAAATACTGCCAATGCCAATAACTAAAGTTGTAATTTTTGAAAGCATATTACTAATTTAAATTAATTATACTATAATTTTACTCCTTCCCGGCTCAGAAATCAACTAATATTAGATAGGATGTTTATTAAAATTATCTCAAAAAAACGATTTTTTCATGACCTTAAACATAGTCACAGCCTCGTCAATCAAAAATATTTAATATCTCATAACAGCTAATGATAAACATATATTGACACCAAGATAAATATATGTCATGATTTTTAGTTATGAGAAAAATAAAAGATAAAAAAATTAATCCTCATGAAAAATTTGTTCAAGACATCTGGATTTTATATACCGTTAACAAAAAATTTTACAAAGACGTAAATGATTTTAGAAAAAACCTTGTTATTATTACCTTAAATATGATTAATCATAGGCCTATTAATACTGAAAATTTTAAACCGGGTATTGAATCAGAGGAAGGGAAAGTCATTGCTGAAACGGCGCATAAGTTAGATGAGAAAAACAGTTTAGGAATATCTAAAATAAGAATGAAATATAATTTATCACCTTCCTACCAATCTTATCTAGAAGATTTTGTATTTTCTGATGACGAAACAAAATATTACTATTCAAAAGAATCTATGCCTGATAACATACGGCCATTCTTGATTAAGAATCCAGGCAATTTATCAGAGAATATGGCAGTAATAAATATAAACAAAAATACTAGCATAGATGAAATTAAAACCTTTTGGAAAGAAATAAAAAAATATTCTGCTTACTTGCTAAAAAATGATGTATCTGTAAAAAATAAAAAACATTCAAGCAAAAATTTCGAAAGAGACATAGAAATATATCAACAAAAAAATTTATATAAAAAATCTTCTGAAATTGTTAAATATATAAATAATAAATACTCTACCGCACTAAGTTACCAAGAAATAAACATTATTATTAAAAGAATGAAGAATAAGGCTCAAAAAATAATAACAAAATAAAGAATCTATTACGTAATATCTTTCCGTGGGACAATAGAGTTAAAATAAAGTCGCTATAAAAAGCGATTTTTTTATTTAGGAATAGACTGTATTTTAAAACGGTCGCCACTTTCATCGGCGATAGCCGAAAGTGCGACCGTTAATATAGCCCTTCCCTTAACTTGATTAAATACACACTTAAGAACATCTATATGGAAAAAAACATCTTTAAAGAACAAGATTACTATATTTGGCTCTGTAACAGAATAGACCTAATTGGAATAGAGCTTGAATATAGTAAGTCTGTGAAACATCGTCAGTTATCTCGCGCACTCGCTAACATGCTTGCTTCCTATCAGAAAGAAAAAAAGAAGCTAGAAAAAATATATGGAATACAGAACAAAGATAATAATAACTGGTAACAAAGTTGAAGTATACAAAAACAAAGTTGGCATTAGGATTGGATCTAAAAGAAACAAGAAAAAAAGAAAAAAAAGAAAACCACAAGAAGGGCCTAAAAAATTAAACGAATTTGCTATATATCGCTGTAGACGAGAGATTAAATGGCGCATTAACTCAAATCCAGAAATGAATAAATTTTTAACTTTAACTTTTGCTGAAAATCGCACTGATTTAAAATCATGTAACAAAGAACTAAAAGCCTTTATAAGAAAATTAAAAGTTTTAAAAGATAACATAAAATATATAGCCGTGCCTGAGTTCCAAAAACGTGGTGCAGTACACTACCATATACTAATAAACCTTGACTACATCGACCAAAACAAAATAGCTCAAATTTGGGGACACGGATTTATAAGAGTAAATAGCATTGACGCTCATACAAACATTGGCATGTACGTTGTTAAATACATCGGTAAAGATATGAGTGATGAAAGATACTTCAATAACAAAAAATATTTCTGTTCTCGTAACTTAGCTAAGCCCACTATTCTTCATTCTCCTAACATTTTAGATATAAAATCTAAATGCCCAAACTTCAATTTTCTATTTCAAAAAGTCTTCCAAAGTTATTACGGTTCTATAAAATATGAACTATTTGAAGTAGACAATAAAGAAAAAGATATGATAGAGTAATATATTGACTGACGCAGACCCCTGTGTCCTTGTATTGCTCCTTAAAACTTAATGGTAATTGATTTAAATACAATTGAATTTCTTAACACTGACCAACTGGCTATACTGCTTGGTATTTCCAGAACTTCTGTTTATCGTCTAATTAGTCGGCGAATGATTCCCTTCTATAAAATTGGTCATAATATTCGATTCAAGAAATCGGATGTCTTAGATTTTCTAGATAAAAATTGTGTTGAATCAATGACTTAAATATATGCTATGAGTGTAACTAAACGTTCAAATAAATGGTGGGTAGACTTCAGCTTCAAAGGCATAAGATATCGGCTCCCTAGTCCAGATATTTCCAGAGCCGGAGCAAAAGCATTTGAAGCACTCCTTAGGCAACGATTAGCCCGAGGACAAGAGTTATTACCTAAACCAAAAATAAAGACACCGACCTTCAAAGAATTCTCTACTAAGTGGTTCGAATCTTACGTAAAGGTTAATAACAAACCCTCAGCAATTAAAAGTAGGCTTTCTGATTTGAGATCTGCTCTAGTTCCCTATTTCGGCACTAAAAGAATAGATGAAATAACTAGTCTAAATATTGAAGAATTTAAAGCTAAACAATTAAAACATCTCAAACCTAGAAGTGTTAATCTTCAAGTAGGTACATTAATGAAATGTTTACGGACAGCTGTTGAATGGGAAGCATTGGAAAAAGCTCCAATTACTAAACCACTGAGAGAAAATCCTCCAGAATTCGATTACCTAAACGAAGCGGAATCTAAACTATTACTAAGCCATGCTCACGGTCATTACTATACCGCCATACTCTTAGCCCTGCATACAGGCATGAGACTTGGAGAATTAATGGCTCTAAAATGGGAACGAATTAGTTTTGACAGAAAACAGATTACAATTAGTCAAAGCTTTTCCGCTGGAGTATTAGGGACTACCAAGAGCAACCGTATTCGCTACATGCCAATGACCAAAGATTTGCTAGATCATCTAGTAACTTTATCGCCTAGAAAAGATTTTGTGTTAAAAGGTCCTGACGAAGAAAGATTTAGACCAGAATATTCACGCACCACAATTAACTCAATTTGCGATAAAGCTAATCTGCGCCACATAGGCTGGCATAAGCTTCGACATACATTTGCATCACGTCTAGCAGAGAAAGGTGTCTCTATGGCCGCCATAAAGGAATTAATGGGGCATTCAGATATCAGGACTACTATGCGATATGCTCATCTCGGTCAACACACCCTGAGAAACGCTATTCAGACATTAGAAACGTCACAAAAAATAAATGTACGTCACAATAGCGTCACAATCGATAATTTGGGGGTTTCAAATTTCGGTTCAAAAAAACTTCTAAACGCCCCTTAAACAAAAGAAAAAACGAGTTTTTCACTCGTCTTTTTCAATGCTCCCGGGGTCGGATTCGAACCGACGACCCACTGGTTAACAGCCAGTTGCGCTACCACTGCGCCACCCGGGAAAATAATAAAATTGCTTTGTCAGCAACGTACAGATATATTAAAACAATAAGTAAATGATGTCAATAAGTTAATAATACCTTAGAAAAAGCCTGTCATCTTTCACTACCACTTCCATACCGGTATATTCTGGATAGGTGTATAAAGTCTCTAAAATATCTTGACTAGATTTTTCTAATAATCTATTAGCTAAAAACTGTGGAATATAGAAATTACGATATCGAGCTCTTAGGGTAGTAAACTTCAATATTTCACCTTCAGGATACACGGCTATCTCTAATTCAATATGACCGCTAACTGGCTTCAATAAATAACCACTTAAACGAATAAACCCTGGTTCAAATTCCACTTTTGGACTCGTCATCAAAGGATCTATTGCAGATTCCAACATACGTGTTGCAATAAAATTTGCTTCAGCTTCACCAAAAATAAAGTTATTATTATCTGAGATTACCGACAAAAGACTTTTATCTGCTATCGCCTGGGCCCAAACATTAAATTTTTCATCAGCCTTCTCTGCATCTAAACTACTAATTATAGCCTTATCGGCATGATCTTTATCACCACTAAACAAGCTCTGCCAAGACCAGGCTAGAGTTAAGCTGGGTAAAAAACATCCTAAAACTGTTAAAGCTAAAATTTGATTTAGTAGTTTCCTTTTCATGTTAGTAGTCTTTTAGTTTATTTAATCCTCTGAGCTTTCTAATCTTCTCCAAACTCTTAGCTTCAATCTGTCTAATTCTCTCTCTAGTAACATCAAATTCTTGTCCTACTTCTTCCAGGGTATGAGCTACGCCATCGGTTAAGCCAAAACGCATTTCTAAAATCTTCTGCTCACGAGGAGACAGATTGATTATAATTTCTTTTACATAATCTTTTAATAGTTGTAAAGCGGCTGCTCTATCGGGGGAAATGTTTTTCACATCTTCAATAAAGTCTTCTAAGGTAGAATCTTCTTCATCATCTCCAATAGTGGTTTCTAGAGAAATAGTATCTTGAGAAATTTTAATAATATATCGAACCTTATCTAGATCTTCATCCATTTCAGCAGCAATTTCTTCTGGTAGGGGCTCTCTGCCTAATTCTTGAATCAAGCTTTTCTGCACTTGTTGAAACTTATTAATAGTTTCTACCATATGCACTGGAATACGAATGGTTCTAGACTGATCAGCTAGAGCTCTAGTAATAGCCTGTCTAATCCACCAGGTGGCGTAAGTAGAAAATTTATAGCCCTTCCTATACTCGAACTTCTCTACGGCTCTAAATAAGCCAATATTACCCTCCTGAATAAGATCTAATAGACTTAAACCTTTAGCACCAGCAAATTTCTTAGCAATTGAAACTACCAATCTCAGATTTGCTTCAATAATACCTTTTTCTGCCTCTCTTTCACCCTTTTCTTTTCTCTTAGCTAGCTCTACTTCTTCATCTGCGGTTAATAATGGTACTTTACCAATTTCTTTCAGATACATCTGAATAGAGTCTTCACTAAGCTTAGACATATCCACACTACCAATTAACTGTTCTCCATTTGACTCCTTTTCTTCTCTAGCTCTTTCTTCTAGACCTAGAATACTACCAACATCTTCAATAATACGAACACCGCTATCTTGAAGATCACCTAAAAAAATCTCATAATTATAAACATATTCTTCAATCTCTGGAAATAGGAATAACAATTCAGTCTCAGTCACAAAACCACGGGAACGACCCTTAACAATTAGCTTGCCCAGCTTTTCTACGTCTGGCTGAGTAATAACTCTTTTAATTATTTTTTTAGTTGCCTTTTTAACTGTAGCTTTCTTCTTGGTAACCGTCTTAAAAACTTTCTTTATTGGCTTAACGATCTTCTTTTTAATAACAACCTTCTTCTTGATAGCTTTCTTTTTCGAAGTATTTTTTTTCTTAATTTTAATCTTTGTTTTGGACATAAATAGCAAAAACTTAGACTCTTAGATCTGAGCCGATAACCTTTGTAATTCCTCTAGCAACTTAGTAACTTCGTCGCGTTTACCTGCTTTTTCTAAAACAGCAATTTCTTTCTCAATATCTTTCTTCCTACTTTGACGAAATAGAGATTTGGCCAGAGAAATTAAATTAATAAGTTCTTTTTGTGCCTGTGAACTTTCTAGGTTATAGAAATCTTTCTCACCTAGTAAGGTCAGCTCGGACAAAAGACTAAAAACTTCTCGGCTACTCTCTTTTAGCCAGTTACTGAATTGAGAATAATCTAAGGAATTATCTTTATTATAGTAAATAATTAGCTGATTGTAAAACTCAACATTTTTATCTCCGGAAACTTCTTGAACCTCTAAATTAGACACTGCGTAAGGAATTAGCTGGGGGAATTTTAATAACAAGGCTAAAACTGACTTAGCCAACTTCTCTTCTCTGCTCAAAACTGCTTTAATTGGCATAGTCGGAGTAACGTTTTTCTTTTTCCTATCCGCTGCTAATAATTTGAGAGAGGTCAAAGATTCTCTAAAAACATTCTCTGAGACATTAAGTTTTTCGCTAGCCTGCTTCATCCAGTGATCCTGTTCGATCTTATTAACTATCTTAGAAATCAAGTCCATAATTTTTTTTGCAGCATGCTTTTTCCCAACAACCTCATTGACATCATATTCTTCTAATATTTTATCAAAACAATATTCCATGAACACCACAGACTGCTCTACTGCCTCCCTAAAGCTCTGTGAACTTTTAGCAATTAGATCAGCCGGATCTTTACCCTCTGGTAAAACAATGACTCTAATGTTCATTTCCAATCCCAAAGCTTCATTAATACCTCTATCTGCTGCCATTTGGCCAGCTTTATCCATATCGAAGGATAGGGCAATATTATTGCTATATCTTTTTAGAATCTTTAGTTGATCATTGGTTAAGGCTGTGCCAGAAGAAGCTACTACATTTGTAAAGCCTGCCTGATGACAAGCAATAACATCCATTTGGCCTTCTACTACTATAGCCAAATCTTGCTTCTTAATTTCCATTTTAGCCTTATCTAAACCAAACAGTATCTTACTTTTATTATATAGTTCTGTTTCTGGACTGTTAATATATTTTCCCATTTTTTCTTGCTCTTCAATCTGCGGATTAACCCTGGCGGTAAAAGCTACTGTGTTGCCATTGATATCTTTAATGGGAAACATAATTCGATTACGAAAGCGGTTATAATAATGACTCTTACCTTCTTTCTTATGACTTAGACCAACTTTAGATATTTCATCTTCACGATATTTCTTATTCTTCAAAAAATTAATCAAATCATCCCAACTATTCTGACTATAACCAATTTGCCACTCGGCAATAGTATCATCACTCAAATTTCTGTCTTTTAGATATCCTAACATTTTTTTTCCGCCACTAGTATCTAGTAATGATTTATGATAATACCGACTAGCTAAATCTAATAAATCTAAGAGTCGAGAGCGCTGAGAACTTTTAACAAAATCTTGTTTCTTTAACACTACTCCCGCTTTAGGAGCCAACAACCTCAAAACACCGGCAAAGTCTAATCCTTCCATATCCATTACAAAGCTGAAAACATCACCCCCCTTACCGCAACCAAAACAATGAAAAATCTGCTTCTCTGGTGAAACCATAAAAGAAGGAGTCTTTTCATTATGAAACGGGCATAGAGCTCTAAAATTAGCTCCAGCTGGCTTCAGTTGAATATAATCTCGAAGAACGTCTACAATATCAAGCTTATTTTTTATTTCTTCACTTTGACTCATAATTATTTAAAATATTTTTCTCCACCAAGATTTTTTACTTGACTGAGCTTCGGCACCTAATATGCCATTCCCTACATTTTCTAAAATATCTTTTTTTGGCTCTTTAAGTGTAATTTTAAATTCACCTAATTCCTGCCTTAATCTGGCTATCTCCTGTTCTAGAACTGGATTATCTTCATAATCTGCACTATGGGCCGCATGGCCATGATAACTAGCTTGTTTTTGATCTAAATGAATATTAAAAACATATTTTTCCGAATATTCATCTAAATACAGATGTAAACGCGGATAAAAATCTCTGGTCAATCTTTTTACATAACTAGTTTTATTTCTTCGACGATCATATATTGTCGCCCAACCATTTTGCCTAAGAAATTGAACCGGATTAATACTATATTGACTACGATTTATTTCTAATTTCATGTTATTTCTTAAAAACAATAAATTTATATAATATGAAACTGCTTACAGCAATTAAAGCAGAAGTAGCGATCTGAGCCCAAAGATAATGCCAAGCCCACCAATTAACAGTTATTTCCATCAACAATCCGTTTACGAATAAATTAAAAATTCCTATGGACAAATAAAGATAAATTTGTTGTAAATATTTCCTACTTAGATTTCTAAATGTCCAAAACTTTTGTAAACTAAAACTTACTAAAAACGCCGCAATGAAAGCAACCGTAGTAGAAGCTATAATGTTTAAATAAAACACTGTGTGCACAAAATGCAACACTAACAAATGGGTTAAAGTAGACAGAAACCCAGCAATCAAATACTTGACTATTAGCTTATGCCAGTTCAATTCTTCTAGTCTTCTAGAGGCTGGAATGACATTATGTAGCCAAGTCTTTATTTTATTGTATTTTAGTGGAAAAAACAAGCTTTTTTGGTTATAGACTATAAGCCCACTTGGCTAAAATTAGCGTATCTTGAAAACGCTTAAAAACATCTTCCGAACCCAAGACTACGGTAATAATAGCAGGCTGTCCTAAATTATTAAATTGAGCAGTAAAACAGTAACCAGCTAATTCAATATAGCCAGTTTTGCCACCAATTAAAGTTAAATCTCCAGGCAAATCTTCGTCAATCAACAGATCCGTAGAAGAGATGGTTCGTTTAGCTCCTTTTTGAGTGGTCACTATATATTCAGAATTATCTAGAGCTTCCAGTATCTCTGGTTGATTTAAGGCTTCTTTAGTTAATCTAGCTACTTCTCTAGCGGTAGATAAATTATCTTCAGATAAACCAACCGGGTCAGCAAAGCTGGTAGAAAATAAGCCCAGTTGCCTGGCCTTACTATTCATCAATGTAACAAAATTTTCTTCAGTTACACCTAAAGAATTAACTAATGCCGCTGTAGCCGTATTAGCTGAACCCACCAAACTTAGATAAAATAAATCATTAATAGTAACTTGGTCTCCCCAATAAAGATGAATTTTTCCGCCTTCCCTTCTATCGTCCTTTTGAATTTCATATATTTCATCCCAATTGGGATTTAAATCTATAGTCACTAGAGCGGTCATTAATTTAGTAATACTAGCTATTGGCTGAACTGACTGACTATTTTTTTCATATAAAAAATAATTACTATCTGCTTCTAATATGGCTGCTTTACCAGCAGAGATATCTAACTCTTGAGGATTATTAAAATAATTGTCCAATAGCTGGCTTCTGTTTACCACCACTTCTTTAGTAGTGACAGGAATTTCTAAATCATTGTTAAAATAGGAAAAAAAGCTGGGCATAAACCAGCTGTTTGTAAAAATTGACGTGATTAGAATAGCCGTAATAGTAAATCCCATAAATTTAAATTAGTTTTCTGGGTCAGAATTCAAAGTACCAGCCAGAAAATCTGAGATAGTTTGATCTTTATTTAGTCTCTCATAATCAGGTAATTGGCTCACCTCTTCGATTCCTAAAAACCTAATAAAATCTAAGCTTACAGCATATACTTTATCCTGTCCACTAGATAATTTTTTTTCCTCAATTAATCCTCGTAACATCAAATTTCTTAAAATTAAACTGCAATTTACGCCCCTAATTCTCTCTAATTCTATCTTAGCGATCGGCCCACGATAGGCAATAATAGTTAGGGCTTCGAGACTAGGTTGAGACAACTCTCCAGAAGTTTCATCTTCTAAAAATTTCTGCACTAGCTTAGCATTTTCGGCCGCTGAAACCATTTGATAGTTACTATTATTCTTAATAATTTGTAAGCCAGACTCTTTCGCTTTATAATCCTCTTTTAATTCTAAAACAGCCTTTTCAATTTCTTTTTTATCTTTTTTAGTTAACTTAACTAAATCATTTAAATTTAATGATTTAGCTGAGATAAATAATAATGATTCAATTTGTGATTTCAAACTCATAATAATATTTTAGATACTTTTTGATGAAAATATATTTATTTCTCCAAACAAGCCACTTTGTTTAAAAATTAATTGTCTTTGCTTAGCTAATTCTAATACTGCCAAAAAATTTACTATTATTTCTGTTTTATTCTCAGCCTGATTAATTAACGAACTAAAATTATAATTAGTTCCTCTGTCTAACAAACCTTGAATATGACTAATCCTTTCCTCAATAGTGACTACATAATCCAGCCTAGCTTCTTCCATTTTCTCAATTTGAGGTTTTAAACGATCCAGAATACCTTGAAATGTCTGCTTTATTTCTTTATTAGTCAAATCTTTAGGTGATAAGAAGGAAGAAATTTTTAATAACTGTCGCTTAGCTTGTCCCGGATGAAATGGCTTAGCAAATAAAAATCTTTTGCCACTGGCTAATTCCTTAACTTTTTCACTGGCCCGAATAAATTCTTTATACATCCTCAACTGAGTTTTCAAATCATCGATTTCAGTCTCTTCCTCTTCATTATATAAATAAGGTAGTAACGCCTTAGACTTGATATACAATAATCTAGCCGCTACCAACAAAAAATTCGCCATTTGATCTGGCGTCGTCTGTAAATTATCTTGAATATAGTTAACGTATTGATCGGCAATCGCGGATAATCCAATCTCTGTGATATCTAATTCATCCTTCTCTATCAACTGTAGAAGCAGCCCTAAAGGACCTTGAAATTTTTCTATTTTAACTTCCATCATAATTATTTCTTCTTCTTAGCTGCAGTAACTTTCTTCTTTGCCTTAGCAGCTGATTTCTTTTTAGAAACTGCTTTCTTTACTGGCTTCTTCTTGGCTGGGCTTTTCTTTACTGGCTTCTTAATCTTGACTTTTTTATCTACCTTAATTTTCTTCTTGATACCAAAGTTGTCTAACAAAGCATCTTCCATTTTTATAAAATCCTTAACTGCAATCTCTACACTCTGATTCAGACTACCACTGGCAAACACAGCTTTCCGAACCTTTTCTAATTTTTTATCTACAATCACAGGAATATTATATAGGCTGCCAAAAGCAGTTAAAGCTCCTGCTTTAATTTTTAAAGTCTTTTCCATAACTTTTTCTCCCGGAATTTTAATACTTTTTACCTGCTTATCTCCACCCTTCTCAATGACTTTCTTTAATTTATCAGCATCTAAATTGTGATCAGATGGCAACAACACCAAATAATAATCTTTATCTGCCTTAATCAGTAAAGACTTAGCAATCTCATTTAATTCTTTCTTTAGAGTCTTGGCAGCGTCAATCGCAGTATAAACTGTCTTATGCTCTAAAATGTCATGTTTAATCCCTGTTTTCTCCAAATACTTCAGCACTTTAGCAGAAATCTTATCTATTTTTTTAACTGGCATATATTTTAAATTATTTATTAATCTAGTTTAATTATATCACATTTCAGCATCTAAAGAAAAAGAAAAAAGGCTGTTTTTAAAACAGCCTTTTAATTTAATAATGATCATGTTAACCAATAATGTCATACATTGTTTTTTCTGACATGAGTTGGATAACTTTTTCCCAAATAACACTCAACATTATTCGGTCTTCGTTAATAGGAAGTTCATCAACTTTCTCCAAGAAGAAGTCGTAAGCATACCCAGTGTAAGTACCTAACCTAGCATATTCTTTTAACTCTTTCTCGGTTAAAGCAATACCCTGAATAGCGGCCATCATTTCCCCAGCAAGTACTTTCTTACCCATCGTAACAACTCTCCTCAAGTGTCGAGCGGCAACTGTTCCCATAGAAACATAGTCTTCCTGGCCTGCTGACGTTGGAATACTATCTACACCTGATGGGGTACAAAGAATTTTCATCTCATGCACTAATGCAGCTGTAGAGTACTGCAGAATCATCAAACCGGTATTTAATTTTTTATTAACCGGTCCGGCTAAATCGCCTGGTAAACCATAACTGTCTTCAGGAACTAACATGTTGTAGAACCTTCTGTCTGAGATATTAGCTATTGCTGTAACAGCATTCTTTAAATTATCAGCTGAATGGGCTAATATTTCTCCGTGAAAGTTTCCACCACTCCTGGTTTCAAATGTACCATCTTCTTTCTTGAACACTAATGGGTTATCGGTACTGGCGTTAATTTCTTTCTCTAAGACCACTTTCATAGCGTCCAAAGCATTAGAAAGAACTACCATAACCTGAGGATGAGCTCGGAAAGAATAAGTATCCTGCACTCTCGGTACAGGCTCATCAGTCTTTTTTCCATTTTCATCCTCTCGATAAATTTTAGTTTCAGCTGCTAATTTCACCCTTCGACCTGCATCAGTCATTCTCAGGGAACCATCAGTTAATTCTAAAAGGATTCTTGCTACATCAATTGAGCCTTTATGCCCTCTAGATTCATGTACTCTTGGATCAAAAGCATTCTTTTCTGCTCTAACTGCTTCCATTGCTAATGCGGCGATCAAATTACCATACTCATAAAGATTTAGCGCATCATAATAAGCTAAAACACTCAATGATAGAATAAAAGTAGACCCGTTGGTCAACCCCATGGCTTCCTTTGCTTCCAACACCAATCGTTCAATCCCAGCTGCTGCTAAAGCATTTTTAGCTAGTATTGTCTCACCTTTATAAAAAGCCATTTGGCCTTCAAGCCCCATCATGGTTGCTGCCATATGAGCTAAAGGACATAGGTCACCGGAAGCTCCAACTGACCCCTGACTAGGAACAGCAGGGATAACTCCTTTATTATACAATTCAACAATCTTATCTACTACTTTCAAACGGATGCCTGAATTACCACGACAAAAAGAGTTAGCTCTCAGAATCATTGCCGCCCTAGTAACTTCTGCGTCAAAATAATCACCAGTTCCCACACAATGAGCGGGAATATAGTGAGCTTGATATGCAGTTATCTGATCAGGAGGAATAATCGTAGATTTTTGATTGCCACAACCAGTATTTACGCCGTATACAATATTACCAGCATCCATGTACGCCTTTAGAGCGTTATGCGATTCGCTTAAAGCTTTTTTTGCATCTTTTTCTATTTCAACCGTAGGATAGCTGGAATGATGATGATGATTATCATCACTGTCAGGATGATCCTCTTGCCCACGTGCTATTAGAATAACATCTAATAACGAAAGGGACTTTCCGTCAATAATAATAGTTCTAATTTTTTTCACAATTTCTCTGTTTTTAATGTTAAAAAATACTTCTTTATTTCTTTGTATGCAATTTCTTCTTGCTTTTTATTAGCAAGATTCTTAATCTGTACAGTGCCTTTTTCAATTTCATTTCCACCCATAATTACCAAATATTTTAAGCCTGGCAACCTAGATAAAGCATAATTAAATTGAGCACCCCATGTAGTGTCTCCAAAAAAAGATAATTCGACATTAAAACCCGTCTCTCTTATCCAGTTCAGAATTTCTAAGTACTTACTATCCAGATTTTCACCTAGACGCAAGATCATAACCTCTGAAACAGTATTCTTTGTTTCAATTGTTAATTTTAAGTAGTCCATAACAGCCAAAAGTCTATCTACTCCGATAGAAGCTCCTACTGCTGGCAAACTAACGTTTGAAAATCTCTGCATTAGGTCGTCAAATCGACCACCAGAGAATACACTACCAAATCTCTTTGCTCTTGGAATCTCGGTTTCAAATACCGGACCAGTGTAATAGCCCAATCCCCGAGCTACTGAAAAATCGATAACTAAGTTTTCCACCGGAACACCTAAATTATCGGCGTAAGCTAGAATTTGTTCTAATTCTTCAATACCCTGCAGAGCTAAGTTATTCCCCTTAAAAACCTCTCTGGCTTTCTTGATCTTATCGGTATTATTACCAGATATAGTAATAAACTGATAGACAATTTCTAGACTTTTTTCATCTAGTCCTGGGCTAGGATCAAAATCATCAATTGGTTTTAAAGCTAATTCTTCTTTAACTCCTGACCAACCAATTTTTTCTACTTTATCTAAGCTACGCATTATTTGCATAGCTTTTTCGCTTTTGGACTCAAAGCCTAACATTTCTGCTAAACCATTTAAAGTTTTACGGTTATTGATCTTAATTTTAAACTCTTCATCTTTCAATAAAGCTTTTAAAGTACAATACATAACCGCCACAATTTCAGCATCAGCTAACATCAGCCTTGTTCCGGCGATATCAATGTCAAACTGAAAAAATTGCCTATACTTTCCTTGCTGTGGTTTATCAGCTCTAAAAACTGGCCCTACAGTAGATCGCTTCCAAGGCAAAGAAATGCCTATCTGCTTCTTCTTGTTATAGGGATTAAGAGCTAAAAATCTAGCAAATGGAACCGTATGGTCAAATCTTAAACCCAGTGTTTCCTCAGCGCCAATTCCTTTAGTACGCAATTGAAACAGATTTTTTGAAGTATCATCTCGTCCCACCAAAGCCTCATAAAATTCAACTAACGGGGTCTCAATAGGATTAAAACCAAAACTTCTAAAAACTAATTCTATAATTCCAATGACTTTTTCTTTAATCAGGCACTTTCGGGTATCAAAATCCTGAAAGCCTCCTGGTAATCTCGATTTGATTTTTCTACTCATCTTACACCTCCTCTTTTATTATATTATTAAATTTTAATGTACTAGTTTTCATACAATCTTACGACAATTAGCCCCCTGGTGTCAAGTTGTAGACAATAAAAAACCCAGCTATAAATAACTGGGTTTGGTAGGCGCGATCGGGATCGAACCGACGACCCGCGGATCCACAATCCGCTGCTCTAGCCAACTGAGCTACACGCCCGAATTTTTTTATTTTTTAGAAAGGACTGATAGGTTTCATTAATACTATGTTAAATTTTAAATTCTGTCAAGAAAAAAACAGGGTTATAAAGAACCCTGTTATATTTTAAGCTTTTTTTTCTAAATGATATCATTAATAATTTCGATAACACCTTCTGTTACAGCCCGTATTGCTACTTTATCAGCAACAGATTTCAACCCTGATACAGCGTTACTAACAGCATATAGAGCATCTACATTGTCATGCATAACAATATCTCCAGTACCGTCACCGATCATAATTATTTTATGATTGGGGAAATAACTACGTAGAACTGGCATCGCATTGGCCTTATTTGCTCCCTTGGAAACAAAGATACTAAGGGTATAATCCGGGTTTAAATCTTGATCAGTATCCTTTAAAAGTGGAAACTTCTTTAAAACCAGATCATTTACTTTTTTAAATAGTAGCACGTCCTTAACAAGAGACCCGTCAGTAATAACAGAACGGACATAGTAAGCTAAACTATGCTCTCGACAACCATTAACTATTATCATCTTCTCTCCGGCTTTAGCGGGATACTTCTGTTCTAAATAGCCAAGATAATCATTGGTATCAACCACCAAATATCCATTACTAACCAGAAAAAAACTGATTTCTCTTCTCAGAGCCTTCCAACGAATACTCCTGTCTTTAGGTGCAATAGTTATGGGTTCGATTGCTTTGGAAATCCGCGCCACAGAACCATTTTCTCCAATTATTGGGCCATTCATATTAAATTTATTTGCCCATTCCACAAGAACTGACAAAGGTGTATCAGAATGAAGTCCGACTAAATGCCCTTTATTCTGTGCTCTCTTTATCACACTAAGGAAATCGGATATTTTAGCTGTTAATTTATAATTTCTATCAATGATGGTCTTGTCTAAATCAGACAAAATAAGTAGTTTATTCATGACTATAGGTTTTAATGAACAATAAAACAATTATATTAACATAACATTATTTAATATAAAAGTCAATGACAAAATAAAAACCGACTTTTACTAAGCCGGTTTTGAAATTATAAAGTTTTACTTTACAACTCTTTCATACTCTTTTCTAAAGCAGCAACAAATCTTTGCATTGGTAAATAACCTATTACTCCTCTGTCCAAATCTCCACATAAGATTTCTTTATTTGACGCCTTCTCAATAGCCGTAAAAATTCTGATGGTCTGTTTTATACAGAATTTTGAAAGATCAATGGTATATTCCAACGGAATGGACGCCCAGATATCAAGTTTACCGAATGGTAAAAGGTAAGGCACTCCGATGTTATTAAGATTATCTAAAAGTCTTCCTGAAAATGGAACTCCTGGATAAAAGTCTCTTTCACAGACTTCATCAATAACATGTTCATAGGTCATACCTGCTTCTACCTTGTACCCAAGAGCCTTTAGTTTATCAACTCCTTGGCGAATGGCCACTCCAGCGCAGATCAATTCAATTTTGTAACCATGTTTCGTTAGAAACCTGGTAACTGCTACTAGCAGGTCACCGGAAAAGATAACATCATCTACAAGTACAATACCTTTATTACCAATAACATCTAATTTATCGGTTTGTTGAATCATACTTTCTCCCTGATGACGAGGACCTATCCCAATATCATTACCATCCTCGTCAACCATCCGGGTAACGTCAAAATGGACACCTCCGTTATCAAAATAAACTCTATCTAGAGAAACCGGTACTAAACCACTTTCTTTTACAATTTTGTTTATTCCTATTCGGATAGCATCTTCCGGAATTAAATGAAACCCCGCAAAAATAGTCTTCATGTAGGTTTCAAATTCACGCCTAATCTGCGCAAAAAAATCTGAATCCGGTAATTTTAATTGCCTTTCTTTGGCCCATTTTCCCAACAATATTTCAATATCTGACGATACTACATAATTGCCCGGCAATGTTTTTCCTTTTTTTGAATTTTTAATTCCCATGGTTCTCTCCTTTTATAAATTTAAAGATCAGTGAATATAATTAAATATGTATTATAGATTATAGGCATAGGTTAACTCTATTGTCAATCCTCTAACCTTTCAATGTGTTTCTTGTGTAATATTTGAATCTCGCTATTTACCACTACATCTTGACCTTCAAAAAATATTTTTATTACTTTTCCAGTAGGCTGAATAATATTAGCTTTATTCATAACTTTAGCTACGGCGATTGAGCCTGATCCGCAAGAAGTCTCATAAAATAAGCTATCTATCTCTTTCACCCACACTACCGGATCTATCTTAACAGCGTCACCGTCGTTTTGCACCCAAACTGCTCCAACCGCCTTACGATCTTCTAAATTCAATCTACGAATCAATCTACGATGGAAAGTTTCGCAACCTGTAGGAGTTTTACCTTTTATAACTACATAGATAATTCCACCCATATCCGCTAAATACATGTTATCGTCTATTTGTTCAATATCCAAAGATAAATTGGGAAAAACACATTTAACTGAATATTTATTAGTTCTTATATTATTAAAACAACCTGTAATATCACCTTCAAAACCAGACATAGTAAAATCAATTTCTTGTTTTTCAAAGGTATTACCTAGCAAAATAGCAGCTGCTCCCGCTGTATTACCGCAAAATTCTCCACCAGACATTTCAAAATGTTTGTCTTTGGGAATTAAAAATCCTGCCTGCTCAACCTGAAAATTTTGAAATTCATCAATTAACTTTTTTCCCTTTCTGGCATATTCCTTCCCGTCCAAAGCTTCTTCTAGAATCTGTATAGCCGTGGCATTGCCTCCGGCAGCAGTAGTTATATAAATTAGTTCTCGCATATAAAATTATTTTTTCTTTATTTTGTTAATCATAGCCCCATAGCCTCCCATACCCTGAGTCAACCATTTAGAAATTCTGGCTATGGTAGCTGAGCTAAGCCCAGTCTCCTCGGCAATCTTTAAATAAGACACTTTGTCTGATAATCTCTGAGCGGCTATCCAGCGGTTGCCAAACTCTTCAATTTCCGCCTCGGTTAATAGATCGCGAAAAAATCGCTTAGCCTCCTCTAAACTTTCTAATTTTAAAATCGCCTGATAAAGTTCTTGAGTCTTTGGCGATAATTTATGTTTTGTATCCATCACTTTAGTTAATTAAAGTATTTTAATATAATAAATCATCTAAAAAATTTTGTCAATAAGTTTTACAAAAAAAACCAACTTTCAATAAGTCGGTTTTAAAATCTTAAAGTCTCATATATCGAATTAAAAATCTGCGCTCTTTGGCACTCTAGCAAATGGGATAACATCACGGATATTAGCCATGCCACTTAGATACATAACTAGTCTTTCAAATCCTAGGCCAAAACCAGCATGTGGAACACTACCATATTTTCTTAAATCTAAATACCACCAATATTCTTTCTCATCTAATCCCATTTCTTTCATTCGTTCTAATAGAATATCATAACGTTCTTCTCTTTGACTACCTCCAATAATTTCGCCAATCTTAGGTACTAATAGATCCATAGCCGCCACTGTTTTTCCATCATCATTAACTCGCATATAGAAAGCTTTGATGTCTTTAGGATAATCGGTAACAAAAACCGGAGAATCAAATACTTCCTCAGCTAAATATCTCTCATGTTCAGTCTGCAGATCAATCCCCCACCTAACGGGATATTCGAATTTCTTATCTGATTTCTCTAATATCTCAATAGCCTCTGTATAAGTAATTCGCTTAAAATCAGTTTTAATAATCTTTTCTAATCTATCTTTTAATTCCTTATCAATAAACTTATTAAAAAATTCCATTTCTTCTGGCAATTCCTCTAAAACTGTTTTCAATAAATATTTAACCATCTCTTCCGCTAAATCCATATTATCATTTAAATCATTGAAGGCCACTTCTGGCTCCGTCATCCAAAATTCACTAGCATGCCTAGGAGTATTAGAATTCTCCGCTCTAAAAGTTGGCCCAAAAGTATACACTTTTCTCAAGCCCATAATCATAGCTTCGGCATTTAATTGACCGCTAACCGTTAAACCAGCTTTCTTGCCAAAAAAATCTCTACTATAGTCTACCTCTCCTTCTTTAGTCTGAGGCACTTTATCTAAATCTAAAGTAGTCACTTTAAACATTTCTCCTGCGCCTTCACAATCACTAGCAGATATGATTGGTGTCTGGACATAAACAAACCCTTTCTCAGTAAAGAATCTATGGGTTGCCTGACTTAATACAGAACGTAACCTAAAAACAGCTGAGAAAGTATTACTACGTGATCTTAAATGTGAAATAGTACGTAAGAATTCAAAACTATGGCGCTTCTTCTGTAAAGGAAAATTGCTATCAGCCAACTGGATTATCCTAGCCTTGCTTAACTTTAGTTCAAAATCTTGACCCTGGGCTGGAGATTCAACCAGATTACCAATTATTTCCAAAGAAGAACCAACAGTCAACTTAGCTAATTCATTAAAGTTGTCTATTCCCTGTTCAAAAACTGCCTGAAGACCCCTAAAGAAAGACCCATCGTTAACTTCAATAAAACCAAAATCCTTAGAAGATCTAACCGTTCTCACCCAACCAGAAATTTTAACTTCCTGATTTAAATATTTATCAGTTCCTCTGTACAAATCTTTAATTAATACTTCTGTCATATCGTTATTTTTTGTCTATTTTAATATGTAAGTCCTTGATAACGCTATCATCTACTTCGCTAGGACTTTGAGTCATTAAATCTCTGCCTTGGCCATCCTTAGGGAAAGCATAGATATCACGAATAGAATTTAAATCTTGCAATACCATTAATAGCCTATCTAACCCTGGAGCATTTCCACCATGGGGTGGAGCGCCAAATGAGAAAGCTTTAATCATAGCACCAAATTTCTTATCTACCTCCTCTTTACTATATCCAGCGATTTCGAAAGCTCGATACATGATCTCTGGTGAATGATTACGAATACCACCACTAGAAATCTCAAAGCCATTCAAGATTAAATCAAACTGATAAGCTAAGATATCTAAAGGATCTGTATTATTTAGAGTTTCTAATCCGCCCTGAGGCATAGAAAATGGATTATGACTAAAGTCTATTCTATCTTCTTCAATTTCAGAATAATCATACATTGGGAAATCTACGATCCAACACCAGGTGGCCACTGTATTATCTTTCAGCTCTAACATATCAGCACATTGAACTCTAATTACTCCCAAAGTCTCACAAGCTATTCGCCATTTATCAGCAGCAAAGAAGATAATCTCGCCGGCCTTAGCTCCTAGAGTCTTAACAATCTCTTGGGCCTTTTCTTCTCCTAAAAATTTAACGATTGGAGATTGAAGCCCATCGTCTTTAACAATAATATAGGCTAAACCTCTAGCTCCTCTCTGCTTGGCTAAATCAGTTAATTCATCAATTATCTTACGAGTAAACTTTTCTGCCTGCGGTACAACAATTGCCTTAACTACGCCACCATTCTTTAGAACGTCGGAAAATACTTTAAATTCTGAATCCTTAACTACATCGCTTAACTCTTGTAATTCTAAACCATAGCGTAAATCTGGTTTATCAATACCATATTTATCAATAGCTTCTTTCCAAGAAATCTGGATGAATCTATCTCCCTTGGTTAAATTAATATTTTTCTTATTACTAAACTTCTCAACGGAAGAAATCATTACTGGCTCCATAATTTGAAAAATATCATCTAACTCTACAAAACTCATTTCCATGTCTAATTGATAAAACTCTCCATAATGTCTATCCTGACGAGGATCCTCATCTCGAAAACAAGGAGCAACTTGAAAGTACTTATCTATGCCACCAACCATTAACAATTGTTTGAATTGTTGAGGCGCTTGTGGCAAAGCATAAAACTTACCAGAATACAGTCTAGAAGGCACTAGGAAGTCTCTAGCGCCCTCTGGAGATGAACTAGCTAATATTGGTGTCTGAATCTCTAAAAAGCCTTTAGCTCTAAAATAAGCTCTAAAATGCTCAATAAACTCAGCTTTAGTCTTTAAAAGTTGTTGTAATTTGTCTCTACGTAAATCTAAAAAACGATACTCCAAACGCAAAGCTTCATTGGCCTCACTAGCTTTTAGTTCGCTAATCTCAAAAGGTAATGTGTCAGATGGATTTAACACTACTAATTTCATTGCTTCTACTTCAACCTCTCCACTGGCCAAGTCTTTATTTATCATCTCTCTAGGTCTAGCCACTACTTCCCCCTCCACTTGCACCACCCATTCATGTCTAAGCTTTTCTGCTTCATTCAAGGCATCTTGATTAATATCCTTATCTAACTTTACCTGCACTAAACCGTAGTGGTCTCGCAAATCTAAAAAAATTAAACCTCCATGATCTCTGCGATAATGTACCCAACCAGTTATGGTAACTGTCTCACCCACTAATTCTTTATTTATTTGTCCTAAATCGTGTGTTCTTAACATAAAATAATAATAAATACTTACTTAAATATACTATCTGTTTTTATACCCTTTGGCAAGAATAACCATTAAATCTAGTTCCACTTACCTTAAATAATCCTCAAAATGATAAAGCAAGAATTTTTTAGCAATTTTAACAGCTTCTTTTAAATGGGTGGGTCTAACTTTTAAATTTTTAATCTTATTAAAATCTGAATTGATCAAAAATCTCATAATTCTAATAGTATCTGCTGACGCGGGTAAAGAATATTCATCAACTATCTCAGCTCCACATATTACCGAAGCTTTATCTAATTGAAAAAAATTCTTTTTTTCGGTAATGACCTTTTTACAATAATTACAAGTGTATAATTCTGGACCATAGCCTAGAATAGTTATTAATTTCCAAAAGAAAGCTAAATAATATAATTGATATAATTCCTCATCTAAATCTTTTACAGTTTTATCTAATTCAGTTAAAAAACTTTTAAGCAGAAAAAATAAATCATTATCTGGCTGATTATTTCTTACTAACTTATGAAATAAATTAAATAATTTACCAGTCAATCGCATTTTATTAAATCCTTGTCGCAAATTCCAATGAGCCGAACTATTCATAGCTCCACCCACATATTCACTAGACTTACCTTTAATTATCATTAGCTCAGATAAAGTAAACGGTTGCAAATGACCAACTAGCTTGGAACTACTCCTCATAGCTCCTCGAACATTTAATTTCAACTTTCCCTCCTCATTACTAAAAACAACCACTTGGCTATCATGTTCTCGCCAGGGTTGATTTTTTAAAATTATTGCTTGAATTAAAAAAGTAGAACCCTTAGTCATTTAAATTTAAAAAAGTTTCTAAAATTACCATAGCAGCTAACTCATCTCTAACTCCAAGTTTTTTTGAAATTAGAAGCTTGTCAGCCGCTTTAGAACTCAATCTTTCATCAACTAAATGAATTGGGATATTTGCCTTTTCTGTTAAAAGTTTTTTGAAATAAAGAAAGTTATCTGAAAAGTTTTCTTTGCCTGACATAGAAATAGGCTGACCCAGAACAATTTCATCCACTTCTTCTTCTATAATAACAGCTAATACTTCGCTAAGATTAGCTACTGTTTTTAAAGGCACAGCTAAATTTGGTTCTAGCTGTCCAACTGCTAACCCCAAACGTTTTTCTCCCCAATCTATGGCTAAATATTTTTTCTCTTTATCGATCATACCTCGGTTATAATTAATGGTCCCTTCTCTGTTATCGCTATGGTATTTTCATAGTGAGCACTTAAACTATCGTCCGCGGTTTCAATACTTATACCATCATTACCTGTTTTAATTCTCCAATCTCCTAAATTAATCATTGGCTCAATAGCTATTACCATGCCAACTTCTAAAACTATATTCTGAGGATGACTTGATCCAATACCATAATTAAATATATCTGGTTTCTCGTGAACCTTATACCCAACTCCGTGACCAACTAAATCTCTAACAACTCCATAACCTTCTTTTTCAGCAATCTTTTCGATTGTGCTACCGATATCATTAACCGTATTACCTGGCTTAACTTGTTTAGTCGCCGCATCTAAACATTGTCTAGTAATTTTCATTAGCTTCTTAGCCTCCATGCTAATTTTACCCACAGCTACAGTCCTAGACATATCGGTATAATAACCGCCTCCTTCGCTATAAGGATTTACCGGAATATTTTTGCCATCTAATTTACCAGTATTTTTATATGGCCATTCCATGCCCACGTCAACGCCAATAATATCTCCATTTTTTAATTCTCTGGCTGGTAAAGCTGGGGCATGAACTATTTCTTGATTAACTGAAGTACATAATGCTGTAGGAAAAACTGGATCAGTGGCTAGTCCATAACCCTTAAAAGCTGGACGCCCTCCAACCTCAGCTATTCGCTCACAGACATATTCTTCTAACTCTCCAGTTGTCACACCTGGCTTAACCATGTCTGTTGTTTCTTTTAAAATTTGCGCCAATAAACGACCCCCCTGACGCAAAACTTCTATTTCAGCTGTTGTTTTTTTATACATAAATTTTATCCTCTAATAGCTACAAAGACTAGATAGGCTAAATATAAAACTAGAAGAATGGCTCCTTCTTTTTTCGTTAAAACATTCTTACGACCACCATATATTAATGGAAATAGTAATATAGTTATAGCTATTAATATTATTATATCGATATTTAAAGCTGGATTATAACTAATTGGAAATATTGAAGCACTAAGACCTAGTATCCATAACAGATTAAAAATATTAGAGCCAATTACATTACCCATAGCCATATCCATCTGTCCTTTTCTAGCTGCCATGATCGAAGCTGCCAGTTCGGGTAATGATGTACCGACCGCCACAATGGTTAATCCAATCAAAACCTCACTCAAACCAAACAATCTAGCAATCTCAGTTGCACCATCTACAATCCATATACCACCAAAATATAAACCGACTAAACCGACAACAATCATTCCTGCTGATAGCCAATTATTATGTTTCTTTATCTCTCTGTCTTCAATTAACTTCAAATTAGGCAATTTATTTTTCTTTTCTCGACTAAGACCAAAGGTATAATAAATGAAAATCACAAAAAATAATAATAAAATTAAACCATCAATTCTGGCTAGGCCATTGGGACTAATCCCGTTCAGTATCAAGTCATTAACTAGAATCCCTACAGCAAAAATAGCTAATAATGACAAAGGTATCTCTTTATTAACTGTACTCTTCTTAATTACTAACGGGGTTACTAGGGCAGTTATACCTAAAATTAGCAAAGTATTAGAAAAATTAGAACCTATAATACTACCAATTGCTATATCTGAGCTACCGCCGGTGGCAGCAATAACACTAACAATTAATTCTGGCAAAGAGGTGCCAAACGCCACAATAGTCAAGCCAATCATTATAGAGGATAGACCATATTTTTTTGCTATGGAAGATGAACCATCCACCAACAAATCAGCCCCTTTTACTAAGAAGACAAATCCTAAAATAAATAAAACTAAAGTGAGTGCCATATTTAAATTTATTATGAATAGGCTTGTAAAATTGACCACAATAAATATACCAGATAGAGAGCAATCAAGAAATAGCCAGAGTGCTTACCTATCTTCCATCTTTTACTCAACAACAGGAAGAAAATAACTAACACCGTAGCAAATAACAATATAACCGAACTAATCAAAGTGGTTGTGCCAACAACAATACTTGGCTGACCAAGTGCTAACATAATAGTCCAGGGCACACCCAAACCAAATAGAATATCAAATATATTAGAACCAATAGCATTGCTAATAGCCATACCTCCTCGCCCTTGCTTAGCCACAATGACTGAAGATATTAGATCGGGCACCGAAGTACCAACTGCTATAATTGTCAAAGCCACAATAACTTCTGGAATTTTTAATATCCCAGCTATAATAACTGCACTATCCACTAATACCCAGCTCAAACCGGCAATAGTAATAATGGAAACAAAAAACACCGCATAATAGTATTTAGCCGGTGGAAATATTTTACTTAATAGCCAATCAAATGGCAATAACAATGTGCGAATATTCCAAAAACTTCTTTTCTTTTTCTTTTGATCTTCTAGATGTTCCCGCACTTCCTCAATAATATCAAGGTCTTTATAGGGAAGTATGCGACGCCAATTAAATACTGCTATTACATAGACAACATACATTCCTACAAATAACAAAGCTTCTTCTAGAACAATAACACCATCTCGAAAAGCAAATACCAACATAATAATAGAGATAGAATAAAACATTGTATCTCTGACTACTGGTTGCCAAGATAGAACAGCCTTTCTTACTACAGCCGTGACACCAATAATAACTAGGATGTTAAAGATGGCAGAACCTACAATAGCTCCCATGCCAATCGCTGCGTGATCGCCTGGCTTCAATAAAGCAATAATAGCTACAAATAATTCTGGAGCACTTGAGCCCACAGCCATTAGAGTAGCTCCAGCCACATCTGAAGACAATTTCAACTTTTCCGATACCCTATCTAAAGAATTAACAAAATATTCATCACAAATCCTTGCCAATAAATAAAAGGATAGTAATAATAATAAAGAAAAAATAATTAACATCATATACTACTTCCCTAAATGCCTGAGAATCTGTTTTATCTCTCTTTGATCATCTCGAGTAAGATTCTTAGACCTCTTTTTAATTTTTAACCAAATCCGCCAACGAAGTGACCTGGTTAACCCACCACGACGAATATATTCCTCATAATCGTCAACCGAATCAACAATGACCTCATAATTATCTTGCAAATTATTTAATGAACCAAATCGCACAGCATTACTAAATTTTCTAGCAAAACTTCCTGGACCAACTTTAGCCCTGAAATCTTCACCTGGTTGTGGTAAATTAGATATTCCCATATATTAATATAAATTACTAAAACTACCAGAGCCTGGTTTAGACGGTGGTGGCTTAGGTATTGATGAAGTTCCTGGATTCAGAGCACTAGCACTAGCCATGCTATCATATTTTAATTCATCCGATGATTTTTCACCTGGTCCTCCCTTGACTGATTTCAAAAAATCATTTGATCTTCTAGAGCTAATAACATTTCTTTTCCTCTTGTCTGCAATTACTCGCTCAGAAGCCCTCTTATCTTCCAGAGCGGAAACTTTTGGTTTAGATTTAGATCCAAGATCAGTTTTCTCCAAACTAACCCTGCCTGGACTAAGATGTTTCAATATCTTTTTAGTTTGCCTAACATCTATTTTAGAAAATGCAGAATCTCCCGCTTTAGCCTTTCTTATAACTGTAAGCTGTTGCTTACGAGATAATCCGCCACGCTTAATAACAGAGGCGTATCCAGCCACTGCGGCATTAATATCTTTAGAATTATCACGTAAATTCTTAAAACTTCCAGATCTAGTTAGATTGGATAATTTTTTAGCAAATACTCTGGGTCTAAAGCCTGATCCAGCTTTAGGAAGATTCTTTATTGGCATAATATTATAATATAGAATCATTATATCACAATAAAAACAAACAAAAAAGCCCTTTTTCAGGGCTTTCACTATATTTAAATAATATTATCTTTAGAATCCGTCGTACTCTCTCATGGTTAATTGAGACTCAACTTGTTTAACTATTTCTATAACTACCGCTACCACAATTAACAAACTAGTACCGCCAATGGCTAGAGACTGAACACCAGTAAAGTATCTCATCACTAAAGGTAAAATAGCAATCAAACCTAGAAATAAAGCTCCAACAAAAATAATTTTATGAGTAGTCTGAGCTAAATATTCAGAAGTTTGTTTTCCTGGTCTAATACCTGGAATAAATCCACCTTGTCTCTGTAAGTTTTCAGCAATTTGTTGAGGATGGAAGATAACTTCGGTATAAAAATACGTAAATCCAAATACTAACAAGAAATAGGAAATACCGTAGAATAATTGATTATTAAAAATATCTATGGTCCATTGAGCAAAATTAGCAATCCATGGAGTTTGAGCAGATACAAAGAACTGCGCAATCATAGATGGAAATAGAATAACTGAAATTGCAAAAATAATTGGAATAACACCAGCCATATTTACTCTTAGCGGTAAATGAGTGCTAGTACCACCATAAGCTCTATTACCTCTAATTTGTCTAGCATATTGCACTGGAACGTTTCTCTGCCCTTCATTAATAATAACTACACCAACTACTGTAATAATAGCAATTACAATGAAACCAATCAGCATAAACATTTGAGATTGATCAAAATTAATCAATATCTGTTGTAGAGCTGTTGGCAAAGCCGCTATAATACCAGCAAAAATCAATAACGAAATACCATTACCAACCTGTTTTTCAGTAATTAACTCACCAATCCACATCAAGAACATGGTTCCAGCAGTAATGGTGACAATCATAGTAAAAAAATCAAAACCAGTAATATCTCCTAATATTTGATAACCTGAACTACGTAATAAAGTAATCATGCCATAGGCCTGTAGGGCTGCTAAAGGTACTGTAGCCCATCTAGTCCACATATTAATCTTTTGTCTACCAGATTCCTCTTTCTGCATTTCTTCTAATTTAGGAACAATCATTCCTAATAATTGAAAAATAATTGAGGAAGTAATGTAAGGAGCAATACCCATCATCACAATGGAAAAATTCTGCATACTACCTCCAGAAAATATATTAATCAATCCTAAAATCTGATTAGAAGCAAACAGCTCTTTCAAAGCTTCAGTGTTAACTCCCGGAATTGGAATGTGAGCTGCTAAACGAAAGATTACTAACATAGCCAAAACAAATAAGATCCTATTTCTTAGATCCTTAATCTTCCAAATTTGTTTAAGTTTCTGCCACATAATTATTTAGCTTTTACAGAAGCCTTAGCTCCTTGAGACATTTTAACGTTTTCTACTTTAATATCTTTCACTTTGATAGCTCTTTTACCTAAAATCTTAATAGGCAAATCTGCTTTCTTTACTAAACCTTTCTCTACCAGAGTAGTTGGATTTACTGTTTCACCTTCTTTATATACAGCATTGATACTATCAATAGATACTACCTGATTATTTGGTCGTAAAGATTTGAAACCTCTAAGTTTAGGGATCTGCATTAACTGCTTCTTCATTCCTAGTCTCTTCAATCCTGTAACACCTGATCTAGAGCCTTGGCCCTTTTGACCACGACCACTATAGGTACCTGTTCCTGAAGCATTACCGCGCCCTATACGTTTGCGGTCTTTCTTTACTCTAGCTGGTTTTTTGAAATTATTTAACTCTAAAGACATAATTATTTTTGCTTAATTTCTTTTTTATCTGTCTCTTTTTCCTTTTTCTTTTTATCAGTATTATTAGGTGTTTCTACTCTCTTCAACTGTCTGAAAGCTTCAATAGTACATCGGGCATTATTAATCTTATTATTAGTTCCTAAAATTTTACTAGTTATATTCTTAATACCTGCTAATTCTACAATAATTCTTACAATACCGCCAGCAATAACACCACGTCCTTCTCTGGCTGGTTTAAATAAAATTTTAGCAGCTCCTAATTTCTTGAATACTTCATGAGGGATAGTGTTATTAACCATAGATACTGATATCATGTCTCTTTTAGCACAATTTACAGCTTTATTTACAGCCATACTAACATCAGCTCCCTTGCCTAACCCAACGGCTACTTTACCTTTCTTATCACCAATAGCCACACAGGCTCTAAAGCTCATACGCTTACCACCGGCCATAACTCTGGTTACTCTAGCAATATCTAAAATTCTTTGATCAAAATCGTCTTTCTTTTCTGGTCTACCTCGACGCATTCTCTTTTGCTGTGTCTTCCTTTCACCATAAATAGACTTAGCCACAACTTTAGCTGCGCCTCCAGATGTAGGAGTTGTTTTAACTGCTGGCTTTGTAGCTACAGTTTTAGCTTCTACCTTAGTCTCCACCTTAGTCTCCACCTTCTCTTCTCCCTTTTTTTCTTCTATTGGTTGATTCTTATCTGACATAATATTAAAATTCTAACCCGCCTTCACGTGCCCCTTCGGCTACTGCTTTTACGCGGCCATGGTAACGGTAAGAGCTGCGATCAAAAACCACAGTCTTAATTTTTTTATCTTTAACTTTACTAGCTATTAATTTACCTAATTCTAAAGCCTGTTCAATTTTACTGACTTTCTTCTTTAATTCTTTAGTATGAGCACTAACAATAGTTTTACCTGCTTCATCATCAATAACTTGTACATACATACTTAAATTAGAACGAAATACAGTTAATCTAGGTCTTTCACTAGTTCCCTGAATTTTAGCTCTTACCTTACGGTGTAATCTAGCTTTATTTTGTTGTTTTAATTTTTGCAAATTCATAGTTTTTAAATTTATTCACCTTTGGAAGCAGCCTTACCTTCTTTTCTAATAATAACTTCCTCAACATACTTAACTCCTTTACCTTTATAGGGCTCTGGTTTTCTAAACTTTCTAATTTTAGCAGCAGTATTACCAACTGATTGTTTGTCGATACCGCTTACAGTAATTATGTTACCCTCAACGGTTGCTGTGATACCTTCTGGTAAAACAAATACAATCGGGTGAGAATAACCTAAATTTAAAGTCATGGTATTACCACTAACAGCAACTTTATAACCAACTCCATTTACTTCTAATTTCTTTTCAAATCCTTCGCTAACACCAATAACTAAATTATTGATTAAGCTACGATAAAGACCCCAGTAAGCGCGTTGTTGGCGATCTTCTGGATTTTTAACTGTTACTAAAATACTTCCGTCAACTAACTCTACTAGAACATCTTTAATAGCTAACTCTTGCTCTAACTGCCCTTTAGGACCTGTTACAGCTACTTTCTTTTTAGTTATTTCTGCCTGAACACCTTCTGGCAATATAATTGGTAATTTTCCTATACGTGACATAAAAAATTGAATTAATAAATTTGACAAATAAGTTCTCCTCCGATTTTAGCAGCTTTAGCCTGTTGATTAGTCATTAAACCCTGCGGAGTAGAGATTACAGCCATACCAAAACCGTTTAACACTTTTGGAATATTATTTTTATCTACATAAACTCTCAAACCTGGTTTAGAAATTCTCTTTAAATTACTAATAAAAGGTTTACCGTTCTTTTTATATTTCAAAACTATTTTTAACTGATCAAAATTTCCATTAGCTGCGCCTTTTTCACCTCCCTTAAGTATTTCTGCCTTTTTCACCCAGTTTTGTTCTTCTAAAACTTTAGCCAAGCGATATTTAATTTTACTCATAGGCAAAACCACTTCCGCTTTTTTCACAGCAGATGCATTACGAATTCTGGTCAGCATGTCTGAAATTGGGTCTGTCATAATTTTTCTCTTATAGATTTATTTAAACTTACTAGTTTACCAACTGGCTTTCTTAATTCCTGGTAAATCACCGTTGTCTGCTAATTCTCTCAAACAAATTCTACATAAGCCAAAATCTCTCAAATAACCGTGAACACGACCACAACGCCAGCAACGGTTAATTTTACGAGTAGAAAATTTTGGTTTTCTCTTTGCCTTGGCAATTAATGCTTTTCTAGCCATATACTATTTCTTAAATGGGAAGCCAATGAGCCTAAATAGCTCTAAGCCTTTCTCCCTAACTTTAGTATTAGTAACTAAACTAATTTCTAAACCAAAAACATTTTCTGAATCTTCTCCTCCAATTTCTGGAAAAGCGGTATGTTCTTTAAATCCAACTGTTAGATTACCAGCTGCATCAACTGATTTCTCGCTGATACCTCTAAAATCTCTAACTCTTGGAAAAGTTATTGAAACTAATTTTTCTACAAAATCATACATATACTGCTTGCGCAAAGTTACCATAGCACCAACAGTCATACCTTCTCTAACTTTAAAAGCAGCAATAGACTTCTTAGCTTTAGTTAAAATAATTTTCTGGCCACTAACAGCAGTTAAAACTTTTTCTACTCTTTCAATATAGGCTTTATCTTTATTGTGACGACCAAATCCAACATTAATAGATACCTTAATTAATTTAGGCGCTACCATATCATTCTTTAAACCTAATTTCTCCTTTAACTGTGGTAGGATCTCTTTTTTATATCTTGTTTGCAAATTATTCATATATTCAAAAATTAAACAAATGTTTCTTGACATTTTTTACATTGGCGATACTTCTTCTGTCCAGAATCTGTCTTTACTACTTTATAGTTAACTCTAGTAGTTTTCCCACATTTAGGGCAAACTAGAGCTAAATTAGAAATATTAACTAAACCTGGGAATTCAATTCTTTGGCCTTTTTCGCCTTCACGACGTGGACGTAAATGTTTAACTAGCAAGTTTAGATTTTCAATACTAACTCGATTCTCCTTTGGAATAACTTGCAAAACTTTACCAGTTTTACCTTTATCTTTCCCAATTAACATTTTTATTTTGTCGCCTTGTTTTATTTTCATAATCTTAAATATTATTACAGTACTTCAGGAGCTAAAGAAGCAACCTTGAAAAATCCAGCTCTTCTCACTTCTCTGGCTACTGGTCCAAAAATACGTGTACCCTTAGGTTCCTTTTTTTCTTTATCAATAATAACACAAGCATTATCGTTAAAACGTAAATAACTACCGTCATCGCGTCTAATTTCCTTAGCGGTTCTTACAACTACTGCTCTTAACACATCGCCTTTTTTAATTGGAGAATGTGGCACAGCTTCTTTAACGGCTACTGTAATTATATCTCCAGGTCTAGCATATCTTTTACGATATCCCCCCAAAACTCTAATACACTGGACTTTTTTGGCTCCAGAATTATCAGTAACTTTTAATTTTGTTTCTACTTGAATCATAATCTTAAAATTTAGCTATATAACACACGCCATTTTTTTTCTTTACTCATTGGGCGACATTCTACAAAATTAACTTTATCACCTACTTTAAACTGCTCTTTCTCATCGTGTACTTTATATTTTTTACTAACAGTATATCTTTTTTTATACTTAGGATGTATTTTAACTCTATCCACTTTAACTACAACCGTTTTTTCATTTTTATTACTAATAACCTCACCAACAAATTTTTTGCGGATAATTTCTTTTTTAATTTTAGCTTCTTGTTTTTTCATATAGAAATATTATTTATTTTCTTCTTTAGCCTTGTTAAGAAAAGTTAAAATACCAGCAATAAACTTCTTAGTATTTCTAATTTCTCTAATATTCTTCAACTGCTTATTAGAATCTTTAAAACGTAAATCTCTCAATTTATCTCTTTCTTGAGCGAGTAACTGCTGTAAATCATTTACACTTTTAGTTTTCAAATCTTTAATTTCCATAGTATTTAAATTATTTGATGACAAATCTACATTTTACTGGCAATTTATAGGCAGCCAATAATAATACTTTTTTAGCTAATTCTTCATTTACACCAGCAATCTCAAACATTACTGTACCTGGTTTAATAACCGCTACGTAATGATCTACTGCACCTTTACCTTTACCCATGGGCATTTCACCGCCTTTTTTAGTTACAGGCTTATCTGGAAAGATTCTGATCCACATTTTACCATCTTTTCTAGTATATTTAGTAATCACTTTCCTGGCAGCTTCAATCTGTCTAGAACTAATCCAACAACCTTCTAAACTCTTCAAACCAAACTCACCAAAACTAACACTATTCATACGAGTGGCTTTACCACGATGATAACGTTTATGATCTTTTCTGAATTTTGTTTTTTTTGGCATTAACATATAAAGGAATATTACTTTAGGACTTCGCCTACTACTTCACCTCTGGCTTCTTTATTTGTATCATTAAATATTTCGCCACGGTAAATCCAAACTTTGATACCAATCGCACCATAAGTAGTG
Source organism: uncultured Gammaproteobacteria bacterium (assembly GCA_964539545.1). Lineage (GTDB taxonomy): Bacteria > Patescibacteriota > Patescibacteriia > Patescibacteriales > UBA12465 > CAZIJG01. Next base: position 20,841 of record CAZIJG010000004.1, on the reverse strand, counting down.
CGAGCAACACCACGAGCATAATCGATATCAGCTCTTAAAGTCTGCAATGGAACCTTGCCAGAAACTAATTTTTCGCTTCTAGCAATCTCTGCTCCATTTAAACGACCAGCCACTTTAACCTTCACTCCTAGGGCACCGGCTCTTTCTACTCTGCTAATAGCTTGTTTCATTACTCTACGGAAAGGCATTCTTTTTTCAATATCTAAAGTCATAGACTGTAATACAATTTGAGCACTCAAATTAGGTCGAGAAACTTCTTTTACATTTAATTTGATTTCATTAGGTCGGAAATTCTTTAAAAATTCACTATGTAGGGTTTTCTTCAATGCTTCAATACCATCACCTTTTCTACCAATAATTAAACCTGGCTTAGCAGTGTGGATATCTACGTTAATCTTATTAGCACTACGGCTAATCTCTACTTTATCGGTTCCAGCTTCTTTAAAATGCTTCAAAATATATCTTCGAACGCCAACGTCTTGTTGAACGCTTTTAATATAATCGTCACCAGTCTTAAACCAAAGTGAAGGCCAAGTCTTGATAACACCGATTCTTATAATTTTTGGATTGATTTTCTTACCCATAGTATTTTTAAATTTAACTAACCTGCCTTGCGACGGAAAACTTTAGAAGAAAAACCTTTACCTTCTCCTCTGTTGCTACCACCTCTGCCATCACGTTTTGAATCATTAATTTCCTTACCTTTTTCCTGAGTAGCACTTTCAGATTGTTCTTTTTTAGTTTTTTTTGTAATCTTTTCAGCTGATTCTCCTTTATTATCAGCTTGTAGTTTTAATGGTTTTTCAATTTCTTGAACCTTAGCTTTCTTTTTGCCAGAATCTTTAATTTCTCCTAAAGTAATCAAAATGTGACTGCCTCTCTTTCTTAACGGAGTAGCACGACCATGAGCTCTAGGCATCCAACGTTTTATAGTTGATGCTTCATCAACTCTGATTTCTTTAACAAATAAATTAGCTTTCTCCAATTCAAAATTATTCTCTGCATTACTAATTGCAGAAGATAGTAATTTACTAATTGGATCAGCTGCTCTTTTATTAATAAATCGCAATTGATTCAAAGCTTGGTCAACCTCTAAACCACGAATAAGATCCACCACTAATCTGGTTTTTCTGGGAGAGGTTCTTAAATGTTTTAAGCTAGCTTTTACTTCCATATAATTAAATATCTAGATTATTTACTTTGAGATTGAGCCTTGGCCATTCTACCGCCATGAGCTACAAATTTCTTAGTTGGAGAAAATTCTCCTAAACGATGACCAACCATATTCTCTACTATATAAACTGGAGTATGTTGTCTACCATTATGCACGCCGATAGTAAAACCAACCATTTCTGGGGTGATAGAACAAGCTCTGTCCCACACCTGAATAATAGTCTTATCCCCTGGTTTCAAGGCTTTTATCTTTTTCAGGATTCTTTCGTTAATGTAAGGTCCTTTTTTTAAACTTCTAGACATAGTATTTAAAAATCTTAGTTAATATATTAACGGCGTCCTTTCTTCCTTCTACGGATAATATGTTTATTACTAGCTTTATTCTTCTTTCTGGTCTTTACGCCTAAGGCTGGTTTACCCCATTTAGTTTTAGGATGTTTCATACCAATAGATTGGTTACCTTCACCACCACCATGGGGATGATCAACCGGATTCATAGCGCTACCTCTAACAGTCGGCTTAATACCTAATCTTCTTTTCCTACCGGCTGAACCTAATTTGATATGTCTTTTATCTGGATTACTAGATTGGCCAACAGTACATAAACATTCTTTCTTTACTAATCTGATTTCACCTGAAGGCATTTTTAACTGAGCAAACTTTCCTTCTACACCCATCACAGTTACTAAGTTACCAGCACCACGAGCAATTTGAGCTCCTTTACCGGCTTCTAGCTCAACACAAGAAATAGCAATACCAGCTGGAATATACTCTACTGGCATAGCATTACCAGTTTTAATTTCAATTTTACTCTTACTACTTATTACAGTGTCTCCAACTTCTAATTTTACTGGAGTAATAATATATCTTTTTGCACCATCAGCATAAGACAATAAAGCAATACGAGCCCCACGATTTGGATCATATTCAATAGACTTAACTATGGCTGGAATATCAAACTTATCTCTCTTATAATCAACTATACGAACATAACGTTTCGCTCCGCCACCTCTGTGACGAATAGTAATTTTTCCAGTATTATTTCTACCCCCACGTTTTTTCTTAATAACCACTAGTCTTTTTTCTGGTTTAAATTTAGTGATATCAGAAAAATCATCAAAAGTCGCGCCTCTGCGCCCCGGGGTTGTTGGTTTTACTTTCTTTATTCCCATAGCTTTAATTATACACCTTCATAAATATTAATACTCTTATCTTTTGGTAAAGTAATAATTGCTTTCTTCCAATTTTTACGTCTACCTGTTTGTCTACCACGTCTAACCACTTTACCACGGTTATTTACAACATTAACACTAATTGGCTTAACTCCATAAACTTGAAATATAGCCTTAGCAATTTCTACTTTATTGGCAGATTTTTCTACTACAAACACATACTGGTTCTGAGCTCCTAAATTAGCAGCTTTTTCAGTTACCAAAGGTTTTACTAACACTCTATAAGCATTACCCGTAATTATTCTTTCTGCTTTCTTTCCAGTAACTTTCTTAGCCTTAGTTTCAGATTCAGCATAAAGATCTTTCATGCTTTTTTCAGTTTTTTCTTCAACTTTCTCCTCTGCTTTCTTTTCTACTTTTTTTTCAATAACCTTTTTTTCTACTACCTTCTTATCTTCTAGCTGTTTTTCTTTCTTTTCATCGGTTTTCTTTTTTTTGGAAAATATTGCCATATTATTTATTATATCTCTTTTCTAAAGCTTTGATTACTGGTTCAACAACCAATAAATACTTATATTTCAACAGATCTACAATATTTATATTATTAACATTAAGAATTTCTACACCAACTAGATTTCTAGTAGAGTATTTTAATTTCTCATCTTTTTGATCAGTAATTATTAATACACTACGTTTAGTTTCATTTTTAAATACTTTCTTTTCAAAACTAGCCACTGCTTTATCAATATCTTTAGTCTTAAACTCTTTAACTTCCAACTTATCTAATACTGCCATAGCCTTATTCTCAACTTTATCTGATAAAGCCATTAGGATTGCTTTTCTTTTCATTTTTAAATTAATCTTTTGAGAAAAGTTTCTATCCTTAGTTGGTCCGAAAGTAACACCACCACCAATCCAAATAGGAGAACGTGATGAACCCGCTCTAGCACGACCAGTACCTTTTTGTTTCCAAGGTTTCTTACCACCACCTCTTACTTCACTACGATCTTTAGTATGAGCTAAAACTTGTCTCTGGTTAGCTTGTTGAGCCACCACAGCCTGATGTAATAAATCATTATTAGCTTCTACTTTAAAAACCTTATCTTTCAAAGACAACTCTCCAATTGATTCAGCGTTCTGATTGTATAGATTAACTTTAATAGACATATGTATTATTTCTTATCTGCTTCTTTATTTTCTTCTTTTTTTGGTTCTTCTACTTTTGTTTCTTTAACTTTTGTTTCTTTAACTCCTTCTTTTGCTTCTTTTGCTTCTTTTGCTGGTTTTTCTTCAGGTTTTTCTTCTGTTTTAACCTCTACAGTTTTTTCTTCAGCTTTTAGTTTTTCTTCAGTAATCTTTAATTCACCTTCACCTTGAATCATAACTAAACCGTTAGTTGCTCCAGGAACAGAGCCTTTAACAAATAAAATATTATTAACTTCATCTACTTCAATGATCTCTAAACCAATAGTAGTAACTCTGTCGTTACCCATTCTACCGGGCATACGCATTCCTTTAAATACGTGAGCTGGTCCAGTAGCACCAATTGATCCAGGCATACGTAATTGATCTTTTGTACCATGACTAGCTGGAGCACCAGCAAAACCATGTCTCTTTACTACACCTTGAAAACCTTTACCTTTAGAAGTCCCGGTCGCTTGAACAGGATCTCCCGCTGCAAAAGTATTCACATTAATTTTATCACCTAGCTTCAAATTTTCTGGTAGCACCTCTACTCTGAATTCTTTAACATATCTAGGTCTAATACCTAATTTTTTAAATTGCACTAATTGTGGTTTTTTAATATTCTTTTCCTTGCGATCAGCAAAAGCTAATTGCACAGCAGTATAACCATCTCTTTCATTAGTTTTTATAGCACTAACTGAGCAAGGACCAGCCTTAACCTGAGTCACGGCTATTACCTTATCACCCTGCCAAATTTGTGTCATTTTTTGTTTGGTTCCTAATATAAACTTCATATAAAAATAAAAAACTGGCTTTCAATGAACCAGCGAACAATTCCCTGTTATCAGGGTTTATATATTAGTTCGGATTGTTATTGAAAATTGCCTCCAATGTAATCAAATTCTATTTAGACACTTTCTCCTTAAGAGTTATCTAGATAGTCATTAATACATTTAATTGTAATAAACCTATTTTACTGCATCTTTATCTCGACGTCAACCCCTGCTGGCAAATTTAGATTACTTAGGTCTTCAATGGTTTTCTGAGTTGGTTCAACGATGTCAATCAAGCGTTTATGAATCCTCATTTCGTACTGATCACGAGCATCTTTATGCACAAAAGTAGAACGATTTACGGTATATCTTTTCTTCTCAACTGGAAGTGGGATAGGACCAAAAATCTGCTCATCATTTCTTTGAACAGCCTCCATGATGGTGCGTGTAGATTGGTCAATAATCTTATGATCAAAGGCCTTTATTTTAATACGGATTCTTTGTTTGAAATCCTTACTACTCGCCTTACTTGGATTGTCAGTTGCTTTCTCAGCTTTTACCTTTTTCTCTGCCATGTGAATAATCTTTAATTTATTAAATAGGCACTAACAAGCCCTGATTTAATAATCAGGGCTTAAAGTATCTATTTGGTAATTTTTGTAACTACACCAGCACCTACAGTACGTCCACCTTCTCTAATCGCAAATCTCTGTTTTTCTTCTAAAGCAATAGGAGAAATCAACTTAACACCTAAGTTAACTGTATCTCCAGGCATAACCATTTCAGTACCTTCTGGTAAAATAACTTCACCAGTTACATCCGTAGTACGGATATAGAACTGTGGTTTATAACCTTTGAAGAATGGTTTATGACGACCACCTTCTTCTTTGCTTAGAACATATACTTCAGTTTCAAATTCAGTATGTGGAGTAACAGTTCCTGGTTTAGCTAGAACTTGGCCTCTCTCTACTTCATCTTTCTTGGTACCTCTTAAAAGGACACCAGCATTATCACCGGCTAAACCTTCGTCTAACTGTTTATTAAACATCTCTATACCAATAACCGTAGTTTTTTTAGTTTCCATTAAACCGACTAATTCAATTTCCTCACCAATCTTAATAGTACCTCTTTCAATACGACCAGTTACTACAGTACCACGGCCTTCAATTGAAAAAATATCTTCAATTGGCATTAAAAAATCTAAATTGACAGCTCTTTCAGGTGTAGGAATATAGTCATCTAAAGCTTTTACTAAATCCATGATTGATTGACCGGCATCACTATCTGGAGCTTCTAGAGCTTTCAAAGCACTACCACGAATAATTGGAGTTTCATCTCCAGGAAATTCATATTTCTTTAATAAATCACGAACTTCTTCTTCTACTAAGTCAATAAGTTCTTGGTCTTCTACCATGTCGCATTTGTTTAAGAAAACAACGATCTTAGGTACACCAACCTGACGAGCTAATAAAATGTGTTCACGAGTCTGGGGCATAGGACCATCAGTAGCTGATACTACTAAAATAGCACCATCCATCTGAGCAGCACCTGTGATCATGTTTTTAACATAATCTGCGTGACCAGGACAATCTACGTGAGCATAATGACGAGCTTCAGATTCATACTCAACGTGAGCAGTAGCTATGGTAATACCACGAGCTTTTTCCTCTGGAGCGGCATCAATTTGATCTACGTCTTTACTTGAAGCGCTTAGGCCTTTAGAGGCCAAAGTCTTCAGTAGGGCTGCAGTCAAAGTAGTTTTACCATGATCAACGTGACCAATAGTACCTACATTAACATGCGGCTTGTTACGTTCGAATTTTTCTGCCATGTTAATTATATTCACGACCCTCAAAAACTCATTGAAACTTTTTAAGGTTATCTGTCTTAAGAGACACCCAGTCGCGACTTATTATATTTATTATTTAAATTACTCAATGATTTCACTAGCTGAACTCTTTACGTCTTTAGGAATTTGCCAACCATGATTATTCCTTAAAACCTCATGTACAGAGGTTGGAATATCAGGGTCAGAATAGACATTTTCAGAGTTCTTAGAAGACTCCTCTTCTAAGGAGTTTTCGTGATTTATTTTATCAGCTAAATTTACTTCTGTCAACTGCTCTGCTACTTCTAATTTTTCTGTAAAAGCTGGCCCTTTGGTCAACTTTTCATATTCTTCTAGAGAAATAGCCACCCAAGAATTATTAGGATTTTCTGGATTATAAATTACTAACCGATCTCCCGATTTATTAACTGATTTTAACAATTTGAATAAATTATTATCCATAAATTTAACTATTTTTTTCTTGAATTTTTTCTAAAATATTTCTAGGTACTTCAGCATAATGTAAAAACTCCATAGTGTAGTTAGCTCTTCCCTGACTCATAGATCTTAAATCAGTAGCGTAACCAAACATTTCTGCTAGAGGCACTTTGGCTGAAACCACCTTAACGTTTGCTCTGTCAGTCATTTCTCCAATCTGGCCTCTCTTAGCATTCAAATCTCCAATAATATTACCCATATAATCTTCTGGTGTTACTACTTCTACGCTCATAACCGGTTCTAATAATACTGGCTTAGCTTTTTGACAAGCTTCTTTGAAAGCAAAGATAGCTGCCATTTTGAAAGCTAGTTCAGAAGAGTCTACTTCATGATAAGAACCATCATAAACTGCTACTTTTAAGTCTACCATTGGATAGTTAGCAATAATACCGTTATTCATAGCTTCTTTAACACCCTTCTCAATGGCTGGAATAAATTCTCTAGGGATTGAACCACCTTTAATCTCATCAACAAATTCGAAATCACCACCTTCTTCTTTTGGCTCAACTCTCAAATAGCAATGGCCATACTGACCACGACCACCAGATTGCTTAGCATACTTATGTTGAGCTTCAGCAGTTTGACGAATAGTTTCACGATATGACACTTGAGGTTGTCCGATATTAGCCTCTACTTTAAACTCTCTTTTCATACGATCGATAATCACATCTAAATGAAGTTCTCCCATACCTGAAATTAAAGTCTGATTAGTTTCTTCATCGGTTTCTACTCTGAAAGTTGGATCTTCCTCTGCTAATTTTTGCAAAGCAACGCCCATCTTTTCTTGATCCGCTTTAGTCTTAGGTTCTACAGCAATTTTAATAACTGGTTCTGGAAAAGTAATTGACTCTAATAATACTGGCTTATCTTCAGAACATAGAGTATTACCAGTAGTAGTATCTTTTAAACCAACTACTGCAGCAATATCACCGGCATATAATTCCTTAATTTCTTCACGGTTATTAGCGTGCATTCTAACCAATCTTCCGATTCTTTCTTTTTTTCCGGTAGACGAGTTCATAATATAACTACCAGCTTCTAGAACTCCACTATACACCCTAACGAAACATAGCTTACCTACAAAAGGATCAGTAGCAACTTTAAAGGCTAGAGCAGAAAAAGCAGCATCGTCTTTCGCTGTCACTATTATCTCTTCTTCATCATTTTTAGGATTATGTCCAACAATGTCATCTACATCTAAAGGAGAAGGTAAATAATCTACAATTGCATCTAAAGCTGGCTGTACTCCAATATTTTGCAAAGCAGTTCCAGCAAATACTGGATAAATTAAATTAGCAATAACTCCTTTTCGAGTAGCCTTCTTTAATTCTACAATACTAGGCTCTTCACCATTTAAATATTTTTCCATGATGTCTTCATCACATTCTACAATTTTCTCGATCATTTCTGATCTCAACGCTTCTACCTCATCTTTTAAGTCATCTGGGATATCAATTCCTTCAATATTTTCACCTAAATTACCACTAAATTTTAAAGCTTTTCTTTCTAATAAATCAATTACACCAATTAAATCATTTTCAGCGCCAATTGGTAATTGAAAAGCTACGGCTTTAGGATTTAGACGTTCTTTAATAGAGTCCATACTCATCTTAAAATCAGCGCCTAATTTATCCATTTTATTTATGAAACAAAGTCTTGGTACATTATATTTATCAGCTTGACGCCATACAGTCTCAGACTGAGGCTCTACGCCAGCGGCACCATCAAATACAGCAATTGCACCGTCTAATACTCTTAGAGATCTCTCTACTTCAACCGTAAAGTCTACGTGACCAGGAGTATCGATAATATTAACTTTATTGTTTTTCCAAAAACAAGTAGTGGCTGCAGAAGTAATAGTAATACCTCTTTCTTTTTCCTGTTCCATCCAATCCATATCTGCTGCACCATCATGAGTTTCACCTATTTTATGCTTCTTTCCAGTATAAAAAAGTACCCTTTCTGTAAAGGTAGTCTTACCAGCGTCAATGTGGGCCATGATGCCGATATTTCTGATTTTATCCAAAGAGTAATCTCTAGCCATAGAATTTTAAAATAATTAACGAGCAAAGTGAGCAAAAGCCTTATTAGCTTCGGCCATCTTATGCACATTTTCTCTTTTCTTTACAGCTGCTCCTTCACCATTAGAAGCATCTAAAATCTCACGAGCCAATCTTTCAAACATTGGTTTACCTTTTTTCTCCTTAGCAGCATCAATAATCCATTTGCAACCTAAATAAAAACGACGTTCACCTCTGGCCTGAAACGGCACTTGATAATTTGCGCCACCAACTCTACGACCTCTAACCTCAACTAAAGGAGAAACCTTTTTTATGGCTTTATTAAAAATATGTCTGGGATCTTGCTTGGTTTCGTCTTTAATAACCTCAAAAGCGCCATAAACCACGCTTTCAGCAGTAGTTTTTTTACCGTCTTGCATAACGTAGTTAATGAATTTGGCGATACTTTGATCATTATACTTTGAATCGCCACCTATATCTCTTTTTGGAGCTTGTTTTCCTCTCATAAATTTTAAGCTTGATTTTTCTTAGTACCATAGCTACTGCGGCTTTGTTTACGGCCTTCTACACCTTGAGCATCGTAAACGCCCCTAACTACTTTATAACGCACACCAGCCAAATCCTTAGTACGTCCACCTTTGACTAATACCACGGAATGTTCTTGTAAATTATGTCCCATACCAGGAATATAAGCAGTAACTTCCATACCGTTGGACAATCTAACTCTAGCAATCTTTCTTAAAGCTGAGTTAGGTTTCTTAGGAGTCATTGTGGTTACCTTTAAACAAACTCCTTGCTTAAAAGGAGCCCCACCTTTAGTAACATTTTTTCGACGATGCAAACTATCTACATTAGTATGCAGAGCCAAAGTCTTCTGTCTTTTAACAGCTGTCTTTCTACCGTTTCTGACTAATTGGTTAATAGTAGGCATAATAAATTATTTATAAATTTAATTTTTATAGGATAAAAATAATCCCGTATTACGGGACAAATTCTTATGCATCTAATTTAACAAAAGATAAAAAATAAGTCAAGAGCAGAAAAAAAAGCATTTTGTAAAAAAAGATGCTTTATAAAATATTGAATACAAAACTGGTTATTGCTTAATTATTCTAGTGATTTTTCCATTTACTTGAACAGAATAAACACCAGGAGCCTAGTTGGAAAAATCAAACATGAAATCATTATTCACTTCTAATTTTAGCCAAAACCGAACATTAAGCTAATAGTCATGAAAGCCTGACTACCAACAATTATCTTCATTAGGAATAAAGTGATCGGTAAAATAAGATCTATAGCTACAAAAAGAAACAACAATACTAAGATCATTCCATACTTTTCCCAGCGCATAAATTTTAATTGCCAAGAAAATGGCAAGAAGGCCATCAATATTTTAGAACCATCTAAAGGAGGAATCGGTACTAAATTAAATATCATCAGAATTAAATTGATAAATATAATAATTGCTATCAATCCTATCAACATAGGGTTACCCAGAGGAACAACTCTCAGGAATATACCAAAAAACACAGCAATAATTAGGTTACCCAATGGACCAGCGGCCGCTACCTTTGCAGACCCCCATTTAGAATCTCGAAGATTATTAGGATTATATGGCACCGGTTTAGCCCAGCCAAAAATAACACCTACTCCAGAGAAAATTAATAGCAAAGGTAAGATAATTGAGCCAAACATATCAAGATGAACCAAAGGATTTAAAGTTAGTCTCCCTGCTCTCTTGGCAGTATCATCGCCCAATCTATCAGCCATCCAACCATGCATATATTCATGAATAACGGCCGAAAATATTAAAACAATTATTTGAAAAAGTTGTATCATAATATCCTCACTCTAACACAACTTGCTTTTGCACGCAAAGCGTGTTAGGATTGTTTTATCTAAATTTAGAAATAAAAATGAAAAGATATGGCTCGAAAATGTGATCTATGCGGAAGAGGTTCTACTAAAGGCGCAAAGCGCTCTCACTCTAAAGTTAAGACCCTGAAACGTCAACATATTAACTTGCAGTCTAAGAAGGTGGGAAATCAAAAACTTAAGATTTGTACCTCTTGTTTAAGAACTCTAGCAAAGAAAGAAAAAAATTAATCTAGTATTTTTCTACAAAAACCAGGTTTAACAGACCTGTTTTTTGTTACCCTAACCACGAAAAATAGGAGAACAAAATAATATACTAGCAATAATTCCCTACTAATCATGAATTCAAAATATCCAACATATATCTGACTTAATAATTGAAAATATTGTAATGGCCAATAACAAGCATAAAAAATCACTGGCACTATTACACTCATATACAATCCGCTAAGTAATAGCGGCAAAACTGGCAAAGCTAAAACGTTAATAACAACAGACAAAATATTATAACCAGAAAAATAATATGACAATAGCGGCCACAAAACTATATTCACAGATAACGATGCTAAACAACCCTGAATAATAAACTTAAAACTCTTGTGTTGTTCTAAGGAAAAGTCAAAAGGAACCATTTTTGACATTCGTAATCTCAATGACCAATAACCGAATACCCTATAAGACCAATTGTCCAATAAAGGATATATCCAAATTAAACCAGCCACAGCCAAAAAAGACATTTGAAAACCTACTTCCTGAAATGCCCTAGGATATATTAATAGCGTTATCGCCAACGCTAATAAAAATCTCACCCTCAAACTAGCCCAACTCCGACCAGTAAACAGTAACAACGACATAATTACAGCCCGAATTGCTGAAATAGGAAATCCTAAAATAAACAAGTAAAACAATAAAATAACAGATATAATTAACCATTTAAATCTAAGCTTCTTGAATAACCACAATAATAAGCCAATAAATATAGAAATATGTAATCCAGAAATAGCTAAAATATGTGCTAAACCAGCCTTAATCATCCCCCTTTCCAGTTCTTCAGCTATTTCGCTACGATAACCCAACAACATAGCCTTAGCTAAACCGGCCCCCGGTTCTAACAAATGTCTATCTATTCTCCGGGCAATATTTTCTTTTATTTTCCAACTTAAATACTTTGCATCATTAATTCCAGAATCCTGAATACTAAGAACCCTCGGATAAAAACACAACAAATGAATTCCCTGTTTAGCTAAATAATTTTTATAATCAAAATCAGAAAAGTTTTCTGGCTCTTGCAAATTACAGCTCAATTCTAATTTTTGATAAAGCCCATAGCGTGGAAAGGTCTCAGTCTGAACTAGAATCCTGGAGCTGACTAAACTAGAACATAAAATTAGTTCTTGCTTATGGAATGAACGCTTGGGCTCTTCACAGATTATTGCCTTAAACTGATGTTGACCTAAAACCAACTGATAATCCGAATTCGCAATTGGAAACAACAATATCCTTAAAAAAACTAATCCAAAAATTAAAACTAAATAGCGGCTCTTCATGCCGCTATTTTAAACTATAGTATATTAAATTTTTCTAAATTACTTTTTCTCTCTACTCCATTTTAAATAACTTTCAATAAAAACTTCTAAACCACCGTCTAAAATGTCATTCACTTGATCAGTGCTATATCCCGTACGATGATCTTTTACCATTCTATATGGCTGTAGAACATAGGATCGAATCTGCTTGCCCCACTCTGCTTTCTGAACTTTCCCTTTTAATTTTGCTTCTTCCGCTTGTTTTTTCTCCTCCTCTAGCTGGAATAACTTGGATTTAAGTAACTTCATGGCAATTTCTCTATTCTGATGCTGAGAACGTTCTGTTTGAGAAGCTACTGATATTTTAGTTGGGATATGAACAATTCTAACTGCCGAGTCGGTAGTATTCACACTCTGACCACCAGGACCAGAAGATCGATAGACATCAACACGTAAATCTTCGTCTTTCAGCTCAATCTCAGTTTCTTCCGGTAACTCTGGGATAACCTCTATTTTAGCAAACGAAGTATGACGCATGGCTTCTGCATCAAACGGAGAGATTCTAACCAACCTATGTACGCCATTTTCACTTCTTAAATAACCATAAGCCCAATGGCCATCAATCTTTAACACCATGCGCTTAATACCAGCTTCTTGTCCAGGAGTATTTTCAATAATTTCTACAGACCAACCTTTCCTCTCACAAAAACGAATAACCATTCGAGACAACATCTGGGCCCAATCCTGCGCATCTACACCTCCGGCGCCAGCATGAATAGACAATATTGCTCCTCGACTATCATATTTGCCGGAAAACAATAACATAAATTCTAATACTGTAAATTTTTTAACCAAACTTTCAAATGATTTTACCGCATCTTTATATATTGAATTATCATTCTCTCTATTCCCCATGGCTACTAATTTTTCCAGCTCTATAATCTCATCTTCTAAGCTATGCCAATCTCTCACTTCGCTCTCTAAATTTTCAACTCGCTTACTGATCTCTACAGCCTTCTTTTGATCCAACCAAAAATCCGGATCAGACATTTTACGTTTTAAGGCCCGACCCTCAGTCTCTAAAGCAGCAATATCTAATAAAGATTTAGCTGATATTATTTTCTCACGCAATTCTTCTAAGTTTTTTAATAGGTTCTCCATATTGTTATTATACCATGACATAGATTACTCTCTAAACAAAAACCCCTCCAATTTTGGAGGGATTTCATAATATGTAAATAAGATAGACGTATATTAACGTTTTGACCACTGTGGAGCTTTTCTAGCTTTCTTAAGACCAGGTTTCTTTCTTTCTTTCTTTCTTGGATCTCTAGTTAAAAAACCTTCTAATTTCAACACTTCTCTTAAATCTTCATCTAAAGTCAATAATGTTCTAGCGATACCATGTCTAGCTGCTTCAGCTTGAGCTCTAACACCACCGCCTTTTACAATAATTGAAATATCAAAATCTCTTAGACGATCAATAGTTTTTAAAGGTTGAGTAACAACAGACGCGTAATCGACTGGGAAATATTCTTTATTCTTTTTATCATTAACAACAATATTGCCTTTACCTTTTTCATAAAGTCTTACCTGAGCTCCGGCAGTCTTTCTGCGACCGATTGCCTTAATATATTTTCCGCTAAATTTAACTACTTCTTCTTCTTTTTCTTCAGTCTTTTCTTCTTTCTTCTCCTTTTTAACTGGCTTTTTTCTCTCTTTAACTTCCTTAATCTCGGCTACTTCTTTTGTAGCTTTTTTTTCAGTCTCTTTAGTTTCGGTTGTAGTTTTCTTTTCAGGCATAATTATCTAATAATTAATCTTTTAATCATATCTGTTCTAAATTTCACTGGAGGAAGCATATCCCTAACAGCTCTTTTTAAAACTTCTCCTGGATCTTTTGCGAATACTTCGCCCATTGTCCGTTCTTTCAAACCTCCTGGATAACCAGAATATTTATAATATTTTTTTTGATTTAATTTTTTACCAGTAATTCTAACCTTAGCAATATTTTTTACTTCTGCAATGTCACCACAATCCAAATTTGGTTCGAACTCTGATTTATTTTTACCACGCAAAACTGAAGCAACTTCAGAGGCTAAACGCCCTATTGACTTATCAGTGGCATCAAAACTATACATTTTTCTTATAATCTTTTTCATATAACTATACTAATTCAAGCTGAACGACCTGAGCGCCGTCGCCTTGACGTTTACCTATTCTAATAATTCTAGTATAACCACCTTCTCTTTCTTTATATCTCTCGCCTAAGACATCCATAGCTTTCTTTACAGCTAACTTTTGAGGTAAAAACTTAATTAACTCTCTTCTAGCTGATAGATCACCTTTTTTAGCAAAAGTAATCATTTTTTCAACTAGTGGCTTAACAGTCTTAGCTTTAGCTTCTGTGGTTTGTACTTTCTCGTACATTAAAACACTAGCGGCTAAGTTCCTTAGCATCAATTCTCTTGGTCCTTTTTTCCTGTCTAGGATTTTTGTTTTAACTCTATGTCTCATATTTATTTACTTTTTTTTCTTATCTTCTTTGGTCTCTTTTTTAATTTCTTTTTTCTCCTCAATTTTTTCTTCTTTCTCTGATTTACCTTCTTTCTCTTCTTTCTCTTCTTCTGATTCAGTCTTAGCTTTCTTCATTCTTCCCGGTATCAAAGCACTAAACTGATCTACCAAAATTTCTACTGATTTATTAAAGGCTTCTTCTGGAGAAATAGTTCCATCAGTTTTAATATCCAAAATTAATTTATCCCAGTTAGTCATTTTACCAACACGAGCATTATCAACATCTAAACTAACTGAAGTTACTGGAGAAAATATTGAATCTACTTCTAGATACCCGATCTCTTTACTTTCTTTCTTGCTAGCATCAACCATTTTATAACCACGACCAGCTTTAACAAAGATTTCTATTTCTAAACTACCTTTAGCGTCAGTAATATTAGCCAAGATTAAATCAGGGTTTGCAATCTCTACATCACTATTTTTAACAATATCTTTAGCTTTTACAACTTTTTTACCACTAACTTTTAGTTCTAACTTTATTTCTTCATCAGTAAAAGTTTTCAAACATAATTCTTTTAAATTTAAAATAATTTCTAAGGCATCTTCTTTTACTCCCGGTACAGCCATAAATTCATGATCAGATCCTTTTATTTTAACGCCTACTACCGCCGCACCTGATAAGGAAGATAATAAGACTCTGCGTAAAGAATTTCCCAAGGTCATACCATAACCAGTATATAATGGTTCAATAGTAACTAGGCCTTGATTGTCATCTCCTTTTTGGAAATCGATTTTTTTTGGCAAAGCGACGTTTTCCATATAATTTTATATTAAAATTTATTATTTAGAATAAAATTCTACGATAGCTTGGGTATCAATACTTTGATCCACGTCAACATCCTTAGGTTCATGTAAAACTTTACCAACCATAGTCTTTGCATTAAAATTTAACCAACTTGGTAAGGATTTAGGATCAAATAACTGTTTTATGTTTTCAAAATACTTATTTTTCTGACTCTTATCTTTAATGGTGATTTCATCACCGGGTTTAACTCTATATGAAGGAATATTAACCTTTATACCATTCACTCTAATGTGAGTATGATTAATAACCTGTCTAGCTGCTGGACGACTCTTTGCTAAACCTAATCTATATACTGTGTTATCTAATCTTAATTCTAATAGTTTCAATAAATTTAAACCAGCATTACCTTTAATCTTTTGAGCTTTATCAAAAGTTAAACGAAATTGTTTTTCTCTCAAGTTATAAATTACTTTAGCTTTCTGTTTTTCTGCTAACTGTTGGCCGTAATCACTTAATCTTGGTCTACCTTTTGGACCATGAAATCCTGGCGGATAGTTACGTTTAACCAAAGGAGACTTACTTGAGTCTGATGTTTTGATTCCGTAACGGCGACAAATTTTGTTGCTATAAAAATTCATAGATTAAATATTAAACTCGACGTGGTTTTTTAGGACGACAACCATTATGTGGAATTGGAGTTACGTCTTTAATAGCTGTTACCTCCATGCCGTTAGCGTTTAAAGCTCTAATGGCTGATTCTCTACCAGTACCTACACCGGAAACAAATACCTCAACTTCTTCTAAACCATATTCTTCCTTAGCTTTCATTACAGCAATCTTGGAAATAATTTGAGCAGCATATGGAGTAGCTTTCTTAGCTCCTTTAAAGCCGGCCACACCAGCACTAGCCCAAGAAATAACATTTCCCTGCTGATCAGTTAGAGTAACGATAGTATTGTTATAGGAAGCTTTAATATAAGCTTTACCTGATTTAACTTTTCTAGTAACTTTCTTCTTTTTCTTCTTTAAAACCTTCTTCTTAGCTCTAGCTGCTTTATTTTGTTC
Organism: uncultured Gammaproteobacteria bacterium; assembly: GCA_964539545.1. GTDB lineage: Bacteria > Patescibacteriota > Patescibacteriia > Patescibacteriales > UBA12465 > CAZIJG01. Next base: position 4,403 of record CAZIJG010000004.1, on the reverse strand, counting down.
TAATTTCTTCTTAATTTCTTCTGGCAACTCGTCATCGCTAGATAATCCTGTATTTAAAATCTTGGCCTCTTCCAAGGCTTCTTCTTTTCCATCATCTTTTTTCTCCTTCTTTTCTTTTTTTTCTTCTACTTTTTCAGTTGAAACCTTTTTTTCTTTGGTTTCCTCAACCTTAGCTACTTTTTCTGTAACTTCTTTCTTTTCTTCTGGAGTTGTTTCTTTAGTCTTATCTTCACTCATAATTATAAATATTAAGTCTTTTGAATAGCGGCCTTATTTTTACCTGTACCCATGGTTGAACGCCGATTACCTCTAACGGTACGGCTATTAGTCTTAGTTCTCTGACCTCTAGCTGGTAAGCGCTTGGTATGCCGGCTACCGCGATATGACCCAATTTCTTTTAATCTTTTAATATTTGCTCCTACTAGTCTTCGTAAATCTCCTTCTACCGGAAATTGTTTTTCAATAGTCTCACGAACCTTATTAACTTGTTCCTCTGTTAAATCTTGAGCTCTAACATCTTTATCAATATTTAATGTAGCCAAAATTTTATTGGATCTAGCGCGACCAATTCCGTAAACATATGTTAAAGCAATTTCTATTCTTTTGTCGTTAGGAATGTTAACTCCAGCGATTCTTATAGCCATATAAATTATTTAACCCTGTCTTTGTTTATGCCGAGGGTTTTTACAAATAACATAAACCCTGCCCTTACGTCGGACAATCTGACAATCTTTACATCTTTTCTTGGCGCTAGCTCTTACTTTCATAAAGCAAAAATTTAGCCACCTGATTGGCTTTGAGCCAAGGGTGTATTTTTAATTAGGTTACAGTCTGTAAACAACTCGGCCTTTATTCAAATCATAGGGACTGATTTGAACTCTAACACGATCACCGGGCAATAGTCTAATCCTATACATTCTCATCTTACCAGATAAGTGGGCCAGGATTTCATGACCATTGTCCAAGGCTACTTTAAAAGTAGTAGCCGGCATCAGCTCTAAAACCTCTCCTTCCATTTCAATAAAATCTTTAGCATCCTGAACTGGAGTTGGAGCTACGTTGTCTTTTGCTGCTTTATTGTTCTTGTTTTCCATTAACACAAAAAAATTTGATAAAGAAACTATTTACTCTTTATCAAAGTATTTAGCAAAACTAATTGTGTCTGCTATTTGAATATAGCCTCATTATATATATAAGATAATTGGTTGTCAAGACCTCTAGGGCACCTATTCTAGGACCGCTTTAATTCGTCGTACTCCAGCACTACTACTTTCTTCTTTTTTAATCCTAAACTTACCTAAAACACTGGTTTTCTCTACATGGGGACCACCACAAATTTCTTTGGAAAAATCTCCCATAGTATAGATTTTAACCTTCTCCCCATACTTAGAATCAAAAACTCCAACAGCACCTTTCTTCCTAGCTTTATCTAAATCCATCTCTTCACAGGTCACAGACAAATCTCCTTGAATTGCCTCATTTATCAAAACAGTCACCTGCTCTTTTTCTTCATCAGTCATTTTCTCACCATGAGAAAAATCAAAACGTAATCTCTCGGCTGTAATATTACTGCCCTTCTGTTCCACATGATCACCCAAAACTTTCTTTAGAGCGGCTAATAATAAATGAGCGGCAGTATGTAATTTTTTAGTATCTTCACTAGAGTCAGCCAAACCTCCCTTAAACTTACCAGCGGAAGCGGTTCTAGATAATTCTTGATGTTTCGCTAATTCTATTCCAAACGCTTTAATATCTACTTCAACTCCTCGCTCCTCTGCCATCTCAATAGTCATCTCCAATGGATAACCATATGATTGAAATAAATCAAAAGCCACTTTACCAGGCATCACCTTCACAGCCGAACTTTCATTAGTAGCCCATTTCATGAATTCCTTTCTACCCTGTACTAAAGTTTTTCTAAACTTAGTTTCTTCTTTGTCTATCTCATCCAAAATCATTGCTTCCCTATTTTTTAAATCAATATAGTGATCAGAATAATCATTAATAATCACCTGAGCTATTTCTTTGGTAAAGTTATTCTCAATTCCTAACTCATAGGCAAAGCGCACGGCTCGCCTAACCAATCTTCTAGTAAAATATCCTTGATCTTTATTAGTTGGAATAGCTCCATCACCAATTAAGAAGGTAGCTCCGCGCAAATGATCCATAATCACTCGAAAAGACTTTGTCTCTTCTTCATTAACTCCATACATTTTGCCTGCCAATTTCTCTATCTTCTTCCTTAGACTAGTAAAAACGTCACACATATAGATATCTGGGTTATCTGCTATAGCCATGGCCATTCTTTCAAGTCCACCACCAAAATCAATATTTTTATTTTCTAATTCTTCAAAACCTTTGTCAGTCTTAACATATTTCATGAATACATTATTGCCAATTTCAATAAACCGGCCACAGTCACAAGCTGGACTGCAGATATCATTTTTATATTTTGAGTTTTCATGTAATTTAAGTTCAGTTCCCATATCCCAGAACATCTCTGAGTCAAAGCCACCTGGTTCACCCGCGGGCATGTCACTTGGCATACCGGATCTAGACCACCAATTTTCTTTTTCATCAAAATAAAATATCCGTCCAGTTCCATCTTCATTTTCCTCTAGACTACTAATTATCTTAGCCTCTAAACCAACACTCTTAAATTTATCCTGCCATAGAGCTACCGCTACATCATCCTTAGGGATACCAAATTTATCACTACCTTTGTAAACAGTTATATATAATCGAGCTGGATCAAGCTTTAATTCTTTAGTTAGAAATTCAAACATCCAATCTATCTGCTCTTTTTGGAAATAATCGCCTAGACTCCAATTGCCCAACATTTCAAAGAAGGTTGTGTGTCTGTTATCTCCCACATCATCAATGTCTGAAGCCCTAAAACATTTCTGAGAATTAGCAATCCGAACCCCCTCTGGATGTTTCTCTCCCAACAAATACGGAATCATAGGCTGCATACCAGAACTAGTAAACAGAGTAGATGAATCGTTTTCTGGAATTAAAGAGGCACTAGGGATCACAACGTGTTCCTTGCTCTTAAAAAATTCTAAATATTTATCTCTTAGCTCTTTTACTGTCATATTATTTATCTAAATTATCTCTTACTATTGTTACTAACTCTTCCTTATTTTGCAACCCCTTTAAACGTAAAAGCTCCTTATTCTCCTTATCCAGGAAAACAAAAGATGGAATTGCTTCAATATTATATTGCTTCAATACTTCTTCATTTTCATCAGCATCATAATATTCTGTTTGTAATTCTGGAATTTCTTTTTCAATCTCCTGCCACATCGGGCTCATAGTGGTACATTCTAAACACCAAATTGCTCCAAATTTTAATACCTTCATATATTATTCGTTAAATATGTTTACTTCTGGCATTAAATCAATGCCAAATTTTTCTTTAATATCTTTTTGGATAGTTTGAGCGAGTTTTTTAATATCTTCACTCTTAGCTCCTCCTTTGTTAACTAACACTAGGGCTTGTTTATCCCAAACTCCAGCTGGTCCTAAATTTTTACCTTTCCAACCAGCCTGGTCGATTAACCAACCGGCCGGCATCTTTACTAGGCCTTCTCCCGCTGGATAACTCTTGATATCTGGATATTGTTTTTGTAGGGCTGTAATCTGCTCAACACTAATTATTGGATTCTGGAAAAAAGATCCTGAACTCCCCCATTCGTCAGTCTCGGGCAATTTGCTTTGTCTAGCTGCTTTTACAGCTATTGCGATATCTCTAGGTGTAAGTTTAGATATATCTTTATCTAATTCATCTTTTAACGCTCCATAATCTAGTCTAGGATTGGATAACTTAGATAAACGAAAGGTTACTGAAGTAATCAAGTACTGACCTTTAAGAACTTTTTTAAAAGCGCTTGATCTATAACCAAAATCACAATCTCCTGCCTTAAAAATCTTCTCTTCCAAAGTTTCTATATTAATAGCCTCTAAACTATCGAAAACATCTTTTACCTCCACTCCGTAGGCTCCAATATTTTGAACTGGAGAAGCTCCTACAGTGCCAGGAATATAAGTTAAGTTTTCTAATCCCCAATATTCTCTAATTAATGAATATTCTACTAAATCATCCCATTTCTCTCCTGAGCCAGACTGAATTAATATTTCATCTCCAACCTCCTGAATATCTACTATGCCCTTCAAGCTATTCTTAATCGCTAATCCAACAAAACCATTATCCGCTAATAGCATATTTGATCCTCCTCCTAAAATCAAAATTGGCTCTTTATTATCTTTAGCCCATTGTAAAGCTTCTTTTATTTCTTCTTTATTAAATACTTCAATAAAATACTTAGCTGGACCGCCAATATTAAAAGTAGTAAACTGAGCTAAATTAATTTGTTCTTGTATTTTTATCATATAATTATAAG
>CAZIJG010000003.1:0-74126 GCA_964539545.1 uncultured Gammaproteobacteria bacterium | reverse complement strand
GGTTGGGCTGTTCGCCCATTAAAGCGGCACGCGAGCTGGGTTCAGACCGTTTAGAAGCTAAAATATTTGGCTTTTAAACCATCTGAACCCAGAGGTAAGACATCAAAAACGGCGGCACATCTAAGCAATTAGATGATGAAAAGCTGACTCATATCGGTGAAGTCCTAACATTTTAATTTATCTTTAGATAAATTTGACCGATTGTATGTTAGGGTGATACCGAGGGAAGTCGCTTATGTCAAAATATAGACGTAAGTTGACCCCTTAGAGACTTCTTCGTTTACGAAGAGAGTGATGTTTGTATATAAGTATTATATATAATTAATGTATTGCTAAAACGTCAGCCCCCTAAATTTATTTAGGGTGATAGTATAGTCCATACATTTGGTAACAAATGATAAATATGCGTAAGACAGGTCGGTCTCCTATCCGCTATGGTCGTGGAAATTTGAGAAGATACCTCCCTAGTACGAGAGGACCGGGATGTACGAAGCTCTAGTGTACCAGTTGTCCCACCAGGGGCATTGCTGGGTAGCTACCTTCGGTTTGGATAAGTGCTGAAAGCATCTAAGCACGAAGCCGTCTTCAAGATTAGATTTCACAGGTTGGTCAGAGACTATGACCTTGATAGGCTCTAGGTGTAAGTGCAGCAATGCATTGAGCCGAGGAGTACTAATAAACCGTTTGATTTTCTCACAATTTTGTTTTGAAAGAAAATTGTATTTTTGTAACTTGGATTTTTATATAAAAAGACACCATTATTCTGGTGGTTCTTGCGAAGGGGTCACACCTGATCCCATCCCGAACTCAGCAGTTAAGCCCTTCAGCGCCGATGATACTTGGGGGTTTCCCCTGGGAAAGTAGGTCGCCGCCAGAATAATGGTGTTTTTTGTTACCTAACTTTCCTATTTTTAGAGATTTGTTTGCCTTAATCATAGGCAAATTTTTATTTTGTTTAAGCCGGAAAAGTGCTAAAATATAGATATAAACATATAATTTATGTCCTTAATTGCATCAATTTCAGGCATTAGAGGAACCATTGGAGACGCTGATGGCTTAACTCCTCAAAGAATCGTTGCCTATTCATTGGCCTACGGTAGCTGGCTGAAAGAACAATTTAAAGATCAAGAAATTCAAGTAGCAATTGGTCGAGATAGCCGAATCTCTGGTTTAGCGGTTTCATCTTTAGTGAGTAGCACTTTAAATTTTTTTGGTATTAATGTTATAGATTTAGGATTAGTAACTACTCCGACTGTTCAAATAGCAGTCTTAGGCTTACAAGCTCAAGGAGGAATTGTTGTTACGGCCAGCCATAATCCAGAAAACTGGAATGCCTTAAAATTCTTAAACTCTCTAGGCGAGTTTTTATCTCCTAATAATGTGAAAGAGGTTTTAGATTTAGTTGGGCAGGAAACAAATACAGTTACGGAAGAGAATTTTGGGGAAACTACAGGGAATAATAATATGTTATCTTTACACATTAAACGAGTTTTAGCAGCTCCGCTAGTAAATAGAGATAAAATAGCTCAAAAGAATTTTAGAGTAGTCATTGATGGCATTAATTCAGTAGGAGGCCCGGCTCTAAAAGAATTGCTAGAAGCATTGGGTATAAAAGATGTTTTGTTATTGAACGGGGAATTGAATGGAAAGTTTAATCATAGCCCAGAACCATTGGCCAAGAATTTAATCCAATTATATGAAACAATGACTAGGGGTGAATTTGACGTAGGCTTTGCTGTCGATCCAGACGGAGATAGGTTGGCCATATTTTGTGAGGATGGTAGTTTCTTTGGTGAAGAATATACGTTAGTTGCTACAGCAAAATATATTTTAGAACATAGTGATAATAAAGTATCTGTATCTAACTTATCTTCTTCTCGTGCTCTTAGGGATATGACTAAAGGAATGGGAGGTAAATACTTCTCTGCTCCAGTAGGAGAAATTAATGTAGTGGAAAAAATGAAAGAAGTAGGGGCTATAATTGGAGGCGAAGGAAGCGGTGGAGTAATTTACCCTGCTTGTCATTATGGCAGAGATGCTTTGATAGGCGTAGCATTATTTTTATCATATTTGGCTGAATTCTCTGGTTCTTGCTCGAGTTTACGTAAGAAATTACCTAATTATGTTATGATAAAAGAAAAGATTCAACTAGAAGGCCAAGATTTAAAGGTTATTTTTGCCAAATTACAGCAGAACTTTCCAGAGGCTAGTATTGATACTCAAGATGGGCTAAAATTAGATTGGGAGAAGGGTTGGGTACATTTAAGGGCTTCTAATACTGAGCCTGTTGTTAGAATCTACGCAGAAGCTGAAAGCGAAGAAGAAGTAGATAAATTAGTAAATTTAGTTAAAAATAAAGTAAACGAATTATGACCGAAATTATTATTCTAGCGGCTGGGAAAGGACGCAGAATGGGCACTAAATTACCAAAGGTCCTAGTGCCGCTAAACGGAAGACCAATGATTAGTTATTTATTGGATTCTGTAAAAGCTTTAAACATCGGAACAAAACCTATTTTAGTAGTTTCTCCAGACAACATAGATCTAATGAAAGAACAGTTACAAGAGTATAATGTGAAATACGCTTTACAAACTGAACAGTTAGGAACTGGACATGCAGTTGCTAGTGCTAAGGACCAAGTAAATCCGAAGGCAGATAAGGTTATTGTTCTCTATGGAGATCATCCTTTTATTAAGTCAGACTCTATTGAGAAGCTATACACTAATCATCGAGATGCGCTTAGTCTAATGTCTGTTAAGTTAGAAGATTTTGCTGATTGGCGCCAAGGATTTTATCGTTGGGGAAGATTAGTAAGAAGCAATAATGGCGCTTTAGAAAGAATTGTAGAATTTAAAGATGCTAGTGACGAGATAAAAAATATTAAGGAAGTCTTTCCAGCTATTTTTTGTTTAGACGCTAATTGGTTATGGGAAAATATTGCTAAGTTAAAAAATAATAACAATCAAAAAGAATACTATTTAACTGATTTAGTAGGCATGGCTTTTGCTCAAGGCAGAGAGATGCAAACTACAGTAATTGAGCCTCAAGAAGGAATGGGGATTAATAGTCAAGCAGAATTAAAAATTGCCCAAGAAAACATAATTAATAATTAATTATAAATACATGAAAATAGCATTTTTCGAAATTAAGGGTTGGGAGAAAAAACATTTGCGTAAAGCATTGCCCAATGATCAGCTGTCTTTTTATAATGAATCTTTATCTAAAGAGAATGTTTCTTTAGCTCAACAGGCCGATATAGTTTCAGTTTTTATTTATTCTAAAGTTGGCGCAGAAGTGTTTAAAAAATTAAAGAAACTAAAATTAGTTTGTACTCGTTCAACTGGTTTCGATCATATTGATCTTAAAGCAGCTAAAAAAGCTAAGGTAGAAGTATGTAATGTACCTGCCTACGGTGATAATACCGTGGCTGAGCATACTTTTGCTTTGATATTAGCGATTTCTCGTAATGTCCATAAATCATATATTAGAACTTTAAGGAACGACTTTTCCATTGAAGGTTTGAAAGGTTTTGACCTTAAGGGTAAGACTATTGGCATTCTAGGGGCTGGTAAAATTGGTTTGCACACTATCCGAATAGCTAGAAGTTTCGGCATGGAGGTTTTAGCCTATGATGTAAATGAAGATAAGTTTATGGCTGAAGTTTTGGATTTTGAATATGTAAGTTTAGATGAACTATTAAAGAAATCTGATGTGATTTCATTACATGCTCCATATAACAAGAGTACGCATCATATGATTGACAGAGCGGCTATCAAGAAAATGAAAAAGGGAGTAGTTCTGATTAATACTGCCAGAGGAGGATTAGTAGATTTAGATGCTCTAATGGAAGGTCTAGACAAAAATATTATTGCTGGAGCTGGCTTAGATGTAGTTGAAGGAGAAGAATACATTAAGGAAGAGAAACAATTATTATATGATCCTAAGAAAGCGGAAGTAGCTATTACATTAGCTAAAGATCACATTTTATTTGATAATGAAAAAGTTATTTTTACTCCACATATCGGATTCTTTAGTCAAGAAGCATTAGTGAGGATATTGGAAACCACTGTTGAGAACATTGAAGCTTTTTTAAATAATGAACCAATTAATTCTGTGAAATAAATGGAGAGAATTTTAGATTTACATATCCATTCTCGTTTTTCTAGAGCCTGTTCACCAAAATTGACTTTAGAGAATATTGGTCGTGTTAGTCAGGAGAAAGGAGTACATATTGTGGCTACAGGAGATTTTACTTTTCCGGCTTGGTTTGAAGAAATTAAAACTGAATTAGTAGAAGAGAATAATTCAGGACTATTTCGTTTAAAGAATCATCCAGAAATTACTACTAGATTTATCCTGTCTACGGAATTGTCTCTGGTGTATAAGGATGAAGTTCGAGTACGACGAATTCATATAATGGTTCAAGCCCCAAGTATTTCAGCGGTAGAGGAGTTAAATAAACAATTAGATAAGAGGTTTAATATTCGTTCTGATGGACGCCCGATTCTTAAATTACCAGCGCCAGAATTAGTTAAAATATGTTTAGCTATTCATCCTAGGTTTCTGATCTATCCTGCTCACATATGGACTCCCTGGTATGCCATATTTGGTTCAAAATCGGGTTTTAACAGCTTGAAAGAGTGTTTTGGAGATCAGACTAAACATATCTATGCCTACGAGACAGGGCTGTCTAGTGATCCTGAAATGAATTGGCGATTATCTGCTCTAGATAAGCTAACTTTACTGTCTAATTCAGATGCACATAGTTTGCCGAATATCGGTAGAGAGGCTAATGTGATGGATTTGGATGGCTATAGTTATGATGAAATATACGAAGTAATTAAAAATAAAGATTTAAATAAATTAAAATATAGCATTGAATTTTATCCGGAAGAAGGAACCTATTACTTGGATGGCCACAGGGATTGTAACTTTAGTTGTGATGTAGCTGAAACCAAAAAATTAAAAGGTATTTGTCCTAAATGTAAGAAACCATTGGTTGTGGGAGTGTCTTACAGAGTAGCAGAGTTAGCTGATAGAGAGATAGGATTTAAATTTAAAGGAGCTCAAGGATTTAAAAAGTTAGTAGAACTAGATAAAATTATTGCTGAAGTTTTAGGAATTAAAAGTCGTCAGTCAATGAAAGTTCAGGCCTATTATAGAAAAATGATAGGAAAGCTTGGCCCAGAATTGGAGATATTAATAAAGACTGAGTTGAATGATATTGAACAAGCTTTTGATAAACGTATTGCCGAAGGCATTAGACGAGTAAGAGAGGGCCAGTTGATCGTAGAGGCTGGATATGATGGAGTTTATGGCAAAATAAAGATATTTTCTGAGGCAGAACAAGGAAATCAATCTAAACTTATATAATATGAATACCAAAAATTTACTTTATTTATTTTTAACAGGAGGGTTCCTAGTATTGGTTCTTTTATCGTCTTATTGGTTTGAACAATCTGAAAAAACTGATGATTATTATGATGCTCAAGATAATCCAGTAGTAACTGGGTCAATAGAGGCTTGGAAAGTTTTTAACTCCACCCTAAGTTACTTAGATATTTTAGGGGCTGACGTGCAAAAAGATCCTAAGCCATTCTGGGAAAACCATTTTAAAAATCCACTTAGAAGAGGTGTTGATATTGCTGGTACCTTTGAAACGAAAGAAGTTACAGAAATAGCTAAAGAGGTACTTGATAAATCAGATTTCGATAAATCTGTAAAAGAGGTTGTACAGAATACATCAGGAGAAGATTGGTTCAAGAATTCGTCTGCTTGGCTGTCCAAGCAAGGGCTTTATTACCTTAAAACTAGTCAGGGAGTTGAGCTAGGATGGCAAAGTTCTCAAGGGAAAACCTATAGTTTTACGGTTCCATACTAGTTTTACTAAAGCCTCAAAGGAGTGTATAATGTAGATAGAAAATTTTCATAGATATTTCATATTAGCTTGTTATAATTAACTTAAATATATGATAGCCGAGGTTATTTCTTCATTAACATATGGCGCTGGTATGGTGATTGAGTACATTGGTGTACTAATGGTTATAGCGTCAGTAGCTCTAGCTTTGTACATGCTTTTCTTTTCAGCAGATAATCGTGACACAGTTAGAATGAAATTTGCTCGTAATATAATTTTTGGTTTAGAATTTATTATTGCGGCAGATGTATTGTTGGTTACAGTAGCTCAAAATCTAGATGAGGTTATGCAATTGGGGGGCATGGTTTTAATCAGGATTCTGTTGGGATATGCTCTAAGACAGGAATTTATTCATGATAAAGTAAAATTAGATAAAATTTATAAAAAATAATTTATATACATATGGCAAAAGCAAATAATACAGAAAGTAAAAAAAGTGTAGAAAGTAAAAAAGATGAAATAGATAAGAAAGCCCAAGCTGCTTTATCCGCTATTGACCAAATAAGAAGTAAATTTGGCGAAGGGTCTATTATGAAATTTGGTGATGCCCGACGTAGTGATGTTGGAGCTGTTTCTACTGGTTGTTTATCTTTGGATATGGCTTTAGGCATAAATGGTGTCCCCAGAGGTAGAATTATTGAAATTTTTGGACCGGAAGCATCAGGTAAAACTACTTTGGCCCAACATATTGTAGCTGAAGTACAAAAGCAAGGTGGAATAGCTGCCTTTGTGGATGCTGAACACGCTTTAGATCCAGAGTATGCCAGGAAGATTGGGGTTGATGTAAAGGAACTATTAATTTCTCAACCTGATACAGGAGAGCAGGCTTTAGAAATTGTAGAAACTTTAGTTAGGTCTAATGCTGTTGACGTGGTAGTAATAGATAGTGTAGCCGCTTTAGTTCCTAAGAGAGAAATTGATGGTGAAATGGGTGATCAACATATGGGATTACAGGCTAGATTAATGAGCCAGGCTTTAAGAAAATTAACTGGCGCTGTATCTAAGACTAGAACTGTAGTTATATTTATTAATCAGATTAGAAATAAAATTGGAGTTTTCTTTGGTAGTCCTGAGACTACATCCGGTGGCAATGCTTTAAAATTTTATTGTTCAGTTAGAATAGAAGTTAGACGTTCTGCTCAAATTAAACAGGGAGATAGAATTGTTGGTAATAGAGTTAAAGCTAAGATTGTGAAGAATAAGGTAGCCGCTCCATTTAGGACTACAGAATTCGATATTATGTATAATGAAGGTATTTCTTTGTCCGGCGATCTCCTAGATGTTGGCGTAGAATATGGAGTAATTAATAAGAGTGGTAACAGTTATACTATTGGCGAGACTAAATTAGGAGTAGGTAGAGAGAATGCCAAGAAAACTCTAAAGGCAGATAAAAAATTATTAGTTCAGATTAGAAAACAGATTCTAGATATACAAGAGGCTAAAGCTAAAGAAGAATAAATATTTATGATATATATTAAGCCGTTTCTTTTAATAGGAAACGGCTTTTATTTAACTCTATGAAAAAATTATTAGTTATTTCAGTTGGTGGATCATTAATTTCTCCTGAAATAGACAAGATTGACTATTCATTTCTACAGGATTTTATTGATTTAGTAAAGAAGCAGAAGAAACAAGGCTATAATTTCATTCTAGTGACTGGCGGAGGGAAAACTGCTAGACATTATATTAGTTCTGCTAATAAAGTTAGAAAATTATCATCTACAGAAGCAGATTGGGTTGGGATTGCAGCCACTAAATTAAACGCTAGTCTTCTACAGGTGTTATTAAAAGATTTGGCTTATCAAGATATTGTTTCATGTCCAAATGATAAAATTAAAAGTAGTAAGATAATTGTAGCCAGTGGATATAAACCAGGAAGATCTTCAGATTGTATGGCCGTGGCTTTGGCTAAGCAATATGGCGCCTTAGCAGTTATTAACATGTCTAATATAGATTATGTGTATGATAAGGACCCTAAAAAATATAAAGATGCTCAGCAACAAAAAAATCTAACTTGGTCAGATTTCTTTAAAATAATTGGCACTAAGTGGATTCCAGGGAAGAATGTTCCATTTGATCCAATAGCATCTAAGTTGGCTCAGAAGAATAAGATTAAGGTGGTAGTTCTAAATGGCAAAAAATTAAATAATTTGAATAAGTATTTAGAGGGGAAGAGCTTTAGGGGGACAGTGATTGAGTAATTTCTTTTTAAAGTCTGGAAAAGTGCTATAAAGTATGGTTGTAACCCCGAGGTTCTTAGCGGATTTTAGATTTTCTGCTTGATCATCAATATATACCACTTCGGTTAATTTAACCCTATACTTATTAGCTATCATCTGAATGGTTTTCTGGCTGGCTTTAGCTAGATTATATTCCCAGGTATTAATAATATTTTTTTCAAATACTTCTCTGACTTCTGGCATTAATAATAGCGCGTCTCTTAATTGAGGGCGCGTATTTTTTGTTAACAAGATTATTTTGTAATTTTGCTTAGCTTCCTTAGCTAGGCTCAATACAGCTCTATTGATATTCATAAAACTGTAATGAATCTTTTTAATTTCATCTACAGATATTGGTAAGTCCAATTCTTTAATTGCTTTTCCCCAGGCTTGTTGTTGAGAAATTTTTTTAGTAGCGGCTTGATTAAAATATTTAGTATAGATTATTTTATATAGCTCAGCTTTATTTCTCTTGAATAATTGACTCAGCTTAGTACAGGTTTGAGGAAAGCCACCATTAAAAATAACTCCATAGCCATCAAAGATTATTAGTTTAATATTTTTATTTGTCATACTCCTATTCTAACAAAAAACTCCTTGGTTGAGGAGCTTGTGTTGGTGCGCCGTGCAGGATTCGAACCTGCGACCGTTTGCTTAAGAGGCAACTGCTCTACCAACTGAGCTAACGGCGCTTATTCCATTGTCCTATGTGGCTGAGGAGAGACTTGAACTCTCGACCTCGACGTTATGAGTGTCGCGCTCTAACCAGCTGAGCTACCCAGCCATAATTCTCGCTCAAAGTGCACTCGGCAGGATTCGAACCTGCAACCTTCTGGTCCGAAGCCAGACGCTCTATCCAGTTGAACTACGAGTGCGCTTTGGTCAAGAAATTATTTGCCTTTTAAGGCGTCTTTCAAGTTTTTACCAGTTCGGAATTTAGCTACCTTTACTGCTGGGATAGTAATTCTTTCATCAGGATTGCGAGGATTAACTCCTCCTCTTGCGTGTCTGGTTCTAGATAAGAATGTTCCAAAACCAGCTATAGTTACTTCCTTATCATTTTTTAATTCCTCAATGATTGTACTTGTTAAAGTTTGAATTATTGCTTCCGCTTGTTTCTTTGTAATGCCAGTTACTTTAGATTGAATTTGTGTGGCTAAATCTGCTTTATTCATATGATTTATTTTTAGTTTACAATATATTATAGAGAAAAACCAAGTCTTATCTAGCGTATTCTGTAACTCTTAATTCTCTAATAACATTAACTTTGATTTCTCCAGGGTATTTTAATTCTTTTTCGATTTTTTCGCTGATGCTTCTAGCTAGTTTGTGAGTATTATAATCGTCGATCTTATCAGGAGTAACGAAGATTCTTACTTCACGTCCAGCTTGGATAGCATAGCTCTTCTCTACGCCGTCGAAAGAAGTAGCAATTTTTTCTAACTCTTCTAAACGTTGTAGGTAATTTTCATAGTTATCATTTCTAGCTCCAGGCCGGGCAGATGAAATAGCATCAGCTACTTTTACGATTACAGCCTCTAGAGTAGATGGTTTATCATCATGGTGGGTTTCGATTGGGGCGATAATCTCTGGAGACAAGTTAAACTTCTTAGCGATGTCTCTGCCAATTTCTGTATGGTTACCTTTAATTTCATGATCAACGGCTTTACCAATATCGTGTAAGAGACCGCCCTTTTTAGCTATAGTCACGTTAGCCCCTAGTTGTTCAGCTAGTAATGCAGAAATGTGGGCTACTTCAATAGAGTGTCTTAGGGCATTTTGACCATAACTAGTTCTATATTTTAATCTACCTAGGATAAGAACTAATCTAGGGTCAAAGCCGGTAATACCTACTTCATACATAGCTTCTTCACCAGCCTTTTTAATATCAATAGCAATTTCCTGTTTAGACCTTTCTACAGCTTCTTCAATCTTAGTAGGGTGAATACGACCGTCTTTTATTAAATAGTCTAAGGTTTTTTTAGCAATATGTCTACGAATTAAAGAAAAACCAGAGATAGTAATAGCATTGGGAGTATCATCTACAATAATTTCTACACCAGTAGCCTGTTCAATGGCTTTGATATTACGTCCTTCTCTACCAATAATTCTACCTTTCATTTCATCACTTGGCAGATCTATGGTAGTAGTAGTTAACTCTAGAGTATAGGTAGACGCTAAACGTTGCATAGCAGTTGCCATGATGTCTCTAGCCTTTCCTTCTAAAGTCTCAGCTGAATCTTTTTCTAGTTTTTGTATTCGAATCATTAAATCTTCTTTGCCTTGTTCTTCAATGTTCTTTAATAAAATGCCTCTAGCCTCCTCTTTGTCTAGATTAGCAATTGTTTCTAACTTGTTTGTCTGTTGTTCTTTAATCTCTTTAATCTTTTCTTTAATGTTCTGTACTTCGGTTACTTTATCATACAATTTTTGTTGCTTGTCTTGTAAATCTAGTAGTTTTTGAGAAAAAGAGTTTTCTCTTTTTTCTAAACGATGTTGTAATTGGCTAATGTCGTTTCTTCTTTTAGATTCTTCCTTTTTAGCTTCATCAATGATTTTTAAGGCTTTATCTTGAGTAGACAACATTAACTCTTTTTGTTTGGTTTTAGCTTCAGCAATTAGCTTGTTTGCTTTTTCTTCAGCGTGTCCAACTTTAGATTGACTGATTAATTTGTGAATTACGAATCCAATAAAAAAAGCCCCCGCAGCTATTGCCAGATAA
Organism: uncultured Gammaproteobacteria bacterium; assembly: GCA_964539545.1. GTDB lineage: Bacteria > Patescibacteriota > Patescibacteriia > Patescibacteriales > UBA12465 > CAZIJG01. The sequence goes on along the minus strand of CAZIJG010000003.1, from coordinate 63,268 downwards.
ATAATATATTCTAGCATACATCTATTATCTAGAGTTTAGGAACTTATTTGCAATATTAAGTTGTAGAATTAGCTAACAAAAATAATAACAAAGCTAGGTTTTGGCCTAGGCGACTGATTTTTGTATTTTATATAGTAAGTTTTTGAGTAAAATCATGTTTTTACGACTATATCCGGTAATAATTTTTTAGAGTTTAATACCCAAGATTGGCTAACTTTAGCTAAAAATATTCTACAATCTATAATGACCTCTTATTTCCTAAATTCCAGTTATAATTATTATAAATAATTTAAACTAAGCCTATCTTAGCAAAAAAATTTGAGCTTGTAAAGATACTGGTTGACTAAAGCATGGAAATAAAGTAAACTTTTAAAAAACACGTTAATTATAGGGCTTTTGCCCTTTTATCATTTTTATGAATTTAACTGAATTAGCCAGAGTTTTAAAAATAACTCCACAAGAATTACGCGACTTATTGCCTCGTTTAGGGTTTAGCGTTGGACAAAAGGCCATCAAGGTAGATAATCGTACTGCTCAAAACATTATTAAGAATTGGTCTAAGTATAAAAAACAGATTGAGAGAGAAAATCAGGAAGAGTTAGAAAAAACTAAAGTAGAGGCTGCTATTGCCGCTGCCGGACCTAAGCAAATAACTATTGGTAAGTTTGTGGTAATCAAAGATTTTGCAGCCATGACCGAGTTACCTATCAATATTTTATTAGCTCAATTAATGAAGAATGGAGTATTTGTTTCTATGAACGAAAAGATTGATTTTGATACAGCCGTTATTGTAGGATCAGACTTGGGTATAGAAGTAGAGTTTACCGGAGAAGAAGAAGGAGCCCAGCCAGATCAGGAAGAAAAGAAGTTAGAAGATGTTCTGGCCGCCGAAGATGATGACAATTTAGAGCCTCGTTCGCCGGTTATTGTGGTAATGGGACATGTAGATCACGGTAAAACTAAATTATTGGACGCAATTAGAGAAAGTGATGTGGTCTCTCAGGAAGCTGGTGGTATTACCCAACATATTGGAGCTTACCAAACAAGAAAAAATGATCGTTTAGTTACTTTTATTGATACTCCTGGACACGAAGCTTTCACAGCTATGCGTAGCCGTGGAGCTAAGGTAGCAGATATAGCTATTCTAGTAGTAGCAGCTGATGACAGCGTTAAACCACAGACAGTTGAAGCTTTTAGAATTATTGAAGCAGCTAATATCCCGTATTTAGTAGCTATTAATAAAATAGATAAAGAGGATGCCAATATTGATAGAGTGAAGCAAGATTTAGCCAGTCAATTGAATCTGACACCGGAGGATTGGGGTGGTAAAACTATCTGTGTTCCTATTTCAGCTTTGAAAGGAGAAGGAGTAGATAAGCTATTGGATATGGTATTACTCCTAGCTGATACAGAAGCAAAGAATCTGCAGGCTAATCCAGCAGCCGAGGCCACGGGAACTATTATTGAGTCTCATATCGACAGAGGAGCCGGACCAATCGCTACTATCCTAGTTCAGAATGGTACTTTGAAGGTTGGAGATCAGCTTTGTTTCAACAATGTTATTTACGGTAAAGTTAAAGCGCTATTCAACTATTCCGGTAAAGATATATTAGAGGCTGGGCCATCTGTGCCAGCTAAAATGTTAGGGTTAAAGACTTTGCCAGAAGTAGGAGATATGTTATCTGTGGGAGAAGGTAAGAGGATGAAGATCAGAAAGATGAAGGCTAAAGGACGAGAAACCGGTGCTAGCAGCACAGCTAATGTTAGTGAGAGTAGTGATGTTAAAAAATTCAACGTGATTATTAAAAGTGATGTTTTAGGTTCAGCTGAAGCGATTGAAGAATCATTAATGAAAATTAATTCAGAAAAAATTAAAGTTAAAGTGTTGACTAAGAGTTTAGGAAATATAAATGAAGTAGATATTAAAAGAGCTGAAGATTCTGGTGCAGTTATCTTAGGATTTAACATTAAACTTCCTCCAGCTACTGAAGAAATAATTAGAGAAAAGAAAGTTAAAGCAGAATTATTTTCTGTAATTTATGATTTAATTAAATATGTTAAAGAAGAAATGGAAAAGGTAGTTGAACCAGACATTGTGAGAAAAGAATTGGGAGAAATTAAAGTATTAGCCGTATTTAGAACTGAAAGCAAAGCTCAAATTATTGGCGGTAAAGTTTCTTCTGGCCAAGCCGAGAAAGATTGCCGAGTAGAGGTTATTAAAGAGGGGGAAATTAAAACTATTGGTAATCTTACTCAATTACAATCTGGTAAACAAGATGTTCCATCGATAGAAAGAGGACAAGAATGCGGTCTTAAATTTGAAGGAAAACCAGTAATCGAAGAAGGAGATCTTCTAAGATTATATCGTGAAGAAACTATAAAAATTGTTATATAATGGCAAACCAAGATAAGCTAAACTCACTCATTCATTCGGACTTGGCTGAAATTGTTAATCAAGAAGTTCGATTGCCAAATGTTTTAATTACTATATTGAAAGCAGAGGCTGATGATAGGGTTTCTTACATTAAAATAACTATTTCAGTGTTGCCTAATAAATTCTATGGCAGTGCTCTAGAAAGTCTAAGGAAGCATAATAAGGTTATTGCTTATAGATTACAGAAAAAATCTAAATTAAAAAGAGTGCCAAAAATATTTTGGGCACTAGATACTGGATCAAAAAATGAGCAAGTCTTGGAAGCAATTTTTAGGCAGATAGCCGAAGAATAAAGATATGGTAGGTTTTAAAGACTCTTTTCAACAAGCTTATAACTCTATTTTAGAGGCTAACAACGTTTTAATTGTTGGTCATATTAATCCAGACACAGACGCTATATCTTCTTCTAGTGCTTTAATTGATTTAATGATCAGCCTGGATAAGAAATTTACCGCCTTCTCACAAAATAAGTCAGAAGGTGTTTTTGATTTTTTACCCTATGAAGAAATGATTGTAGCAGAGAAGAATTTTGATTTAAAAGACTTCGATTTATTAATTACTGTGGACTGCGGTTCCGTTTCAAGAACTTCTTTGGAGGAAGAGATATTAGAGATGCAGGCTGAAGTAGATAATAGATTAAAAATTATTGAATTTGATCATCATTCCAAAGTTGGTGATTATGCAGATATTGAAATTAGAAAATCAACCGCAGCTTCTACTACTGAAGTGTTGTATTACTTTTTTAAAGAGAATAAGATTATTATAAATAAAAATATTGCCACTGCTCTATTGGCTGGTATATTAACTGATACAGCTAATTTTCTGTATACTTCTACGCAGGAGTCTACCCTATCTATTTCTTCAGATCTATTAGCTAAGGGAGCTCAATTGCCTAAGATTATAGATAAGACTCAATACAATAAGAGTGTAGAGAGCGTAAAGCTTTGGGGTAAAGCCTTAAATAACCTACAGATTAATGAGAAATACAAGGTTGGCATTTCAGTGCTAACCTATGAAGATCTTAAAGAGTACTTATCTAAAGATCAGTTGTATGACAGTGATATCTTTGGCGAGATTGCTGGTTTTCTCAGTAATATGGCCCATGTTAAAGCCATACTATTATTACGAGAACAAGAACCAGGATATATCAAAGGTAGTTTTAGAGGTTCAGCTATTGGTCATGTTAATTTATCTAAATTAGCCAACCTCCTAGGAGGCGGTGGACACGCTAAAGCAGCTGGTTTTGTAGTTCATGGTAAACTTCAGGTTAAAGAGAGCGGAGGATGGAAATTAGTGTAGATCATAATTTTTTTGTCCACTGTCCTACGAACTTTTTTAGTCACTAATTGGAACTAAAATTGCCATCAGAATTATAAAAGATGGTGATTTGGTTGAGGTGGATGTTAGCAAAGGCGTAGTTAAAGTGTTGAAGTAGCTATTGACAATAATTAGAATACTTGATACATTAGTTAGATATTTTTTGAACATTAATAAAACAACGTAGTCATGGCAGTACAATTAAGAAAACAGACTGGGACAATCGCAGAATCAATAAAAGAAGCGGTTTTTTTGGCAATTGATGAACAGTCTGATGTTGAGTATGAGTTTAATGAAACTAAGTATCATCTTACTTTAGACGAAGCTAAAATCAAATTGTTTAGTTATTTAAATTCAGCTCTTAATGAGTTGCATAATTTAAAGCAGGACATTGAAAGGATTAGAGAAAAACTAGTACGCATCACTAATGCAATGCAAAAAACATAGATTAGATTTTTAATCTATAAAACCTCGGTCTGTTGAACTGAGGTTTTTTTCTTTTTTTCTTCTATTGTTATAATTTATTTCTTCTTCTGTTTCTTCTCTCTCCATTTCTTTATTTCTCTATGGTTACCAGACAATAATATTTTTGGTACTTCATATTTCTTTTTGCCAGCTGTGAATATGGCTGGTTTTGTGTAATGAGGATATTCTAGAATATTTTTTTTGGTGTGTGATTCATCTTTACTACTTTCTGGGTTACCTAGGACATCTGGCAGTAATCTTGTGATTGAATCTACCATAAGCATAGCAGGGATTTCGCCGCCTGTGAGTACGTAATCACCAATTGATATCTCTTCATCAATAAACTCCATTATTCGCTCGTCTACGCCCTCATAGCGACCACAGATAAAGATGTATTCTTTATATCTATTACTATATTCTCGAGCCAATGACTGTTGCCAGGTTTTTCCTTTAGCAGATAAGAGAATGATTCTTCTAGACTTCTTTTTTCTGGGGGCTAATTCTTTTAGGGCCTTGTAAATTGGTTCCACTTTCAAAAGCATGCCAGCTCCACCACCATAGGGAGTGTCATCAACAGTTCTATGTTTATCTGCAGTCCATTTTCTTAGATCATGGACTTGGATATTTATTTGTTTTCTAGTCTGAGCTCTTTTAATAATACTTTCAGAGAAGTATGAATCAAAGATTTCAGGAAAGATGGTTAGAATATGGAATGTAGTCATAGGTCTTTAAACAAAAAACCACAGCCTTTTAAAGTTGTGGTTTTTGTTGATATATAACAATCAAATTTTATAGTTTTAGATCGTCTACTGCAGAAGTGTCTACATCAGTAGCAGGGGCTTCATTAGTAGCTTCTCTTGGTGTTCTAGAACTCATATCACCAGCATTTGGGTCATAAATCTTTAGGTTTACTCTTGAATTATTTTTAGCTCCAATGATCTTCAATAAAGTTCTCATTGCTTGAGCAGTTTGACCTTTCTTTCCAATTACGTAACCCATGTCAGATTGATCAATCTTTAAGGTTAAAAGAACTCCCATTTCGTCGATAGTTCTTTCAACGACCACTGAGTCAGGTTGAGAAACGATATTTTTAACAATCATTTCTAAAAACTCTTGGTCCTGTTCTTTTCCTGCCATACATTTTTCCGTGTCTTATCAGATTGACTAGAAATCATTGCTGATTTGTCAATTTGAAAAAGGCTTCTTAATAATTATTTCTGAATTATATTATATAATAAATATATACTATTTGTCAAGGGGCGAAATTATTTGTTTTCTGTCTTCTTCTCAACTTTTCCCTCTGTCTTCTTCTCAACTTTTTCTTCAATTTTTGGTTCTTCAATTTTTGGTTCTTCGGCTTTAGTTTCTTCAGCTGGTTTTTCTTTTTTTGGAGTCTCTGTTTTTTTCTCAGCAGCTGGTTTTTCTTCAGCTGGTTTTTCTTTTCCCTTGTTTTTATTCTTTTTTTGGTTTAGTCTGCTGGCTCGAACTTTCTCTCCTTCAATAATCTTGTTCGCAACTAATAAGTTGTTAACAGTGGCTGACATGCCAGATCCTTGAGATAACCAATACTTAATTCGGTCTGCCTTAGCTACTAGCTTCTTGTTATGAGGATTGTATGAACCTAGAATTTCTAAAGCACGGCCAAAAGTATCTCGGCTTTTCTCTGAAATTATTAAACGGAAAGATTTCTTATTCTTTTTGCCAACTTGAGATAATCTAATAGTTAACATTTGCTATTCTTTCAGTCCAGAAATGCTTTTAAGTAAGCATTAGCAGGGCCTGATTAATTTATTTATTAAATTAAATACTAGCTTAATAGTACTTAAAAGTCAATAGTTTAGCTTCTTGGACTTGGTTTTCTGAATCCAGAATTACCACCTCCACTACGGCGATCGTTACTGCGACCACTGTTACGATCTCGGCTAGAATTACCTGGAGTAAAACCACCTTCAGATTTTCCAGGTTCATTCTCCCAAATTTTACTATTTGCCTCTTGGGTCTTCATGGTTAGACTTACTCTTCCTTGGTCATCAATTTCTTTAACCTTTACTTCTACTATATCACCAATTTTAAGTAAGTCAGTTGGATTGCCCACTCTGTATGGAGCCATTTCACTAACATGGACTAAACCGTCCTGATTAGCGTTTAGTTTAACAAAGGCACCGAAGTCTAACATTCTAACTACTTCACCTTTGATTACTTCACCGGCTTCAAACTCATGAACTATTTCTGCTACCATGGCTTCAGCTTTCTTACAGTTGTCGGCATTTTGACCACAAATTACTACTAAACCATCCTCTTCGATATCGATGCTTACGTCAGTTTCGTCAATAATCTTATTAATAACTTTACCACCGGGGCCGATTACCATACCAATCTTCTCTGGGTTGATCTTTAGGTTTATAATTCTAGGAGCATAGGGAGACATTTCTTTCGGTTCACTGATTGCTTTATTCATGACTTTTAGAATCTGATCCAAAGCATTTCTACCTTCAACTAAAGTTTCCTTAATAATATCTTCGTTTATACCATCAGTCTTAGTATCTAATTGAACAGCAGTTAAACCATTCTTAGTACCAGTGATTTTGAAGTCCATACCGCCTTTACCGTCTTCTAGGTCTTGAATATCTGTTAGAACCTGCCATTTGCTCATATCTTCGTTAGAAGCTAATCCCATGGCAATACCGGCTACAGCAGTCTTAATTGGGACACCAGCGTCCATTAATGATAGAGATGAGCCACAGGTAGAGGCCATAGAAGATGAGCCATTTGAACCTAGAGTTTCACTCACTACTCTGATAGTATAAGAAAATTCTTCTTTACTTGGTAATACTGGAAGTAAGGCTTTTTCTGCTAGAGCACCATGTCCAACTTCTCTACGGCCAGTTCCTCTAAGAGGTTTGGCTTCGTTTACACTGTAAGGAGGGAAGTTATAGTGATGCATGTAACGTTTTTTAGTTTCACCTTCTAGATCTTCTAGAGTCTGTTCCAATGAAGGAGCTCCCAGAGTAGTAATAGACATTACTTGAGTTTCTCCTCTAGAGAAAAGTCCGTCACCATGAGTTCTAGGGAATAGGCTAGTATCAGCAATTAACTCTCTAATTTCATTCATTTTTCTTCCATCAACTCTTTTCTTATCTTCAATAATTGAGCGACTTACTTCAGCTTCGATCATGCCTTCGGCAGTTTCCTTAATAGCGAATGATCTTTGATCTTTTTCTAGGCCTTGTTCGAATAGGTGTTTATCTAAACCTTCTTTGATAGCTCTTACAACAGCTTTTCTTTCACCTTTACTGTGATAGGCTTTATCAAATAACATTTTCTTAATGTTTTGATTTAACCATTCGGTGGCTAGAACAAGAACCCTAACTTTTTCTTCAGCTTTAGCTTTATCATCTTCGCTATCTAGTTTTTGTGGTTCAGCTTTTTCTTTTACCCCCATTTCTTTCTTAATCTTTTCGATTAAAGCGATTGGGGCTTGTAATTCTTTCTGACCAGCTAATAGAGCTTTTTCCATTTCTGCTTCTGGAATTTCCTGAGCAGCAGCTTCGATCATAATAGTTTTTTCTTTAGTACCAGCTACAATTAAATCTAGATCACTAGATTTCATTTGTTCGTAGGTAGGATTAAAGACTAGTTCATTCTCAATTCTAGCTACTCTCACACCACTAATTGGACCATTCCATTTAGCACCGGAGATAGACACAGCAATTGAAGAAGCTACTAGAGCAACGATATCATAATCATTTTCTTGGTCTACTGATAATATAGTATTGATTACTTGGATATCTTTACGACTAGAATCATCAAACAAAGGTCTGATAGTTCTGTCGATCATACGTCCGGTTAAAATAGAGCTATCACTAGGACGGCCTTCACGTTTAACCCAACGAGAACCTTTAATAATACCAGCGGCATATAAACGTTCTTCACATTCCACCATCAGTGGAAAGAAGTTCACTCCATCTCTTTCGGTTGGAGATTGAACTACTGTGGTCATAACCACGGTGTCGCCGTATTGTACGACAACAGCGGCGTCAGCTTGTTTAGCTAACTTACCGGTTTTTACTGTCAGAGTGCGACCAAGCCACTCGGTAGAAAAACTTTTTTCTTTTGACATAATGTTTTGGGCCTGGCCATTAAATTACAGGACCATAAGTATAAAGACTTATAGCACTATTTATCTAATGACCAAGCTATAATTATTATTTAGTTATTGTAAGAATCTTTTATCTTCGCTTAAATTTACGAAGTCATCCACTTGCTCTATTAATTTAGAAGAAGCAGTTTGTCTGAAAGCTAATACTTCCACCAAACAGCCCTTGGTGCTTTGTAGATAAGAAACGAGGGGAAGGTAATCACCATCTCCGGTTACTAGAACAATTACGTCTAGTTTACCTCCTAATTTGATAGCATCTACAGCGATGCCTACATCCCAATCGGCTTTCTTAGCTCCACCAGCAAAAATCTGTAAATCTTTCATTTTTACCTCAAAGCCCTGCTGTAGCAAGGCTTCAAAGAATGGAGTTTCCTCCTCAGATTCGGTATGGATAACATAAGCAATAGCTCTAATCAGTTTTCTGCCGTCAACGCTCTTCTCTAGAACTTTGCGGAAGTTGACTCTTTTATTGTAGAGATTCTTAGCGCTATGGTACATGTTGGAAACATCTACCAGGACTCCGACTCTCTGTTCCTTATGTTTAATCATAAAACGTTATTATTTTTTTACTTCGTCTGCTTCAACCGCTTTAACTTCTGTGCCAATGGTAATCTCATCAAGTTCTTGCTCTTTTCTTAAAGCGTCCTCTTCAGCTTGTAACTTTTTAGCGATTTTTAGATTTAACTTTTTAGCTACATCAGCAAAGGCTTTAGCGTCTTCCTTTTGTAGATATTTTAGTAACTTTCTTCTTTCGCTAACTTTTCTTAATAGACCACGTCGAGAAGAGTGATCGTGTTTATGCTCTTTCAAATGACCGCTTAGACTTTTAATTTCTTCAGTTAAAATAGCGATTTGTACTTGAGCAGATCCAGTATCACTGTCGTGAGTTCTGAACTTTTTAATAATTTTTAGCTTGTAATCTTTAGTCAACATAGGTTTTTGCTCGAACCGAGTTTTGGTCTCTAGGGGCCAAACACCAAGTAGGAGTAAATTATTTTAATTTATTAACTTGTTTTTGCAAACGAGATTTGTAACGACTGGCAGTATTTTTTTTAATAATACCTTTTTTAGCCGCTTTATCTATAGTTTTAATAGATTCTTTTAGTAGCTTACTAGATAAATCTTTATCTTTGGCTACCACAGCTTTACGATTTGTTTTAATCGTTTTTTTCATTGTTACCTTTTCCTCCTTGTTCTGAATTGCTCTTTTAGAACTTTTTCGCAATTCTTTTTTTGCTGATTTAGTATTAGGCATAAGTTTGTTTAATAATTAATGTTGGTCGGGGCACTGGGACTCGAACCCAGGATCTCCTGCTCCCAAAGCAGGCGCCTTAGCCACTAGGCCATACCCCGTGACCCTTTATAAAAGGGTGCCGAGGGAGAGAATCGGACTCTCGACACAAGGATTTTCAATCCTTTGCTCTACCACTGAGCTACCTCGGCGGACTCAGTTCTTACTAGTTGCGGGGGCAGGACTCGAACCTGCGACCTCCAGGTTATGGGCCTGGCGAGCTGCCAACTGCTCTACCCCGCTTTATTGTCTATGTGGGCAATGGAGGATTTGAACCTCCGACCTCAGCATTATCAGTGCTGCGCTCTAACCAACTGAGCTAATTGCCCGAATAGAAGATGTCATATCCATAACAAAAAGATCGCTGGAATAGCGTCTTAAAGATAGTTTTAATATAACAGACCAGAAATAAAAAAGCAAGAGTTTTAAGGGGTTATAAAATAATTGATTTATTTAGAGTTGTGGTGTAATATATTTTCATAGTTGAATGTTCTTTTATAACCCATAAAGTCAGAAAAAAATGTTTAAATCCAGGACTGGTGCCTTGTATGAGCTTGTAAAACAAGCTGTTAATGAATTTCTTTATCGATTATTCTTTGTTGTAGCTTTAGTAGCCGGAATTTTAATAGTATTCCTTTTTTATCAATCACAGTATCTCACCATTTCAGTAATTGGTTTTTCTTTTTTCATTGGATTTCTGGTTATTTGGATAAAAAGCTACCGCCGATTTACTAGTATATATGCAGCATCTTGGTTGATATTGGCCCTAACGTTTTTGAGTATTTAACTCAAGAAACAAAACCGCTCATTTTATAGCGGTTTTTTTTGTATACTATTTTTATTTAAAAGGCTTTAGCTATAAATAGATCTAGCCAGGTTGAAATATCAGCCTGTCCTTGTTTGGTTAAGAAATCTATGTGATTTAATTGCCCAATCATGTCTTTTAATTGAGAAATTTCAAATTGTCTGGCCTGGGCAGTGGCTTTTTGGGCAACAAAGGAGTGCCAACCTAATTCTTTAGCAATTTCATTAGAATTTTTTCCTTGATCTTGGGCTACTTTAGCTTGTAAAATTAGTTGAAATTGCCGTTTAGTCATAGATAGAATATATTCTTCACTAAATTCAGTTTGAAGTTGTTCAGCCAGTAGTTTAGAGGCTAATTTGAAGTTTTTTCTGCCGAGAGCATCAGTTAAAGCAAAAATATCTTCCTCAATTCTACCTTTTATTAACTTTTTAACATCTTCCAAGAGAATCTCCTCGCCATTCTTATAGTGACAGAGTTTTTGTAGTTCAGAATTTGTTTGCCAAAGATTATTGTCAGTTAATTTTATGAATTCCTCCAAAGCGTTGAAAGCAATGTCTTGTTTTTTTCTATCTAGTTCAGATTTTATCCATTGCCTTAGTTGAGCGGTAGTTAGTAATTTAAATTCTTGAGCGTATTTTTGTTTTTGTAGATAGGCTAGTAGTTTCTTAGCCCCGGTTTTTAACTTTTTAGCTTTATCTGTTACGTCTTCATCAAAAAAAATAAAAGCGTCTTCACTTTCTTCTAATTTATTGGTTTGAGAATAGACGATGAAATCTTTGAGTAACTCCTGATTGCTGTTTTCTAAGAGGTTTTCGATAATTACCATCTTTTTTTTACTGAATAAACTTTTTCCTTTAATTTTTTCGTTAAGCTCTTTTAAATCAGTAGTTTTGCCATTAATAAGAGCCAGGCTATTTTGTGAGTCAGTTACGCTATCAATAAATTTTTGTTTTAGAGCCCGAAGCTTTTCTCGGCTTCTGAATGTATCTGGGCCAAAAAGGAAAAGTATCATAGTTATTTTTTCACAGCTTGTTTAAATAATGCGCCACGCTCTTTGTAGTTATTGAATAGACCAAAGCTAGCACAAGCTGGAGATAATAATACAACGTCATTAGAAATGGCTTGTTGTTTAGCAATTTTTACTGCTTCGGTCATGCTATTAACAAGTTTAATCTGGTTCTTAGGATAATTCGCTTTTTTTAAAGATTGTTTTAATCTGTCGCTACCTCTGCCGGGGAAAAGAATTAATAATTTTACTTTAGAGTTTATAGTTCTAGCTAAAGCATCAAAGCTAGTGCCTTTATCAGGTCCTCCGGCGATTAAAATGATTGGAGTTGTAAAGGATTTAAGATCTAGAATTGTGCTAGCCGGAGTAGTACAGAAACTATTATTATAGTAGGTCACTTTTTTTATGTTAGCTACCCATTCTAAGCGATGTTCTAGATTTTTATAGTTTTTAATAGTTCGTTTAGCCTGTTTTAGATTTAGTTTAAGTACTTTGGTCAGAGTTAGAGCTCCACCAATGTTTTCAAAATTAAAATCACCAACTAGCTTAGTTGGTAAGACTTCTGGTTTAAAAGTTGTTATTTTTCCGGCGTAAATTTTTACAAAATTAAAGACCTCTTTTTCAATGGTTCGACAAGCTTTTTCGTTAACGATAAACTTTCCTAGATTATTTTGGTTGCCGGCAATATTTAATTTAGCCTGGATATAGGCTTTGAAGTTTTTATGAAAATTAGGGTTATTAGGATCAGCAGCAGATAAGTGTTCAGGATAAAGATTGGTGATTACAGAGTATTTAGGACTATAAGCTAGATCCTCTAATTGAAAGCTAGATAGTTCTAAAACTATCCAATCACCAGATTTAACTTTATCTACAAAACTTAGAGGAGCAATGCCAATATTACCGCCTAGGAAGATTTTCTTTTTTTGATCTTGTAATATCTTAGCTATTAAGCTGGCTGTGGTACCTTTACCCTTGGACCCGGTTACACCTACAATATTTTTACTAGCACAAATTTGAAAAAACATATTCATTGAGCTAGAAATTGTTACCTTCTTTTTTATAGCCTGTTTAATCCCCGGATAATTTAAAGGCCAGCCAGGGGAACGAAATAGAATATCAAAATTATCTAGTTTTTGATTGGATTTTTTCTTTAATTGATAATTAAGCTTTAATGATTTTAATTTTAGTTTGGCTGTAATAGATTTCAATGCCACCAGAGTCTTAAAATCACAAATAGTAATATCAGTAGTTATATTATATTTAGCCAGTAATTCTAATAAAGCCTGGTTTTCTAACCCCAGGCCTAGTAATGCAATTTTTTTGTTTGAAAATAGTTTTTCTAGTTTTTTTTTCATATATCTAGGGGTTTTAATTGACCCCAATTATCTCCAGTCTTTATGTCAGCAATAATAGGGACTTTGAGTTGAACGATATTTTCCATTATATCTTGGATTTCTTTAGCGTACTCTTTGAGTTTATCTGGTTTAATTTCAAAAATCAATTCATCGTGAACTTGTAAGAGCATCCTGATGTTTGGGTCTTCAGAAAATTTATTAGCAACCTGTAACATAGCCAGTTTAATTAAATCTGCAGCAGTTCCTTGCAGGGGAGTGTTAACAGCAATTCTTTCTCCAGCTTTTTTAACTAAACTAATTTCAGAATTAATCTCTGGCACATACCTGCGACGATCAAAAAGAGTTTTTACATAACCCAAGTCTTTGGCAGATTGGATAGTGTCATTAATAAACTTCTTTACTCCGCTATAGACAGTAAAGTATCTGGTAATAAATTCTCTGGCTCTGGCATAGGGGATGTCAGCATTTTGGCTTAGTCCATGTGGACCCTGGCCGTAGAGGATGCCAAAATTAACCGCCTTAGCTTCACGACGCATGTCTGAGGTAACTTCAGATTCAGATATTTGATTTATGTTTGCGGCAGTAGCAGTATGGATATCTTGATTGTTGTTGAAGGCATCAATTAGATTTTCATCTCCTGACATATGAGCAGCTAATCTTAATTCAATTTGGGAATAATCTATGGCTAATAGTTTATAGCCCTTCTCAGCTATAAAAGCTTGGCGTATTTCTTTCCCTAGGCCATGTCGTACAGGAATGTTTTGTAGATTTGGTTCAGTAGAAGATAATCTGCCAGTAGCAGTTACAGTTTGTTTGAAACTAGTGTGTAGACGTTTAGTCTTGGTATTAACTAACTCCGGTAGAGCTTGGATATAAGTACTTTGTAGTTTCTTTAGCTCTCGGTAACTTTGAATCATTGGAATAATTGGATGTAAATCTTTGAGTTTTTGTAGTTCGTCAAAAGCAGTAGAAAAACCATTTTTAGTTTTTTTAATATTTTCAGTTGGAATATTTAAATCATTATAGATTATCTTTTGTAACTGTTGAGTAGAGTTAATATTGAAATCGTTATTAGCTAATTTATGAATATCTTTAGTTAATTTATTTATTTTTTTACTAACATCTTTGTCCATGTCTTTTAGTTTCTCTAGATTTAATTTAATACCGTAAATTTCCATTTGAGCTAGGACATCGATTAAAGGTAGCTCAATGTCAGTGAATAGTTTCTCTAGTTCGTACTCCTTTAATTGTTTTTTTAGAATATTAACTAAACGGAAAGTACAATCCGCATCTTCACAGGAATACACAGACATCTTTTCTACGGGCACTTGCCAATAGGCTAGTTTATTACAGCCCTTTCCTAATAGATTTTCTGAGTTAATTTTCTCTAAGCCTAGTTCACTAAAACTTAAAGCATCTAAGCTATGGTGACGATTACTAGGGTTAACCAAGTAAGCCGCTAATTTAGTATCAAAGGCCACCCCTGCCACATTAACTCTATGAGAGTGCAATAATTTAATATCAAATTTGATATTATGTCCAAATTTCTTTATTTTTTTATCTTCAAGAATTGGTTTCAGTTTTTCTAGCCAATCGTGCATAGCTCCTTGCTGGTTAAATAGATTAGGCTCAGGACTAGAATCTAGATTAACGTAATAGGCTTGTTTGGCTTTCCAGGAAAAACTAAGGCCCAGTAGTTTAGCAGAGAAAGTATTAGCATCTGAGCTTTCAGCATCAAAAGCAAACTGTTTTTGTTTCTTTAGTTCAGCGAGAAATTTTTTGAAATCTTTTTCAGAGTTGACTAGAGCATAATCAAACTTTTGTTTGTTACGGACAAATTTATCTATTGGCTGATCCGCTTCTTTATTGCTAAATATTGGTCCTAACTTGGCTAGTCGAGGAATTAAAGACTTGAATTCAAGCTCGGTGAAGATCTTTTTAATACCTTCTATATCTAAATTATGTAGTCGGGTTTTTTCGAGATTAAATCCCATGTCTATATCAGTTTTTATAGTAGCTAGTTTCTTGCTAAGAAAGGCATTGTCTTTACTTTTTTTTAGTAAGCCAGTAATCCGAGGTCTAATTTCTTCCGCTTCAGGATTTTTATCTAAATAGGTATAGATGTTTTCTAAGTTATCAAAAAGGTTAAGAAGTTCGATAGCAGTTTTTTCTCCTACTCCATCTACTCCAGGCAAGTTATCGCTAGGATCTCCTCGTAGCGCTTTGTAATCTATGATTTGATCAGGCCTTAGTTGATATCTTTCCTTAACCATTCTTTCATCATAAATAACTGTGTCGCTTAGGCCACGGCTCATAGTATAAACTTTAGTGTGAGGATTAATTAATTGCAGAGTATCTAGATCACCAGTAATAATCATTTTTTCTAGATGATGTTCGTTTTCTAATTGTTTAACAATTGAACCGATTAAATCATCTGCTTCAAAACCGCTCAAAGAAAAAGTTGGGATATCGAAAGCTTTAGCCATTTTTTCTATTAGAGGAATTTGTTGGTAGAGTTCATCTGGAGCCTTTACTCTTTTTGCTTTATATTCTTTATATTCTTTATGTCTAAAGGTTGGTTCTTTTCTGTCTAAAGTTAAAACAACATAATCCGGTTTTAGATCAGTGAAAGCTTTTAGCAGAAAAGAAGTAAAGCCATAGACAGCATTAACTATTCGCCCATCCTTAGTTGTTAAGGTTGGTGGTAGGGCGTGAAAACTACGGTGAATTAAAGCATTCCCGTCTATTACGATTAATCGTTTATCCTTCATATGTTAATATTTTACCATTTTTGTTGGCTTTTTTCCAGCTCATTAATAGTGGTTTTTTTCTTAGCTAAATCTAGTAATTGTTGTATCAATAACCAATCATTCTGTAGATTGTTGTTAGAAGTTTGTCCATTAATAATAATAAATTCTTGAGTGCTAATTGTTTCTTGATCGTAATGGCTTATGATATTTTTACCAATACTTTTTATTTCTCTCCAATTATATTGTTCACTTAACACTAGCATTAAATTAAGATTGGAACGTAAGGAAAGAGGTTGAAGTTGTTGAGCTAGAGAAAAATAATCGTATGCAGTTTCTATATCTTTATTAATTAATGCCAAGCTGCCAGCTAGATTATAATTTGAGGCTTCGTTGGGATCTTTATCAATTGCTAGCTGGATTTGTTTAGCGGTTGCTTCCAAGTCATCCTGTTTTAGATAGAGGTTGGCCAAGTAATAATTATCTTGAGGGAGCCAACTAAGATTAACAGCTGTTTCTTGTTCAACTACAGCTTGTCTTAACTTATTTTTAGACAAACTTTTTAAGGAATTATTTGTATAGGTAGTTCTAATTAGAGAAGTTAGATTAAAAACAAATAATATTATAACTAAAACCAGAATACCTATCTTGATAGGTTTTTTTATTTTTATTTCTTCGCCAGAAACTACTAGCCCTAGCAAGAACCAGAACAATAATTGATTAGCTAGAAAATGAGAGCCGATATCGATCAAGCTATGTAACAAGAAAGCTAGTAAAGCCAAACTGATGGCTAGATTTTTATCGCCCGTCCTAAAGGTGGACTGTTTAAGAATATAGAAGAGGAATAATAAGAACGTTAATAAAGCAAACATACCAGACTCGGTCAGTATTTCTAAATACCAATTATGTATGTATTTACTGAAATGAAGAGGGTCAGTTTGGTGTTGAGGGTAAAGGTTAGAAAAACTATTTAAACCAGCTCCTAACCAAGGGTCATCTTTAAAGATATTTAAAGCTCCTTGATAATAATGTAAACGAGCAGTTACAGAAGTGTTGTGGGCATCAGCTTTGGTATAATCAATGGCTAGAGTTTTTATATATATGAAGCCAGAAGCCAAGAGTATAGATATTATTAAGATTAGAAGAGGAAGTTTAAAAGCTTTAATAGTTAGTCGTTTTCTGATACTAATTATGAAGAAGATAGCCACAACTAGCAGAGATAACCAGGCGCCACGAGAGGCAGTTAATATTAATGAAGTTATAAGAATAATGGTTAGTAAACTAGGGATCATTTTACGAGAATTTTTGGCGAGCCAATAAAAGGCCAAGGGAATGATAAGAATTAAATAAGAGGCAGCCGGATTAGGCCAATAGAAAGTTGAGGTTAGTCTATGATAGCCACCAGTAGCTAAGAAATATAAGCCGACTATTGAAACTATAGAACCTGTTATAACTAGAGACTTAATAATTAAATCTTTCTCTTTTGATCGGATATTGAGCGAGATCACTATTAAAAATAAGAAAACCAATGATATATATTCTCGAGCAACTTCTAAACTAGTATTAGGAGAGGCAGAAAATATAGAACTAATAACTAAGAATAACAAAAATAGACCTAGAAATGTGATGGCCTGTTTATTTCTTAATTTTAAATTAAATAGAGACAAACCTAGCAAAGGAATGAAAGCTAAAATTAATTGTTTTATGATGCTATGATTTCCGCCATTAAAGAAGGTAGCCCCGATTACCAAGATTAGGACAATGATTAATATAATTTTATGTAATTTATTCATATCTCTATTATAACAAAAAACCTGGTCATTGAGATCAGGTTACTTGTGGACCATAAGGGACTCGAACCCTTGACCTCCTGCTTGCAAAGCAGGCGCTCTAGCCAGCTGAGCTAATGGCCCAAATTAATTTGGTATGTGTCTTAGTAATGGCCCTAACACAAATCCTAAAAAGTTAGAGGTCATGCCCAACATAATAACGATTCCTAAAAAAATAATCAAGAGACCTAGCAATTTATAGCCTAATCTAGAGCCGCCCTCACTCCCTAAATACTTTTCAAAAACTCCGCTACGCCCAAAGTTCTCTAGCATCTTTTCAGTTTGGACTACCATCCATATACCAGCTCCGATCATAAGAATTCCTAAAATAATATTCATATTATCTAATGTAGTTTAATGGATTAAGCTTTGTACTATTGATTATAACCTCAAAGTGGATATGAGGTCCAGTACTCCAACCAGTCGATCCCATGGCAGCGATCGATTCTCCCATACTTACTATATCACCCTTTTTAACATAAAGTTTTGAAGCATGAGCATATCTAGTTCTTTTTCCTCCGCCATGATCAATCAATACATTATAACCATAGCCAGTACTCCAGCCAGAATAAATAATTGTTCCAGCATCAGCTGCATACAGCGGAGTGCCTGTTTTGTTGGCAATATCTAAGCCTTTATGACGCCAAGAATAATATTGAGTGATACGGTGTCCCTCGGTTGGCCAAAGCATCTTATTAGATGCAGGAGCTGAGGCTGGGCTAACTAATTTTTTAATCACATCAATACCGCTACTAGAAGATTGACTAGCGGTGGTTGATCTATAATATATTTTTCTACCTTCTGGAATAATTAATTTTTGACCAATTTTTAAACTATTAATATCAGTTAAATTATTGGCTGCCAATATTTTATCTGTTTCTACATCATAGCGATTTGAAATATAACTAAGACTTTCTCCACTACTAACTTTATGAGTGATTCCAGTAACAGACAGAATATCTAGAGTGTTACCAGGACGAATCAAACTATAGGAACTGAGATTGTTTTCCCAGAGAATAGTATTTACGCTTACGCCAAACTTTGTGGCAATTGTGCTCACACTATCTCCTGGCTTAACAGTATATTCAACAGTGGCAGCCCTAGACTGAGCGCTAGTAGCGGGAGTATCTATGACTACAGTTTCAGGTTTAATCTTTCCGGCTTCATTCTGTAGAGTCATGGCCTTGTCTTCGCTCATTTCAATATCTAGTTTAGGCTCTATTACAACTTCAGTTTGAGTAGTCACATCTACATTAGGCTCTAGAGTTCCGCTATATTGGCTGATTTGGCTTTCACCAGAAAAGACAATAGATTCTTCATTATAAGTTTCTTCAATTAAATCTTCATTATTTAATAGTTCGCCAAATTCACTAGTTACTACTTCAGCTAGAATGGTTCCAGTTGCTTTATTAGAGAAAGCTCGAGCTTGATTAGCAGTAAAGAATTGATAAAAAATTGCTACGATAATTAAGGCAGTAATAAAACTATGAATAAAGCCTTGAGTCAGTAGTCGTCTTTTTATTCCGGGCTGTTCTTTGGATAGCTTACGTTTAAGACTTTCATATAGGTGATGCCATTTAACTAATCGTTTATATAATAGTATATTAAAAATGAAAACTAGAGGTTTAATAAGGATATAAACAAAAATAACCCTAATTACTTTTCCTAATAGGATGAAAATCCTGGCGGTGAAAAGCAAGAGCTCTACAATAGTTTTTTTTATTTTTGTTTTGACTGAAATATCTTTTTATGGTTATTTGTCAAACTTAGGCCAATCCTAGCAATTATTGTTTGTCTAGTCAATACAAGAAACTTATGTTAAAATTTAGGTGAAAGCAAAAAATTAATCTAAAATTTATGTATAAAATTGTTTTTGTTCGCCACGGTCAGAGCCCCTGGAATAAAGAAGGTTTATTTACCGGGTGGGTGGATGCAGCAATAGAAAAAAAAGGTTTATCTGATGTGGATTTAACCAAGCGCGGTATTAAAGAAGCAATTTCTGCTGGAAAGATTTTAAAGCAAAAGGGCTATATTTTTGATTTAGCCTACACTTCTTATTTAGAAAGGTCTATAAAAACTTTACAAATTGTTTTAGACCAGATGAATCTGATGTGGATTCCAGTGATAAAAGATTGGAAATTAAATGAAAGACATTATGGAGACCTACAGGGCCTAAATAAAAAAGATATGGCTAAGAAGGTTGGCGAAGAACGTGTTTTTTTATGGCGTAGAGGTTATGCTGTGAGACCACCAGAGATAAAAAAGACTAATAAGTATTATACCAAAAAAGACCCTCGGTACAAAGGCGTGCCTGCTGATGAGTTGCCATTAACCGAAAGTCTAAAAGATGTAGTCGACAGGGTAGTCCCCTATTGGAAAAAAGTAATTACTAAGCAGATTAAGGCCGGTAAGAGTATAGTTATTTCTGCCCATGGCAATAGTTTAAGGGCTATTATAAAATACTTAGATAATATACCAGACGCAGAAATCCCCTTCATGAACATACCAACTGGCGTGCCATTGGTTTACGAATTAGACAAGAATTTGAAGCCCATTAAACACTATTATCTAGGAGATCCGGAAACTATTGCTAAGCTAGAAGAAAAAGTGAGAAAACAAGGTAGAATATAATATTATATATAAAAAAAGAACCATAAATTTTGGTTCTTTTTTGTTAGCTTTTAATTTTTATTATTTTTATTCTATAATTATTTGCCCCGTTGGAATAGAAACTAAGATGTGCCAAGGCACAGTTTGAACTTCTGTCCAGGAGTGTTGGTGATTATAGAAAGCTTGTTCATTGAAGAATGGTAGTTTCTGACCGTTAGCAATCAAGTAGACTGCACTTCCTTCAGGAGACTTAACTAAAGATTGATTAGCTAGAGGCATATTTCCAGTGATTTCCGCAGAATGATAAACTGGTTCAGTTTCCTCGTAACTGTTTATTTCATTTCTACCAGTCACAACAATGTCATTAATATTATAATTCAAATATTTGAATACCATCCAATTAGCGATTGGTTTTCTGTATTTTCCATCAATAACATAGACAGTGCTTTTATGTTCCTCCTTAACTACTTGTCCAGTATAGAAGATGCCATAATAACCAGGCATGGTGTAATACTCATTTAAATAATCTTCACTAATCTCTAATAGAATATTTTTATCATAACCTCTTTTGTCAAAACTACCGTTTTCAAAAGGAATTTTATTATGGTCGTAGATTAAATAGTTTGTTTCTCGATTTCCTTTGCTAACAATATCTCCACTATGATAATACAAATCTAAATAGTTCCAACTCAAATCAGTAGTTTTGAAACTATAGATATCAGTTTCTAAGGTATCATTATTTAAATCACTAGTTAATTTTAGTCTAAAGTAATAAGTAGTATTAGGTATTAGATCAGTTAAGGCTGCTCTATGTTCTAAGACATGTTCAGTCGATACATCTTGGTCATCTCCCAAATCATCAACCTCAGTTCCATAGAAAATCTCAGATTTAGCTAGAACGTTACTTCTCCAAGTAATAATAGCATTCTCAGGCATTAGCCTAGCTTGGCTGTAACTTTCTGGGTTTAATTGAGAAATTGTAGTTTGATCATAATCATCATGATTTTGAGTTTGAACGTTACTATAATGAAGAGTGCTGTTATCACTTTCGTCTTTAGCAACTATTTTCATGAAATAATAAGAGCCGGAATTCATATTGTTTATAATAACAGTATGACTTTTCTCGAGATCTCCAGATCCCCAATGTTCATCTAAAGATTCTAAATCGAATCCATAATAAACATCGACTTCAGTCGGTTCGTTAGTAGTAAAACTGAAGCCCACTCCTCGGTTAGTAGCTTGAAGGATTTTAAAATTAGACATTGTTGGAGCCTTAGTGTCTTCCATATCATCGGTATTAAAGTATCTGACAAAAGATTCAGTTTGATTGCCAGCTTCACTAATAGCTACAATTTTATAATAATAATCTGTATCTGATTCTAAACCAGTTAACCTAGCGTCATGAATTTTACTTAAAACAGTGTTACCGATATATGAATCTAGGTCGTAGGCAGACTTTCCAAAATAGATATAAGTTTTAGATTCTTCGTTTGTATTCCAAGTCAAATCAGCCTGACCATCTTTAAGAGAGTTAAGCTGAATATTAAAGATTTCTACTTGAGCTTGAGCTCCGGTAGGGAGCAAGCTTAGAGAAACAATAAATGTTAAAATTGTTAGGAAACTTACTAGTTTTTTCATATTCCTTATAGTATATCTTAGTAGTTAATTATAGCATAATATAATATATTTGTCAAGATACGGCTGACAATATAATAATAGTAGAAGAAATGTAAAAAGCAGAAGTTTTATATTTCTGCTTCTTTTTTTATCTAAAAACTTTATTGTTTAGTTTCCTGGCACAACTACATCAAATGGTTTATTCTTTCCGTATGCCCTGGGACCATAGTCTTGGCAATAGTTTTCTATATTTTTTTTGAAGTAGTCTGGTTTAGATTGTTGGATTTTGCCGATAAGATAATAAGTAAGAGAAAGCATTAAACCAAAATCGTGATTTTTAGGAAGTTTAATGTCCCAGCGATTCTCTTTATCTCCAAAGTATTTATTTTTACCGCCTAGAGTAATAACTAATTCCTTGTCCCAGGGAATTACGTACTTAGCGTGTCTGGCCGCTTTTTGACTAAAGGATCTAAGATTTAGTTTAGGTCCAAATAATTCGCTTTTTTTAATTTCTAGCATAGAAGTAATTGCTCCATATTTATCCGGTAAGATAAAGCTATATGATTTATAGTCTTTAAAGCCTCGTGGAAATTTTATTTTTTTTAAGGTTTTAAGAATATTTTTAGGATCTTCTTTAGTTTGTCCTATTATCATTCCTAGGTAGGTAGATACATTATATGTATATGGTTCGGCTATTTTTCTGAAGGTGTAAACTTTATCAGCTATTTGAGCAGCACTGGAGTTAGCTGAACAAGTCAATAGGATTGTTCTTAATTTTAATTTTTTACCCAATTCCACCTGCCACACTGAATCTTTTTCTCCGGCAGCTGAGATAATAACCGCCTCCTTAGTGACTCCCCTTTTAATTAATGGTTTATAGTTTTCCGCAATGTACTTAAAACTGTCTGCATCGCCAATGATAGCTGGCTGATCAGAAAATAATATTTGACAAGTATTATAGGCATTGCCAGAACCTGCCACTAGGGGAAATTTAAAACTTTTTAAATTAACATGTTGGGGTTGATTTTTAGTGAAAAATTTTAAAGCATTAATCACTGCTTGATCTAAGTTTATAATCTTCATAAATTTTAAAAATATAGTTTATACTTCTATTATATTAGAGATTGATTTTTATTTCAATTTAAGTTAAGCTTAATTCACGGAGGCAAGGAAAATTGCCCCTATTTAACGCTTTTAAACCTATGTCAGGACATTCCAAATGGTCTACAATTAAACGAGCTAAAGCAGTCACTGATGCCAAGCGAGGAGCCATTTTTACTAAGCTGGGCAATCTAATAACTATCTCTGCCAAAGAAAAGGGGGCCGATCCGGATACTAATTTTTCTTTGCGTATGGCCATGGATAAAGCTAAGGCCGCTAATATGCCTAAAGATAATATTGACAGAGCTGTTAAGAGAGGCACTGGCGAGTTGGCTGGAGAACAAATTGAAGAATTATACTATGAAGGTATGGGACCAGTTAATACTCAGTTTATTGTGAAGTGTTTGACAGATAACAAAAACCGTAGCGCTTCCACAGTGCGTCATAATTTTTCTAAGAGTGGTGGAGCCCTTGGTTCGGTAATGTGGAATTTTGAGCAAAGAGGAGTAATCCTTTTTATTGCTACTGGAATTGATAAAGATGAATTAGAGCTGGAGTTAATTGATGCCGGAGCCGATGATATTAAATCGGAAGGAGATAATTGGACTGTATTTACTAAAGTCGCTGATCTACAATCTGTAAAAACATTTTTAGAAAGTAAAAATATTGTTACTGAATCAGCAGAACTGGAATATGTGGCTAAAGAGGGAAAAGATTTGAGTGAGGCTGATAAAGAAAAAGTAAATAACTTTATTGAGCAACTAGAAGAAAATGAAGACGTGTCAGACTTCTATACTAACGCCAACCTTTAATATGAAAAAGATAATCCTAGGTATAGATCCCGGAATTGCGGATACTGGCTTTGGCGTAATTACCGTTGATGAGGTCAACAAGATTGAATGTTTAGAATACGGGTCTATTAAGACTTCATCTAAATTAGAACTTCCCGAACGTTTGCTGATTCTATTTGAAGAGTTAGAAAAAATTATAAAAAAATATAAACCAGAAATAGTTTCAGTGGAGGAGCTATTCTTTAATAAAAATGTGTCCACTGCCTTAATAGTTGGTCAAGCTCGGGGAGTGGTATTATTAACTGCTGTTAAGAACGGCTTGCCCACTAAACATTATACGCCATTACAGGTAAAACAAGCGGTTTCAGCCTATGGAAAAGCTGATAAAATCCAAGTTCAGAAAATGGTTAAACTATTATTGAATTTAAAAGAAATTCCTAAACCAGATGATGCTGCTGACGCCTTGGCCGTTGCTATTTGCGCTTCAGCTAGTTTAAAGTTTGAAATATGAAAAAATTAAAAATAGTCCAAATTGCTTCAGAAATGGCTCCTTTTTCCAAGAGTGGAGGATTGGGAGATGTCAGTCGTAGTTTGTCTAGGGCATTACATCGTCTAGGACATGATGTCATAGCTATTACCCCCTTGTATGGACAGATTATAGACAAGAAAAAACACAGTCTCAAAATTGTGTTCTCTAATGTTAAGGTTTATTTAAATTCTAAAGAGGCAGTTAGGATAAATTATTGGCAAGGATTCAGTATCTACGGTTTGCCAGTTTATTTTATTGAAAATACTAAATATTTTTCTAAGAGAAAATCTTTATATGGATCAAAGCATGAAAATGTAAGATTCTTAATTTTTAGTGTAGCGGCTCTAAAGTTAGTTTCTCTTTTGAAATTTTCTGCTGACATTGTGCATTGTCATGATTGGCAAACTGGTTTGATTCCTTATTATCTAAAAACAGATTTTAGATATTCTAAAACTTTGAAGAAAGCTAAAACAGTCTATACTATCCATAATCTAGTATTTCAGTTTGGTCGTAATTGGTGGGAAGTTCCACCAGTTAAAAAAGATTATGGTCGAAAACAATTACCTTATATCGGAGATGAAGATATTGAGTATATTAATTTTGCCAAGCGGGCGATATTATCTGCTGATTCTATAAATACTGTGAGTGAACAATATCGTAATGAAATAATGACCCGTAAATTTGGTCAAGACTTACACCGTATTTTGAAAAACCGTAGTAAACGTTTATTTGGTATTGTTAATGGAATTGATTATAATTCATATAATCCTGAAAAAGACACTACATTATTCAAAAATTATAATTGGAGTCAGTTAGCGGAGAAACAAGAAAATAAAGCTTATCTACAAAAGAAATTTGGTTTACCAATTGATCCCGAAGTTCCAATTATTTGTTCTACTTCTCGCGTTACCTTTCAGAAAGGTTTTGAATTAATTCTTAAAACTATAGATTCTATTCTGGGTTTGGGAATACAGCTTATTGTGATTGGAGCTGGAGATAAGAACTATATTAAACAGTTACAGAAAGTAGCTAAAAAATATCCTCAGTCATTAAAAGTTATTCCTTCTCATGAAGAGAATCAAAAATATGAAACTTTGGTTTATGCTGGATCAGATCTGTTCTTATTACCTTCCAATCACGAACCTTGTGGTATTAATCAGTTAATCGCTATGCGTTACGGAGTTATTCCAATTGTCAGAGAGGTGGGTGGATTATATGATACAGTAGATAATTTTAATCCTAGCACTGGTAAAGGGACAGGTTTTACTTTTAAAAATGAAAATCCTTTTGATTTTTTCGGTGCCGTAGTTAGAGCTTTGGAAGCTAGAAAATCTAAGACTACTTGGCATAAGCTAGTGTCTAGAGCTATGAAAAAATCTAATAGTTGGGAAATTCCAGCTAAAAAATATGTGGAATTATATAAGGAAACACTTAAATATAAATAATTATGCAGTGGATAAATTTCTTACATCTTTATCAGCCGGCTAATACTAAGGATTATTATATCCAAGAAGCAGTTGAGAAGAGCTATAGTAGAATTTTAAGAGCTTTGGAAGAAAATCCTGAAGCTCGCTTTACTTTAAATATAAATGGTTGCCTGATTTTGAGATTGTGTGACATGGGTTATGAATGGTTGGTCAAAAGATTCAGAGATTTGTATGAAAAGGGTCAAATAGAAATAGTCAGCACTGCAGCTTATCATCCGGTTCTTCCTTTATTACCGAAGAGAGAAATTATTAAACAAATAAAAGAACAGGAAGATATATTGAAAGAAAAACTAGGAGTAAAGAAAAAACCTAGCGGATTCTTTTTGCCAGAAATGGCTTTTAGTCCGGAGATCGCTAAGATCCTTGTCAGGTTGAAGTATAAATGGATAATTTTGGACGAGATTGCTTATAAAGGGAAGTTTGATCAAGTAGATTTTTCTAAGGTTTATCAAGATAAAGACAGTGGTCTGAAAGTAGTTTTTCGATCTCGTCGTTTTTCTAATACGTATATCCCAGAAAAATTAAGAATGGAGCTAGAGTCTGATTCACAATCTCCGGATTTAGTGGTGACAGCTAGTGATGCAGAATTATATGGATTACGACATGAAGACCCGACTGGTGAATTTGAAAATATTTTAAAACAAGAAGGTTTAGAGTTAAAAACTATTTCTGAGCATATGGTTGGCAAGGAAATTGTAAAAATAAATCTCCTAGCTTGTAGTTGGGAATCTATGCCTAAAGAATTATTAGATAACCAGCCCTATATTTTATGGAGTGGTAGGCACAATAAAATTCATGAATTGTTATGGAAATTAGCTAACCTTACCTTAGTTACAGTTTGGGAAAATCAGTCAGATCCTCAATATTATTGGGCTCGTTGGCATATGGTCAGAGGATTAGCTAGTTGTACTTTTTGGTGGGCAGCTTCTAGAGACTTTAATCATAATTTTGGACCCTATGCTTGGAATCCAGATGAAATTGAAAGAGGTCTAGAGGAGTTCATTCGGGCAATACGATCTATAGAGAGCTCTAATACTCGTAAAACAAAATTAAAAGCAGAAAAAATATTTATTAAAACCAAGGAGTTGATTTGGAAACGCCATTGGTTACATTATTGGAAAAAATAATTTATGAATAAGATTGAACAGCTCTTAGATGAGCAATTTGTTAAAGAATTATTTAAAAAAGAAATTTTACCTATGTATCCCAGTTTTGTGGACGTGAAAGATGTTAAAGTTAAACCCTATAAAAAATTGATTTGGGATGATTCCTTTCACGTAGTCTTTGGATTTGATACCACTTTTGTCTCTGAAGAAGAAAACGGATCAATTGAAAGAATTTTACCAATTTTTTGTTCTGGTCATAGCCATGAAAATCGTAAGAATGTTTACGATTCTTTAAAATTTCTATGGAAGTCAGGTTTTGATAGTGGTGATTTAACTATTCCTAGGCCACTGTTCTTCTCAGAAGAGTTTTCTTCAATATTTTATCGTGGTGTACAGGGAAATACTTTATATCATTATATTAGAGAAAAAGATTTTGTCACTATTGAAAAAGTTGTTGTCAAAGCCGCTCAGTGGTTCAGTAAGTTACATAGTCTACCAATAGATAAAGCGGAAAACTTTAATCCAGAAAATAGTCGAATTGTTACTGTGGTTCCTGGACGAGAATATGTTTTGGAGGCTATTGGACGACATGATGAGAGTTATGTGCCGTTATATAAGGAAGCCTATGAATTTTTTATTAATCAGGAGGAAACGTTTCTTAATTCAACTAAAGAGCGTTGGCTAGTTCATGGAGATGCTCATCCAGAAAACATTATTAGACTGAGTGATGAGAAGGTAGCGGTAATAGATTTCACAGATCTTTGTTTAACAGACTTCGCTAGAGATATTGGTTGTTTTTTACAGCAAGTGGAATATATGGCTAATCGTAAGATTGAAGAGCCTGAATACAGTCTAAAATTGCAAAAGTTATTTTTGGATAATTATTTCAAAAATGTTAAAATAAAGTTAGATTCTGGCTTAAAACAACGTATTAGCAACTATTATTATTGGACAGCGTTAAGATCTGCTACTTTTCTGTTGATTAGTAGTAAATCGTATCCTGAAAGAACAAAAGGTTTATTAGAGGATTTAGGCAAGAATTTAGGAAAATTAATACCTATTTTAAGATAATGTAATGATAATTGATTTACAACTTCATTCCACTTATTCCGATGGTTTTTTTACGCCCACTCAGTTGGCTAAATTTATAGCTAAGCGAGGCATAGAAATTGCTTCTCTTACTGATCATCATACTGTGAGCGGACAAAAAGAATTTAGAATTGCTTGTAGAGAGCAAGGCTTGAAAGCTGTTACTGGTGTAGAGATTTATGCTCGTTTAAATCAGAAAACTTTTAATTTGCTCTGGTATAATTTTGACGATAATGGTGCAGGATTACATGATTTATTACGTAAAACTCAGATTAGACGTCGGTGTAGAGTGAGACAGATTTTAGAAAGTTTACAGAGAGATGGATTTAAGTTAGAGGTGGAAAAAATCCTGGATAAATATACTCATTACGTTCCAGTTAATAAGGTAGCTGGTGATTTCTATGCTCATCCATATAATCATCAACGAGTGCAGAGAGAATTAAAGACTAGGAATGTACGAGAAGAAGATATTTTGAATCATTATTTTTTTAATCCTAAATATGGAGTATTATCTGAGACACATATAGATATTAATAAGATTTTAGAATTAAGAAAAAAAATTGGTGGTAAATTGATTTTTTGTCACCCCGGTAAACATAATAAGTATGCCGGGGGCTTATCTCAAAAATTAAAAAAGATTGGTGTTGATGGAATTGAAGTATTATCTCCACATCATTCAATCAGAGCAGTTATGTATAGCCAGTATTTGGCTAAAGAATTAGACTGGATTGCTACTGGAGGATCAGACTTCCATTTATTAGAAGGAAAGAACTTATTATTACAACATTCAGGGCAATGGTTTAGTATAGAGTCTAAATATTTAAGAAAAATTAACGAGATATTAAAATATGCTATTTAAAGTTGCTCATATTCACGTTTGGGACGAGAAGAATAAAGGAGATAGAGGAATTGTTTTAGCTGTACAGGAGTTATTAAAAGAAAATTTAGGTAAAATAGAAATAGTAGATTTTCCAATTGAGTTTTTGCAGAATTCTTCAACTCAAGATCTAAATAAGTTGAATAAATGCGATATAGTAGTAATTGGTGGCGGTGGTATTCTTTATCACTATTTTCTGCCTTTTAATAAGGAGGTAATAAATAAAATAAAACTACCAATAGTTATTTTCGGAGTTGGCTATATTAGAGAAATTGGTTCTCCGGCTTTAGACAAGAAGCAAAAAGATAGCGTGGTAGTTCTGATGAAAAAAGCTACATTGATTGGTGTAAGAGATTATTATACTAAGAAGTTTCTAGTCAATAATAAAATTAAGAGTGAAAAGATTAAGTTAATCGGTGATCCAGCAATATTTTTATCAGAAAAAGCCACTAGTAAGTTTAAAGATCTAAATTCAGATAAAATTAAAATTGGTTTAAATTTAAATTATTCTGGTTGGTTGGGATTTGGGAGATGGCATGATGACATTTTATCTTCCTATAATAAGATTGCTAAATATTTTCAAGATAAACATCAGGCTGAAATATATTATCTACAACATCACCCAGGCGAAGAAGTAATTGTTAAACAATTGCAGATTAAAAATTTACAAGTTGTTAACTTGCCGGCTAGAGAACAAAAGTATATATATGGTAAACTAGATTTAGTAGTAGGTATGATGTTACATTCTTGCGTGATGGCTTTTGGGGCTGGTACTTTAGAAATTAATTTAGCCTATGATATCAGAAACAGAAGTTTTGCTAATTTTATTAAAGTTCCAGAGTTACTAGTTTGGCCTAAAGAATTAAAAGAAGATAAATTATTTCAAACTGTTAAACAGGCTTTTGCTGATAAGCAGAAATATCAAAAACAATTTGCTAGAAGAAAGGAATATATTTACAAGCAACAACAAAAGTTTTTACAAAATATTAATAAGCTTATAAATGAATAACATGTCTAAGAAAAATAACATTAAAATATTGATGGCTTCAGCCGAGATTGTTCCTTTTGCTAAAGCAGGGGGTTTGGCCGATGTAGTGGGCTCTCTTCCCCCGGCTTTAAGAGATCTAGGGGTTGATATACGATTAATTATGCCAAAGTATGGCAGTATCGATGAGAAAAAATATAGACTAAAGAAAATCTTTTCTAAAGTAAAAATTCCAGCTGGTGGAAAAATTGTAGAAATAAATATTTTTGCTAGCGTGTTACCTGGTACTGATATTCTGGTATATTTTATAGATTATCCAGAATATTTTGGTAAGCCAGATATCTATTGGGGTAATGGTCCGGAAAGATTTATTTTCTTTTCTCTAGCAGTTCTACATGTTTTACCAATAATTGAATTCCGTCCAGATGTTATCCATGCCCATGATTATCATACTGCTATTTTAACTGATTTAGTGAAAGTATCAGACTTTGTTTATTCTAAGGATACTAAAACATTATTTACTGTTCATAATTTAAATTATCAAGGAAAGGCTGAAATTAAAGTATTGCGTTTGGGAAATTTACATAAGACATCTCTTAAAACTATAGCTAGAGACGCTAGAGATGGAGACATTAATTTTATTGTTCAAGGAATGATTAATTCCGATGCTTTCAATACTGTTAGTCCTACCTATGCTAAAGAAATTATGACACCAGATCAGGGTGCTGGGCTTTATCGTTTAATTAAAAAAAATAAAGATAAATTATCTGGTATTTTAAATGGTTTAGATGTAGATCATTTTAATCCTGCTACTGATCCCCATATTTATAAACGTTATTCAGTCGATAGTTTGGAATTAAAAGTTAAAAATAAATTAAAACTACAAAAAGAACTAGGACTAGAAGTTAACGCTGATAAACCATTAATAGCTATGGTTTCTCGTTTGGCCTGGCAGAAAGGTTTAGAATTGATTAGAGAAGATTGGGTGAGAGATTTAGATATGCAATTAGTTGTCCTAGGAACTGGAGAGACTAAATATGAAAATCACTTAAAGAATTTAGCTAAAAAATATCCTAGTAAAATGATTGCTCAAATTATGTTTGATGGCGCTCTAGCTCAAAAGATATATGCAGCCTCAGATATGTTTTTGATGCCTTCTCGCTATGAGCCTTGTGGGCTAGGTCAGATGATATCTATGCGCTACGGTTCTGTCCCCGTCGTTAGAGCCACCGGAGGGTTGGCTGACACGGTTGATAGCAAAGTGGGCTTTAGCTTTAAGAAATTTAGTTATCCAGCTTTTTCTAGAATTATAAGAATTGCAGTTAACACTTATTATAATAATCCTAAGAAATTTATTGCTATGCAGAAAGCTGGTATGCAGAGAGATTTTACTTGGACCAAATCAGCTAAAAAATACCTAAAGTTATATAAGGAGCTAGTAAAATAATATGGCTAAAAAGAGGAAGAAACAAAAAAAAGAGGCATTGGAGTATATTGCGTTACCAAAACTTAACCTAGAAGCTAATGTTAGGCAAAGTATTCTGATCATCACCATTTTTGTAGTGGCCCTGTTGAGTTTATTTGGATTATTTGATCTTGGTGGTCAAACAGGTAATTATTTTACCCAAATTTTAGGTTTGGCCTTTGGTTGGGGTAAGTGGATATTCCCTTTCTTACTATTTATTTGGGGAGCCCTTCTTTATCAAGGACGTAAAGCTCAGGTCAAGACAGTTCACTACACTGGTTTAGTAGTATTATTTTTAACTTATCAATCATTGTTTCATTTCTTCTTTATTAAAGAGAATTGGTCAGAAATAGCCAGCGCCAAGGAAGGTGGCGGTTACCTAGGTTTATATTTATCTATGTTTTTTTATAGTCTATTTGGTTTTTGGGGAGGACTAATTGTTATTTTGGCGTTATTCATGATTTCTTGGGTTTTAATTCTAAATCGTCCGATTAGCAGATTATTGCCGCCAGGTAGTTGGTTAAAGGCTCCGTTTAAGGTAATTGGTAAATTTTTAGGTAGATTATTTTCTTCCAATCGAGAAGTCAAAGAAGGTAAATATAAAGAAGTTTCTCAAGCCGAGTTATTTTTGTCGGAAGAAGTTGGAGATGAAGAAGATGAAGAAGAAAATAAAGAAATAGTTTTTGCCAAAAAGGCTGTGGCTAGTAGAAAAGCTCCGCCTAACAAGAGTGCTAAAATCATGAAAAAACCAGACTGGAAGAGTAAAGGAGTAAGGATAGATTTACCTATTGATTTATTAAAACAAGAAGATAGTAAAGCCTCTGGTGGAAATCTAGAACAGAACGCTTCAATTATTAAACAAACTTTAGAAAACTTTGGCGTATCTGTAGATATGGGACCGGTGAGTGTTGGCCCCACTGTTACTCAATATACTTTTAAGCCAACCGAAGGAGTAAAGCTTTCTCGTATTACCACTTTAAGTAACGATTTGTCTCTATCTCTAGCAGCTCATCCTTTACGTATTGAAGCCCCGATTCCAGGGAAGTCTTTAGTGGGCGTTGAGGTCCCAAATAAAACTAAAGCAATTGTTGGTTTAAGAAGTATGATAGACTCTACTAATTTTAAGACTCGTTCTAGCAATCTAATGATGGCTCTAGGACGAGACGTGTCTGGAGAAAGTTGGTTCTACGATATTAGTAAAATGCCGCATTTGTTAGTAGCAGGAGCTACTAATTCTGGTAAATCAGTATGTTTAAATACAATTATTATTAGCTTACTGTATCAGAATAACCCAGATGATTTACGTTTTATTATGGTAGATCCGAAGAGAGTGGAATTACCAATGTATAATGATATTCCTCATCTATTAACTCCAGTTATTACTGATGTGAATAAAACTATTAATGCCTTGAAATGGTGTTTAAATGAAATGGATAGACGTTTTGAAGTTTTATCTGAAGCTAAGAAAAAGAATATTAGTTCATATAATCAAGACCTAGAAGCTAAAGGTAAGAAAGAAGATAAAATGCCTTACATAGTCTTTATTATAGATGAGCTAGCTGATCTAATGGTGGCAGCCGCTAAAGACATTGAAGGTAGCGTAATTCGTTTAGCTCAAATGGCTAGAGCAGTGGGTATCCATTTAGTTTTAGCTACCCAGCGTCCGAGTGTAGATGTTATTACTGGTTTGATTAAAGCTAATATCCCAGCTCGTATTGCCTTTTCTGTGACTTCAGCTGTAGATTCAAAAACAATTATAGATATTTCTGGAGCAGAAAAATTATTAGGGCAAGGGGATATGTTGGTTATGACCCCCGTTTTATCTAAACCGAAACGTTTGCAAGGAGCCTTTGTTAGTGATAAGGAGATTAAAAATATTGCTAGTTATTTGAAGAAAAAAATTGGTAAAGCAGATTATTTAGATGATGTTACCGAGAGACAAAAGGTTAAAGGGTTAGGGGGCATTGGCTTAGATGGTATGTCTGGAAATGAAGATGAATTGTTGGAAGAAGCTAAAGATATCGTTATTAACATGGGTAAAGCTTCTACTAGTTTATTACAAAGAAGATTAAGAATTGGTTATGGTAGGGCAGCTAGTATTTTAGATACATTGGAAGAGGCTGGCATCGTTGGCCCATCTAATGGTTCAAAGCCAAGAGAGATATTGATTAGTCGCGAACAATATGAAGCTATTTTAGATCAAGGGGTAAGCGGAGTTAGTTTACATAATAAGGAAGAAGCTTCTGAGCCAGAAGATTATTTAATCGATGAAACTGAAAAAGAAGTTGAGGATGAAGTTGAAAAAGTGCAAGAGGTTGAAGAAACTAAGGAAAAAGTTGAAAAGACAGAAGTAAAAAAAGAGAAAACAAAATCTGACGATAAAGAGCCTGCTGATTCAGAAGAATGGGGTGATGATGGTATGTATTTCTCTAGATAATTTATGAAAATTTTATACAGACTTAAAAAAATACTGGTAGGCAAACTTTTGAAAGGATTGATGCCAGTTTATCATTTTCTGTGGGGAGCCCTAGCTAATTTTTATTACAAAAATCCTAGTCGCTCCGTAATTGTTATTGGAATTACTGGTACCACCGGAAAAACTACTAGCACTTATTTGTTAGCAGAGATGTTGCGTAGGGCGGGCCATAAAACTGGTTTTAGTTCTACGGCTATGTTTAGTGATGGTGACAAGGATTGGCTGAACGATAAAAAGATGACGATGATCGGTAGAGGATTTACTCAAAGACTATTAAAGCAGATGGTAAAAAATAAATGTACTTACGCTATTATAGAAACTACCTCCGAAGGCATTAGACAGTTTAGACATAAATTTATTAATTACGATATATTGGTTTTTACTGGTCTATATCCTGAACATATTGAATCACATGGTAGTTTTGATAAATATAAACAAGCTAAGCAAAGGCTATTCAAATATTTAAAATCTTGTCCAGCTAAATATACCAATGATCAGCATGAGGTAATTTTGAAAGCTAGCAAGCTGAAGAAGCTAGAATTAAATAGAGTGAAGAAAGCCATTGTGGCTAATGGAGACGATAAACATGTATTTGATTTTATAAAATTTTGGGCCCAAGAAAAATTTGTTTATACTAGTAAAACTCCAGAAGAATATATTAGTATTGCCACTGAAGTCGGATATAAGCATGCTAAAGATCTACAAATGATTAATTTCAAAGAGATATTAGCAAATGCTCAGGGAACTAGTTTTATGAGCAATAATCAAGAAATTAATTTAAAATTATTAGGTGAGTTCAATGTTCTTAATGCCGCGAACTCTATCGGAGTAGGATTATCTAGAAGATTAAGTTGGGAACAAATTAAATTTGGTTTAGAATCTGTAGAACATATTCCCGGTAGGCTAGAACAAATTAATGTTGGGCAAAATTTTCTAACAATTATTGATTATGCTTTTGAGCCTAAGGCGGTTACTAAGCTATATGAGACAGTAGCTCTATTACAAAACTCTCCAGCTATAGAAACAAAGGGTAAAATTATTCATGTACTAGGATCAGCAGGCGGCGGACGTGATAAAGCTAGAAGACCTAAGTTAGGCAAGTTAGCTGGCCAAACTGTCGATTATATGATTGTTACCAATGAAGACCCCTATGACGAAGATCCTTTGGCAATTATTAAGCAAGTAGCAGAAGGAGCCTTGTCTGTTGGCAAGAAAGAAGATGAAGACTTATTTTTAATTTTAGATAGAAGAGAAGCTATTCAGAAGGCTTTGTCCCTAGCTTCTAGAAATGATATCGTTCTTTTTACTGGTAAAGGATCCGAGCAAGCAATATGTTTAGCTAATGGCCAAAAAATGAAATGGGATGAGCGAGAAATAGTGAGGGAAGAGCTAAACAGACTTCTAGTTCAATAATTGCTTCTGTGGACAATATGTGTATTGACATATTTGATTTAATGTAATATTATCTTAGATACCTTTAATTTAATTAATATTTACTTTAATTTATATAAAAATCTATCGGAAAGCGGAATAGGTTAGTTTTTTTTGCCTATATAGCCGTTTTTTATTTTTTGTAATAATTTATTTCATTTTTAATTTTTCTCTAGTAGTCCCCATTATTAGAGAAGCAAACTCACGGTGCATAACTTCCATTAAAACTTTATTTTACATAGCTTAAGGTAACTTGAGAATTTTTGTGTTGACAAAATAATTGTAATAAAAATATGGCAAATAACAAAGTGTCCGTTAAGACGGAATTGGGTCCAAGAAAATACTTTACGGATTTTGTTCAGGCTATACCCATGCCTGATCTGATAGAGATCCAAAAAGATTCGTATGACTGGTTCCTTAAAGAAGGTCTGGTAGAGTTGTTTGATGAGATCTCCCCGGTCATAGACTTTAGTGGTCGTGACTTAGAATTATATTTTGAAGATTATTATTTAGATGAAGCTAAATTCACAGAATTAGAAAGTCGACAAAAGAATATTACCTATGAAGCTCCTTTGAGAGTAAAGACTAGATTAGTTAATGGAAAAACAGGTAAGGTTGTTAATCAGGAAGTGTTTTTAGGAGATTTTCCTTTAATGACTAGTAATGGAACCTTCATTATTAATGGTATTGAAAGGGTAGTAGTATCTCAGTTAATTCGAAGTGCTGGTGTAATGTTTACAGCTGACTATGTAAAAGGTAAAAAATGTTATGGAGCTAAGATTATTCCTAATCGTGGTGCTTGGTTAGAAATTGAAACTGATGCTAATAAGGTAATTTGGGTAAGAATTGATAGAAAGAGGAAGGTAGCCGTAACATCATTATTAAGAGCTTTTGGTTATGAAACTAATGAAAAAATTAAAGCTCTATTTAAAGAGGTTGATTTATCTAGAGAAGATGAAGATTCATATATAGAAGCTACTCTAGGCAAGGATATCTCAACTAATGAAGCAGAAGGTTTACAGGAAGTATATAAGAGAATTAGACCAGGAGATTTAGCCGCTACAGAAAATGCTCGTCAATTAATTTATTCAATGTTTTTCCGTTTCGATCGTTATGATTTTGGTAGAGTAGGAAGATATAAGCTAAATCGTAGATTTAGTTTAAATTTGCCTAATGATAAGGAACATAGGGTTTTGAGAAAAGAAGACCTAGTTTTGATTATTAAAGAAGTTATTCGTTTGAATATTACTAAAGAACCAGAAGACGATATTGATCACTTAGGTAACCGTCGTATTCGCGCGATTGGCGGTTTAATACAAAATAGATTCAGAATTGGTTTAGCTCGTATGGAAAGAATTATTAAAGATAAAATGAGTACTACTGATTTGTCTAGCATTTCACCGACTAAATTGATTAATGCCAGACCAGTGATTGGTGTAGTAAAAGAATTTTTTATGTCTTCTCAGCTATCTCAATTTATGGACCAAACTAACCCTTTAGCAGAGTTAGAGCATAAACGACGTTTATCTGCGATGGGTCCAGGTGGTTTAACTAGAGAAAGGGCTGGTTTTGATGTTCGAGATGTACATGCTACTCATTATGGTAGAATTTGTCCAATTGCAACACCGGAAGGACCTAATATTGGTTTAGTCGGTCATTTGGCCAGTTATGCCCGTTTAAATAGTTATGGATTTTTAGAAACTCCATATAGAAAGGTAAGGCATACTGCAACTGGCAGTAAAATTACAGAAGAAATTTTATATTTAGATGCTTTTACTGAAGAGAAATATATTACAGCCGATTCTACTATTCCTAATGATAAGAATAATAAAATTTTAGTTAATAGTTATCAGGTTAGAAAATTTGGACAACCAGCTACAGCTGATGTAAAAGATATTGACCTAGTTGGTGTAGCGGCTAATCAGATTATTTCAATTGCCACTTCATTGATTCCTTTCACTGAGCATAATGATGGTCAGAGATCTTTGATGGGAACAAACATGCAACGCCAGGCAGTACCTTTGATTATAAGTGAAGCCCCATTAGTTGGAACTGGCGTGGAAGAAAGAGCTGCTCGTGATTCAGGACATGTTATCACAGCTGACGATAGTGGAGTTATTAGCAAAGCTGATTCTGCTAGCATTGAATTAAAAACAAATAAGGGAAAAACAGTCACCTACAATTTAAATAAATTTTTAAGATCAAACTCCTCTACCTCTATTAACCAACACCCAGTTGTAGAACCGGGGCAGAAGATTAAAAAGGATCAGATCTTAAGTGATGGCCCAGCTATTGATGCCGGAGAATTAGCTCTAGGTAAAAATGTGTTGGTAGCCTTTATGACTTGGGAAGGTTATAACTATGAAGACGCGATTATTATTTCAGAACGTCTAGTATCTGAGGATGTTTATACCTCTCTCCATATTGAAAATTATACAATTGACGTGAGAGATACTAAGTTAGGATCAGAATTGGTTACTAATGATATTCCTAATATTAGTGAAGAGAAATTAAAGAATTTAGATGAAGAAGGTATTATCCGAGTTGGAGCTGAAGTCTCTTCCGGCGATATTCTAGTTGGTAAGATTACTCCTAAAGGTGAAACTACTCTATCTGCAGAAGAAAAATTACTAAGAGCAATCTTTGGAGAAAAAGCTAAGGATGTTAGAGATTCATCTCTATATTTAGAACATGGTGAACATGGTAAAGTAGTAGATGTAAAAATCTTTTCTCGTGAAGCCGGTGATAAACTAGCTGCTGGAGTTTTGCAGTCTATTCAAGTCTCAGTAGCTAATCTAAGGAAGATTCAAGTGGGAGATAAGATGTCTGGGCGTCATGGTAATAAAGGTGTTATTTCTAAAATCGTACCAGTCGGAGATATGCCTTATTTAGAAGATGGTACTCCAGTAGATGTGATTTTATCTCCATTGGGTATTATTTCTCGCATGAATCTAGGGCAGTTATTGGAAACTCACTTAGGTTTTGCGGCTCAGAAATTAGGACAGAAAATGGCTACGCCAACTTTAAATGGTATTAATGAAGAAGAAATTAAAAATCAATTGAAGTTAGCCGGATTACCAGAGGATGGTAAAGTCACTTTACATGATGGTAAAACTGGTGAAGCCTATGATACAAAGATTACTGTGGGATATAAATACATGTTGAAGTTAAATCATATGGTTGAAGATAAGATTCACCAACGTTCTATTGGTCCTTATTCATTAATCACTCAACAGCCTTTGGGCGGTAAAGCTCAGTTTGGTGGTCAGCGTTTTGGTGAGATGGAAGTGTGGGCTCTAGAAGGTTACGGAGCTTCTCATTGTTTACAAGAAATGTTGACTATTAAATCTGATGACGTTCCTGGTCGTAGTAAAGCTTATGAAGCTATTATTAAAGGCGAGGAAATCGAAAAGTTGAATGTTCCAGAATCATTCAACGTGTTAATCAGAGAATTAAAAGGTTTAGGATTGAACATTGAACTTCTAGGTGGTCAAAAAGAGGGAGATAAGAAAGAAGATAAAGACAAAGATAAAGATGAAAAGAAAGAAAAATCTGAATTAAAAGAAAAAGGAAAAAAGTCACAAAAAAAAGAAATTGAAGAAAAGAAGTAATTTAATTAAATAACTTTGTTAAATATATGTTAAATCCAATAAAAACAAGCGATTTTGACGCTATTAGATTAAAGCTTGCTTCTCCTGAACAAATTTTAAGTTGGTCTCACGGGGAGGTTACGAAGCCGGAAACAATCAATTATCGCACACAAAAACCAGAGAAAGATGGTTTATTTTGTGAGAGAATTTTTGGTCCGACCAAGGATTGGGAATGTGCCTGTGGTAAGTATAAAAAAATTAGATATAAAGGGATCATTTGTGATAAATGTGGTGTAGAGGTTACTCGTAGCGCTGTACGTAGAGAACGCATGAGCCATATTGCTTTACAAATCCCAGTAACTCACATTTGGTTTCTAAGAGGTATTTCTTCTAAGATTGGTTTGTTATTGAGTTTGAGTATGCAGGCCTTAGAAAGGGTAGTATATTTTGCCAGTTTTATTATTACCGATGTAGATGAAGATTTAAGATTAGCTACTCTAGATCAAATTAAGAAAGAATATAAGACTAAGAAGAAGAGTATTGAAGGAGAATCTAACGAAGTAGTCAAGGGAATTAAAGAGGAAGAAAAAGCTTTGATTAAAGAAGGCAAAAAGAAAGCGGAGATTAAAAAGATTATTGATAAAAAGATTGAAGAGGAAGGTAAGAGTAAAGATGAAAAATTAGAGAACTTAAATATTGACTTTGATAAAACACATAAAGAATTAAAGGATTTGAAACCAATGTTAATTGTTTCAGAAAATGATTATCAAAGTTTGAGTTTGAAATTTGGACATTTATTCGAAGCTGGTATCGGAGCCGAAGCCATTAGACAGTTATTAGAGAAAGTAGACATGTCTACCCTTATTCCTGAATTAGAAGAGACTTTAAAGAAGGCAGTAGAATCTAAGAAAGATAAGCTGACTAAGAGATTAAAACTGCTAAAGAGTTTGAATAATAATGACATTCGTCCAGAGTGGATGATTATGACTATTTTACCAGTGATTCCACCAGACTTAAGACCAATGGTGGCTCTAGATGGTGGTAGATTTGCTGCTTCAGATTTAAATGATTTATATCGTAGAGTAATTAATCGTAACAATCGTTTGAGACAGTTGCTTGAATTAAATGCTCCAGAAGTAATTTGTAGAAATGAAAAACGTATGTTGCAGGAGGCAGTTGATGCCTTAATTGATAACTCTGCTCGTCATACTAAAACTGTTACTGCTTCTACTGGACAGAAAAGACAATTAAAATCTCTAGCTGATTCTTTAAAAGGTAAACAAGGTCGTTTCCGTCAAAACTTATTAGGTAAGAGAGTAGATTATTCTGGTCGTAGTGTTATTGTGGTAAATCCTAGGTTGAATTTAGATCAGTGCGGTCTGCCAAAGATTATGGCGCTAGAATTATTTAAACCGTTTATTATTAGTGAGTTAATTAAAAGAGAAATTGTACATAATGTAAGAAGTGCTTCTAGATACATTGAAGCTGGGCATGATGAAGTATGGGATATTCTAGAAAAGATAGTTAAAGAAGCCTATGTATTATTAAATCGTGCTCCGACTTTACATCGTTTAGGTATTCAAGCTTTTAAACCAATTTTAATCGAAGGTAAGGCTATCCAAATCCATCCTTTAGTTTGTAGCGCTTTTAACGCTGATTTCGATGGTGACCAAATGGCCGTTCATGTGCCTTTAACTAAAGAAGCTGTAGCTGAAGCTAGAGACATCATGTTATCTAGCCATAATTTGTTGAAGCCAGCTACTGGCGATCCTATTGTAGCTCCTAATCAAGATATCGTTTGGGGAGCTTATTATATTACTGCTGAAGATGCTTCTGACAAAGATAAGGAAGATAAAGACTTGAAACATTTTAGTAATGAAGAAGAAGCTAAATTAGCTTATGATAATAACTTTATTTCTTTGCATCAAGCTATTATGCTAAGAATAAACTCCGATAGAAAATTATTTAGAACTACTGTTGGTCGTTTAATCTTTAATAATATTTTGCCAGAGAAGTTAAGATATATTAATAGGGTGGTTAGTAAGGGTGATTTGAAAGATTTGATTAAAAAATCTCTATATTTTTATAGCGAAGAAGACACTGTCAAGTTCATTGATGACTTGAAGAATAAAAGTTTTGCGTTTATTACTAAATCAGGTTTATCTTGGGGATTTGGTGATTTACCTCATTTCGAAGAAAAAGACGAACTGATTGAAGAAGCTAATAAGAAAGTAGAAATGATTCAAGAACAATTTGACGACGGTTTATTAACTGAAACTGAGCGTTTTACTAAAGTAATAGAAACTTGGACCGCTACTAAAGATAAAATTGGTGAAATTTGTAAGGCCGGTTTAACAGATGTATTACCAGTGTTCTCCATGATTGAGTCCGGAGCTAGAGGTTCCTGGGCTCAGCCAGTTCAAATCTTGGGTATGAAAGGTTTAGTGACTTCACCGTCTGGTTCAATTATCGAATTGCCAGTTAAAGGGAACTTTAAACAAGGGTTTGGAGTGTTAGAATATTTTATTTCTACTCATGGTGTGCGTAAAGGTTTATCTGATACGGCTTTGAGAACTGCTAATGCCGGTTATCTAACAAGACGTCTAGTAGATGTGTCTCAGGATATGATAATTAGCGAAGAAGATTGTAAAGATAAAAAAGGTATCTTAATCACACAAGCTGAGAGTGAAAAAATTGGTACAGATTTAGCTCAGAGAGTAGCTGACCGTTATTTGGCTAAGGATTTAGTAGATGTTGATGGTAAGGTTATCTTTAAAGCTGGTGAATTAATTGATGAGGATAAAGCCGCAGCTTTAAAAGGAGTAAACTTGCAAGAAGCTACTATTAGATCAGTATTGAGTTGTAAATTGGCTAAAGGCGTTTGTAGTAAATGCTATGGTAATGACCTAGCTCGTAATAAGGTGGTTCAGTTGGGAGCAACAGTTGGTATCGTTGCTGCTCAATCTATTGGTGAGCCAGGAACTCAGTTAACTATGAGAACTTTCCATACTGGTGGTGTAGCCGGACAAGAAGATATTACTCAAGGTCTACCTCGTGTAGAAGAAATCTTTGAAAGTCGTCCTCCTAAGAAAAAAGGTATTTTGTCTGAATTTGATGGTAAGATAAATATTGAAATGGCTAAGAAGATTATTAGAGATAAAGATGGTAAGGAGATTTTAATAGATAATCCTCAGGCTAAGATTTTAAGCTTAGTTTATAAAGGAACGACTAGTGATAAATATTATTTTTCAGAAGCTATTAATGAATATAAATTAGAATCTGGGAAAACTGGCATTAAGAAAGTTGAACCAAAGATCAAAGTACAGGAGGGAAATAAAGTTACTAAAGGAAGTGAATTATTTACCATTGATGGCAAGGCAATTAAAGCAAAAGTTGGCGGAATCGCTCAGATTACTGCTAAATATGTCGGTGTTCTAAGGGAAGTAGATCAGGCTAAAGAATTCTCTATTCCTCGTGGTACCATGTTACTTGTTAGTAGCGGTGATGAAGTCAAGAGGGGCGATCAACTAACAGAAGGTAGTTTAGATCTGAAAGAGCTATATCGTCTACGTAATCGTCTGGAGACTCAGAAATATATTATTAGAGAAATTCAATATGTATATTCATCTCAGGGTCAACCATTAAATGATAAACATATTGAGATTATTGCCAGACAGATGTTTTCTAGACATTTAATTATTGGTTCTGGAGATACCACATTGTTACCAGGAGAAATAGTAGAAGAGAGTGTATTGGAAACCGCTAATAATAAGGTAAGTAAGCCAGCTAAATCTGAAAGACTATTACTAGGTATTACCAAAGCTTCTCTAACTACAGATAGTTTTTTATCTGCAGCCTCATTCCAAGAAACTCCAAGAGTATTAATTGAAGCTGCTATTAACGGCAAGACAGATTATTTAGAAGGTTTAAAAGAAAATGTTATTATCGGTCGTTTAATACCAGCTGGTACTGGGTATACTGGAAAGCCAAAAAGAAATGTATATACTTAGAAAAATTCTTGAAACAAAAAGAGCCCCTAATTAGGGGCTCTTTTGTTTTGTCTTTTGCTCTCAGTGATATATAATATAACTATGAAAAAAGGACTTATTTTTAAAGTAAGATTGGTATTTATTATCATTTGGCTATTGGCTTTAGGTTTTTTCTTATTTAAAACTATTGTTCCAAATGGCTCAATTGTATATAAAACAAACTTTTCTAAAGAACATAGGTTTATTGGGTCATTAACTCCTGTGGAAAGAGTTGAAAAAATGGATCAGGGTAGAAAGATCACCGGTGATCCAGTATATTTTTCTCTATACTATCCTAGACATTTTGAGGAAGCTGAATTAAAGATTAAATATAAGTGGTTGAATGATGATAAGCAAATATTTTCAGTTGGGATGTTAGCAGATAATAGATTATGGCAGTATTATTTACAACCAATGGAAAACACTGTTATTGAAGATTTATTATCTGATTGGCACGTTACTCAAGAAAATGATACCTATTTTTTACAGAAAGAGAAACAATTTAATAGTCAGGCAGAGTTTTTAAATAGTGATTTTAATAAGTCAGAATTGGCTTTATATAATTTAACCTCTCAAGAAATAGGTTTAACAGATTATGTTTTGCCAGTCGAGCAAAAAGAGCAGATTATTCCTTTGACCTTAGAAACGGCTTTGAGAGGTCATCATCAATTTTTTGTTTATCATTCAAAAGGAGATTTAAAAATTGATTTAAGAATTCAGGATTTAAATCAAAATGGTGATTATGA
Source organism: uncultured Gammaproteobacteria bacterium (assembly GCA_964539545.1). Lineage (GTDB taxonomy): Bacteria > Patescibacteriota > Patescibacteriia > Patescibacteriales > UBA12465 > CAZIJG01. The sequence goes on along the minus strand of CAZIJG010000003.1, from coordinate 19,932 downwards.
TCCAGTCGATTTAATATTATATTTTCAAGATAAGATTATTTTGAATAGTTTTTTAGAGGATGACAATAATAATACAGACGATGGACGGGTTTCCAGCATTAGAGATCTAAACTTGCAAGCTAGTAATCTGCCGGAAGGGCTCTATAAGGTAGAAATTAGAGTTAATGACGATATTGTAATTAAGGAATTAAAAAGTTCTAGTAATTATCTGATATTTACTAATGGTATTCGTTTAGCACCAGGGGCAAGCAATGTTACAATTTACACCAATAGAGACTATTTACGTGCTACTACAGTGAATCCAGGGAGTATACAGGAAGTTAAATTTGGTGGAGAAGTTTTAGGACTGACTAAAACCTATAGGCAGCATTATTGGGTTTTAGAAGATAAGGTTCCAGTTTGGAATAAAGTGGTCTTAGATAAAACAGGAATTATGTTATCTAACGATGGTTTGTTTACTTTTAATCAATCTACAGCCTTCGATCCAGAAGTAACTCAATTAGGTATAGAAACGGATATGGAAAATATTAATTATATTATTGCCAGATACCAGTCTATTAGGAGAGAGGGCGATTGGAATATAGCTCAGGCTAACTTTGATCTTTATCGAGCTTATTATAAAGATAATAAATATAATTTTATGTTGTCTATTCCCGGCTTATCTCATAGGAGTGAGGCGGGACTAATTATAGACTCAATTGAAGTTGAACTAAAAGGCAAAGGTCTATGGGAAAAAATAAAGGAAACTATAAAAGAATAATTTTGCAAGAAGGCTTTAGTGTTTTGTCTTTAGCCTTGTTTAGTTTTATCATTTTAGAATGGCTATGGCCTAATAGTGTTTTGGGCTATTTAAATCTTAATTTGTTGTTGCTAATTTGGCTGGCGATTGGTATATTATTATTAGTTATGAATAAGAAAAATAAGTAATATGGAAGGAAAACAGAAGAAAAATTTAATGTGGCCTATTATTGGATTTCTGATATTAATTTCCGTTGTAGGTGAAAGATTTGGTACTTTTCTATTTATAATTTTTATAATTTATATAGCATTTATTTTATTAAAAAAATTTGGCGTCTTGGATTTTAAATGGTCTGAGATTAAAAAGAACAAACATATGGACACTATTGACTTAGACAAACAGAAGGCCGTGGCCGCTGTTAAAAAAAGAGCCTTTGGAATTATCTTAGGCGTTATTATAATTTGGCTTTTCTTTGCTTCCATTACTATTATTGAAGCAGGTGAGACCGGCGTGTATTCTCTATTCGGTAAAGTTAAGGATACAGAGATGTCTTCAGGGTTTCATGTTATTAACCCTTTAGCTAAAGTAACCCCGATGACTATTCGTACCGAGGAATATACCATGAGTATTGTCAGTGACGAAGGAAATCGTCAAGGTGTAGATTCTATTGTAGCTTTGACTAGCGAGGGCCTAGAAGTGGAACTAGACATGACAGTGCTTTATCACTTAGAAGAGGATAGAGCTGCCGATGTGTATAAAAATGTTGGTTTGAACTATGAAGAAAAAATTATTAGACCAGATATTAGAAGTACTATTAGAGAAGTAATTGCTAAGTATAACTCTAAAGATATCTATTCAGTTAAAAGAGAGGAAGCTACTCAGCAAATTAAAGATAGTTTGCAAACCAGTTTCGAAGCTAGGGGCATCGTTGTAGAAGAAGTCCTATTACGTAATTTAAAACTACCAACTAATTTAGCTCAAGCTATTCAAGAAAAGTTACAAGCTGAACAGGAGGCTCAAAAATATGATTTCATATTAATAAAAGAGGCTAAGGAGAAAGACCGAAAAGTTATTGAGGCCGAAGGGCAAAGAGACGCTCAAACTATTATTAATCAAAGCTTAACTCCTAATTATCTTTATTACTTATATATCCGAGAGTTAAAAGATCGTGAGGGGACTATCTATGTTCCTACTAATCCTGAGACAGGATTACCTATGTTTAGAAATTTAGGCAGCTAATATAATCATCATGGATATTAGAGCATTTTGCGAGCCAAAATCTATTGCTGTAGTTGGCGCTTCATCTAACCGAAAAAAACTAGGTTGGCAGATTTTGTCTAACTTAAAAAAAGGTGGATATTCTGGAAAAATCTACCCAGTTAACCTAAAGAGCGATAGGATACTAGGGCTAAAGGCCTATCCTAGTTTATTAGATATTGATAATTCAGTAGATTTAGCATTAATTGTTATCCCTAAGAAAAAGGTAATCGAGGAAGTTAGAAAATGTGCTGAACGTAAAATAAAAAATATTATTATCATTAGTGCTGGGTTTAAGGAGTCAGATAAAGAAGGCAAAAGAATGGAAGAGAAGATTATTGAATTAGCCAAGCAGAATGATTTAAATATATTAGGCCCTAATTGTCTGGGCTTAATTAATAGTAGAAAAAAAATTAATTTAACCTTTAGTCGTTTTGATTTGGTTGGAGGTCGGGATTCTAGAATTGCTTGTTTATCTCAGTCAGGAGCAATCGGTAGCTCATTGCTAGATTGGTTTAGTGATAAGAATTTAAAGTTAACTAAGTTTATTAGTTTGGGGAATCAAGCTGTTTTAAAAGAAAATGATTTTTTCTATAGTCTGAGGAAAGACAAAAATATTGATTTAGTAGTGGCCTATTTAGAGGAAATTAGTGAAGGACAAGAGTTTTTAGCAAATGTGACACGTTTATCTAAAATTAAACCAGTAATTATTGTAAAAGCCGGGCGCAGCCAGGCAGGCAGTCAAGCCGCTTTATCTCACACGGGGAGTCTTTCGGGCTCTAGGCAAGCTACTGAGGCAGCCCTGGAACGTTCGGGAGCTATTGTTGCTAAAGATTTAAATGAACTTTTTGATCTATTAGAACTTTGGACTGGATTAGTTAATAAGTCAGCAGAAAAAATCTTTAAAGGAGCTAAGTTGTATATAGTTTCTAATGCGGGAGGACCTTCAGTTATTAGTGTTGACATTGCTAGTGATAATAACTTAGAAGTTGGTGCTTGGCCTAAAGGTTTAAAAGTCAAAGGATTGCCAGCTACTGTGCATTCTAGAAACCCATTAGATATTTTGGGAGATGCTAGTAGTGAGCGTTATCAGAAGGCTTTAGATGCTCTGTTGTCTAAGAAAGATATTGATGTAATTTTAGCTATCTTGACTCCGCAGACAGCTACAGAAATAAATAAAACCGCTGAAGTTATTATTAAATTGAATAAAAAGCATAAGGATAAATTTATTGTACCAGTATTTATTGGAGAGGCATCATTGAAAAAGGCTAGAAGGAAGTTTATAAAGAGTTATCTACCAATTATGTACTTTCCACATCAAGCCATCTTTGCTCTGGCTAAATTTAGTCAATATTTTGATAGTTTGCATGATCTGAGACCTTATAATTTAGGCAATGGTAGAGATTCTAAGATGATGGTGATTGAAAAAGTAGATGAAAATTATGAAGTGATAAAGAATAATTATCAAGCAAAATTAGTTTTAGGACAATCTCTCGATTATTTGGAATCTATTAAGTTATTAAAGAAGTACCAAGTACCTACAATAGAAACTAAAAAGTTTGTTGATGTTAAACAGTTGAAGAAAAAGAATTTTCCTTTAGTGTTAAAAGCGGTTGGACCTCAATTGTTACATAAGACAGATAAAAAAGGTGTAATGATTCTCATTGATGCTAAACAATTGAAGAAACATCTACCGGCTATGAAGAGATTGGCCAAAGGTAGAGATAATTATTTAGTTTATCAGCCCTATGTTGAAAAGCATCTAGAAATGATTGTTGGGTTTAGACGCGATAGTAATTTCGGCCCATTAGTGATGGTTGGTTGGGGAGGTATCTATATTGAAGCTATTGAAGATGTGGCCTGGGGATTGGACGATATAGATTTTGACAGAGCCATACAGATGATTAAGAGTTTAAAAAGTTATAAAGTACTTACTGGTTTAAGGACTGGTAAGACTTACGATATAAAAGGGTTAGCTAAGACTTTAGTCAGTATTGCTAAGTTGGCCAGAGAAAACGTAGATATTCAAGAATTGGATATCAATCCTCTATTAGTAGGAGAAAAAAAAGTTATAGCTGTAGACATTAGAATAATAATTTAGTTAAATGTTCAAAATATTTTCTAAACCGACCCATACCATAACGGCCGCCGCTGCTTTAGTAGCGAGCTTTTCTTTATTATCCAGATTGCTGGGTATTTTTAGAGATAGAATTTTAGCCGGTCAGTTTGGAGCTGGCGAAGTATTGGATGCCTACTATGCTGCTTTTAGAATTCCTGATTTAATTTTTAATTTATTAGTTCTAGGCGCATTATCAGCCGGATTCATTCCAGTGTTTACTGGATTTATCAAAGATTTCTCTTTAAATGGTAAAAAGAATTTTTTGCATAATAAAGAAGGTTGGATTGTAGCCAATAATGTTCTAAATTTGATTTTAATTGCTCTGATTGCAGTCTCAGTTTTGGGTATTATTTTTGCTCGACCATTAACATCTCTTATTGTTCCAGGATTTTCTGCGTCATTACAAGATACTACTGTCCAATTAACTCGCATCATGTTTTTGTCTCCGATATTTTTAGGGGTATCTAGTATTTTGGGTGGAGTTTTGCAGTCTTTTAAAAAGTTTTTTGCTTATTCTTTAGCACCAATCATGTATAATTTGGGAATTATATTTGGAGTTTTATACTTGGTGCCAAAAATAGGTCTAATGGGATTAGCTTGGGGCGTAGTTCTAGGAGCGTTTTTGCATATGATGATTCAATTACCAGCCACAATTAATTCTGGTTTCAGATATTGTTTATTAATTAATTTAAAACACCCAGGAGTAAAGAAGATTTTGAAGATGATGGTGCCTAGAACTATGGCTTTAGCAGTTAATCAGATCAATTTACTGGTTATAACTATTGTTGCTTCTTCTTTAGTGGTCGGCTCTCTGACAGTATTTAACTTGGCTAATAATTTGCAATCATTTCCAATTGGCATTTTTGGTATTTCTTTTGCCATAGCTGCTTTTCCAACGTTCTCTCGTTTGTCTAGAGATAAAGATAAAGAAAAATTAAAAGAAAGTTTTTCTAAAACCTTTAGAACCATATTGTTCTTTGTTATTCCTGCTACAGTATTATTAATTACTCTAAGAGCGCAGATTATTCGTATAATTTTAGGGACCGGTGCATTCAATTGGCAAGATACTATTCTGACCATGGATACTTTAGGCATGTTCGCTTTAAGTTTATTTGCTCAGGCGAGTATCCCATTGTTAGTGAGGGTGTTCTATGCTCGACATAACTCAGCTACTCCGTTTTGGTTAGGCTTGGTTTCTATGGCAGTTAATGTTATGCTATCTTTTTACTTCGCCAATCAAATGGGCGTGGCCGGACTAGCTCTAGCTTTTTCTATTTCTGCTATTTTGAACTTCTTGTTATTATGGATATTTTTGCATCATCAGTTAGGAGATTTAAACGAAAAAGGAATTTTAATATCTATTGCTAAATTTTCAGTGGCCGCTATAGTAGCCGGAGTAACTGTGCAGGTGGCTAAAGTAGTAATTTGGCCTTTTGTTGATATGAGTACTTTTATGGGTATATTCTGGCAAGGATTGGGAGCTGGAGTAGCCGGTATAGTAGTGTATGTATTATTGTGCTCTCTTTTTAAAGTAGAAGAAATTAAAGTTTTAAAACAAAGTTTAAGAAGACGCTTGCCATGGAATAAGGTTGACACCGAAGACCAGGGACAAGCCCAAGGAATTTAATTATGTCTATTGAGATTTCAAAAATAAGAAATTTTTGTATTATTGCCCATATTGATCATGGCAAGTCTACTTTGGCTGATAGAATGTTGCAACTGACTAATACTGTAGAAGAGAGAGATATGAAAGAGCAGATTCTGGACGGTATGGATTTAGAAAGGGAAAGGGGAATAACTATTAAATTACAGCCAGTTAGTATGAATTTTAAGGATTATCAATTAAATTTAATTGATACGCCGGGTCATGTAGATTTTAGTTACGAAGTCTCTCGCTCCTTAGCAGCGGTGGAAGCGGCAGTATTGTTAATTGATGCTACTCAAGGAATTCAAGCTCAGACCCTAGCTAATTTATATCTAGCTCTAGAGCAAGACCTAACGATTATCCCAGTAATTAATAAAATAGATTTACCAGCAGCCGAAGTAGAAAAGACCAAAGCCGAAATTGTTAAATTATTAGGTTGTGATGCATCTGAGATTATTTCAGCTTCAGCTAAAACGGGCGAAGGAGTAGAGGAAATATTGGATAGAGTTGTTAAGGAGGGCCCGGAACCAAAAGGACAAAAGGATGATATCTCTCGAGCTCTGATTTTTGATTCCAATTATGATAAATATCGTGGTGTTGTAGCCTATGTTAGAGTAGTAGATGGTAAATTTAAAAAAGGTGATAAAATTCAATTAATTGTTAGTCAGTCTCAAAGCGAAGTTTTAGATATAGGAGTTTTTAAGCCTCACTATATGTCTACGAATGAATTAAATACCGGAGAAATTGGTTATATTGTGACTGGCTTTAAAGAGGTTGGTCAATCTAAGGTGGGTGATACTATTTCTTTAGCGGGTTCTAAAGACACAAAGCCTTTGCCAGGGTATGAAGATGTTGTTCCAATGGTGTTTGCTGGCATTTTTCCCAAAGAAGGCAATGATTGGGAGAATCTTAGCGAAGCTGTAGAAAAATTGAAATTAAATGACGCTTCTCTTACCTATGAGACAGAACGTTCAGAGGCTTTAGGATTTGGTTTGCGTTGTGGTTTTTTGGGGCTGTTACATTTGGAAATTTTTCAAGAAAGATTAAGAAGAGAATATAATTTAGATATTATTGTAACTGTGCCTAGCGTGGCTTATCGTGTCTATACTACTGATGGTAAAGAAGAAATTATTCGTACACCCCAAAGGATGCCTACCACCGATAGAATTATTAAGATTGATGAGCCCTGGGTTAAATTAGATATTATTACTCCCCAAGTTTATATAGGCTCAATTATGCAGTTAGCTCAAGATAAAAAAGGAGTTTATCTTAATACAGACTATATTGATACTGAATCTAACTCCGGTAGAGCAATTTTGCATTACGAATTACCTTTGGCAGCTATCCTAACAGATTTTTATGATAAAATAAAAAGTGTTAGCGCCGGCTATGCCTCTATTAATTATGACTATTTAGGCTATCAAAAAACTGATGTAGTTAAATTAGATATTTTAGTAGCAGAAGAAGTAATTGAAGCATTGTCTTTAATGGTATATAAAGATGAGGCTTTTCAGCAGGGAAAAGAAATAGTAAAGATTCTTAGAGATACTCTGCCTAAACAAATGTTCGTAGTAAAACTACAGGCTGCTATTGGCGGAAAGGTGGTTGCAGCTGAGAGGCTATCTGCCATGAGAAAGGATGTGACTGCTAAACTATATGGAGGAGATGTTACTCGAAAAAGAAAATTATTAGATAAACAGAAAAAAGGTAAAAAGAAGATGATGGCAGCTGGTAAGGGAAGTGTAGATATTCCACCAGAAACTTTTGTTAAAATTTTAAAAAGATAATATGAAAATTAAGAAAAAAGTAATTAATCGCTTAGTTTGGCTAGTTGTTTCTGTAATGGTAATTTTTAGTATGGTGGCCTGGACTTTTGGCCCAACTGCATATTAAAATCATGAAAAAGCTTTGGCAGGTTTATCCAAAGATACAAGAAGATTTTAAAATAAAACACCCGGATATTAATCCGGTTATTTTGCAATTGTTAAAAAATCGAAAAGTAAAAGAAGAAGATTTTGCTTGGTTTTTAGATCCAAAATTTGATTCAATTCCTGACCCTTTTCTTTTTAAAGACATGGAAAAGGCGGTTAATATAATAATTTCACATATAAAGGAGCGAAATAAGATTTTAATTTATGGAGATTATGATGCTGACGGAATTACTTCTACCGCAATATTGTTTGAAGTTTTAGACACACTTCACGCTCGAATAGATGCATACATGCCAGATAGAGCTAGCGAGGGTTATGGTCTAAATAAGGCAGCCATAGAAAAATTTGCTCAAGAAGATGTGAAATTAATTATTACCGTAGATAATGGGATTAGAAATAAGGCAGAAGTAGAATTTGCTCAATCTTTGGGTTTAGAGATTATTGTTACTGATCATCATGTTTTTCCAGAAGACAAGAATGACTGGCCTGGATGTCTAATAATTAATCCAGCTCATCCAGAAGATAATTATCCATATAAGAATTTAGCCGGAGTAGGAGTGGCTTTTAAATTGGCCAGTGCTCTAACACATCATTCTAAATTAAATAAAGAAGATAAAGCAAAACTATTAAGAAAGCAACTAGATTTAGTAGCTTTAGGTACGGTAGCCGATTTGGTTCCTTTGTTGGGGGAGAATAGAGCTTTAGTTAAGAAAGGTCTAGAAGTGATGAATAGTGGTTTAGGCTTTTTTCATAGGGGACGTTTAGGATTAAAGCAATTAATTAAAGAGTCTGGGTTAGATTTGCAAAGAGATTTGGAGACCTGGAATATTTCTTTCCAATTAGCTCCACGGTTAAATGCCTCTGGACGCTTGAAGCATGCTAATACAGCCTTTGATTTATTAACTAGTAAAGACAAGGTTGAGGCTAAAGAACTGTCTCAAGAATTAAATCTAAGAAATCAAAAAAGACAGAGCATTACCCAGGAGATAGTTTCAGAAGCATTGAATAATATTAAAGATCAGGAGAATGACATGTCCGTGGTGGCCCTGGGCACAGAAAATTATTGGAATGAAGGAGTGATAGGCCTGGTAGCAGGGAGGTTGAATGACAAATATTATAAACCAGCTTTGGTCATAACTCAAATTAAAGGAAAAGATGGTAATCTAACGTTTAAAGGCTCAGGGAGAAGTATTGCGGAGTTTAATTTAATGGAAACCCTTGAAGATTTAAGTGAGTATTTAGATAAATATGGCGGTCATCCTTTGGCTTGCGGATTCTCTGTTTATAGTCGAGAGAAATTAGATAAATTTATCTCTAATTTTAAAAAGATTGCTGAAGAGAAGTTAGCTGGTAAAAAATTATTGCCAAAGATATCTATAGACATTGAATTAGATATAATAGACCTTAGTCCAGAACTATTAGTTGAATTAGATAAATTAAGACCCTATGGACAGAATAATTCTCGTCCTAGTCTAGTCAGTTATAATCAGAAGATTGATGATATAGTGTTCATGGGCACAAAAAAACAACATATAAAATTTAAGTTTGGAGAGACCTGGGGAATAGCTTTTGGTCAAAGTGAAAAATATAAAGATTTAGTGCTTGGTGATTCTGTGGATGTAATATATTCTCCAGAATTTAATCATTTCAATGGTTCAGTATCTATCCAATTAAAAATAATTGATTTACAAAAACATGGAAAACAATAAATTTATTATCTTTTGTGATGGCGGGTCTAGGGGCAATCCAGGGCCAGCGGGTCTAGGGGCAGTGATTTATGATGACAAAAAGAATATATTAGCCGAGTTGTATGAATATCTAGGTGAGACCACTAATAATCAAGCTGAGTATAGGGCGGTTTTGGCTGCTATTAAAAAAGCTAAAGAATTAAATGGACAGGAGTTAGACTTTTATTTGGATAGTGAACTGATAGTTAAACAAATGTCCGGAGAGTATAGGGTAAAAAATAAAGACCTATTGCCAATATTTATGGAGATTAGAAAATATAGTTTGGAGTTTAAGAGTGTTCATTTTTCTCATGTACCTAGAGAGCAAAATACAGAAGCGGATGCTCTGGCTAATCGAGCCATGGATGAACATAGTTAATCTGTATGATTAGTCTAAATAAAAACACTTCCAGTTGGAGGTGTTTTTAATATTTTTAATATTTTATTAAGACTTAAAGCCCATATCTTTTTATATTGCTATCAGCTAATTTTTGAATATTTTTAATTTGTTCTTTGCCTGATTGAGATTTAAATAGATGAGCAAAACGTCCTTGAATTTTTAAGTATTCACTTACTTTCTTTTTAGATTTGGTTAATGTTGATTTATTAATTAATTTACCATTTTCATATTCTAATAATGGGTATAATCCAGTTTCTACAGCTAATTTGCCCATTAGCATAGCTTGATTAGGATTAATATGCCAACCAGGGATACAAGGACTAAGAATTTGGATATAGGTAGGGCCTTGAGTGGCAATAGCCTTTTTTACTTTGTTAGTAATATCATTTACGAATCCAGCTGTGCTTTGAGCTACATATGGTAAGCCATGGGCCAAGGCAATGGCTAACATATCTTTCTTCACTTGACTGGATCCTAAGCTGTTTGTACCGGCTGGGGTAGTGGTAGTACTTGCAGACAAAGGAGTGGCTCCAGAAGCTTGAATGCCAGTATTAGAATAGGCTTCGGTGTCATAGGCAATATATAATATATTTTCACCTCTTTCCCACATACCACTAATTAGACCAAAGCCAATATCAAAAGTTCCTCCGTCTCCAGCTTGAACAATTACTTTAGTTTTTTTATCTTTTTTTTGATCTAGAGCTGCCCTAATCCCAGAAGCTATAGCCGAAGCATTTTCAAATAAGGAATGGATCCATGGCACACCCCAAGAGCTTTCTGGATAGGGAGTAGTAGTGACTTCTAAACAGCCCGTAGCATTAGCAATTATAATATCTTTAGTCATACCTCGAGAAGCAGCTTTGGCCGCGATCATCTGGCCACAACCAGCACAAGCTCGATGGCCAGAAGTTAGAATTTCTTTTTTATTATTTTTATTCATAGTATTTATTATGAGGAAAGGTAGCAACAAATATAACTATCTAAGCATTTTCTACCTCCATAATCGTCCTGGTACCAATTGTTAGCATGATTACAACCAGTTGCAGTTGTATGTTCTCCGTCATTTTTTTCATAACATCTTGAATTATCATTTCCACAAGGCTCTTGAGCCATTCCTTCTCCGAAATAAGGCTTTTCAGCATAACAGTAACAAACCCTTTCCGCGTTATCACATTCTTTGCCGTCACTTACATCAAAACAACTGGCTTCATTATCTTTACATTCAGAATATTCAGAACATAGATTTGGTAGTTGTTTATATTTTCTTAATGGATCTTCTTGTGCCATAACATTACAGATACTTTCATTAACTTCGTAACAATAATTTACGTCATAGTAATAGGCACCTGCCTCGCCCATGGCTATTACTTTTGTTTCGATTGCTGTACAACATCCATTCTGTAGGCAGACTGTACCGGTTTTATTGGCACTAGCATTTTTAGAAAATTTTCCTCCTTTTTGAGTGCAGTCTACATTAGTAATATCTTCAGCTATATTTGGAGGGGGGCTAGCCGTGCTGTTTGGATCTACGTAGGAGCAACAGCCATATTGTTTTTCTTGTAGAATAATGGTGTCTATTGATGGCATTTCTACTAGTTTAGTATTAATTGTTTTTAGTAAGGTATATGAGAAGAGAACTAACGCTAAGCCTATTAAGGCACCGACAATAAAAGTTTTAGCTTGGTTAATTTTTTCTGGACTACCGCCAGAAGTTAGCCAAAGCATCCCTCCAAATGATATCATTATTACTGCTAAAATACCTGTGATACCAATGGCATAATTATATATGGCTTTAATATATCTACCAATTAAAGTGCTTCTTACAATAGTTACTTCGCGTTCGGTTACTGTATCTACTAAGCCCGTTTCTGCTGTTCCAGAGGGAACTTTTATTCCATCTTGAAACTCTGACCCTGGAATAGTGATTTGAGGAGTAAAATCAAGAGTCTTTATAACTCCGGCGTTTACAACCGAAGGAAAAACTATAGCAGATAATGTTAGAGAGGTAAAAATTAAAATTGTAAGAATTTTTTTAAACATATAATTATTTTATAAATATAGCTTGATTATTATGATTATCTTTTTGTGAAATATTAATTATTTTTTTAATTCTATCTTGAGTAATATCTCTACCACCTAATCCAGCAATGAAACTTTTAATGTTGGCTCTAACTTTGTTTTGGCAAGCGCTTCTTACTTCACCAGCTAAAGGGCCAATATTCCCCATGCTGATAGCTTTCTCTATTACAGCTACATTTTTTGCTCTTTTTAGATTATCCATTACTGCTTGGTTAGGGAATGGTCTAAAAGTTTTTATTTTTAATAAACCAACACTTCTATTCTTGTCTATTGTTTCTTTAAGAGTTCCGACTACTGACCCCATAGCAACAATTACTGTCTTAGCATTCTTTGGGCCATAATAATCTACTAAGCCAGATGGTTCTGTGGTAGCGATGTTCTTGCCTAGAGTCTTTTGCAATAATTTATATTCTTTCTCTATTTCTTTTAGGCTACTAGTTAGATCTTCATGTAATTCTTGTCTAATCTCTTGGTAGTACTGTGGTCGGGCAAAAGAACCCATGGTAACTGGATTGCTAGGATCAAGATAATTGCCAGATTTTGGTTTATAGTTGGGAAGGTATTTTTTTACCTCAGCTTTAGTCGGAATTACTACTGGTTCATAGGAATGAGTAAGAACAAAGCCATCAATATTAACCATAGCTGGTAAATGTAGTTTTTCAGCTAGCTTGTAAGCTAGCAAGTGCTGAGCTACAGCTTCTTGATGATTTTCAGCAAAGAACATTATCCAGCCAGCATCCCTTATGGTCATGGCATCTTGGTGATCGTTCCAAATAGTAATAGGAGAAGATATGCCACGATTAGCAATTGTCATGACAGCTGGCAATCTAAGTCCGGCAATATTAAAAACTACTTCAGCCATCAAGAGTAATCCCTGTGAGCTAGTAGCACTGTATACTCTAACTCCAGTGGCGCTGGCGCCAGCAATTATAGAAGCAGCTGCAAATTCGCTTTCTGCTCGAACATATTCATAAGTAGCTTTACCATCAGCTTTAAATTTAGCTAGATCTTCTACGATATGAGTTTGGGGCGTAATAGGGTAAGCCGAAACTACACTAGGAGCAATGTTCTTAATAGTTAGAGCAACAGCTCTAGAGCCTTCTAGAATTTGTTTATTATTTCTCATCTCTTTCCATGGTTATAGCCCCGACAGGGCATTCTTGAGCGCATAGTCCGCAACCTTTGCAATAGTCATAATTGACGTCAGCTTTAAGTTTATTTTTCACTTTAATCATATTAATAGTGCTTTCAGGACAAACTAAGCTACATCTACCGCAACCGATACACTTATTTTTGTCGATTATTGGTTTAAAAGTGCGCCAACCACCAGTTAGATTATTTTGACTACTATTTGGTTGAGCATTTATATTAATACTTTTTTTCATAGGCTTGCTTGACGGCTTCTAAATTTTTATTAATTATTTCTGAACTTTTTTCTTCAAATTTTTCTTTTATAGCTTGTTTTAATCCGGTGAAACTAATAATTTCAGTGGCCTTAGCTAAAGCTCCTAGGATGACAGTATTAGCTAAGTTTTTGCCTAATATTTTTAAAGCAATACTAGTTGCGTCTAAAACAAAAATATTTTTTTCTGGAATGGATAGTTTTTGATTCTTTCGGAAAGAGATAGCAATCTCTTTTTTACTTTTACGACTATTAATTACTATTTTGGTTTTTTTATCACAGCCAGTGAAAATTTGAGCAGACTCTAGCAGGGAAGGATCTAACACTACTAGAATGTTTGGATCATAAACCTGCTCTCTAGTTCGAATAAATTTATTATCTATTCTACTAAAAGCTTCAATTGGAGCCCCAGTTCTTTCTACGCCAAAAGAAGGGAAGGCTTGGGAAAACTTCTGATCCTTAAAAGCGGCAATAGCGATAAGCTCTGCAGCTGTCACTACGCCTTGACCTCCACGACCATGTATTCTGACTTGTATCATAAATTATTTAAGGTTAGTTAGAGACTTTTCGATCAATAACTTAAATTGATCAGCAGACATAAAGCCATCAAATTTGTATTCATCTACGGTATAAGTAGGAGCGGCAGATATATTTAAAGTTTCAGCGTCAGCTATATCAGCTCTAATTTCGTCGGTATATCTATTCTCTTCCATGCAAGTAAGGAATTGTTCACTTTCTATACCAACTTGTTGAGCTAGTGTTGGCAGCTCAGTTAATTGAAAATTACCCTGTTGATTAAATAGATTTTCACTCATTGCCCAAAATCGGCCTTGTTCCCCAGCACATCTAGCAGCTAGAGCCAGGGTAGGAGAATCAACACTAATCAAAGGAAAATCTCGGTGAATGATTTTTACCGAGTTTTGATAGGTTTGAGCCACTTCCTTAAGTACACTAAAAGCTTGCTTGCAATAAGGACAGTTATAATCTGACCATTCTACAATCACCAAATCCGGTTCTTGAGCTCCTAGCCAATATTTGGCTTCACCTTCTCGAGTCTTAGTAGGGTTATATACTTCTCCGGAAGTCTCGCTATATTGAATTTCACCATTTTGTATGTCTTTAGTTACTTCAAAAACATATAGAACTGAAGCAATGATTATTATGGCTATGACAATTAAAAAAATAATCAATAAAATTCCCCACCATTTTTGATGCCATTTACGATTATAATAAGTAGACATAATTTTCTATTCTTATGCTATCTATGTTAAAATGAATAGGTCTTAGTGTTATTATAACATTATTAAAGTAATTGGTAAAAGTAAATTTATGAAAATATTCTCTTGGAATGTGAATGGAATTAGGGCTGTAATTCGAAAAGGTTTTCTGAATTTTTTAGAGGAATACCAACCAGATATTATCTGCTTGCAAGAGATTAAAATATCTCAAGCGGCTCGAGCTAAAGAAGATTTCAATTTTCCTGGCTATACAGAGTATTTTAATAGTGCTCAGAGGCCAGGTTATAGCGGTACAGCTATATTAGTAAGGGATAAGATTAAACTAGAGGTCACAGAGCCGGTTTTAAATGGTTTTGGTAAAGATATCTTTGATAGCGAAGGGCGTATTCAAGTTTTAGAATTAAAGAATTTTTATTTAATTAACAATTATTTCCCTAATGCTAACCATGAATTATCTCGGTTACAGTATAAATTAGATTTTAATGATTATTTGTTAAAGAATCTAAAGAAATTAGAGAAGAAAAAACCAGTAATTGTTACAGGGGATCTCAATGTTGCTCATCAGGAGATAGATTTAGCTAGGCCGAAAGATAATGTTGGTAATCCAGGCTTTACTCATGAAGAAAGGGATTGGATGTCTAGTTTTCTTAAAAAAGGATTTATCGATACTTTTAGAGAGGTTAATTCTGAAAAAATTCAATACACTTGGTGGAGTTATCGTTTTCAGGCTAGAGAAAGGAATATCGGTTGGCGCATTGATTATTTCTGTGTTTCTGCTAAATTAATAAAATCGGTTAAAAATGCTTATATTCTAGATCAAGTTACTGGCTCGGATCATTGTCCGGTGGTAATTGAGATAAAATAATATGGAAAAATATAATCACAAAGCCATTGAAGCTAATTGGCAAAAGTATTGGGAAGATAATAATAGTTTTCAAGCGGAAGATGAGTCTGAGAAAGAAAAACGTTATATTCTAGTAGAATTTCCCTATCCTTCTGGCACTGGTCTTCATGTTGGGCACATTCGTCCCTATACAGCTTTAGATGTGTATAGTCGTTATCTTCGTATGCAAGGTTATAATGTTTTATATCCAATTGGTTGGGATGCTTTTGGTCTGCCAACTGAAAATTATGCTATTAAAAATAAAATTCACCCGCGCGTAGCTACTGAAGAAAATGTAAATAATTTTAAAAAACAATTGCAAAGCTTAGGTTTGTCCTATGACTGGTCTAGAGAGATAAATACTACTGATCCAAATTATTATAAATGGACTCAGTGGATTTTTTTACAATTATATAAACATAATTTAGCCTATAAAAAAAAGATGCCAATCAATTGGTGTCCAAGTTGTAAAATTGGTCTAGCCAATGAAGAAGTGGTAGATGGTAAATGTGAAAGATGTAAAACAGAGACTACTAAACGAGAGAAAGAGCAGTGGATGTTAAAAATTACTCAATATGCAGACAGATTAATTGACGATTTAGAGACAGTAGATTATTTGGATAGGATTAAAACGCAACAGATCAATTGGATTGGTCGTAGTGAAGGAGCAGAAATAGATTTTGAGATTAATGGTAAGAACGTAACAGTATTTACTACTCGACCCGATACTTTATTTGGTTCTACTTATTTTGTTTTGTCTCCAGAACACGAGCTAGTTAATGAGATTACTACCAGTGAACAAAAAAAAGCAGTTCAAGCATATATTAAGGAAGCTAGAAAGAAATCTGATCTGGAAAGAACTGAGTTGCAAAAAGAGAAAACAGGCGTTTTTACTGGCACTTATGCTAAAAATCCTGCTAACGGGGCTATGATCCCAGTTTGGATTGCTGATTATGTATTAATGAGCTACGGAACTGGCGCTATCATGGCAGTGCCTGCTCATGATGCCAGAGACTTTGAATTTGCTCAGAAATATAATTTAGAAATTAAGCCAGTGGTGAAAGGGAAAGAAGAAATAGCTGATCAAGCTATGACCGAGCCAGGAGTCGCTGTAAACTCTGATTTTCTAGACGGTCTGACTACAGTCGAAGCTAAAGAAAAGATGAGTCAGTGGTTGGAGAAAAATAAAACAGGTAAGAAAGCTGTTAATTATAAATTACGTGATTGGATTTTCTCTCGTCAACATTATTGGGGTGAACCTATTCCGATTGTTTATTGCGATAAATGTGGGGAAGTGCCAGAAGATGAAAAGAATTTGCCAATTGAACTTCCGGATGTAGAAAATTATGAGCCAACTGATACCGGTGAATCACCTTTAGCTAAAATTGAGGATTGGGTGAACACTACTTGTCCAAAATGTGGTGGAGCAGCTAGGAGAGAAACTGACACTATGCCTAATTGGGCAGGTTCTAGTTGGTACTGGTTAAGATATACTGATCCTAATAATGATCAAGCCTTAGCCGATCCGGTTAAAATGAAATATTGGCTATCAGTAGATTTATATAATGGAGGCATGGAACATACCACTCTTCATTTATTATATTCTCGTTTCTGGAATAAATTTCTTTATGACATTGGCGTTGTGCCAACCTCTGAGCCATATAAGAAGCGTATTTCTCATGGCATGATTTTAGCTGAAGATGGTAGGAAGATGAGTAAATCTTTTGGTAATACTATTAACCCTGATGATGTAATAGAAAAATTTGGTGCTGATAGTTTAAGAACTTATGAAATGTTCATTGGTCCATTTGCTGATACTATTCCTTGGAGTGAGCAAGGGCTAGTGGGAGTAAGAAAGTTTTTAGAAAAAGTTAATGATTACTTTTTTAATTATGAAGCTAGTGATAAACCAGAACTATCTAAGTTGGTGGCTTTGAATCAGGCAGTTAAAAAGGTAGGGGAGGATATAGCTAGTTTTAGATTTAATACAGCTATTTCCGCTCTAATGATATTGTTTAATGAATTGAAGTCAGGAGACGATAATTATTATTTGACTACAGAAGACACAGATAAGATAGTTATTATTTTAGCACCGTTGGCCCCACATTTAGCCGAAGAGATTTGGAAACAATTAGGGCATAAAGACAGCATTTTTAGCCAGAATTGGCCTAATTATGATGAAAAATTATTAAGTCAGCAGAAAATAAATTTAGTGATTCAGGTAAACGGTAAACTTAGAGCTACTTTAGAAATTGAGCCAGGAATATTTCAAGAAGAAGTAGAAAAATTAGCCAAAGATAATGAAGATGTAATTCGTTGGCTAGAGGACAAAGAAATTAAAAAAGTAATTTTTGTCTTAAACAAATTGATCAACTTCGTCGTCTAATAAATAATTAAATATATTAAAAATGTTTAAATACTTTTCTGGTAAACTATCCCCCGGATTTATGGCTGTTTATTCTGGCCGCATGATACTAACTATAACCGGGCAACTGTTTGGCTTGTTCTTGCCAATTTTTTTGTATCAAATTTTCGATTTTAACCTATCCTGGGTAATTATTTATTATATTATTCGTGATGTTCTGTATTTATTTACTATTCCTTTGGGTTGTCGCAGTATTATGAACAAAATTGGTTTAAAGAATTCTCTGCGCCTAGGTGTAATTTTTGGCAGTTTGTTCTACGTAGCTTTTTATATTTTGGAGATTACTTTAACCAATTCTAGTTTTGGTTTTAGCCCTGAGGTTTGGACTTTTTCTATGTTGGGAGCTTCTATAATAATTTTAAACTTGAATAGAATTAGTTATTGGGTACCATTGCACACTGACATGGCTAAATTTACTACCAAGAAAAACCGGGCTAGGCAATTGAGCTTGATTGCAGTTACCCAGTTAATTTTAGGAGCTTCTATGCCGTTATTAGCTGGATGGATTATTACAGTTTCTAATTATGGCGTGTTGTTTATGTTGGGAATAGTAATTTATTTGGTTGCTCTTATCCCGTTTTCTAAGTTACCAGACACTAAGGCAGTTTATTCTTGGAGCTACAGGAAAACCTGGAAAGAAATTTTTTCCAAAAAGAAACGTAACACAATGATTGCCTACGCTGGAGATGGGGCAGAAAATATGGTTGGAGCTATTATTTGGCCAATTTTTATTTGGGAGTTATTAAACGGTAATTATTTTGAGGTTGGTTTAATCTCGTCTTTAATTGTTGTAGCTACAGTTGCTTTACAGTTAGTGGTTGGAAAAAAGGCTGATAAAGGGAATAAAAAGAAGATGCTTCGTTACGGCAGTTGGTTGTATGCAGCGGGTTGGATAATCAAGATTTTTATTGCTACTTCTTTCCAAATATTTATTACTTCAACTTATCATAATTTAGTGAAGGTGTTTGCTCGAACCTCTTTTGACGCTCTATATTATGAAGATGCCGCTGATGAAGGACATTATATTGATGAATATACAGCCACTAGAGAAATGGCTTTAAGCGCTGGGCGAGTAATAATGAATATCTTCATTTTAATTTTATTACCTTTCTTATCTATTGAATTGACCTTTATTTTTGCAGCACTAGCTGCTCTAAGTTGGAATTTTATTTCAGAGTCTGATCATCACGAGAGAGCAGAGAGATTAAAAGCTTAAGCATGAGTCTACTTAGTAAAACTCAAGAACTTTGTCAGTTATATAATTTAAAACCTAAGCATAGCCATGGTCAGAATTTTTTGATTACCGAACAGATTTATGAAGACATTGTTGTAGCTGCAAAATTAGTAGATTTGGATAATGTTTTAGAGGTGGGACCAGGTTTAGGATTTTTGACTACTAGATTAGCTCAGGCGGTTAATAAAGTAACTGCTGTAGAATTAGATGCTAAGTTGTTTGAAGTTTTAAATGTTATTTTAACCTCTCTGGATATTTCCAATATAGATTTAATTAATCAAAATGTTTTAGATTTTAATCCTGATGATTTACCAATTGGTTATAAAATTGTGGCTAACCTACCTTATAATATTACTTCAGTGTTCTTACGTAAGTTTTTAAATGCTAATAACAAGCCAGATCAGATGACATTAATGTTGCAGAAAGAGGTAGCTGAACGAATTGTCGCTAAACCAGGGAGCCATAGCATGCTTTCTTTGTCAGTTCAGTTTTACGCTGATCCAGAAATAATGAGATTAGTAGATAAAACAGATTTTTGGCCAGCTCCAAAGGTGAATAGTGCAGTTTTGAGTATTAAAATTAAGCCAGAAAAAGACTTGCCGTTTTCTGAATCTGGACAAAAAGACTTTTTTAGATTATTGAAATTTGGTTTTAGCTCCAAGCGTAAAATGTTGAAGAATAATCTAGCTGGAGCGTTTCGAAAAACACCAATTGAGTTGGGCGCAATATTGGGACAAGCGGGATTTAAACCTAGTGTCAGAGCTCAGGAATTGTCTCTTCTAGACTGGCAGACCTTATTTGCTCAGTTAAAACAGTTTATGGTATAATAAAGGTAAATTAATAAGCGAAAAAA
>CAZIJG010000002.1:0-82922 GCA_964539545.1 uncultured Gammaproteobacteria bacterium | reverse complement strand
TATGTCATACCCTGCTATTTTAGCAGAGTGTTGCACTTACTTGTTGAACCTAGGGGTAAAAACACTTGACATATTTCTCTGAGCATGATATAAAAGAAGGAAATTTGAATCCCTGCTTATCTACTATGATAAGGTAGGGATTTTAAATTAGATAAATTTTATGAAACTAAATTACATAAATCTAAAGAAAGGCTTAGTCTCTTGGGTTATCTTAACCTTTGTGTTTAACTTTGTCTTTTTTCCACTTCCTATACTGGCCCAAGAGAAAGAATCTCGACAAGAAATTTCTCTTCCGGTAATAAAAAAGGCTATGGCTTTTGAGTATCTAAATCAAAACCGCCTGCCAGAAACTGAAGCTAGAACCTGGGAGACTGTAAGAACTATAAAAATTCCTGTTACTGCCTATAACGCTGGTGACGTGAATCAATGCTGGGGAGATCCTTGCCAATCTGCTAACGGCGAAAACATTTGCCTAGCCTTAAAAAAGGGATATAAGCGATGTGCAGCTAACTTTGTTCCTCTGGGAACAAGACTTGAAATCGAAGGATTCGGACAGTGTTTGGTTACTGACCGGATGAATAGCCGTTATCATTATCGAGTAGATATT
Source organism: uncultured Gammaproteobacteria bacterium (assembly GCA_964539545.1). Classification (GTDB taxonomy): domain Bacteria; phylum Patescibacteriota; class Patescibacteriia; order Patescibacteriales; family UBA12465; genus CAZIJG01. Next base: position 82,315 of record CAZIJG010000002.1, on the reverse strand, counting down.
GCTATGAAGTTAGAAGAAAAACAGAGAGCTAAAGATTTTGGTTTACAATATCTTAACGTTAGTGTCTTGAAATAAAATCAATTCATTTAAAATAACAAAAAACCGTCAATTGACGGTTTTTTATTTATATAATCTAAATTATATTATCGTTTCCTTCCTTTTAAATTTTTCTCCTTTTGATTAACTGTCATCGTTGTCTTTATAATAGCATCTGGGATTAATGATATAGAATCAATACCGTTATCTACTAAGAACTTAACAAACTCTGGAAAATCACTAGGAGCTTGACCACAAATACCAACTTTCTTCTTATATTTTTTAGCTGTTTTAATCAAACTGGAGATAGCATCTTTCACTGCTGCATTATTTTCATTAGCCACTCCCTTTACTTTTAGAATTCCTCCTGCATCGCGATCAATACCTAAGATTAATTGAGTTAAATCATTAGATCCAATTGAGAAACCATCAAAGATTTTAGCAAACTCTGGAGCAGAAATAATGTTTACTGGTAATTCTGCCATTACATATACTTCTAGGCCGTTCTTACCTTGTCTTAAACCTTCCCTATCCATAATTCGTAATACTTCTTTACCTTCTTCTATTGTTCGACAGAAAGGAACCATAATCTTTACGTTAGTTAATCCCATTTCATCACGAACTTTCTTCAAAGCCTGACACTCTAACTTAAACGCTGGTAAAAAACTTGGCTCGTAATAACGACTAGCTCCTCTCCAGCCAATCATAGGGTTAGACTCTACTGGTTCATAGGCTGTACCTCCGATCAAATTAGCATATTCATTAGTCTTAAAATCAGACAACCTAACAATTACATCCTTGGGATAAAACGCTGCAGCAATCTTCCCTACACCTTCAGCTAATTCATCTACAAAGTATTTCTTCTTATCTTTATATTCTGGGGTTAGACTTTCTATCTTCTTTTTAGCTTTTTTATCTGTTAAAGTAGCGTAATTGATTAAAGCTAAAGGATGGATCTTAATGTAATTATTAATAATAAATTCTAATCTAGCTAAGCCTACGCCGTCATTAGGGATAAAAGAGTTTTGAAAGGCAAAATCTGGTTCACCAATATTCATCATAATCTTAGTCTTCGGTCTCTTTAATGTTTTAATATTAGTTGTTTCAATTCTGAAGGGTAATTTGCCTTCGTAAATATAGCCTACTTCACCTTCAGCACAACTAGCTGTAATGGGCTGTCCAGACTTAATTATATTAGAAACATTTTCAGTCCCTACAATACAAGGAATGCCTAACTCTCTAGAAACAATAGCAACATGGCAAGTTCTACCCCCCTTATCAGTAACAATAGCTGCAGCAATTTTCATAATTGGCTCCCAATCTGGATCAGTCATATCTGTTACCAACACTTGACCTGGCTTAAAACTCTTAATATCTTCAATCTCCATGATTCTATTAGAGATACCTGAGCCAATTCTATTACCAACACTCTGACCTTCAATAATAACTTTACCTCTTTCCTTAAGTTTATACGTTTCTAAGACATTTACGTCTTTAACGCTCTGTACGGTTTCTGGTCGAGCCTGTAAAATATGTAATTTATTATCTCTACCATCTAAAGCCCACTCAATGTCCATAGGGCGATTATAGTGCTTTTCTATAGCCATTCCCCATTGGGCTAACTTTTTCACTTGAGCGTCCGTAATAGACTGTTTTAATCTATCCTTAACAGGCACTGTGACATCTTTAACTGGATTCTCTCCCACAGTGTTGTTATAAACCATGCGCAAAGCCTTTTTACCTATAGACCTAGAAATAATCGCTCCAGTTGGCTTAAACACATAAAATTCGTCAGGATTTACTTTTCCTTGTACAATGTTTTCACCTAAACCATAGATGGAGTTAATTAATACTGCATTTTGGAAACCAGATTCAGTATCAATGGTAAACATTACACCAGATGAAGCCAAATCTGATCTAATCATTTTTTGAATACCTACAGACAGAGCAACCGTAAAATGATCAAACCCTTTATCTGTTCGGTATGAAATAGCTCGATTAGTAAATAGGGAAGCTATACATCTTTTAACTGCTGACAGAAGTTCTTTTTCTCCTTTGATATTTAAATAGGTTTCTTGTTGACCAGCAAAAGAAGCATCTGGCAAATCTTCAGCCGTAGCGCTAGAACGAACTGCTACATCTAAATTCTTTACTCCACTTTCTCTAGATAATTCTCTATAAGCTGTTAAAATTTCTTGATTAAAATCTTCAGGTAACTCTTCTTTCAAAATCATCTTTCTCACCTGAGCACCTTTTTTCATTAACTGTTCTACATTATGAGTATTCAAATCTCGTAAAACATTTTTAATTCTATCTTTCAAACCGCTCTGTCTAAGAAAATAATCATAGGACCCGGCTGTAGTAGCAAAACCATTCGGAACATTAATTCCTTGCTTGGTTAATTTCCTATACATCTCGCCCAAAGAGGCATTTTTACCACCTACCTGGGGGACGTCTTCTATGGAAAGTTCATTAAAAAACTTAATAAATTTACGTTGTTTCATAAAAATTATATTAAAAAATAATTGTGAGTTATCTCAATTATAAATATACCATAAATTCTGCTATAATAAAATTGTTTGACAAAAATTGAAAAATCGTTAAAACTATAACCTATTGGCGGATGTGGCGGAACTGGTAGACGCGCTTGGTTTAGGACCAAGTGGGGTAACCCGTGAGAGTTCAAGTCTCTCCATCCGCACCAATTACTATGAGTTTCTTACATAATTTTCAACCTGAATCTATACTTTTTACTCTAGGTCCAATTACTATCTATTGGTATGGACTTTTTATGGTTATTAGCATTATTCTAGCCTTAATTATTACTACTCATTTAGCTAAGCGTTACGATTTAAAGCCAAGTCTTATTATAGACTTGGCTTTTTGGTTAATTCTATTCGGATTTATTGGAGCTCGACTATATGAACTGATTATTGATTTTGATTATTACTACCAAAACCCTCTAGCCATCGTCAAGATTTGGCAAGGGGGCTTAGCTATCCATGGTGCAATCATTACTGGTTTAATTACTCTATATCTGTTTTCTAAAAACCTAAGAGAGAAGCTATCACAATCAACTATAAATATTTTTTGGAAACTAACTGCTATTATTGTGCCGGGATTAGCGCTGGGACAAGCTGTCGGCCGCTGGGGAAACTATTTTAATCAAGAATTATTTGGTCTACCTAGCAATTTACCCTGGGCTATCCCGATTACTTTATTTTATAGACCAATCGAGTATATTTCGATTAACTTTTTTCATCCAACCTTTCTGTATGAATCTATCGGCTGTCTAATCATATTCATTGTCTTGATGATTTATCATAAAAAAATAAAAAATCAAATAAACCCAATCAAACACTTTATCCGTATTACTGCTTTATACTTATTATTATATTCTGTTTTAAGATTTTCTTTGGAATTCCTAAGATTAGATCCCACCCTGACAATCTTTAACTGGCGCTGGCCTCAAATTATTAGTATAATATTAATATTGATATCTATTTATTTATTCTTTATCTCCCGTAAACATGAAAAAGACATACAAACAAACTAGTAAAAGTTTAAAGATTCTTTATCTCCTAGGTTTGCTCCTGGCCATTTCTAGTGCTCTCCCTAGCTACATCCAGTCTAGTTTTTTAGAGGGTTTTGTTAGTGTTTCCTTAGTAGGGCTGTTTTTTGTTATGGCAAACGTAGTTGGATTATTCTCTATCCTGATCTTCCCCTACTGGATCCGCAAAATGAATAACTATAGCGTTTCTATTATTGTTCTCTTAATTGTTTTCCTTTCTCTAATCGGTCTAGGATCAGCTACTAGTGTTGCTTCGTTATTTATCTTTTTTATAATCTCTTCTGCTTCATTAAGCCTAGTATGGATAAATATGGACTTATTTGTTGAATCCTTCTCTAGGAATCAAAGTACTGGAAAAACTCGTACTCTATATTTTACTTTTTTAAATTTAGGTTGGATTATTTCTCCAATGATTACTGGCTTTTTAATAAACACCAATGGCTATAACCTGGTCTATTTCGCAGCTGCTTTCATGATCCTGCCTTTTCTTTGGATATTAATAAAAAACAAAAAATTATTGGCTAAAAAACCTGATTATAAGAAACTAAATTTAATAAAAACATTAACTTCACTATGGAAAAATCATAATCTAAGAGGAATTTTTGTGTTAGCTTTTTTACTCCAGGTATTTTACAGTTCAGCTGTTATTTTTATTCCTCTATATCTTCATCAAACTATAGGATTTGATTGGTCTACTCTAGGTTTGATGTTCTCCATAATGTTAGTGCCTTTTGTACTCTTAGAATTACCAGCTGGAATTTTAGCTGATAAATACTGGGGTGAAAAAGAAATTTTAACTATCGGGTTTTTCATATTAATCTTATCTTTAGTCTTGTTCTACATTACCAAATCTACCAGCCCTATCATTTGGGCTTTATTACTATTTTTAAGTCGAGTGGGGGCATCTTTGGTAGAGGCTATGAGAGAAACTTATTTTTTCAAAATTGTAGATGTAGAAAATTTAAATATTATCAATCTATTCCGAACTACTGGACCTTTGGGTTATTTGTTTGGTTCTGCCTTAGGTGCTATTGTTGCTTGGGTACTGCCAATCCAATATTTATTTTTAATCACTAGCATGGTGTTATTAGCTAGTTTTTATTACATTCACATGTTAAAAGATACTAGGTAGTGCTTGACCAGAAAAGCTAGCTAGAGTATTATTAAATTTATTCTGCGGGTATCGTATAATGGTTTATTATGTCAGCCTTCCAAGCTGAAGATGGGGGTTCGATTCCCCCTACCCGCTCATAACAGGAAAAGCAGTCCCAATAGGGACTGTTTTTCTTTTATCTAAGCCAATATCAAGAGGTTTGACCCTATTTATTTCATTCCTATCTTTTTTGTATATTTCTCTTAATTTTAAAGATAAAATTGGCAATACCCCATGTTTGTCCGTTGGAAATTGCAATACTAAAAAAGAATTAACTGTATAGGTTTGTTGACATAAATGTATAGGTTTGTTAGTATCAATGTACAGGTTTGTTAATAGTATATATAATTTAAATAAAGAAAGTATTGATTTTTTAATATAAACAATATGAATAAAATTGAATTAATATCTATTGGAGAAGTTGCAAAAATGTTGGGTATTTCTATTCAAACATTGAGACGATGGGACGAAAGTGGCCAGCTTATAGCTCGTAAAACTGAAGGAGGACAACGTAGATATCTAAAATCTGATATTCAAGCGTTGGCTGATGGAAAGATTTTTCAGTTGGCTCATAAATGGGTATCCGAGAAAGATTTAATACAGATTACTTCTGATGTTCATTGTAAGGATAGATCTATTTTTGAGGGGCGATTACAAAGGCTTAATGGAGCGATTGTTAAGGGTGGTGTTAGTAATGATTTAATTCCTCTTATTATTACAGCCACTGGAGAGATTGGGAATAATTCCTTTGATCATAATCTTGGCAAGTGGCCAGATGTTCCTGGAGTTTTTTTTGATTATAATATCAATGAGGGAGTTATTGTGCTGGCTGACAGAGGATTGGGAATACTTTCCACTCTTCAAAGAGTGAGACCAGAGTTGATGCATCATGTTGATGCGTTGAAAGTGGCTTTTACTGAAATAGTAACAGGAAGAGCACCCGAGAAACGAGGAAATGGCTTAAAGTATGTTAAAGAGATTGTTAAGATGGGTATAATTAGTATTAAGTTCCAAACAGGTAATGCTGTACTTACAATGGGCGCGGGTGATTTAAATTTTGAAATTAATTTAATAGATAGTTTAGTTAAAGGGACTATAGTAATCATTAATTTTAAAAAAAATAAAAAATAAGTATATGAAAATTGAACTAAAAAAATTTGGTAACATATTAAACTCTAGACCAGCTGGAAAAGATGCTTATTCGGGATTTCTATCAGAACTATCCAAAGTTGCAGAGAGTGAAGTAGTTGAGGTTAATTTTGCTGAGGTTGTTTCTTTTGCTCCTTCTTGGGGGGACGAATTTTTATCTCCATTGTTAGAAAAGTTTGGTGATAGACTTAAATTGACAAACACAAGAAATTCATCTGTTGTGCTCACTCTTAAACTTCTGGAGAAAACTAATGGTTGTAAATTTAGTAACTACTAGTAGATATCGTGAAATTTGTTAAAGGTAATTTAATGGGATTCATAGATGGTTTATTATTAGATATAATAATTTTAACTTCATTTAGTAGTCTAGCCCTAAAATAGGTTTGACTACCATCTACTTTGGAGCTCCATAGCAAAAACACGCTTAATGGCGTGTTTTTGTGTTATATCTTAGCGAGAAATGAAACCTATTTAATCTTTTTTATAGATTCTACATAGCTTTTTACTGCCGCTTCAGAAGAATACCAATTTCTTCCTTTTTTAACAGCTTCCAATTTATTACTTAAAGCCAATTTTTTTAAATAAGCAGGAGAGTAATCACAATACTTTGACAATTCAAAAAGTGATAATAATTTATCTTCTTTTTTCTTGGATGGTTTTAATATTCCTAAATAAACATTCAAACTTCTTATTACACTTTGTGCTAGAAATTCACATAAATTTTTATAATTACCTTTATCTGACTCGGATAAAACTCTGTAATATCTCCGTCTGTCATTCTTTAAAATTATTGCCATAGGATAGCCTGTATGCATAACAAAAATGTTCATGATTATTCTAGCAGTTCTACCGTTACCGTCCCAAAATGGATGTATAGCGACTAGTTTGTGGTGAAGTATAGCTGAGAGTTCAATAATATGATAATTATTTTGTTCCTTCTTTACCCATTTTATTAACTTATCCATTTCCCCTGCAATCTTAAATCCAGAAGGGGGTATATGATCACTTCCAGAAATAAACACATCCCCATTTCTATATACTCCTGCAATATCAGCATCAGCCTCTTTGACTACTAAAGAATGAATTTGTTTTATTAAGTGTTCTGAAATAGTGTTTTTTTTGTTAACATCGATTAATTCATATAAAAAATCTAATGCTTCTTTATGATTTTTCACTTCTAGATGCTCTTTTAGAGATTTTCCTTTGATAGTTAACCCTTCACTGATAATCCAAAATGTTTCTTTTTTAGTTAACGTATTTCCCTCAATAGCATTAGAATTATATGTCATTTCAACCTGAAAGTCCTCTCTTATCTTATTTAAGAGAGTTTTATTGATTGGTCTCAAGCTATTCAATATATTAAGCTTTTCTTCCAGCAAATCTTTGGTTTTTTGTGATAAATACATACTATTATATGGGTACGATAGTTACATTATTATTATATCGTACCCTATGTGTTTTGTCAACACACAAGATTAAGTGTTGTCTTTTTAACTTTTTTTAGCAATTTAACTTTAGAATAGGTTTGACTACTATCTACTCTGGAGCTCAAGTGAAAAAAAACAGCCTTTAAAATGGCTGTTTTTGTGTAATTAAATAGAAATCATACCTATAAAAAGTTAATGGTTTTCTACAAATTCTAAATAGTTAACGGCTCTATAAAAGATTTCTTTATAGTTTGCTTGACTCTCCTTTTCCATTTTTTTGTATTTATTATTTATTTTTTGTGCAATTTCTAATAAGTTATTTTCATTTTCTATTCTTCTTAACTCTCGCATTAAACTCTCTTTTTTATATCGATATTTATCATTAATTATCCTGTCAAAAAAAGAGCTGAAAATAATACCAAATTTTTTTAGTTTAAATATATTAGAAAAAATAATACACAAAAGAGATATCATTATTAAGACTAAAGATACTCCTAAATAAAGATATAGGAGAAATACAGATAAAACAAAGAATAAGGCAAAGGCGTTAATTAAGCTTTGATTTACTAAATAGCAAACAAACCCCGCAATTATACCAATAACTATAGTTAATAAAAGGATTTTTGCAAAATGCCTGTGGTCAGCAATACTTTCTTTATTTTTTATAATTTCATATTTTTCGGTCAATCTTTTGACCCTCCAAATTACAGAATACTCATTTTCGCTAATAACATCTTTTAAGCTTTCGAATGAAAGGATTTTTTCTCTTTTTTTCATAGTTATTATTTTTTAGTTGTTAAGGATCAGCGTTCTATATTTATACTATAAGTGGAATAATATGTCAATATGTTGTCAACAGTTGACAAATGTACCAAATAGTATAAACTAAAAACATGGATATAAAAGAAATATTAAAATATATTGATTGCTCAGAAGCAGAAAGCGAAACTCTTCATGCTATGTTGTCATATTCAAATGGAGTTAGTGTTTTATCTTTAAATAAAACATTAAATATTCCTCGAGGAACTATTTATGTTCATTTAAATAATCTCATTAAGAAGGGCTTGGTGAAAAGAGGCTTAAACGAAAAAGGTAATACTTTCTATCCAGAAGAATATGAGAATATTATTCACATCTATGAGGAACAGATTAGTAAAATAAAAATGGCTAAAATTGAGCTAGACAGAATAATGTCAGAGAAAAAACAAAATATATTCTATAAGCCAAAATTTACCGTCTACGAGGGTAATAAATTTTATCTCTCAGTTTTTAGAGACATTTTAAGGTCTAGAGAAAAAAATACATATTGGTTTTGGCCACTGCAGGAGATGTTAAAAAATATTTCTTCATCAGAATTTAATGAATTTCACAAAGAAAGAATAAAAAGAAATATCTGGCTTAATGTTCTTTGGACTGACAAACAAAAAGTTGATTTAGAAAAAAATTCTTTATTATTCTCAAAAAGTGAACAGACATCTTTAAGAAAGATAAAAATATTACCAAAAGAATTGAAACAAGATATGGGTTATGGAATTTACGGCACCAAAGTGGCTTTTGTCTCTTCTCATAAAGAAAATTATGCCTTTATAATAGACAGTACAGAACTTAGCGATGCTCTTAGAAATCAATTTGAATATTTTTGGAAAATATCTCAGAAGTATTCAAATTAATTAAAAAAAATTATTTTAAATTTAGCAAGTAACCGCAACACTTTTGACATCTTTCAGTAATCTAACCCTAAGCCAGGTTTGACTACCATCTACTTTGGGGCTCAAAGCAAAAAACTTCCTAATATTAGGAAGTTTTTGTTGTATTAAAATTAAGAAAAAGTTATTATATATATGTATGATTGATGATAAATATATTAAAAAGGCTGGATTTAACTTATTTCTACGTAGAGAACTAAGCCTTTTAGCAACCTCAATTATTATAATTAGCTATACAGATGGTTTAAAGTCAATTATTGGGTTTAGTTTTAAATATATTTGCTATTTAAAAAATGGCTCAATAACTGATTCGCTAAGAGTTGAGAAAGATTTAGTAGAATATAATAATGTTGTTCAAAAAATTATTAAAAATAATCGTTTAAAAACTAATCAACTATTAGATAAGGGGCTAAAATTAAATGACGAAGTTGTTAAAATTTTTAACACAAAAAAAGATTATCAAAAATATACTAAAACAAATTTATACAAAGAACTTAAAAAATTATTTGTAATATATAAAGATCTTTTTCTTTTTTCAACAGTTATTCCCTATGAAATTGGTCGATCCTTAAACGTTCTTATAGAGAAAAACAAAATTAAAAATTATTCTAGGTTAGAAGATAAAGTTAATAAATTAAGAGTAGTGTCTTTGTATACTGTCTTTGAAAAAAAAGCTTTAAGCAAATTATTTCAAGAGATAGCCAGAAGGAAAAACATAGCGGATTATACATTATTATTTAATTTAGAATATTCCGAAATGTTGGAATTTGTAAAATCAAATACTATTCTTACTGAAAAGAAGTTAATACATAGAAAAAAATATGTTAACCTATTAACTCCTAGGGTTAGATTTGTTAAATTTGGTAGAATTAATTATAAAAAATATCATAAATTATTTTTTCCAGAAAATAATAAAAAAATAATAGTTAATCTTTCTGGCACAACTTCTTATCCAGGAATAGTGAGGGGTAATATTAAGGTTATATTGAAGAAAGATGATGTTTCAAGGTTCAAGAAAGGTGAGATTTTAGTAACAATTAGTTCTAATCCTGTTCTTATGCCCGCTATTAGAAAAGCCGGGGCTATTGTGTCTGATGAAGGAGGCGTGACTTGTCATGCTTCAATTATTAGTAGGGAATTAAAAATTCCTTGTATCGTTGGTACAAAACAAGCCACTTCTTTGTTGAAAAATGGGGATTTGGTGGAGGTTGATGCTAACAGAGGAATTATTAAGATGTTATAGAATATTCAAAACTTCTTTTAATGATTTAGCTTTAAAATAAGTTTGACTACCGTCTACTTTGGGGCTCCCACGTCAAAAACAGTCTTTTCGGACTGTTTTTATGTTATAATAAAGATAATTTAATAAAAATTAATAAAATAAAACATGTCTACAAAAAAAATTTCTAAATTTACTATAGCGGTAATCTTCATAATTTTTCTAATAATATACTATTATTTTGATTTAGAAACAGATACTGATATAAAAATATTTTTAACTATTTCAACATTTTTATTCTCCATCTTTGCCGGATTTTTTATTTCCCGACAAAATAAAAGATATTCTGATTTGAGAAGTCAAATTTCTAATTTTGATGGTGGCCTGTCTGCTATTTATAGAACATCAGGGCATTTAGGTAAACAATCTCAGAAAGAAATAGGGAAAATATTAAAAAACCACTACAGGCCAATATTGGAGAATAAAAAATGGGACTATTATTTTACTCACAAAACTTCTACTTTAACTTCAATCCATAATGTTTTTGAAAAAAATATTGGCAAAGCTCAGTTAACCAGTCTACCAAATACTGCCTTAAATAGAATTGTTGCTTCTTTACAAGAGATTCAAAAAACAAGAAAATCTTTAATTACCTTGCATCGCGAAAAAATCCCAAATTTTCAATGGACACTTTTAGGACTTTTAACTATTATATTATTAATCGCACTTTCTGGTATCAATTCTCAATTTCTGTTAATTCCAGCGTTAACCAAAGCAATATTTGCTTCTTCACTTATAGCAGTCTTATTTATCCTCTATCAATTAGATAAGCTGGTCTTTTTTAAAGGGATGATAGGGGAAAAATCTGCTCAAGATGTTATCGATATTATTGATGACAAAAAATAGTATTTCTGACTCTCTCCAGCAATCTAACCCCAAAACAGGTTTGACTACCATCTACTCTAGAGCTTCATAATATAGAAAACAACCCTGAAAAAGATTGTTTTTTATTGGTTATAAAGGGGTAATCAAAAACCCATATTTCTATGGGTTATTTGTATTATTGATGTTTATGCAAAAATACCTAATCTTTGCCAAAAGTGCGGGGGATAAGTTACTTGTGGTATTAAATTTGTATTATTAGATATACAAACTTTAACATCTACATCGTTATTCTTAAAGAACTGAAAATCTACGGGAGATTTTCCAAGATAAGTAGATATAACTACCATTCCTAAATTATTAGATTCTACATACCCATAATAATCAAATCCTACTTTACCAAAAATTTTCAATTTAAATCCTATCAAAACAGAGAATTTTTTTTCATCCTTGCTTTTTAGAACGATAATTCTCATTCCTGGTTTTACTTTTCCATTTTTCGATAATCCATAATAATGGAAGTCCTCCAATAAATGAGAAGATTTAACAAATTTCCTCATAAATCCAAATTTCTTTAGCATCTCTTTTACCAAGAAAATACTAATAGCAATAAAAATTGCTAATAAAACAAAAATTGCAATCAGTGTTGTTGTCATTGTCTACAGTCTCCTATATTTAATTGTTAATATTTACAAAGTTAATTATATTAAAATAGCATACTTTTTAGTCTTTGTCAATTCGTAAAAACAGAATATTTAACCTCGTCCAACAATCTAACCTTAAAAGAGGTTTGATTACCATTCATGTCGATACTCCACACATAAAAATCGCCTTGGAAAGGGCTGTCTTTATTGGATAAAAGTTAAAAATTGAATTCTTCTTAGTTCCATAATATCTATATTTGTTAAACTTTATTTTCTATTTTAAAGACCTGGATAATATAAAATATTAACGTTATACCATTGGTCTTGTCAATCTTCACTGCTGGCCTCCATTATATTTTAAACTAACAATCAGCTAATAAAACGGTCTTTTTTATTTAATAAGAAAAAAACAGCCTTTTCTAGACTGTTTTTATTATCTTAATGATTAAGAATGACTAAACCGGCCATTCCTTTATTTTTCCGTTAGGCTCAGGCTGTAGAGCAAAGTCTTTGCCATAAAGCACATCTCTTTCAATCATGTCCAAATTTGTATTGAACATGCTATCAAACGCCTTTCGTGTAGCTGGCCCAAAATTACCATCTGCATCGATACCGTTGTCTTCCTGAAAAAGTTTAATTGCTTTAGTCAAATATTTACAAAATTCTTGATTTAAAGCAAAACCGCAATTATAACCGAAACCTATTAAAAGACACTTTACAACAAATACTGCTGGTCCACGAACTCCTTCTACAAAGTCGGTATCACCGGAAAATGGTGAATTCAAATACGGGGGAAATAGTTTTTCGTTCATCATAATATATTTAAGATTTCTACTGTTTAAAAAGATCAATTAGATCATTCTTACATATTTATTCTCTATGGTCAACTCAAAAGACTAATATTCAATTTTAAAAATAAAAAGAGGAAATATAATCCTCTTTTTTATTTATGTTATTCAACTATTAATAATCGCCGAAATCATACTTCACTATTTTTTTTTTGATAGGCCCTTTAGTTAATACGTACCAAGTCCCTTTACCCCATCTTCCAATAACCTTCCATTTTCCTTCCTTTTCCAACCTCCGTAAAGAATAATACACAAAACTAGACTTTATCATTTTTACTTTACCTTGTTTAAACAACTTGTAACTATAATCATAATCTTCACCAACAAAAATTGTTTCATCAAAACCTTTTACTTTCACATGTGTTTCTTTTCTCGCCATCATAGCAATGCCGACATAGGCTGGCCTAATAATTTGTCCTAACCAAAATAAAAAATTGAGGCATTTAGTCATTCTCCTATAAAATCCTTTTTTCGATTTTACTTTTATATAGAACCCAGCTCCAACTAGTTTTCTATTTTTAAACTCTTTTACTATTGGACCTAAAAAATTATCTGGAATACCTGTGTCTGCATCCAAAAATAATAATAATTCGCCTCTCGCTACTTTAGCACCGTCATTTCTTTGATAAGAAGGGTGTCTCTTATTATTTGTAATAACCTTGCAGCCAAAACTTTTGGCAATCTCTTGGGTTTTGTCTTTTGAGTTACCATCGGAAACAATTACTTCAAAATCCAAAAAATCTTTCTGACCATAAATTGATTTTAGCAATCTAGGTAAGTATTTTTCTTCGTTTAAAGTAGGAATAATTATAGATAAAATCATATTAATCTGCAAATAATGTTTTAGCTAACCGCCAATATTTACCATCACCATTTAATTTCTGCCAATACCACCATTCTACACCCCATAAATAAGTCTGTTTGAAGTCAGTGTTAATAGCATATTGTAAATTGGCCTTAAATTGATCTAAACTCATAGACTTATCTATTTGTTTTTCAGTTAAGTCCATCATAGTTCCTGAAGGAACCCAGGGCTCTGTTTGCAATTCAATAATAAAGCTCTCTTCTAGGTTGTTTCCGGTGGCCCTAGCTTTAAAGTTATAAAACTCAACTGGGAATGGGTATCTGAAATAGCCAAACCATGAATTATGAACAACTCTATACATGGTAGTAGCAAAAATATCGGCTAGTTTGCCTTCTTTATACCAACCACCTAACTCGCCTGAAGCAGAAATAATAATTTCTCTATCATCCAACTCTTTTACTAGGTCTATTTCCTGTTTCAAAAAATTCTGATCAAACTCTGGACAGATACCAAAGCTACCCAGGAACGGTTCGTTCTCTACCTGCCAATAAACTACGTTAGTATTATACTTATATCTACCTACAGCCACTTTTAAGTAATCTAGAACCGCCGCCCGTTTAGCTTCTTCATCTAATCTTTCTGTCCATTGAGGAATATGACATTCTGGCCAACGCGGCAGTCTAAATCCTAAGTTTAAAATAAACTTTACATCCCTTATTTCTCCTTGTTTTATCATGTAATCATAATTTGAAAAATCAAAAACTCCATTAGCCCTTTCTACCTCATCCCAGTAAATTGGTAATCTAATGTATTTAACATCTAAGTCGTCTATAGTGGCAATAAAGGCTTCACGCCAATCTAATTCTAACTCTTCTGCAAACTTTTTAGAAAAAGTAACCCCAAAAAAATTTTGAGGAACATCAAGAGTTATTTCACTAGGATAATATTTAGGAACTTTAACTAAACAAACTAAGCCAATAATCAAAGCAACTAAAACAATAATCCAAATAGTAGTTTTTCTTTTCATATTATATTAAGAATAGGCCATAAAATATAAACCAATGGCCACCAGACCAACAGCTAATATTTTTTGTAATATAACAGCCCGAGATATATTTTCTTTCAAGATATGTGGAGTAAACAAAGTAGCTATTACTCCTAGGACTATAATAACAACATATTGCACTCCTTGTAAGGCGTTAACTAGAGCTACTGACGTCAAACTAATAGCATAATTCTGCAATAAAAAAGCTCCAGCTGCCACTCCTTGATTGCCAAAAAATAAACCACCCTTCTTTAGAGTTAGCTTGCTCAGATTACCAAAAATTTCTTGACGAGATTTTCTATGAGCTAATAAAAATAAAACAAATAAAAAACTTCCGGCTCTAATCCAAATAAAACTGCTAAAGAAATCCTGATTATTAAAAGCTTCTTTACTACCAATAAAAAACAATGCATAAAAGACTGCTGCTCCCAGAGCTACCATAAGTCCCTTAGTAGAGGGCTTCTTTTTTACCCTAAGAGCTAATAAAGCTCTGTGCCAAAAACTCTGTTTTTCCGGTATCCAGGTAATAAGGACTGTTCCTGCTAATAGGAAAGCTAAAGCTATCCATTGCTGTGAACTAAATCTATCATTAAGCAATCCCAAAGAAAATATCAAAGTGAAAATAGGCACTGCACCACCAACTAACAATAGGACTTTAGAAGCCTCACCCTTTTTTAAGGCTCTATAAAATAAAAGAAGCGCCAAAGGGAATAAAGCGCCAATCAATAGATTAAATAACATCCAGCCCCAGCCTGGCCATTCTAAAAACCAAGGAGCTGCCACAAACACCATCATTCCTAAACATCCAACTAAAAAAGTATAGGCTCGACTACTCGGCAAAGCCTTGTCTAATAAAAATTTATCAAATAAATTAACAATTGCTAATAAAAAATAAGCAATTATAGCAATAATCAACCAACTCATATATTTTTAGATTATAGTAAGTGAAGAGAATCAATCTCTTGAACTTTATTATATAAAACCGTGTCTTCAATATTATAGGTTCCTAGACTTGGAGCATCTAAAAATCCTTGCATAGCTGCCTCGGCCAACCAACCTGAATCTAACCAATCAAATAACCATTCATTGACATATTTTGGATTTTTACTATTAATACCAGCTCCAATAGCCAATAACCATTCACGATTGTAATGCTCCTGAGAACCGATTGGACTAGACATAATAACTGGGATTCCTAATCCGCTATAGAAAGTCAGCTCTGAAGGCTTTGTCCATAATATATCTGTAATTCTTAGAGCCTCATTAAACAGTCTAAAATATTCCATTTTATCTGGATGATAAATAATTTCAACATTTTTACGAACATTTTCTGAATATTTTTTTATAGTATCCGTAAAAAAATCATAAACATCTCCACGGCTACCAGCAACTAAGTTCAATTTTATTTTATCTTCTGTTAGTTCTTTTTTTAGACCTTTTACTATTTGAGCCCCCAAATCTCTTTGGGCACCAGCTCCACCAACTGCGAATGTTATAGTTAGTGGACGCTTAGGATCTTCAAATTCTGAAATCGGACATAGGTAATCTTCAATCAACTTAGCATACTTTTTCCTATACACCCCCTGGGGGTCTAGTTTAAAAATCCTATTTTTTAGGTCTTTTCTTAATATCTTTTTCTGTCTTCCTCCAATATTTTCTTTTGGTAGAGGAAACCCTGAAATAAAAATATTTTTAGGATTGACTCCGTACAACTCTAGTCTTTCTTTAACTCTTTTATTGGGTGCTAAATATTTTATCCTACTAGTAGCGGGATTGACTGGGGCCCAAGCCCTAGAAACATCCGCATCACAAACCACGCAATATATATTTCCCTTATAATTATAATATTCAGCAAAGTAAGCGCTAACAAAAAATGTAGTTATTAATGGTAAAGGATTCTTATTCAATCTCTCAATTAATCCTTTGCCAGTCCCTTTCTTAATTCTTTTCACAAAATGCTTTTGTTGAAAAGACTGTTTAGATAAATCTCTCTTAGGGTAAAATCTGTCTATTTTCTGAAAATAGTCCATTGCAGAAAAAACTAATTTACCAAAAACGGGAACTTTTTTAAAATAGGAAATTATTTCATATAATTTTCTGCCTTTGTTCCAGCTGTCTCTTTCTTTAGGATCTATTCCTGGATAATTATTAGCACTTAGTATCTCTCCTTCGCTAATATCTTTCAGGGGATAAGAAGCTCTTTGATGCCCATAGCCCATATCTACAGCCAAAATATAGGCCTTCTTGTCATGTTTATGTTGAGTCATAAAAAAGAAAGGTTATTTTTTTAAATTATAACACATTTATACAATTTTATAAAAATAAAAAACGCCTTTATTTAAGGCATTTTTCTTATGTCTAATTATTATTTCTCTGTTTTTGATTTACTCTTATCTGAAACGTTTACTGGCTTATCTTCTTTTAACTGTAAATACTGATAGGCAGCCAATGCTGCTGTCGTTGCTTGTCCCATGGCTATAGGAATTTGTTTAAACATTACTTGAGTCACATCTCCAGCTGCAAACAAACCTGGAGTATTCGTTCTACAAAGTTCATCTACCATTATTTCTTTCTTTTTATTCCTTTCAACTAATTCAGCCACAAGATCTGTATTAGCAGTTCTACCAATTTCTATAAAAATACCATCAACTTCAATTTCTTGCTCTTTATTTGTCTGATTATTAACTATTTTTATTTTTTCCATCTTATTTGACCCTAAAACCTCTTTAATATCGATATTCATCATTACTTCTATATTTCCTCTAGCGTTTACTTCTCTAATTAAGGCTTCAAAAGCTCTAAATTCTCCACTTCTATGGAGTAAATAGACTTTTTTCCCTATTTTTGACAATATTTCAGCTGCATCTAGAGCAGAATTACCCCCACCAACCACAGCTACAGTCTTTTCTTTATAAAAAGGACCATCACAATTAGCACAATATGAGACTCCTTTACCATTAAATTCTTCTTCTCCAGGGATTGCCAATCGCCGAGGAGACAAACCCATAGCAATAATTACTGTCTTAGCCTTTAAAGTCTCTTTGGAGGTATGTAGAGTAAAAGTATTATCTTCTTCTTTTACTATTTTTGATATCTCTTTTTGCTTAAATTCCACGCCTAGAGCAGAAACTTGCTCTTGTAGCTTAGAAATTAGTTCAAAACTGCTTATTGTTTTAAACCCTGGATAATTTTCTATTTCTGAGGCCCAAACCAACTGTCCTCCTAGTTCTTTCCCAACTACTAAAGTCTTCATCTCTCTACGAGCAGCATAAATTGCGGAAGTCATTCCAGCTGGTCCAGAGCCAATAATAATAGTATCGTACATATATTTTAAGAATTAATTTTAAGTAAGGTTATTGTAATGCATTTAAACTAAAAAGGCAAGATTAACATAAAAACAAGAAGTTATCAATAAGTTTTCCACAACTTGACAGAGTTGTCAAATTAGCTAATATTGGTTCAAAAAAAGAAAAGTCCAAGGTAGCCTGGACTAAAGTGTTGATAAGTCCAAGGTAGCCTGGACTAAAGTCGATGTTCCTCGAGGAACACTCTAGAAAACATAAATTTTATATAATAATTTTCTCTTCCACCTCTAATAGAAAATAAAAATCTAATATGATGGGTATTTCTTACCTTCTAGGGTTTCTTTTATAAATAACTCTGGATCAAAGTCTATATCAAAAATTTCTTTTAACATAATTTTTGCAATATAAGCATTGCCTAATTGATTTGGATGACTGAAGTCAACTTCGCCTGGCTTGATCCCTGCGTCTTTATTTCCATCTTCCGAAATAAACGTAAAAAGCTTTCTTAGATCAAATTCCGCATATTGAGAAGACATATCAATAAACTGTACTTTCCCCTCATATTCCTTAATAACCTCCTCTGATGCCTCTCTGTAGGCCTTATTTTCGATATTTGCAGCCTCTTTAAGTCTACTGATTGATGAGGCAAATACTATATCTTTAGAAATTCTAGTTAGTTTATCAAAAATCACTGCTAAGTTCTTTTTATGTGCAGCCGGCATAATCTTATGGTATTTATCATTATATGTATCTACAAAAATAACCAAATTAGGTTTATAGTTAGCGAGCTCTTCATCCACGTAGTCAATTATCTTTTTTGTTGTTATCCCATTAAATCCTGCATTGTAACACCTAACCTTCCACCACGGAGCGCTCCACTCTCCCGCAACTTCTCCTAGCTGCTCTTTTAACACAACCTCCATTATCCCTCTCCAGTTTGGATATACCCATTCTGTGGACGTAATAGAATCTCCTAAAAAAGCAACTCTATACCAATCATCTTCCTTTAGTTTATTCTCAATTTGAGATATTCTTTCATTCATACAATTTTTATATAATTAACCTCTAATCCAATTATAACAAAAATCGTCGGAAATGACGATTTAAAATTACTTCTAACATTTATTTGTGGACCCAACAAGATTCGAACTTGCGACCTCTTGCATGCCATGCAAGCGCTCTAACCAACTGAGCTATGGGCCCTTATTGTCATAGAAACCAAGAATGTTCCTCGAGGAACATTATGACTATATTCTAAATAAGTTTTTCTGTCTAGTCAATAGACAAAAACTATAACCATTATCTTATTAAACTGTCAAGAGATAAAATAAATCTAAAATACTTTAGTCCAGGCTACCTTGGACTTATCGCTAGTATTAGCTAAAAACTTTATTTTTTCTTTATTCTTTCTTCATAATTATTTTATCTTGTTCTTGTGCTCTCACCAGGAATCGAACCTGGATCTAGAACTTAGGAGGTTCTTGTTTTATCCATTAAACTATGAGAGCAAAAAGGTGATTTTATGATAACTCAATTATTTTTTTTTGGCAATATTTTACTTTGACAAAAGACCCCGCGTCCTTTAAGATTATAGATAGATAATAAATTTTTATAAAATAAAAACAAATATGTTTGGCAACAAAGATATGTCTCAAGAAAAATTAAAAGATGTAGAGACCGTTATCGGACCCTCTATTAAAGTAAAAGGAAACTTCCATGGTAAAGGTAATATCGTGGTAGAAGGCGTTTTAGAAGGATCTCTAAAAACAAACGCCAGCTTACTAGTTGGAGAGAAGGCTAGGGTCTCTGCCAATATAGAAGCTAAAGAAGCCATTATCAGCGGAGAAGTAAAAGGCAATATAAAAGTACAAAAATCCTTGTCTTTAGGTAAAACCGCTAAAATAGTAGGCGATATCATCTGTTCAGAAATTTCAGTAGCTAAAGGAGCCTATATTAATGGTCATTGTTTAATGCAAGACGAATTATCAACAAAAGAAGAAGTTCTCACTAAGCCTCTAAAAACCAATAAATAAAACCTGTTATGCATGTTTATATTTATGACGACTTTTTGACTAAAGGCAAATATACTAAAACTGTAAACCGAATTGAAACACGCCTAACAGACCTAGGTTTAAGTGGAAAAATAGTCCGTCTTAGCAATATAAAAAACTTCAAAGGAGTGATTCATGGTGAGGTTAAAAGAGGAGCAAAAACAATTGTAGCTGTAGGTAATGATGCTACATTTAACAAACTTCTTAATGTTTTGTTATGTGATGAAATAAGCTTCTTTTTTAAAAATCTCCTCCTAGCTTTCATTCCTGTAGAACCAAGTTTAATAGGAAAAAGCTTAGGAATTAATAATTATCAAGAAGCTTGTAACATTTTATTAGCGAGACGTAATGAAAAGATTAACGTTGCTCAAGCTAATAAACATTTCTTTATTTCTCAAGCCTACATAAACAACGCTAACACTGAAATAAAAATAGGAGAAGACTTTACCGTTAAACCCTTAGAAAAAGGTGGTAGTTATATAATTAACATGCCGTCAGTTGAATTAGCCACTCAGATGCCCTCTGTTAACCCTAAAAATAGTAATCTGCACGTTTATATCCAGGACAGAAATAGTTCCAGTTTCTTCACGGCTAATACGGTTGCAGTAAGTAATAAATCTGGGGGATATTTAAATCTAGATAACACTATTAATCTTCCTTTACCAGCTAAATTAAGCGTCTCTGATAAACAGATTAATTTAATAGTGGGAAAAAATAGAGTATTTATATAAATTAGACAAACAAAAAACTAAAGCATTATTGCTTTAGTTTTTTTATTAAAAATTTTATTTTTGTTCAATAACCACTGGAGCTTCTTTTGCTTTCTTAGTTTGTTTAAATACTAAAATCTGTTGTAGGGCAGTAAACAAAGTAACCACAAACCAATATAATGTTAATCCACCTGGCAATGTTAAACCAATAAACACTGTAATCATTGGCATAAAATAAACCATCTGTTTATTCATAATTGCTGTCATGCTGTCACCTTTTCCTCCGTTATTTTGAGTAGCTGGTCTTTTAGCTACCATCATTTTAGCTTGCCAAAATTGAGCAGCGCCAGCC
Organism: uncultured Gammaproteobacteria bacterium; assembly: GCA_964539545.1. Lineage (GTDB taxonomy): Bacteria > Patescibacteriota > Patescibacteriia > Patescibacteriales > UBA12465 > CAZIJG01. The sequence continues at coordinate 61,412 of CAZIJG010000002.1, read as the reverse complement.
AAAATTGCTAAATATATATTAGGCTCAGATAAATTAATACCAAACCACATATTATGAATACTTTCTGGAGTAGCAATAAACGAATAAATAAGATGTAGATTAGATTCAATACCATCTCTAAAAACTCTAAACACGGCCCACAAAAAAGGCAGCTGGATTAGAAGAGGAAAACAAGAAGAAAAAGGATTAATTTTTTCTTCCTTATATAGAGCCATCATGGCTTTACCCATTTGTTCTTTATTGTCTTTATACTTACTCTTTACTTCATCTACTTTCGGCTGTAAATCTTGTAAAGCTTTTTGAGCTTTAATAGACTTATGAGACAACGGCAACAACACTAATTTAATAACTAGAGTTGAAAGAATAATCGCCACTCCTAAACTTTCCCCCGGAACAACGTTATAGAGAAAAATCAAAAGGTTTAGAATTGGTTGATAAAAAATAACTTGGAACAAATGAACCATAACATTAAAATTAATTTATTATTCTACTGGGTCCCAACCCCCTTTATTCCAAGGGTTACAACGCCAGATACGCCTAATAGCCTTAATTCCTCCCTTTAGAACGCCATACTTATCTATAGCTCTTACTGCATATTCTGAACAAGAAGGATGAAACCGGCAATACCCATGAGGATAAAACCCTTTCAATATACCATGATCAAATGAAAGAGTTTTTTGATATATCTTAATTAAAGAAATAACAAGTTTTTTTATATATAATTTAATTAACATAAAGTTTTAATTTTTTTAAAAGCTTTAAAAAAGAACTCTCTATTTCTTGATAGGTGTAGTCTTTGTTCTTATTAAGAGATATAACTACTAAATCATAACCCAAAACTATATTTTTTTGTTCCTTTAAAAATACCGCTTTTAATTGTCTTCTTAGTTTATTTCTAAAAACTGCTCTTTTACTTACTTTTGAACTAACCACAACTCCTATTCTGCTAGACTCCAAATTGTTTTTACAAACTTTTAAAACCAGCTCTTTGTCTCGAACATATTTTCCTTTTTCAAAAACTTGTTCAAATTCTTTTTGCTTTCTAATTAAATTTTGTTTTTTTAACATAAGAAAAAAGAAAAATTTTATTTAGATAAAACTTTTCTGCCCTTTGCTCTTCTTCTTTTTAAAATAGATCTACCACTACTGGTAAGCATTCTCTTTATAAAACCGTGTTTTCTACTAGCACGTCGTTTACTAGGTTGATAGGTTCTTTTAGGCATATCGTTGAATTTTTAGATAAAAAATAAACTCCTTCTCAGGTAGCTACGTACAAGATAGCACCTTTATTTGAAAAGGTCAACCAGAATTTGCAAAGTTATCAACTTACTATTAACATATTATAAACAACCCTTGTGTTGAGTTATTGTGCAAATTTTAATATAATAACTTCTAGATTTAAAATATAACTTTATGGATAACGACAGAGTTTGGCAAGCCGTCCTCGGCGAAATAGAGATTAGTCTTTCTAGGGCTAATTTTATTACTTGGTTCAAAGGAACCTTCCTTTCCTCTCTAGAAGGAAAGAGGGCTATTATTTGTGTACCAAATGGATTTGTAAAAAAATGGTTAGAAAACAAATATCATAAAAAGATTTGGAAAGGACTAGAAAATATTACTGGTCAAAAACTTGAAGAAATTATTTATAAAGTAGAGTTGAAGAAATCTGGCAACGAAACTGTCGTTATCACAGAAAAAATTTCTAAACCTGATTCTAGAAACCCTGTTAAAGAAGCCTCAATTGAAAAGAAATTTACTCCCTCTTCTAATATTAATCGTTTTGGTTTAAATTCACGTTATACTTTTGAAAATTTTATCGTTGGTAAAAGTAACGAGCTCGCCTATGCTGCTTGTCAAGCAGTAGTAAGAAATTTGGGAGAAACTTACAATCCTTTTTTTATTTATGGTGGAGTTGGACTAGGGAAAACTCATCTTCTTCAGGCTATCGGTAATGCTGCCTCAGAAAAAACCAATAAAATTCTTTATACTACTAGTGAAAAATTTACCAACAACTATATCCAATCTGTTCGAGGTGGTAGAGCCAAAGAGTTTAAAAATCTTTATCGAAATGTTGACCTATTATTAATTGATGATGTTCAATTCATGGGAGGAAAAGATGGAACTCAAGAAGAATTTTTTCACACCTTTAATGAATTACAACAAGGCAATAAACAAATTGTTTTAACCTCTGATAGATCTCCAAAGGCTATACCGGCTATAGAAAAACGTCTTATTTCTCGTTTTGAGTCTGGAATGGTAGCTGATGTTAGTAAACCAGATATTGAAACTAAAATTGCCATTTTAGCCAGAAAAGCTAAAGAAAAAAATCTACAATTAACTGAAGAGGTTCTAGATTATATTGCTTCTAATATTCATAATAATATTAGAGAGTTAGAAGGCGCCTTAAATAGAATTATTGCCTATCATGATTTAAATAAGTTTGAACCAACTCTAGATAGTGTAAAAAGTGTTCTAACAGATTTAATTACTAATATTCAAAGTCGATCATTAACACCCAAAGATGTTATTGGTGCAGTTATTAAATACTATGATATAACAATGAAAGACTTATTAGGTAAGGGCCGTAAAAAAGAGCTAGTTCGTCCTAGACAAATAGCCATCTATTTAATTAGAAAAGAATTAAATACTTCTTATCCGACCATCGGTAACGAAATAGGAGGAAGAGACCACACTACAGCTATGCATGCCTTTAATAAAATAGCTAAGGAGCTAACCGAGAACGAAAAGACCAAACAAGAGTTAAACTCTATTAAACAATTGTTTGGAATTAACGGTTTTTAGATGTTAACTACCTGTGTATTATTTTTGGACACAGTTGTATAACTTGTGAATAAAAAAAGGTGTTAACAGACTTATTCACAAACCATCCAGACTGCTTTAACAATTTACCCAAATCGTTTCCACAAGCTAAAAGACATTTTTATCCTTTACTTATAATCTATTTATTAAAAGTTTAAAAGTTTTCCACCCCCTTATTATTACTACTAGTTTAATATATATATAAATATATAATATAATACAAGCATATGAAATTTATAAGTCTACAAGACAATTTAAAAAAAGGTATATCTGTAGTTAGTCATGTAACAAGTAAAAATATAAATCTCCCTATATTAAATAACATTTTAATAAAGGCTAAAGATAATAACATAGAATTACTAGCAACTAATCTAGAAATAGGTATTAGTCACACAGTTAGAGGAAAGATTGAAAAAGAAGGAGAATTTACGGTAGATTCAAAAATTATAAATGACTATATCAGTCTATTGCCATCAGAAAAAGTTAGTATAGAGAAGAAAGAAGAAGAGCTGGTTGTAGAATGTAGTAATTATAAAACGAAAATAAAAGGAGAATCAGCGAAGGAGTTTCCTTTATTACCGACGATTAATAAAAATAACTATTTAACAGTTTCTATAGATGAGTTTAAGAAAGCTTTATCACAAGTTGTATTTGCAGTTTCTAGCAGTGAAGCCCGAATAGAGCTAGCTGGCATTTTATTTTCATTTGAAAATAATCACCTTACACTGGTAGCTACAGATAGTTATCGGTTGGCAGAGAAACAAGCTAAGATAAATAAGTTTAATAAGACAGATGACTTTAGTGAGGACAAAATAATTGTTCCCGCTAGAACAATTCAAGAAGTTTTACGGGCAGTGTCTAATCTAAATGATGATTTAGGATCTACGGAAAAAGAAATAACAATTTATCTATCAGAGAACCAAATTATGTTCTCCTTTGACTCTACAGAAATTATTTCCAGATTAATTAGTGGTCAGTATCCAGACTATAAACAAATTATTCCTCAAAAAAGTGAGACAAAGGTAATTGTTAATAGACAAGAATTTGTTAGAGCCATTAAAGCCTCAGCAATTTTTTCTAAGAGCGGAATTAATGACATCCATTTATTAGTAGATATCAAGAAAAATGAATTAGTAGTTTCTTCTATTTCTGGACAGACCGGAGAAAGTGTTATTAATCTAACTGGAGATATTTCAGGTAAGGATAATGATATAACCTTAAATTTTAGATACCTATTAGATGGTTTAAATAATATTAATACTGAAAAAATAAACTTAAGAATAGTTAATAATAATACTCCTTGTTTAGTCCGGGGAGATAAGGAAGAGTCTTATCTTTATATAGTGATGCCAATAAGACAATAAAAGGTTAGTATATAAAAAAACGTTTCTGAGGAACGTTTTTTTATTTTGGTTAATCTTTAGTTAACAATAATCAGACTTTTTTGGGATTCAACGGAACCACCTTTCCATTTATAAGCCTTAATCCATAAATTATATTGTCCAGGCTCGGGGGATTCAGATATTATTATTTCAGAAATTTTTGTACTAGGATTATTTATTACTCCTTTTACATAGGAAGTTTCGGTATCGGTTTTTTGTAGAATAATTTCAAGTTTACTAACCTGGGAAGGAGCGTTGTTACTGACTTGAGCAGTTAAAGGAAAGTCAAAAGAATTTAAGGCTAGCCCGTTAGCGGGAAAAGTTAAATTTATTTTTAAATTTATATTATTAACAGGGTTGCTATTGAGGTTAAGATTAAAATTTAAAGTTTCTGATGTGCAGTTGTCTATGTCATCGCAAGAACGAACTGTTAGCTTGTGATAACCATTATCTAGAAAACTAACATCGTAATGTAAATTAAAAGGATATCCGTAGTTTGCAAATAATAGTGTACCATCAACGTAATATTCTAATCGATTAATTCCTCGAGGAGCAGAAGTTTTTATAGAAGATTGTAGTGGTCCAGTAACAACTTTATTATTTTTAGGTTCAACAATGGTTAAGGTTGGAAGGTTGTCAGAAATATGTAAGTTATCATATTCGGTTGGCGCTTCAATAATTTTAATACTAGTATCTTCCTCTCCTTCCTCAACTTCTTTTTCTTGTTCTCTAACTAACCACTCTTGGATACCTTTTTCCCATAATTCATATTGAGAATCCTTAGAGGGATCACTTGGAATTTCTCCTAGCGGGTGGTTTTTATTTACAAAGTGAAGGATGGAGTGAAAATTTGTTACTTCAACCTCTTCAATAAAAGTTTTTGGAGTATGTTCAGTAGCTAAAAAACCAGAAGCTCTATCAATTTTAATTTTTTCACCAAAAGTTATAATTCCATCTAGCATGTCTTTACCAGTTTCTTTTATTTCAGGAGTATTAAAAGTTTCTATCGGGGTATCACCTAAGACTCTTTGCATATAAGCGTTCCAAATTGGAGCAGCAACAACTCCACCAGCGGCACCTCTTTTCATTTCAGAGTTATCATTGTTTCCTACCCAAACTCCAGTAATTAGAGAAGGGGTGTAGCCAATAGTCCAAGCATCTCGATAGTCGTTAGTTGTTCCGGTTTTAGCAGCGACTGGGCGATCAGAAAGAGTTAACCAATTATTTTCACCAAAGGCATAAGCTCGAGCTTCATTATCTGAAAGAATGCTATTTATCATTCGAGCAATATTTCCATTTAAAACAGTTTTTTCTTTTTCTTTAAACTCTTCTAAGACAATTCCTTTGCTATCTTCAACCTTTAAAATAACCGCTATAGGATGAACTTTTCCTTCACGAGCAAACACAGAATAAGAATTAACATGTTCTAATAATTTTACTTCAGCTCCGCCTAGCACTAAAGATAGGCCAAAACGATTTCTATCAGCAAGTGTGCTGTATCCAGTATTTTCAGCTAGATTTAAAACATTATCTATACCAGCTAAATAGATAGCTTTTACAGCTGGAATATTTAAAGATCCGGCTAAAGCTTTTTTGATGGAAACAGGGCCTAGCTCATTATCGTTATAATTATGAGGTTCATAGGGCTCACTGTCGTTGGTAGAAAAATTAGTTATAGTATCAAATAGAATAGTTTCTGGTTTATAACCTTTTTCAAATAAAGCAGCGTAGACTAAAGGTTTAAGAGATGAGCCTGGTTGCCGAGGACTAATAGCTACATTAAATTGACCATCGATCTCATCGTTGAAGTAGTCTTTAGAGCCCACCATAGCTAACACCTGACCGTTTTTGGGGTCGATGGATACCAAGGCTGCATTTGAGGCTTGCCAGCTCTCCTCGTTGCTCTCAGCCCTTTCTTTAATAACCTCTTCAGCAATGTCTTGTTTGTATAAATCTAAGGTAGTATAAATTTTTAAACCACCCTGCTCAATAGTCTTTTCTCCGTACCTTTCAGATAGGATTCCTTTTACATACATTACAAAATGAGGAGCAGTAATATTGTCAGCTGGTTTACTAAATTCAATTTCATATTCTAAAGCTTGGTCCCTCTCTTCTTTAGTAATATACCCTTGTTTTTCCATGATTTCTAAAATATAGCCTTGTCTTCCTAGAAGAAGTTTACGGTTTGGTCCATAGGGAGAATAGCGGCTAGGAGCTTGAGGGAGAGCGGCTAACACTGCTGCTTCAGCTAGATTAATTTCCTCTACGCCTTTACTAAAATACTTTCTACTAGCAGCTTCTATACCGTAGGCATTAGAGCCGTAGGGAATTTCATTTAGGTACATTTGGAGAATTTCATTTTTGCTAAATTTTTGTTCAAGTCGACTAGCTAAAATTATTTCTTTTATTTTTCTACTGTATCTTTTTTCTGAAGTTAGGATAGAATTTTTAACAAATTGTTGAGTGAGAGTGGAACCACCAGCTCTTTGATTGTATAAAACATTAGTAATGGTAGTTCGGATAATTGCCCAAACACTAAAGCCGCCATGTTCATAAAAATGTTTATCTTCAATTGAAATTGTAGCTTGTTCTATATAGTCTGGAATGTTTTCTAAAGAAACTAAAGTTCTTTTTTCTTCGCCATGAATCTCATAAAGAATATTTTCTCCAGTTCGGTCATAAATTTTAGTACTTTGGGGGATTTCCCTGGTTATTAATTGGTTGGGATTAGGTAATCCACGAGAAAACCAAGCAAACGCAATTAAGCCAGCTAGAAAAAACAACACTACTAAGATGCCGATAGCTTTCCAAAGTTTTTTACTCATTAATAGTTGTTTAAGCCAAAAATCGGAAACTTTAGTTCGTGTTTTAGTCATTCTTTTTGATTTTGTAGTTTTAGGATAATGAGTAAACTTCTTTTTTGTGGATCGAGTAGGATGTCCCTGTCGCCAAGTCTGTTTTTTAGGTTTAGTTTTTAATTGTTTAATGGGCATAATTACTTTTCTCTATAATATTTAGCGGCTATTTCTGGAGAAATAGAGTTAATGACTAATCCGGAACCTAATTCTACTCCAGCCCAGACACTATCACGGGGTTGAATTTTTAAATAAAAATGTTGGTCTGTATCCGAGACCACATTGTGTAAGAAATAGTTGTAATCTACTCCAAGACGTTGCAGTTTTACTAGTATTTTTTTCAAAGCTTTAGCTAATGATTTTAGTTCTTCAACATTTAATAATGAAATATTATCTAAATGTCGTTTAGGAAAAATCCAAGCTTCATAATGATAGGCACTGGCGTAGGGGGTGAAAGCGGCAATGTTTTTATCAGAAAAGATTTTTCGAGAAGATTTCAATTCTTTTTTAATAATATCGCAATAGGGACAGTGATTATTTTTAATAAAATATTTTTGAGCTAAAGAAGCTTCTTCTTTTAAATCTTCAGGAATAATTTGAGTAGCAAAAATTTGAGAATGGGCGTGTTGTAAAGATGCCCCAGCTTTAACTCCTTGGTTTTTGAAACATAAAATATAGTCTATCTTCTTATTTTTGGCAATGGCTTTAGTTCTTTTTTGATACAATTTTAATAATTGTTCAATTTCAGGAAGAGTTAGAGATCCTAGTTCTACGCCATGGTTAGGAGTTTCAATAATCACTTCTTGTTGGCCATAAGCTCTGAAATTATTTAAGGTTACCGCAGGGAAAATATTACCAATGCTAACAGCCTGCCATTTTTTATTTCCTTTTTTATTTACTTTGTCTATAATATTTTTTTTGTTTAGATTGTTTACGCAAAAAGGACAACTATCTGAAGGTTTAACAAGGTTTCTTGTTTTTATATCTTTAGGCCTTTTAGCTCGAGAGGGGGTGATGATAACATATTGGTTTAGTAGATACGATTTTCTAATTTCAGATTTAATTTTTTTCATAAGATTAGTAAAATTTAAGACATTTTATGTAACTAGTATAACATAGATAGGAGTAAGAAAAAAAGGCAGATTATTCTGCCTTTATTTTTAGATTAGGCCTGTTTGCCTTCTTTTGGTTTTGCTTTAGACTTTTTGCCGAGCAGTTTTTTAGGAATCTTATTTCCTGTTTTGTTTACTTCGTGATTTTCTGGATATTCTTTTGGTCCTTGACCAAAAAAATTTAAACCATTGCCGTCATTCATTACATTTACCATTATTACCTCCACTATTTAATTAAAAGATCAGTTTATTTTTATAATCAAAAAAGCCGACCAGAGTAGTCGGCTTTTGCAATGTGTAATGTTTAAAATTCTTTATAACTTACTATAGCAAAAACCAACCCGGTTAATAACCAGGCTAATAATTATTGAAATGTTTCTACTAAAGTTGTTCATATATGACAACAATACCAAATCTTTAAATATCAGTCAAATCTTAAAGCATTTTACGATTTGTGTTATTATGTAAGAACCTTTAATTATTTATTGATTTATATATGAAAAAATTATTTATTATTTTGGTATTATCGTTGTTGTTTTTGCCTCGACCCTCTCTAGCTCAGGAGCAGGTTAATATATATTTTTTCTATGGAGACGGCTGTCCGCATTGTTCAAACGAAGAAGAATTCTTTGAAGAACTTCTTCAGAAGGAAATCTATAAAGATAAAATAGAAATTCAAAAATTTGAAGTTTGGAGCAATCCGACCAATGCTAAATTAATAGCCAAGGTTGGTACTGGACTAGGGGTTACTGTCTCTGGAATTCCTATGGTGGTGGTTGGGAATAAGGCAGTTATTGGTTTTGCCTCAGAGCAAACCACTGGGAGAGAAATTATTCAAATTATAGATGAGGCTCTAGAATATAATTGTTCAGATTATGTCGCTAGGATTATTTCTGGCGAGACTAATTTAGAACCAATTCTTTGTGAAAAAGAAATAGATAAAAATTCAGTTATTAGTGTGCCGGTTCTTGGTGAAATCGATACCAATAATTTATCCCTACCACTATTAACAATAATTATTGCCGGTTTGGATGGATTTAATCCTTGTGCCATGTGGATACTATTATTCTTGATTAGTTTGTTATTAAATATGAAAAATCGTCGTCGAATGTGGATTCTGGGAATTAGTTTTATAGTTGTTTCAGCAGCCGTATACTACTTGTTCTTAGCTGCCTGGCTAAATTTATTTCTATTCCTAGGTTTTCTTTTTTGGGTGAGATTAGTTATAGCCGCAGTAGCCTTATTTAGTGGCGGTTATCATTTAAGAGAATATTTTGTTAATCGTGATGCTACCTGTAAAGTGACCGGTAACGAAAAAAGAAAAAAGACTTTTAGGGCTCTAAGAAAGATAATTGATCAGGATAAGTTTTGGTTAGCATTAGGAGGTATAGTGTTATTAGCTGCAGCGGTTAATCTAGTAGAATTAATTTGTAGCGCTGGATTGCCAGCGGTTTATACTCACGTCCTGTCTTTATCTGGCTTATCTTCTTTGCAATATTATTCATATTTATTCCTCTATGTCTTTATTTTCATGCTAGACGATCTTTTAATCTTTGTTATTGCAATGACTAGTTTAAAGATGTCCAAGGTTAATACTCAGTATAGTCGATTAGCTGGTTTAATTGGCGGAATCATCATGCTAATTATCGGTGTGTTGTTAATATTTCAACCAGGTTGGTTAGCTTTTGGCTAATATTGACTTTTTAGAGGTATTTTGTTAAATTAATCCTGTTGCCAGGATAGGCAATTTTATTTTTAAGCGCCCATAGTTCAACGGATAGAACACCAGCCTTCTAAGCTGGATATGAGGGTTCGATTCCCCCTGGGCGTACTAGTATAATTAATTAAGTAAAATTATATGTTAGAAGACAAAAAAAATGATCTTCAGAAAGAAAATGAAAATGTGGAAGACGTGGCTGTAGAAGATTTAGATATTTTTGGTTGTGACTGTTCTAGTTGTCCTCACAATTGTGGTGAGAATGACGTGAAAGAATAAAATATCAAAATAATATACGGTGGTAGTAGCTCAATTGGTTAGAGCGCCGGGTTGTGGTCCCGGAGGTAGTGGGTTCAAAACCCATCTACCACCCAAATTTTCTTAACGTTAAGGAAAACACAGTTAGTAGCTATTGACAAAAGCATACTTCATTGGTATGCTTTTTTATTAAATAGATCATTAAAATAAGTATATTGTTTCACTAAAATCAGAAAAAGATGAGAAGGTTATTCCTATTTTTGTTAATTGTTCTTATGTCGTCACTTGTGATGGCTCAGGAGACAAATGTTTTAAGACTTGTTGCAGATAATGTAATTACTAATGCCGTAGATGGTAGTCAGACTATTTTTAACTCTGAAGATGTATTCAAATCATGGATTGATCCAGACTTCAAAGGCTGGAATTTAAACAAGCCAGACAAAAAAACACCAGAAATTAAGACTCAGGTTTATGAAATGGCGCAAGATGCTAATGTTAAACAGATGTTCGGTTCGCTAAATGATGATTTGGACAAACTTTGTCTGACTCAAAACCAAATTACCGAATTTTGTATCAGCAATCAAAAGTATTTGAAAAAAGATGGTCGCTCTATTTTTTTCCCGTTCAAAGTTGACGGTAAATATTATGTTGCCCGCGTGCACGTGCGCTCCGGTGGTCTGAGTGTCGGTGTCGGCCGTTTCGGGTTTGGCGGCGTTTGGCGTGCTGGGGGCGCTCATCGTGTGGTTGTACTGCAACGGGGAGCTTAAGTCCCTAAAGCTTATATCCCTTGGATTCTTTGAGCTTTAGCTCTTAGAAAACCGAGGGATTTTTTATATCTCTAAGATTCTTAATATCAGCACAAAAATTATCCATAATAATACTATTAGATATTATATTTATAAATTCCCGCCATGTCGGACCCAAATTTTCTTTAATGTTAAGGAAAATATTACGATGATCTGTTGACAAAAGCATACTTCATTGGTATGCTTTTTTATTAAATAAAAAATGTTCTTTAATAATTAATTATATAAAGGGGGTTTATTTTGAATAAATTAAATATAGTAAATTATATTATAGTTCATCACACTAGTCGTAATAACGACTTTCCGTTTTTTATAAAAATGAGACATATTTACTTAAGGGGATGGGAAAATATAGGATATCATTATTTAATTGGCAACAAGAGACCTTTTACAATTAATGGAAAATTGTATGTAGGAAGACCAGAGGCTTTTGAAGGTGCTCACGCCATTGGTTATAATAAGGAGTCTCTGGCTGTGTGTTTAATTGGAGATTTTGATAAAGTATCGCCAAGCTCCAAACAAATGAAAGCCTTAGTTTGTTTTCTAAAGAAAAAAATTAAGCAGTACAATATTCCTATAGAAAGTATATTAGCTCATAATGAATTATCAACAACTACTAAAACCTGTCCTGGAAAAAATGTTAATATAGAGCTGATAAGAGCTTTATGTAAAAACAATGAATAATTCTAGCTGTCTAAATTAAGGGCAGCTTTTTTATATTCTTAAATTCCTTAATGTCAGCATAAAAATTAGCCATGATAATACTATTAGATATTATATTTATAAATTCCCGCCATGTCGGACCCATAGAAAAATATCTCCAATTTTGGAGGTATTTTTTGTTACCCCTGGAGGGGGCATAACTTTTAATATTCTGTTTGTATTTTTCTGTTTGGTAAAATTAGACAGAAGACAGTGCTAATAGTTATGATGAACAATGAAGCTCCTACAATCCATCCAGGGTTATTGATAATATTTCCGTAGATAAACAATGGAACGCCGATTATAAAAGCGACCAGGATACCCCAAAACACGCCTCTTTCACTAAGTCGGCTCCAGTAGAGGCTTAGAATTGTCGGGACAACTACACAAGCAGCAATTGTATTAAATATCCACCAAAGATGCTTGAGCCCAAAAGCTGGAATGTATAGCGCCAATATGGCGACCAATAAACCTAAAATAGTAACCCCGACCATCGCCTTACGAGCTGATAGGATGGATTGTTTATCTGACTTCGGTTTAGCCACGTCTGTTACCCATAAAGAACTGGTCGCTGATAAACCAGAGTCTAGGGTTGAACTTAAGCCAGATAGAAGCATAATAACAAACAATAACGTTGCCCAGGAAGGAAGTAGGGTGGCCACAGTTTGGACCCCAATCATAGAAATATCAACCCCTGCTGGTAATGCAATCCCCAGCGATGGATTGGCAGCTAAAAATCCTAGAGTTGAGAGAGCGATTGGCACAACACCAAAAACCAGAGCTCCAAAAATAAATGATTTAGTTAATTGTCTTTTTTTAATAGCAAAAGCTCTTTGCCAATATTGCTGATCTGAGATAGCACCAGCGATTAACCCAATAGCCGTAACAATGCCGAAAGAAAAGGCAACTCCTGGGTCAAACATACTGCCAATATTTGCTATACCATGGAAACCAGCCTTGATTGCAGCTCCTCCGCCAGCTGTTGACCAAGTAAGAGGTAGAATAATAATGCCAATAGAGAATATCATAGCTAATTGAACAAAGTCAGTGATAATAGAGGCTTTAAGACCGGAAACCAAGGTATAAATTAAAGCGATGGTTGCTAGAATTGGCATAACTATAATAAGGGGGATACCGGTTAATAATGAGACTAAACTACCACCAGCAAAAAGCTGAACAGTTACGGCCATTAGTTGATAGAAAAGATATGGGAATAAATACATCTTATGAACCCTGTTGCTTTGGAGTCTTTGCTTAATATACTGTGGCAAGGTAAATCCCTCAGGTAGCTTTTCTTTTATTTTTGGTGCCAGGAAGGCAAAAATTGCTAGGGCAACAATGTTTGGCAGAGTAAACCAGAATATTCCCGCTAAACCCTTTTCGTAGGCCATTTGTACTGAAACAAAAAGAGCTGGCGCCCAAATCCAAGAAGCTGCGATACTTGAGCCTCCAATAAACCAGCCGACTTTCCTGTTGGCGACTAAGAAACCCTCCTTAGTTGACACTTTTTTCTGCCTATTAATAAAATAGGTGATTAAAAACATGCCTAGACCAAAAAGCAGTAAAAACCAATAACCTGTAGTTTGTGATACAAAATTCATATTTTTATATAATTGACTTATTATACAAAAATATATATTATTCAGAGTGAGTGGCAAACACCACCACTTTAGCAATAATTAATATGTATAAAGAAATATTAGAAGAAATTGGGCTGTCTCCCAACGAGGCAAAAATATATGAAGCTCTGATTGTCAAAAATCAGTCTTCTGTTCCGGCAATATCTTTGCATACCAGTATAGACAAGAGAAATATATATGATGCTGTATCAAGACTATTGAAAAAGGGGCTAATCTACCAGATAGCTGGAACTAAAAGAAACACGTATGCTGCTGTAGAGCCCAATAAATTATCAGAGTTGATTTGGGAGAAAGAGCATAAACTTAAAAGCATATTGCCCGCACTAAACAAACAATTTAAAAAAACCTCCACTAAGGAGGCGGTTTATGTATATAAAGGCAAAGAAGGTTTCAAGAACTATTTGAGAGATGTAATCCAGACGGGAGAGGATGTGTACTTTATTGGAGCTAAGGGGGGTTGGTTAGACAAAGAACTAGAAACATTTCGTCAGATATTTTTTAAAGAAATGAAAAAAAAGAAAATCAAATATCATCATATATTTGATGCAGAGGTAAAAAAATTTGCTCCTGATATTGTTGATACTTTTAAACAAAAATATAAATTTTTTCCTCCAAAATATTCTACAACAGGAGCTATTGATATATTTGGAAGTCATGTAGTTACTTTTTCGGGGTTATCATTGAAAGAAATATCTGAAGATGTGACCATCGCGGTAATAGTTAATAAAGAATTGGCAGAATGTTACCGTGCCTGGTTTAAATTTATCTGGGATCATTGTGAGTAATATCATAATTTTTTACAACCCTCAGTAACCCTCACTTTGTCCTTTTAATTACTCATATATTTTCTATCAGACAACAATGTTAAAATTATTCATATATCTATTAATATAAAAACCTATGAGCCTTCAAAAGAACCGTCGTTTAAATGATCAAGAAGCCTTGGAGTGTTTGCGTCCTAAAGATGTTATGGAGCCGCTTAGTGCTGGACAGGTAGAAGACATAGAGGGGCCTGCTGACAATGACCCCTTGGTTATTACCGAGTTTCTAAAAGTGAAAGATGTCGCTAAAGAGAATGGAATAGAAATTATTGATGATCGTGAAATGTTAAGCGGAGGATCATTTGGGCCAATTTTTAAATTAAAAGCAAGAGAGATAGCTAGCGGTCAAGAGATGTTAATAACTGAACGCACCTTCACGGAAGTAAAGGATATAGAAAAACGTTTTTATTCTGTTGAAATAGACACGCCCTGGAAAAAAGATTCTGAGCCTAGATATGAAATTACAAACAAAAAAGATAGCCATAAAGACAGATTGATTATTGATTATTTGTATAATGAGATGCGGGCTTTAGAATCGTTACAAGGAATTCAAGGTATCCCTAAATTTTATGGAGCAGTCTATGACGATTTAAATGGATCCATTTTAGAAGAACATATAGATGGTACTGATTTAAATATGCTTCTTTTACAAAAAGAAGCATCTGTTTCGGATATCATGGAGATTTTAGAGAAGTTAAAAAAAGTGTATATTCAAGCGGCGGAAGCAGGATTTATTCATAACGACCCTAGTAGCTGCACAGTGATGGTAGACAAAGAAAAACAACCATATATTACTGATTGGTATTTGTATTCTCAAGGGAATATAGAGGGAGAGGGGTTAATTAGAGATAAATATCTACGAGGACTACAAGAATTAGAATCTTTAGAGAAAAATCTTAGTTCTTGGAAGGATGTGGCGTAGTTATAATTAGAATAATATCGATGTAGCCATCTCTAGGGCCGTAGGGATGGTTTTTTGTTTTGAATAGTATTTATAATCTCTGGTATTATTGACGAAACACAAGATATACGGTACTATCATAGATTACTATTCGACAATTCAAATTTTAGTGTTCATTAAAAAAATCTGAGATGCAAATTCACATAGACCATTCGAACAAGACAGTAATTAAAACCGGTATTAAAGCCGGAGACCTAGTAAATGTAATACTACCAAATACAGGAGGAATTCTTTTCTCAGTTAGCCGTTCCATGGGGAAACAACCAAAGGAGGCTACTAGTAATTCATTAGTATTTCCTGGTGGTGATGATAAAATGTTGTTAAACAGTTTTGTAAGTCATGATAAAAAAGGAGCTTGTGCATTTATAGAACTTCTTTGTCATATTACAGGGCTACAGGCTAATCTAAATGTAGAGACTGACAGTTTAATGACGTTTAAAATGGAAGAGGGAGAAGGGCTCATTGTTAGACCATAAGGTTAAAAAGTAACAATCAAAAAAGATTGTTTCAAAGCCATTACTTAATGTAGCGGCTTTTTTGTTACGTTTGATTCATAAAAAAATTACCCCGGAGAGGGTATTTTTTATTGAAGATAACTTAAATTATTTTAATCTATATTCTTTTATTTTCTGTAAATAGTTTTTATCTTTTTCTCTGTTATATTTTTCCACCATATCTTTTTTCCACTCTTCTATCACATCTAAATTTGCGAATTTAAAACCTTCAACATTAATAGGGTTAGTGAATATTTTTTGAAAGAATAATTTTTGGCCTGGCCAGCCTTTCCATTCAGACCCGATATCTATATTCATACCTTGAATATTGATTTTGTGGAACTGCTGTTGAGCATCTCCCTGGAAAGTAACAACCTGAGCTTTCGGGGGGATATTAGCGGTATCTTTAAGAGCAATATCTATGTCATTGATCTCTTTATCGAAGGCTACCACGCCCAAAAGATATAACGGAACTGAACCAAAGATTACAAAATCATTTCCAACCTTTTCTCTTAGTTCAATTAAGATTGGCTTGATGGTATTAAAAAATTGTTTATTTATTTTCATATTTACATTCTTTGCGCCACCAAAATGAAAATAGTTTACTAGGTTTCCAAAGATTGATTTTATAAATTATGACAAACCCTCTTATTACTAAACAGAGAAAAAGTAGTAGGTTGGCCCAAATAGCATTTTCCATTTGTGTACCAGAGAAGCCATAGATAAGACCGAGGAAGATAGCTACGGAAGCATAGAATCCATTATGCATAATGGTGGGAGTTTTATCTAAAATAAGATCTCTGAGAACCCCACCTCCAACTGCTGTTATAACAGCGATAAAGGTGATAGCAAAAACTCCTAGACCAAGCTCGCTAGCTTTTGAAGCTCCAATGAAGGCAAAGGTTACCAATCCTACTGAATCTAAAAAAAGAGCAAAGGTTTTTATCTTGTGAAACTTTTTATAAATAATCACAGTAAAGATTACACCTATAACAACCATTAGGAGATAGTTCATGTCATAAAAATAGAATAGACTGCGATTTAGAATGAGCTCTCTTAGAGTTCCCCCTCCCACAGCTGTAATGAAAGCCGAAACAAAGATACCAAAGATATCAAAGTTTTTTCTTAGGGCAAAATAACTGCCATAGATTGCAAAAGCAAACGTGCCTATTAAATCAAGAATATATATTTCTTGCATCATAGTGACAAACATTAGTTTGATAATGGAATAGCTTTCTACTAACAAGAGTATAGCATTACCAAGGATATGCTAAAATAGTTTATTTAACGGATTAGATTGACACTTCCCATCAAAATAGTTATAATTTATTAATTACTTTATGAAACATAAATAAGTTCTTTATATAAAAATAAGTCACATGAAAAGAGATTATGGAAATACCGAAAGAGATTTTCTATCAGCTTTTACACAGTTTGAAGGTAAGAAAGTCTTAGAAATTGGGTGCGGTGATGGATACTATACTGAAATTATTGCTCCCTTTGCTAAAGAAGTAGTAGCCCTAGACACAGATAAAAAAAAGATGGCAATAGCCATTAAAAAATTATCTAGTTACGGAGATAAAGTTAAATTTTTATTAGGAAAAACTGAAAAGTTGATACACTCTTTAAAAAGAGATTTTGATATAATTCTTTTTTCCTATTCCTTGCATCACCACCGCTATCCTTTGAAGGTTATAAAAGACACGGCTAATAAATTACAAGCCGGTGGTTGGCTCATTATTGTTGAGCCTAGGGCAGATGGTCCATTTTGCAAATTATTATCGTCATTCTATGATGAATCAGAAGTTTTAGATGTTGCTGACACCGACATTCAAAAGGTGTTTGCTGTTAAAAAATTCAGTGTAGGCCTTGAAATAGATTGGCTATTCGATGATAAGGCAGAGCTTAGAGAATTTTTAAAGATTAAATCAGCAGATGCTCTGTCGGAAGCAGATATTAAATTGTTGGTTAAAGATTTCCCGGAGAACAAAATTATTATTAAAGATAAAGTTGTTTTTTGGAGACTACAAAGAAGGTAAAAAAATAACCTCGTGGTATAGCGAGGTTTCTTTTTTATATAAATTGTTTATATTTTATTCAATAATGTAACCAGCTATCTGACATTCATTTTTCACATAATCAATTACTTCTTCGTAGGCTGTTAAACTGTCTTGAATATATTCTACGCTGCCACGATATTTCTGGTAATTATCTTGCAGAAGTTCTAAAGCATTGGAAAAAGAATAATAAAGATGATATTTATGTTCTTGAGCCTGAATAATTGCTTGGCAGGTAATGTTGGTTTTCAAAGTTACGTCTGATTTTAATTGGTTGCCTGAATTATTAATCCCTATGGCCCTAGAATCTAATTTGTATCTATTTTCTATCATTTGAAAAGCTTCTTCTAGTACCAATCCTTGCTTCACCAAGGTATCTTTTAGGCTATCTAAGTCATTCTGAGTTTTTGCAATTTCAGAGCTAGCCAAAAGAAAAAAGGCCAAGCCAATAATAATCATCCCTGAAATAATAGAAAAGTTTTTCTTGTATCCTTTCTTTTGTTTAGTTTTATTCATAACTATAATTTACTGTAAAAAAGGGAAATTAGCAATATTTATGTTAGAATAGATGTGAAGATAATTAATTGAGGTCAGATATAACAAGAAAATTTATGATTAAAAAAATTTGCGATAAGTCTTTCTCTTTTTGGAGAGAAATTATAAATTTTTGGACAGTCTTTTTTATGGCAGCTATTATCTATGATTTTATTTGCGGTAATACATTAAATGAGATAATGGGAGCTTTATCAGCTGTCTATATTGGAGTTTTAGCAATTTATGTTGGTAATAAAGAGTTTGAACGTTGGAATAATGTTCATAAGGGGAGACATCCGGGAGAAATTTTTGTTTTTATTTGGACTTTTTTAATCTTTAGTCTTTTAACCTTAGATATTGTTTTGGAAAGAGCCTATGTTATGCCACCAAGTGTGGTTTCAGCTTATTTAGCAGTATTAACTATTCTGGCGGTTACTTCTAAGTCTAAATCTATGCATCAAAGAAAAAAAACATCTTAATCTTGTTAAAGATTTATAAATATAGTAGATTACACTAGATTTTAATAATTGAATAAAAAAATATGAATGCTAAAATAGAAAAAGCTCTTAATGAGCAATTGAATCGAGAGATATACGCAGCTTACCTTTATCAGGCTATGGCTGCCTATGCTCAAAGATTAAATTTAGCAGGTTTTGCTAACTGGTTTGATGTGCAAACCAAAGAGGAACTTGATCACTCTCGTGGTTTTTATAACCATATTCTAGATAGAGATGGTAGAGTGGTGTTGGAGAATGTTAATCAGCCACCTACAGATTTTAATGGTCCGTTAGATATGTTTGAGAAGGCGTTAGCTCACGAAAAAGAAGTAACTACTAGTATTCACGCGCTATATGACTTAGCACAAACAGAAAAAGATTTTGCAGCCAAAACCTTTTTACAATGGTATATTGATGAGCAAGCTGAAGAAGAGTCTCAAGCTGCAGAGTATAGAGATAAGGTTAAGGTGGTTGGCGGGGACGGTACGGGTCTAATGATGATAGATCAGGAATTAAATACTAGAGTCTATACGCCGTCTTCTATAATTGCTAAAGTGGAATAAGATGTAATAAACAAGAGGCCTATTTAGAGCTTCTTGTTTTCTTTTGTTTTAATTTAGTATAAGTCATTTTTTGTAGTTCTTGGTGCCAATCATTAAAGTCAGCTTGTTTCATTTCCTTCAGAATCTTCTTAGCGGATTTTGTTTCCAGAGCTTCCTCAATATTTTTAATCCAGTAGCGGGCGCCCTGATAACCAGTGTCTATATATTCTTTAGCCTGGAAAGCTAGTTCTAGCCAATCAGCATCTTTGGCAATAATTCCCTCTTTAGTATTCCGAGTAGCATATTGTTTATGATAGTTTTCTAGTTTCTTCTGAAATTTCTTAGGCAAAAAAGATAATTGTTCAAATAAAGCTAATTTCTCTGCTTCCTTCATAGACCAGTAACGAGCGGCTACCTTATCTTGATCTCCTACTCTGGCTTCTCCGTTATCGTGGAAGAGAACAATGGTAGCAGCTCTCTCAGGATTAGCATTTTCCATGATAGCTAATATATAAGCGATCTGGCTAGCTCGGAAAACATGCTCAGCTACACTGTCTACATTTTTTACACCAATTCTTAATAATCCAACGTGACTAATTCTTTTTAGCTGATTAAGCTCAAAAAAGAAATTTACAATTTTTTTAGTTTGCATAGATTTAAAAGTTAATTCTATTATATTATAACAGATTTATACATATGCCTAAATATAAAGCTAGTTTGCATATCCATGCTTCCGAAGATCATCGAGAGCAACACGTAATTAGATATAGTGTTTATGAGTTAATTGAACATGCTCATAGAAAAGGATTTAAAGTTTTGGCCCTAACTTTCCATCAGCATTTTGGTTATAAAAAGGTGCACGGGCTATACGCTCAGCAAAAAGGAATTTTATTAATTCCCGGGATTGAAGCCAATTTATATAATTATAAAAAAGATCATGAGAACCATGTGTTGATTTTGAATTGCGATCAGGAGGTAGAAAAATTAGAGACTTTCGATGATCTAAGAAAATATCGAAAAGAACACCCAGAGATTTTTGTAATTGCTCCTCATATTTTCTCAGGCTTTAATATGTCTATGGGGAAAAAGAAATTTGAAGAGCATGTTGACCTTTTTGATGCAGTAGAACATAGTTGGGTTTATACTAAGCGGTTTAATCCTAATAAAAAAGCCGAACAGATAGCTCGGAAATATAAGAAACCTTTTATTGCTACAGCTGATTTGCACAATTTAAAGCATTTTATGCAAGATTATACAATCATAGATTCTCCTAGCTTAAAGATGAAAGATGTTATTAATAGTTTAAAGCAGGGCAAAATTATTAATGTGACTCGACCGAAAAAAATCTTAGATCTGCTTCATACCGCCTTTATTACTTATTTCTAATAATAGCTAGAACTTCTTTAGTTTTAATATCTCTTATTTCAGGGCTCACCGCTTCCAGGTTGAGCCTTATTGTTTCTTCTGTATTTGAAGGTCTAACATTGAACCAATAATCTTTGTAGGTCACAGTTACGCCATCTAGATGATTAATTTCTCCGTCTTGATAGCGTAAAGAAATTTCCTTTAGAACTTTGTTTTTATCGGCCACATTAGAATTGATTTCTCCAGAATGAAAATATTTATTATAGGGTTTAACATATTCAGATACGGTAGTGTTATTTTGAGAGAACTCCTCTAATAATTTTAGAATGACAATCATCGGAATTTCGAAACAACCAATGTCCATGTTTAAGAAGAAATGTCCTGATGACTCTCCGGCGAAATAAGCCCCTTCTTTTACAGCTTGAGCTTTAATTAAAGAATGGCCAACTTTAGTAATAATTGGAGTACCACCGTTTTCTCTAATTAAGTCCTCAGTAATTTTACCGGGACGAATATCGTAAGCGATTTTAGAACCAGGACGATCTTTTAAGAAAATCTTGGCTAGAACCCCTCGGATAATTGCTTGATTAATAGATTTACCAGTTTCATCGACAAAGAAGATTCTATCGCCATCTCCGTCGGTGGCAATTCCTAGATCAGCTTTCTCAGCAATCACCGCTTTTTGTAATTGCTTCATATTTTCTTCCTTAATAGGGTCAGCTTCGTGATTAGGGAAAGTTCCATCTAAATCAAAGTTAATTGGGATTAGCTTGACTGGTAAATATTTGAATAATTCTTGACAATAGGTAGCTCCCATAGAATTAGCGGCATCAACTACAACTGTTAGGGGTTTAATATTGGTTTTATCAGCAAATCCTAAGTCGTACTGTACTTGAGTTTCCAGGACATCGTCTAGGGTCTCAACTGTTCCTTTAATATTAGCTATTTCTAGCTTTTTGTTTAGTATATAATCTTTCAAGATATCTAATCCAGTTTCTCCGCCCATTGGCAAAGCTTTATTTCTAACTACTTTAAAGCCATTCCATTCAGCCGGGTTATGTGATGCTGAAACAATAATACCTCCATCGTAATTAAAGTAGGCTACGGCGAAATAAAAGGTAGGCGTAGAGTTTAAGCCAATATTAATAACTTTAGCACCGCCATCAGTTAAACCTTTAATTAAAGAAGTTGCTAATTCGTCTGAACTTAACCGCATATCTTTAGCAACTACGATTTTTAATTGCTTATCTTCTTTTATTTCTTTTTTTCTTAATTTGACATAAGCTAGCCCTAGGTTATAGGCAAACTCAGTGTCAAAGTCTCTTCCAAAGATGCCTCTAATGTCGTAGGCTTTAAAAATTTTAGGGTTAATATCCATATTATTTATTTAGTTTATGATGTAAGTCTTTCCTAAAGAACCAGAAAGAACCTAAACCGAAAATAATAGCTAAAAAAACTAAGAGCGGGCCAATCACTGGAATCATGAAAAGTAACCAAGCAACTACAATGCCCAAAATCATGTCAGTCATTGGATTAAACTTTTTGGCTTTCAAGGCTTTCTTCCTTAGAATATTTCCAAAATATATTGCAGTTAAAATTTTAGCTACGTAAACCATGATTAACCAAATAGCGAGGATAATTAATGCCAAAGGAATACCGATAATAGTTAGCATTAATAAAAAACAGAGAATAGGGACAATAACTAATATGCCTAGTCCCCAAAGAATAGAGCGTCCAGGTTTTTCTTCCATTTTTTGATGTAAATCTTTTAGGTGAGATTTCATTAAAGTGACTAGCAGCAGTCCTACGATTAAAGCAGAGAAAATTCCCAGCAGGAGGTTCCAAAGAATAGATCCCCAAGCTTTTTTCGTGTCAGTTTTTTCGTATTTTACTTCTCCTGCTACAGTTTGCTGATTTATGTTTAAGTCTTTATTATGTGAATAGATAAAGTCTCCCTGTACTTGAGCAGAGTCTGTTAGAGTGACTGGCAATTTACTATTAGAATTAAACTTGAATTTTAGATCTTTGTTAACAATTCCTGATAACAACAACCTTTTTAAAATTCCATGTAGAGAACCTAAAATATTGCCTCTAGCTTCTAGAGATTCAGCCATGATTAGTACATCCGATCCAGTTATAGAATCAGAACCAAGGACAGCAGATACAGCTGCAATATTAATATTCTTTTCTACTTGACCATTAATAGTTACATCATTAGCCGCGACTCGAACATTTCCTTTTACTTGTCCATTAATACGAAGGTTGGTACTAGCAGTGATAACATCACCATCTACTCGGCCATCAATAGTGATTTGTTGGCCAACAGCAATTACATCTCCGGTTACTACTCCTTCAATAGTAATGTTTTTACCAGCAGCATAGAGGTTTCCATCTACTACCTCATCTCTGCCTATGAAGATAGAATCGCTAGTCTTCACAGCAAAGGCTTTGGCGGCGATAGGAATGGTTATCAAAATAGCTAATAAAGCAAATATTATAATTCTTGTTTTTTTCATAGAATTTAGATACTCTTAATAAGTTAAGTATAGTATTCTTATTATAACAAAAAATATGACTCAAGCAATAAAAGAATTTTTAAATACATATAGTTTGAAGACAAAAAATATTAAAGATTTGGATTCGGCTAAACGAAAATTATCTAAAAAATATAAAATAGGTATTTTGTTGAACTCAGAAATCTTCGTATATTATCAAAAATCAGTAAAAACTGGCAGAATCGCCAGAAATATTCCTTTGGAAAAATTATTACGTAAACGGTCTATTAGAACTTTATCTGGGATAGCTCCAGTTGCAGTTTTAACTAAGCCTTATCCTTGTCCAGGAAATTGTGTTTATTGTCCCAATGAAAAAAATGTGCCAGTAAGTTATTTATCTAACGAACCAGCAGTAATGAGAGCAATCCGTTGCGGTTACGATCCATATAACCAGGTTCAAGATAGGCTAAGAGCCTTAGAAGCTAATGGTCATCATCCAAACAAGATTGAACTAATTGTTATTGGAGGAACCTGGAGCTTCTTTCCTAAAGCCTATAAATATTGGTATATTGCCAGTTGTTTTAAGGCGGCTAATGATTATGCTCGAAAGAAAACTAAAATTAGAACTCAGAAGAATGTAGATAATTTAGAAAAACACTTGCTTAAAGAACAAAAAAGGAATGAGAAAGCTAAGTATAAAATTATTGGGTTAACTCTAGAGACTAGACCAGACTATATTGATTCTATAGAATTAAAATTAATGAGAAAGTTAGGATGTACCAGAGTAGAAATTGGCGTTCAAGCAATTTCAGATAAGATTTTAGAAAAGAATAAACGAGGTCATGGTGTTAAGGCGGTGGTAGAAGCAACTAAACTATTAAAACAATATGGATTTAAAGTAACCTATCATTTTATGCCAGGCTTACCAGGTTCCAATGCTAGTAAAGATGTGGTGATGTTTAGAAATTTATTTTTGGGGTCCAGATTTCAGCCAGATCAGATGAAGCTTTATCCCACGGTAGTTGTTAAAGGAAGCTTGTTATATAGATGGTGGAAACGAGGAGAATATAAACCATATTCAGATAAGATATTGCAGAACTTGATTGTTAAATGTAAAGCTTTAGTACCTAAATATGTTAGAATTATTAGATTGATTAGAGATATTCCGGGAGAATCTATTGAAGCTGGTAACCTAATTACCAATCTTAGGCAGATTATGAAAGACAGAGGAGTTAAATGTGATTGTATCCGTTGTCGGGAGGCTAGAGATAAACCTTTACCAAAGAAATTGATCTGGGATAATATTGAATATGACGCTTCAGGCGGCAAAGAATATTTTCTTAGTTTAACTGATAGTAAGAAACAAGTATTATATGGTTTTTGTAGGTTACGTTTAGATACTCATAGCCCAGTTGCTCCGGCCGTTATTAGAGAGCTACATGTTTATGGAGAATTAATGCCTACTGGGCGAGATAAGAAAATTCAGCATAGAGGATTAGGGAAACAGTTAATAGAAAGAGCCGAAGAAATAGCTAAAAAGCATAAATCGAGTAAAATGGCTATTATTTCAGGCGTGGGAGTGCGTGGATATTATAAGAAATTAGGGTATAATATAGATAGCACTTATATGGTAAAAAGTTTAGAAAAATAGTTTTTGACAAAAGTTCTTAGCTAACTTAATATAAATATATGGAATACAATTATTTAGAAAATCAAGACGAAGAAGTCTTGGATATAATTAGAAGAGAGACTAATCGTCAAGAAAACGAATTAGAGTTAATTGCTTCAGAAAATTATGTTTCTCGGGCAGTTTTAGAAGCTTTGGCCAGTCCTCTAGCTAATAAATATAGTGAAGGATATAGTGGTAAAAGATATTATGGAGGTAATCAGATTATTGATGAGATTGAAGATCTAGCAATAACGAGAGGCAAAGCACTATTTTCAGCTGAACATATGAATGTTCAGTCTTTGTCTGGTTCCCCGGCTAATCTAGCAGTCTACAGTGCTTTTTTAGAGCCAGGAGATAAAGTGCTAGCCCTAAGATTGGACCATGGCGGTCATTTAACTCATGGCCACGCAGTTAATTTTTCTGGCAGTTTATATAACTTTGTTCACTACGGTTTAGATAATGAAGGATTTGTTGATATGGCAGAGGTAAAAAAATTAGCTCTAGAAGAAAAGCCAAAAATGATTGTAGCTGGATTTAGCGCTTATTCTAGAGAATTAGACTGGGAGGGTTTTAGACAAATTGCTGATGAAAGTGGAGCTATTCTGTTTGCAGACATTTCTCATATTGCCGGTTTGATTGCTTCTGGTGAAATTGTTAATCCAGTTCCTATTTGTGATGTAGTTTCAACCACTACTCACAAAACTTTACGTGGACCTAGAGGCGCCGTCATTATGTGCAAAGAAAAATATGCTAAAGCTATAGATAAAGCAGTATTTCCTGGGACTCAAGGTGGTCCACATGATAATATGACAGCTGCTAAAGCCGTGGCTTTTGCTGAAGCTGCCAAACCAGAATTTAAAGAATATACTAAACAAATAATTCTAAATTCAAAGGCTTTGGCTGATGAATTTGTAACTTTAGGCTATAAGATTGTATCTGGTGGCACAGATAACCACATGTTTGTTTTAGATATTAGTAGTCTAGATCTTAGCGGTAAGGATGCGGAAAAGGTTTTAGAGGAGATAGGAATTTCAGTTTCTCGTTCTACTATTCCTAACGATCCTCGCCCTCCATTCAATCCTTCAGGTTTAAGATTAGGAGTTCCAGCTATCACTACCCGTGGTCTCAAGGAAGACGACACTAGGAAAGTAGCTAAATTAGTAGATAAGGCGCTTAGGAGCAAAGATAATATGGAAGATATTAAATATATTAGAGGTGAGGTTATCAGACTATGTCAGAGATTCCCCCTTAAGTACTAACTATGGGACAAATTATAGACGGCAAGAAAATTGCTGAGAAAATAAAGGATGATATTACTCAAGAAATATATAATTTACATGGCCAGCGACCTAACCTGGCCATTATTTTAGTTGGAGATCGAGAAGATTCTAAATTGTATGTAGATTTGAAACAGAAACAGGCTAAGGCAGTCGGTATTGATACACATTTTTATCGTTTAGCAACAGAAACTTCAGAAAAAGAATTGTTAGCGGTGATAGACTGTTTAAATAAAGACGAATTAATTGATGGTATTTTAGTTCAGTTACCTCTGCCAAAACATTTTGATACCGATGTAGTTGTTAACGCAATTTTCTCCACTAAAGATGTCGACGGATTTCATAAAGAAAGTTTAGCTCGAGATATGGAAGATAATGTTTTGTTATCTCCAGTCTTTGCTTCAATTTTAAGAATATTTGAAGAGATAGAATGTAATATAGCTAATAGGGGAATTGTTATTTTGTATAATTCAGAAATTTTTGGTCAGAGTTTGGCTAAGAGATTAGAGAATAGGAAAGCTAAAGTTAATTTAATCCAATATAAGGAAATTGCAAATAGAAAAAAAGAAATAACTCAGGCCGATATTGTTATTACAGCTTTGGGGCAGCCTCAGTTGTTGACCAAGAGCTATTTTAAAAACGAAGTAATCGTAATAGATATTGGTATTACTAAACAAGATAAAAAGGTTTTCGGTGATGTAAACTTTAAGAATGTATTAGACAAGGTTTCATATATTACTCCAGTTCCTGGAGGAATTGGTCCTATGACTATAGCCATGTTATTTAATAATACTCTGCAAGCGTTTAAGAACCGACACAAATAAATTCATGACTAAAACTCAACTTAAAGAACTCTTACATAAACATTTTGGTTTTCAAGAATTTCGTTCTGGACAGGAACAGGCTCTAGAAAGTCTATTAGCTGGTAAGGATACTATAGCGATTCTTCCTACGGGGGGTGGTAAATCTTTAATTTATCAGTTATCAGCTTTAGCAATGGAAGGAATTACCATAGTTATTTCTCCTTTGATTGCTTTAATGAAAGATCAAGTAGATAGTTTAGATAAATTAAATATTCCAGCTACCTTTATTAACTCTTCCATTAGTTTAGAGGAGACAGATAAGCGTTTGGTTGAAATTGCAGCTAATAAGTATAAGTTAGTCTATATTGCGCCAGAAAGATTTTATAACCAGCGGTTCATGGCGATTTTGAAAGAGGTACAAGTGTCTCTCTTCGCTGTTGATGAAGCTCATTGTATTAGTCAGTGGGGGCATGATTTTCGTCCTAGCTATTTGAGAGTGAAAGACGCAGTTAAATTTTTGGGAAATCCATTGGTAGTAGCTCTGACCGCTACAGCTACACCAGAAGTAAGAGAGGACATTGCGAAGCAACTAGATTTAGGTGATGATTATACTTTGGTTATGAGTGGTTTTGCTCGTCCTAATTTACATTTTGCCGTCATTGAAGCTAGTGATTGGCAAAAAGGAGATATGATAGTCGATGCTATCAAAGGAGTTGGCGATAGTTCAGGCATAGTTTATGTAGGAACCAGAAGTAAGGCCGAGGATATTGTAGAAAAATTGTTAGCGGAAGATATCCAAGCAGCGAGTTATCATGCTGGCATGGATTCAGATAGCAGAAATTGGGTGCAGGACAGTTTTATTAATGATCAAGTTAAAGTTGTTGTAGCTACTAATGCTTTTGGTTTAGGAATTGACAAGAAGAATGTAAGATTTGTAGTTCATCATGATATTCCAGGAACTATCGAAGCTTATTATCAGGAAGCTGGTAGAGCGGGTAGAGATGGTGAACCCAGTTTTTGTTTATTATTTTATTCCCCTAAAGATAGATTTCTCAGAGAATTCTTTATTAAGGGAGATAACCCGACTCCTAATATAATTGCTGAAATTTATGATGTGCTATGGGACTATATGAATGAACAGAATGAGGGAAATTCTAATAAGGTGCTATTTACCTATAGTGACCTAGTCTCCAGATTGTCTGAAACCACCCCAGAAATGGCTATCGGTACGAGTTTAAAGATTTTAGAGAAGGAAGGGTATGTTAGAAGAAGCTCAGATAAACATAGTCAGGCATTTTTGAAAGCTAATGTTGGCTTTGAGGAGTTAAAAGAGGCACTCAGCTCTAGAGCTAAAAAGCAAAGAGAGGTTCTAGGATTACTAGAAGATAAATTTTCTAAGGAAGTTATTGGTGGTTGGCAGTTTAATGCCGATGAGGTGGCAGATATTTTAGAAATTAAAAAGGATTCTCTAATTAGGCTAATAAAGAATTTAGCTGAACAAAAACTAGTTTCATATAAACCGCCTTTCAGAGGTACAGAGGTAGAAATATTGAATAAAGAAAGACATGGAGAATTAGATATAGATTTCTCAAAACTAAAAGATAAATTAATGAGGGCCTATGAAAAATTAGATCAAATGGAGCAATATGTTTATCAAACTCTCTGTAGACAGAAATATATTTTAAAATACTTTGGTGATAAAGAAGCTGGTGATTGTGGAAAATGTGATAATTGTCTAAGAGGGGAAAGAAGTAGGAATAAATTAGGTGGAGTAGATTTTCGAAAAAAAGAATATTTAATATGAGGCAGAAACAAGTTCAAAAATTATTAAAGATTGTAAAAGATAACTACAACGAGATTGCAGATAATTTCTCTGTTAGTCGAGAAAGAAAAATGTGGCCTAGGATTATTGATTGGGCAGAAAAAGTTAAGCCCCATAATAATGTTCTAGACTTGGGTTGCGGGAACGGAAGGTTAATTGAAGAATTACCAACAAACTGTTCGTACTTAGGAGTAGATAATAGTGAGCAATTGTTAGAAATCGCTAAAAATAAATATGGGCAGAGAAATAATGTGAAATTTCTAAACGTTGACTTTTTAGATTTAGAAAAATTGCATCAAGGCTCCTTTGATTATATCTTTTCAGTGGCAGTTCTTCATCATATCCCGGGCAAGAAACTAAGACAGCAAGCTCTGCGGAGTATAAGAGCTAAGTTGACTGATGATGGCAGGGCTATAATTAGTGTCTGGAATTTAAGAGAATGGAAAAAATTTAAAAAACCATTACGTAGGGCTTATTTTTGGAATATATTTAAAGGACTGGATCGAGGTGATTTATTATTTAATTGGAAAGGTGGTCAAATTAGCCAAAGATATTATTATGCCTTTACTCCTAAGAGTCTAGCTAAAGAAATTAAAGCCGCCGGGTTTAAAATTATAGATTCTTCTCAGGGAGAAGGTAGCTTATATATAATTATTGAGAAATAAGAGCTTGACACCTTTTATTTATGTGCTATAGTAGATAGTACCCCCAGGGGGTGCTATTATTTTTATCATTATGGCAGAAAAAACATTAGACGATAGAGTAAATAATATTATTGGTCAATTACGAGCAATTAAACGAATGATGGCTGAAGACAGCGCCGCTTGTACCAAAACTATTATCCAACTAAAGGCAGTGAAAGCAGCTATGGCTTCTTTGTTAGAAAAGTACTTGCAACAGAATTTAAAATCCTGTTTAGAGAGTTCAAGAACTAAAGACAAAGAGCTGATGAAAAAACTAGTTACAGAAATTACAAAATAATTATAATAATTAATTAATTTATCTTTAAAGTATTCTTTTGAGATCTTTAAGGAGATTACAATTACATGTCTAATGCATTAGATTTAACAAAAGATAACTTTGAAGAGGAAGTTTTAAAGTCAGACGTTCCAGTGTTAGTAGATTTTTGGGCACCATGGTGCATGCCTTGTAAAATGATGGCTCCAATTCTAAATGAATTGGCCGGAGACATGGAAGGTAAAGTAAAAATTGCTAAAATGAATACTGAAGATGCTACTAATCAAGAATTAGCTGCTCAATATCAAATTCAAAGCATCCCTAACATGAAATTATTTAAAAACGGTGAAGTGATTGCAGATTTTGTTGGATTAAGACAGAAAGAAGCTTTGCAAGAAGATATTGAAGAAGCTTTAAAGTAAAAATACGGTTAAGATTTTTTAAGATAATCTTAACCGTATTTTTTCAATCTACATTCTCTTAGCAAAAGTGAATGTACGATTAGAAGCTTTCTTTAGGGGAAGCTTTTTTTATTTCTTGCTGTAATTTTTATTATGTTTATTGAAATACTCTTGACCTCCCTTATCATTAATGATGTAATAGTTTAATTAGTTCTTTACATTTAAAATCACGTTACTATGGATAATTTATTTTTACCAGGGAATCTTCGGTATCAACCGAAAGAGATGATCCCTTATTTCGGCTATGATAACCTCTATAAAACTTTTGTAGATGTAGAAATGGCAACTTTAGAAGTTTTGCATGACATTAAGGTAATTCCAGATGATGAATATGCAAAAATTACAGTAAGCATTAAAAAACAGCTACAGCAAATTAAAACTACTCAGGTGGATAAGCTGGAAAGAGCAGTAACTAAACATGATATCCGTGCTTTAGTGAAATCTATCCAAGAAGTTATTCGATCAGAGATTAACCGTTGGGCACATGTGCCTTTAACAAGTTATGACGTAATTGACACTGGCAGATCTATGACATTTTTTGGTGCCTATGAAGGAGCTATAAAGCCAGCCTTATTGCAGGTTATTAGTTTGTTATCTAGTAAAGTCATTGATCTTGCTTACACCAAACAGATTGGTAGAACACATGGCCAGCACGCCCTTCCTATTACAGTGGGTTTTTGGTTAGCGACAGTGTTAAATCGTTGGATGTACAATTATTATGAGATGGAGAGATTTGTTAATAGTTTAGTGGGTAAAATTTCTGGAGCAGTTGGAGCATATAATGCTCAGATTGGCTTAGGTTTAAGTGATGATACCGGAGATTTTGAAAAAAAGGTATTAGCCAAGTTGGCAATGAAGCCAGCGGCTATTAGTACTCAAATTCTTCCGCCAGAACCATTGGCGTACTTCTTGCATTCTTGTGTTATGATGTCTGCTTCTTTGGGCCAATTTGGTAGAGATGGCCGTAATTTAATGCGCACTGAAATCGCAGAGATTAGGGAAGCATTTGAAGATGGCCAAGTTGGATCTTCGACCATGGCTCACAAGAGAAATCCAGTTAACTTTGAAAACTTGGAGGGGTTCTATTGGAAAACTAAAAATGAATATGGGAAAGTTTTAGATGCTCTGATTAGTGATCACCAGAGAGATTTGGTTGGAAGTTGTATAGCTCGTGATTTTCCTATAATTTTAATTAACCTGCAACATCAGCTAAACACTCTTCTGAGAAAAGGTAAGAATGGGATTGCCTTTCTAACCGCTATAACGGTGGATGAGGAAAGTTGTCAAAGAAACCTAAATCAAAGTGCAGGACTTGTAATAGCGGAACCTCTCTATATAGCTTTGCAAATGGCGGGTTATACAGGGGATGCTCATGAGTTGGTGAATAAACAATTAATGCCAGTAGCCAAGGGAAAAGATTTGCTAAGTGCATTACTGGAATTAACCATTACCGACCACAAGCTAAAAGAAGTAGTAGACAATATCCCTGAAAAGGTTATGGAATTATTGCAGAATCCTAGTTCTTATACAGGCGCTGCCAGCAGCAAGGCCTTGTTAATTGCTGAGGAAGCTAGAAAGCTAGTTGTACATAAGTTGTAATTTAAAAAATAAAAAACCACCCGGTAAAGGGTGGTTTCTTTTTATTTTCAGTGATTGATTATTAATTGCAAGTAGCGGCTGAGTTACTTCCAGCAGAAGTGTCGAAACCAAATCCAGGCGATGGTGAAGCGCTAGACAGTTGTGTTCCGCAGGCCTCAGGTTGCTCTTCGAAAGCACTACAAATAGTATTTAATAAACTAGCTGAGTCACGAGAAGAAGACGTTTTACTACCGTTAATAACCAAAGTAGGAGAACCACCAACGCCGTATTTTACGTTGTCATCTTTGTAAATACCAAATTCAGGGTAACTACCTTTGAAGTTTACTTTGTTTTCAAAGTTAGAAGTAATCTTATAATCTTCGTCTGTGTCAGTAATACAATTAGCTAATTTGTTTTCATTGGCGCCAATCTGTTCGATACAACCGGCTGATTCACCTTCATCTAAGAAACAGGTTAAATACTCATTAAACTTTTTAGGGTATTCTTCCATAATACAGTATTGGTTTAGTTGTTCGTTTAATTCTCTTTGTCCGTGCATGGCGTAGTCTACAAATTTTAATTTGAAATCTATGTCATCACCTAGAGCTTCTATTGCTGGCAAGATTCCTTTTTCAATTTGAGTGCCGTAGGGGCAATAGCTCATCACGAATAGTTCTACTATAGGTTTATCGGATTTAGGAACGTTAGTTGGCGTTGTCTGATTAGTTCCTGAAGTATCACTAACAGTCGGTTCAGTAATATCTTTTTTTATGGATAAACCTTGGGGGAAGAAAGTAGAACCATCTAAACTAACATAGGAGGCGACTTCCTGGCCAGAGCCAATATCTACCATCATTCGATATAGTCCATTAACCTTCTCTACACTAGCAATAGTAGCACTAGTTCCAGAGGTCATTAAAGTTTCGTTAATGAATGTTTCAGTGATTTTTTTGGCTTCCTCTGCCCCTATAGCGCTGACTCCAGTGCTAGAAGCTACAGCTCCCCAGACTACAGCAGCTACCAAGAGAATTGATAATCCAATGATAACAAAATTGGTCTTTTGTATTTTCATATTAGGGTAAATTAATAATTAAAAAGTAGACTTATTATAACAAAACAGACTAAATCAGTCAAAATGGTTTTTTAGAGTGGCTAGACCAGCTAGAGATAAAGCGCTTAGAACAGAAAGTACAATAATTTTATTAGAAGTTTCTTTATTTATCTTTTTTATTCCATAGTCAGGTAAAATTTTTACGTATTTGTATTTACTGCTGGTTAACACAATTCCGCTAGCTTTAACTCGATCATTAGTAGCTGGTTTGACGGTTAATAATGAAGGATCTAGTTTAATTTCATTATCTAAAATTAGATATTTACCATCTTTATCTATTATAGTCCCAGAGATAGAAACTAATTTTCCTAGAGAGTTATTTAGATCAGAAGAATTTAGAGGTGAAATTGGCGGTTGATGATTTAAAATCTCGATATCTTCAGGCTTTGATATTTTAAACCTAAGATAATTATTAATGTCACTAAATTCTCCAGAAATTTTTATGTAATCTCCTAGTTTTAATTTGGGAAACTCTTTTTTGTAGTTATATATTTGAATAGTTTCAGATTGTTGAGCGTCTCTGGCAATAAAAAAATATTGTAAACTTATATCCCCCGGTAATGTTATAACTATGCCCTCTACAATGTTAGGTGTCTCTGGTTGCAAGGTTGTTTTTTCTTTTGTTCCCCATCGCCAGCTATTATCAGAGTAAAGCAGAGTCTCTCCGGCTGGAGCATTAATATAACTAATTTGATCAATCAATTCTCCAGCTGGGTCGAATAGAGACAGCTCTTCTTCAAAATTATTTAAAGTTATTTGAGTCTCTGAGCGAGACATAATAATATAATCGTCATCTTCTAGCCAAGTATCTTTTTGAAAAACAAAAAAATGGTTTTGGCCAAATCGATCTACCAATACCCAATTTTTAAGATTAATTTCTTGATTAGATGAGTTATATAATTTAATCCATTCTTTGTCCCGATCTTTGTCTACTGGGTTGGGCAGAATTTCTTGAATAATTATGCCTTGCCAACCTTTGGAGTTATACGGATCCTGAGCTGATGTGCCCAGGGGCCATAATATAGATAGAAAACAGATTAAAATAATGAGGGATTTAAAAAAGCTGTTCATAGATAGATTATAAACAGCGGTTTATGATATTTGTTTAAAAATTGTTTAAACTATTTTATAATCTCTAGAGCTTTTTTTAATTCGGTTGGCATACCAATAGTAAATTCTTTTCTTTGTCCTTTGCGGTCAGTAAAAGCTAATTTGTCTGCTACCAAGAAAAGCCTATTTAAATCAATTTTCTTATTTCTTAATTGGCTTTTTTTAGTTGAGTAGAGAAAATCTCCTACAATAGGGCTGTCTAAGGCTAAGAAGTGAACTCTAATTTGATGAGTTCGCCCAGTTTCAATTTTAACTTTTAATAAAGTGAAGTTATTATATTGTTTTAGGGTCTCGTATCTAGTGATAGCAGATTTAGCATTATTTGTAGCTTCATAATTAGTCGGCACAGCTGCCATCTTGAATCCTTTGCTAGAACGTTTGATAGGAAAAGTTATTTTTCCTACCGGTTCACTAATCTGTCCATGTACTAGAGCTGTGTAGTATTTATCTATTTTACGATCTTTAAATTGTTGTTTTAAGTTTAAAAAAGATTTTTGATTACGAGCAATTACCATTAGACCACTTACTTCTCTATCTAAACGATGCACCAAACCAGGGCGAGAAGGATTTTCTCCTACCTTTTTTATTCTAGGAAATTTTTTAGTTAGCCAATCGACTAAACTTACATCATTCGGATTGCCAGCTCGAGGATGAACTAGTATTCCAGCTGGTTTATTTATAACAATGTAATTTTTAGTTTTAGCAATTATTTCTATGTCCATGTTAGTTTAATATTTCTTCCCAAATCTCTAATTGATTTGATAGGTTATGTTCACTATTTATTAAACGCTTGGTATTTAGTGAAAGTTCTTTTTTATACTGGTTGTCCCTGGCCAGGGTTATGATTGATTGTACGAAATTCTCTCTACCAGGTTCAGTTATTAAAGCACACTTATTATTTAATATAAAGCTTTCTAGTCCTTGGTTTTTAAAACCGATGGTTGGCAGACCCTGAGCCATTGCCATAAATAACCAGTGTAGTTGATTAATTTTAGGAGCTTTGTTGCCCAAGAAAAACAAGGTACCGCTTTCTAGCCAGTTTTTAAAGTGCTGAGGTTCTTTTAGGAACCAGACATTTTTTTCTACTTCCATCTGTTTGCTTAGCCACTCCCAACGCTCATAGGTATTTTGAGGAGAAATAACTAAAAGTTGTAGATTTTTCACTACCTTTAGTAGTTCCGGTACGCTCTTGATAATAGTCTCAATATAATTTGGTTCGTTTAAATCAGCCGCAGCAATGATAGTGAAATATTTATGAAAGAAGTTTAGTTTAGGAGATCGCCCTAGTCCTCCGAAGATAGAATCCTGATGACTTTTATCAGCAAGTTTAATTCCTAGAGGAGCTAAGGCTGTAGCTTCATCCCAAATTTTATCTATTTTCTCAACTTCAGCTGGAGTAAACGCTATAAATTTAACACCAGTCGTTTGTTTCTTTAAATATTTTTGTAACCAAGGGGCTTTAACTTCTGCTTGAGGAAAAAACCACCATTGTATAGTTATGTTTTTATATTTTTTTAATAAGGTGAAGACGAATCTGTCTGACCAGCTATGACAGATAATAGTAACTGGGGCTGTAGTCTCAATTACTTTTTTGGCGCGTAGAAATAAAATAGGTAATGATAAGATGAATAATATTCGGCTGGAGAGTTTCTGGAGATCTTTAGAGAATAAGGGCTTATCTAAGAAATTAAATTTAAACCCCTTCTCTCCCAGTTTGATCAATAGAGGATTGAAATAGTCCTTGGGAAAACCATTGTAATTAGTTATATAAAATTTAGACATACTATTTAGTCTTTAGAGAAGCTAAGTCCTGACGAGAAATCCCTTTAAATAGATAAAGA
Organism: uncultured Gammaproteobacteria bacterium; assembly: GCA_964539545.1. Classification (GTDB taxonomy): domain Bacteria; phylum Patescibacteriota; class Patescibacteriia; order Patescibacteriales; family UBA12465; genus CAZIJG01. The sequence goes on along the minus strand of CAZIJG010000002.1, from coordinate 25,725 downwards.
GTTGTAAAGTATACTAGACAAGCTATTAATATGGTAGCTAATAGGCCGAGCCAGTTGAAAGTGAAACTAGCTGGTATTAATAAGAGGACGCCAGACATTATTAGAGCGGATAAGATAGCCTTAAAAAATACTTTAGCCTGAGGTATAAATTTGGCGAACTTATAAATATAATAACCAGATAAAGCAGCTACCATAGTTTCACTGTAGATAGTCATCCAGGCAGCTCCAATGTATGAGTATTTAGGAATGAAGATAAGATAGCCGACTAAAGCAGTTAAGCTGGTAAATAGATACAAAGGAATAAGCTTGCGCTGTTTGTTCATAGCAATGATGGCATGGGAGAATAAAGTTCCCAAGAAAATCATGAAGGCTGCTAGGATTAATATTCTGAGAATCATTGCTGATTGAGCAAATTTATTGCCAGCAATCAATTGAATTATTTGTGGGGCTAAGATGACCACACCAAAAACTATAGGGATAGCCAGAATAGACATAAAGTCAAAAGATTTTTGTAGAACATGTTTAAAGGCCGAAGTCTCTTTTTTAGCCCAATGGCTAGTTAAGAATGGTAATACCAAGCCGGCAAACATAAAAGGAACAGTGATTAGCACATCAATTACTTTGTAGGCAGCTCCGTAGAGACCAACTTCAGCTTGAGGTTGAACCAGGGACAAGATCAAAGTATCAGCTTTTAAATAAATTAGATTAAAAACAATAATTATTGCTAAGGGCCATGACTTTTTAATAATTTTTTTCCATAGAGACCAGTCACACTCTAAACTAATCTTGGCAAATTTACGTGAGAAAACAAAATGTAACAAGAAATTAACAAAACTAGCGACTACAGTTGTCCATAGGATGCTGTTTAGACCAAGGTTATTTTTTACTGCTAACCAAACTCCAATTACTAAAAATATTCTGCCGACTACTTCAGAGATAGAGACTTTGTCCATGCGCAATCTCTTTTGGAACAATCCAACTAAAATTTGATTAAGCGCTATAAATAAAAAAGATAGGGCTAAAATGAGCACCCCTACCTTAATCATATGGTCATAGGGGAAAAACCAAACGATAGCCGGCCCTAGACTTAAAAAGATTACGGCACTAACTAAACGTAGAGCAAATAAGTTATCTAGAACTTTCTTTTCAGATATCCCTGGTAAGCTAATCATCTGTACGGTAATTAAGGTCAAGCCAAAATCAGCAATAATAGCAAAGAATGAGATGAAAGTTACTATAGTGGTATATTCGCCAAAGCCTGTAGCTCCTAGATATCTAGTTATTAGAGCGATAGCAACAAGACCCAAGGCAGTGGAAATTACTTTGCTAGCGACCTGGATTATCGTATTGTGGGCAATTTTAGTTTGTAGTTGCATTTAATTTTGGTATAATAGATAAGTAATTAAATTATAACATAAAGGGTATGAGTAGCGCCAAGAAAAAAATAGCATCATTTTTACTATTATTCACATTTATAATTTTACCAGCGATTGGCATGACTATGGCAAGTAAGGCCTCAGCTGATGGTGGGCTATGGGATGCTCAGGTTGGTATTAAAGTGGTCGGCGAAAAGGCTTACGGTGAAGCTGGTACTCCGCAAGACATTAGATATACTATAGTAAAAGTAGTCAATCTTGCCCTTAGTTTTTTAAGTGTAGTATTTTTTGTCCTCATAGTTTTAGCTGGCTATCGCTGGATGACTGCTGGCGGCAATGAAGAACAGGTGTCGAAAGCCAAGAAAAACATAACCAATGCTATGATCGGACTGGTAATTGCCTTTGCTTCTTGGAGTCTTTCATATTTCATTCTCCGTCGAATGGTAGCTATTACCACTAATGAGGTCCAATATCTGAATCCAGACTACTAGTTTGTTTTGACAAACTCCATAACAATTGTTAGTATATATATACAAAAGCTAGTTGTTTAATACAATTGGCTTTTTTAAATGAGTAGGCAAATATGTCTAATTTAATTTTAAAATTATGTCAGAATTATCTAGCGCTATTAAACAAATATGTGAAGAAAAGAATCTAGATTTTGATGCAGTGGTTTCTACTATAGAGTTAGCTTTAGCGGCTGCTTATCGCAAAGATTTCGGTGAAAAAAATCAAAACATTAGAGTAAAATTTGATCCTAAAACAGGTAAATCGAAGATTTTTGATGCGAAAATAGTAGCGGAGGACATTCCAGAAGAATTAGAAGGTGAATCAGAAGATGAAAGACCAACTGTAGACGAAAATGGTGAAGAAATTAAACGTTTTAATCCTAGGACTGAAATTCAGATTAGTGAAGCCAAAATTCTTAAATCTGGAGCAAAGATTGGAGACGAAATTGTTTCTGATTTACCAGCTCCAGATAACTATGGTCGCATGGCCGCTCAAACTGCCAAGCAGGTGATTGTACAGAAATTAAGAGAAATTGAAAGAGAAATGATTTTTAATGAATTCAAAGATAAGGAAAATGAAGTTGTTAGTGGAATTGTTCAAAGACGTGAAGCTAGATTTGTGCTAGTTGATTTAGGCAAGGCCGCTGGTTATTTACCCTATGAAGAGCAGATTCCTGGAGAAAAATATAATCCAGGTGAAAGAGTTAAAGTGTTTATTAAAGAAGTAAGGTCAGGAGCTAAAGGAGCTGAAATTATTTTATCTCGTCGTTCTGAAGAAATTTTAAGAAAAATATTTTATTTAGAAATTCCAGAAGTTTCTAATGGTTTGATTGAAATAAAAGGTGTGGCCAGGGAAGCTGGTTCTCGTTCTAAGGTAGCAATTTTTACTGAAGCTGATAATGTGGATCCAGTCGGATCTTGTGTTGGCCAAAGAGGCGCTAGAATCCAAACTATTATCAATGAGTTAGGAGGAGAAAAAGTAGATATTATTGAATATGATGAAGACCCAGGTAAATTTATTGCCAATGCTTTGTCCCCAGCTCAAGTTTTAGGGATTGATTTGAAAGAAGAAGATGGTAAGGCTATAGTTAAAGTAGCCGAAGATAAATTATCTTTAGCTATTGGTAAAAATGGACAGAATGTTAGATTAGCGGCGCATCTAACTGGTTGGAAAATAGATATTATAGTAGATGGCCAGGAAGCTGTGACTTCAACTGATGCAAAGGAGAAAGAAAAGGCTGATAAGAAAGATAAGAAAGATGACAAGAAAGACGACAAGAAGGATGATAAGAAAGATAAGAAAGAGGCTGAGGAGAAAAAAGCAAAAAAAGATGATAAGAAAAAGAAAAAAGATGATAAGGAAGAAAAAGACGATAAGAAAGAAAAGAAAGTAAAAAAGGAAGCTAAAGAAGAGAAGACAGATAAGAAAAAATAAATAAATAAATATGAATAAGATTATAGAAAGGATTAATTCTTTAACCATTAAAGATTCGAAGACTCTAATAGAGAGAACTCTAAAAGGAGTTGAGGAATATGGTGAATTAGCTGAAGCGGTAATGTCTCATGAAAAAGTTTCTGCTTGTGCTTACAAAGGACTTGATTCTAATGATATTACTGAAGAAGCTGTCGATGTACTGTTGGTAGCTTTTGCAGTTATCCACCACGCTAATCCTAAACTTTCCCTAGAAGAGCTTAAAGAGCTGTTCTCTAAGAAAATGGATAAGTGGGAAAATAAGATTAATAAATAATAAAATTAAATTTAAAATTATGGTCAGCACCATTTTTATCATCGGTAGCGCACTGATTGCTCTAATCTATGGAGTAATAGCTATTCGCTCAATTGTTAAATTGCCTAGCGGTAATGACAAAATGCAAGAAATTGCTAAGGCTATCCAAACTGGAGCTAAAGCTTTCTTAAATCGTCAATATCAAACTATTGGTATTGTGGCTCTAATCCTGTTTTTTGTAATTGGATTTATTCCTAGTCTAGGATGGTTAACTGCTCTAGCTTTCTTAGCTGGTTCCGTACTTTCTGGTTTAGCGGGATATATTGGTATGCATGTTAGTGTAAGAGCTAATGTTAGAACTGCTGAAGCTGCCCGCAAGGGATTAAAAGAAGGTCTAAAAGTAGCAGTAAGAGGTGGTAGTGTAACTGGTATGTTAGTAGTTGGCTTAGCTTTACTTGGTACAGCTGGCTTTTATTTATTAACTCACGATCTATACGCTTTAATCGGTTTTAGTTTTGGTGGCTCTTTAATTTCTATCTTTGCTCGTTTGGGCGGAGGTATTTATACCAAGGCTGCTGATGTAGGAGCTGACTTAGTTGGTAAAATTGAAGCTGGTATCCCTGAAGACGACCCTCGTAACCCAGCTGTAATTGCTGATAACGTTGGTGACAACGTTGGCGATTGTGCTGGTATGGCCGCTGATCTATTTGAAACCTATGCCGTAACTACTACTGCAGCTATGATTCTAGGAGCTCTGACTTTTGTTGGTAATGAGAATGTTATTATCTATCCTTTAGTACTAGGAGCGCTTTCTATTGTCGCTTCAGTAATTGGAATTTTCTTTATCAGACTAGGAAAGAAAAAGAATATTATGAGAGCTTTATACAAAGGTTTAGGTGTTGCCGGTCTTCTGTCTGCCATTGGTTTTTATCCTATAACAGTATATTTCTTTAAAGATAACCCAATTTATAATTATGTAGATGTATATTTAGCTGCTCTGATTGGTTTAGTGGTAACTGCTCTATTAGTTGTGATTACTGAATATTATACTTCTACTAAATTCAAACCAGTAAAAGATATTGCTAAGGCTTCTGAAACTGGGCATGGTACTAATGTGATTGCTGGTTTAGCAGTTTCATTACAGTCTACTCTATGGCCAGTGTTGGTAATCGTAGCGGCTATCCTAGGATCCTATTCCTTGGTTGGTTTATACGGAGTAGCCGTAGCTGCTATCGCCATGCTTTCTCTAACTGGAATTATTGTGACCATGGATGCCTATGGCCCAATCACAGATAATGCTGGTGGTATTGCTGAAATGGCAGAATTAGGAGAAGAAGTAAGAAATATTACTGATCCACTGGATGCAGTAGGAAATACTACAAAAGCTGTTACCAAGGGATATGCTATTGGCAGTGCTGCCCTGGCGGCTCTAGTGTTGTTTGCTGACTATACCCATAGTCTAGGCGATGGTGTTAGTTTCGCAATTAATGACCCCTACGTGCTTGCTGGTTTATTTATTGGTGGTTTATTACCATTCTATTTCGCTGCCTTGTCTATGAAGGCGGTAGGAAAAACAGCCGGTTCAGTGGTGTCTGATGTTAGAAAACAATTTAGTGAGAAGCCAGGTATTATGGAAGGGACTGAAAAACCAGATTATGGTAGAACTGTAGACATTGTTACCAAGGCCGCTATTAGACAAATGATTGTTCCAGCCTTGATCCCAGTAATCACTCCAATTCTTGTTGGCTTTATATTAGGACCAGCTGCTCTAGGAGGTGTATTAGTTGGTGCTATTGTCACTGGTATCTTCGTAGCTATTTCTATGACTTCCGGTGGTGGTGCCTGGGACAACGCTAAAAAATATATTGAGGATGGTCATTGTGGTGGTAAGGGCTCAGAAGCTCATAAAGCTGCAGTTACCGGGGATACAGTAGGTGATCCATATAAGGATACAGCTGGACCAGCTATTAACCCAATGATTAAAATTTTGAATATCGTAGCTCTACTTATCGTAGCTCTACTAGTTTAATATAAAAAGACTTATGGATATTAAGAAAAAAGACCTGGAGAAATCCCAGGTAGAATTAACAGTTACTTTAACTTGGAAAGAGTTTGAACCCTATTTAGCTAAAGGAGCTGAAGAGGTGTCTAAGAGAGTTAAGGTTGAAGGCTTTAGATCAGGTAAGGTGCCTTTGGATGTGTTAAAACAGAAGGTAGGCGAAATGGCGATTTTAGAAGAAGCCGCCTCTATTGCTATTAGTAAAAACTTCGATAAAGTTATGAAGGAAGGAATAGGTAGCCAACAAGCAGTTGGACAGCCTAAGGTTAGTATTAACAAATTAGCTCCAGATAATGATTTAGAATATAAACTGGAAATTGCTATTTTGCCAAAAATAACTTTAGGTGAATATAAAAAATTAGGAGTTGAGAAAGAAGAAGTTAAAGTTGAGGATAAAGAAATTGAAAAAACTCTTGAACAATTAGCTGAAATGAAAGTTCAAGAAAAAGTTGTAGATAGAGAGATTAAAGAAGGAGATAAGGTAACAGCTAAAATTGAAATGTTTCAAGATAAAGTTCCGGTTGAAGGTGGCCAAAGTCAAGATGCCACAGTACTGATCGGTAAAGATTATTTTTTACCAGGTTTAGACAAAAAGTTGTTGAAGGCTAAGAAAGGTGAGACTAAGAGTTTTAGTTTGCCATTTCCAGAAAATCATCATCAAAAGCACTTAGCTGGCAAAATGGTAGATTTTAAAGTTGGGATTAAAGAAGTTTATGAAAGAGACATCCCTAAGTTAGATGATGAATTTGCTACAGCCTTCCAATTTAAGAATCTACAGGAGTTAAAAGACAACCTAATTAATAACATTAAGCATGAAAAGGAACATAAAAATGAACAAAAAACAGAAATCGTTATACTAGATGCAATTCTAAAGAATGTTAAATTTGGCGATATACCAGAAGTATTAATTGAACATGAAACTAATAACATGTTTGAAGAAATGAAGCAGTCAATCGAACGTCAGGGTGGTAAATTTGAAGACTATCTAAGCAGTATTAGCAAGACTCGAGAAGAATTAACTATAGATATGCTTCCAGAAGCCCTAAAGAGAGTAAAGAGTGCTTTGTTAGTAAAAGAAATTGCTAAAAAAGAAAAAATTGAAATTACTGATAAAGATATCGACGCAAAAGTTGCAGAGTTGAAGGAACAGTATAAAGGAGATGATAAGGTTCAGGACATGATTAAAGCTCCTCACTATCGAGCATATCTCGGTAATCTATTAGGTAATCAGAAAGTTATCTCTCAGCTTAAAGAATGGAATATTAAAAAATAAAACTATGGCTACCCTAGCCTTGAACAAACAAGCTAGACATAATTATCATATTTTAGAAACTTACGAAGCAGGTCTGATTCTGAAGGGTTATGAAGTTAAAGCAGTCAAAGGTAATCAAGCAAATCTTAAGGGTAGCTATATTAGTTTTAAAAAACAAAATGGAAATTTAGTACCATTTTTGTTGCAAGCTCACATTCCTTTGTATAGACCAGCGGGAATAGTTGAAAATTATGAAGCCCAAGCTTCTAGACAATTATTGCTTCATAGATCAGAAATTAATAGATTATTGGGCAAGTCTAAGGAAGCTGGCTTGACACTTATTCCCTTAAGAATATATACTAAACATAGCTTTTTGAAGTTAGAGATTGCTGTAGCTAAAGGTAAGAAACAAGCTGATAAGAGAGAAGATATCAAGAAGCGAGATTTAGACAGAAGGTTAAGATCGTTAACAAAGAGAAAAGTGTAAGCTTGGGGATGATCGGCATCGATAGCAGACACTATTAAATATTCAGAGCGTGATTGAGTTAACACGTTAATCTAGCTTAAAACAAGTAATTGCAAAAACATTTACTAGCAAAGCAAAGGCTTTCTCATGGAAAGTTCCTAGTTTTGCGCCAGTTGTAGCCTAAAATCGCTACAACCATCTGGCCAACGAGTTTTCATAGTTGGGTTCCAGGTGTTAATTATGAAAATAGATTTTAAAGCTTGCCTTTGTCTTTAGAATCGAAACCTCAAGAGGACAGAAATAGTCGATTTTGTTCGGTTTAAACGGCTATTTTTAATTTTTAAGCTGAAATATCTCTGTAAACTTATTTAAATATGGTTTGTTAGACGTGGGTTCGATTCCCACCATCTCCACAAGGCGCCGCGGTGGCGGAACTGGTAGACGCGCTGGACTTAAAATCCAGTGGTAGTGATACCGTGGGAGTTCGAGTCTCCCCCGCGGCACCCAAGAATATGAAGAAGACTGCATTTTTGCAGTCTTTTTCTTTACAAAAATATTTTTATCAGATATAATTTAATTACATTTAAATCGTTCATTATGAAATTGTTGATCTTAGCTATTTTTTTTATAGCATTAAGCCCAGCACAAGATGAGCAAGTTTACACTATTAGTCAGGAAGCAATAGTTTCCCTAGATGGTAAGGCTGTACTACCACAACGGACTACAGTACCAATAGTACCGGTGCTTAGCCAAAATTTACGTCTACAGCGTTATAGGGTTGTAAGCATCAATCACTGGTGGAATTATTGTCATTATAAGGTTTTGGATTGGTATTATCATTTACATAGTGCTATCGTCAAAATTGAGGGGATACAACATGGTTTGATTGCAAAATCCCCGTTACTGACTCAACTGGAATCTAAACTTCTCATCCCTCTTTGGGAAAATTGTTCCTTTAGGAACACTGTTCATTAAAGTTATTAAACAAATTTAACAATTCATTATTACAGATTAAAGGGTCAACTATTATGTTGACCCTTCTTTTTTCAATATTGACATAGCAAGAGGGAAATAGTAGGATTAATTAACTTGAGTTCTTTATTAATATAAATAGATATAGCCATGGAAAACACTATTTTGGAAGAAGGAGCAGTCATCCAGTCAGAAGTTATCGATGTCGTTCATGTAAGTGGTGATGTACGTTTTAAGATTACTGGTAAACTCAACAATGTTATTAACAGTGTTGATAAAAAATTGGTGAAAATTAACACTTTAAAAAAAATTCTGGCAAAAGCTAGTAATGTAATTTCTGATGAATTAAATGAAAAAGGCCTTAATTCTCTTTTGGTTTTAAACTATAGAGGAGCTATTGATGGCGTTAATTTTAGCGTTCAGGCCACAGAAATCTTGTCCGTGAGGACATTAAATAATAAAGAGCTTTAATAAGGCTCTTTTTTCTTTTTGTCTTGACAATTTAGAGTATAAGTCATACAATTTATTAATTAATTTTCGTTCTTTTTATTAATTAAATACTGTATCAGATGAAATTTTTAATTAAATATTTTTTTATTTTTGCCCCAGTTATATCTGTGGTTCTGATGTTATTTATTTCTATATTTATGACCTTTCCGTCTTGTGATGTGAGGTTTGCCAGCGTATTAGCTGCAGCCTCTATTTTATTTTTAGGATTATATATTTTTCCTTTCAAGAAAACAAGAGTAGATACTGTTGGAAAAAGACTTATGGGGACTCTTTTTTTTCTCCTAGCGATTATCACATTGGGATCTAGGCGCCAGGAAATGTTGCAGATTGTTTTAATAGTGTTTTCCTCAATAGTTATCATCCTATTTTTTTTTGGAATGTATACCAAGAAAAGTAAAGAAAAATCAATGGGTAGTGTATCGTAAGAAAGTGTTAATATTTGGGCAAAAATATATTCTTGCTCTGGATAGAAATTCTGTGGTTATTGAGTCTAAGATGAGGATTAGTTTTACTCAAGAGTTTAGAAGTATTGACGATTATTGTCTTAGAGTTAATTTTAAGGCAGATATTGAAGTAACTGGGCCGGTAGGAGTTACTAATGGACAGATAGCAAATTACGATATGGTTGATCATATTGAAATAGCAGCTAAAAAGATGTTAATTAACGAACTTGAGAGAAATGGTATGAATTCCTGGTTTAACTTTACCATCAATGGAGAATCGGCACAGGGATTTAGTTTTGAAGCCGGCATTGTCCATGCTAATGGGGGCAATATTAGTTAAAATTTTATTTAAAAGGCGTCTAATAAAGGGGTCTTTTTTTCTTGACTTAAAGGTTAAGATTTAATACAATGTACTTACTTTAGGAGAAATCCTTTTTTTATTTGCGGGTATCGTATAATGGTTATTATATTACCTTGCCAAGGTAGAGATGGGGGTTCGATTCCCCCTACCCGCTCATATGAGAATAAAATGGAGAAAAGCGCAACCGCGCCAAGAAAAACCTTATTTTACATCTAACCAGAGTATTAATTCTGATAGAGTCTTTTTGATTGACGAAAATGGTGAAAGATTAGGAGCAATGGAGACAGAAAAAGCCACAGAAATGGCTAAAGAATTGGAGTTAGATTTAGTATTAGTTAATCCTAAGGCTGATCCTCCAGTAGCTAAGATTGTTGATTTGGGTCAAATGAAGTATGAAAGAGAGAAAAAGGCCCATAAACAAAGGATGCAACAAAAGAAGGTGGAAGTGAAAAGTATTAGATTATCTGTGAGAATTAGTAGCCACGATTTTAATTTTCGTTTAAAACAAGCTATTAAATTTTTATCTCAAGGAAACAAGCTAAAAATAGAGGTTAGTTTAAGAGGTCGTGAAAGACAACATCCAGAGAAAGCCAAGGAAACAATTGTTGGATTTATAAATAAGATTAAAGAAGAAGAAAAGCTAGAGGTTATTGAAGAACAAGTCTTGACAAAACAAGGAGGAAGGTTTACCATTATATTAATTAACAAGGATTAGAGATATGGTTAAACCAGGTTTAAGCCTGTTTTTTATTCTAAATAAAGAAATTTATGCCTAAAATGAAGACTCATAAAGCTACTGCTAAACGAATCAAGAAGACTGGAACTGGAAAATTGAGACAAAGACGTGGAGGTCAAGGTCACTTTAATGCCAAAGAATCTGGTAAGACTACTAGACAGAAAAGATTGGATAAAGATACCACTAAAACTCTGAAAAAAACTATTAATCAACTAACTCCGTATAAGTAGTGTTTTTATAGCACGGATTTTAAATTTATGCCTAGAGTAAAAAGAGGAACAACCCATGTAAAAAGAAGACGAAAATTGTTAAAAGCAGTTAAGGGTTATAAATGGGGAAGAAAAAATTTGATTCGTTTAGCAAAAACAGCTGAAACTAAAGCGGGTGCTCATGCCTTCATGGATAGACGGAAGAAAAAGAGAACTCGTAGAGCTTTGTGGCAGATAAAGATTAATGCTTTTGCTAGAGAAAACGGATTACCTTATTCTCGTCTAATGTTTTTGTTCAAAAAAAACAAAATAGAGTTAGATAGAAAAATTTTAGCTGACTTAGCTGAAAATAATAAGACAGTTCTCAAAAAAATAATTTCTGAGATAAAAGAATAATTATGTTTGCTATAAAGATTGCTCAAATTATCATCGCTTTCCTTTTAATGATTGTTATTCTAATGCAAAACCAAGGTTCAGGTTTAGGTAGTGCCTTCGGTGGTTCTAGCGGTGGATTTACAACCAAAAGAGGAGTTGAAAAAAAACTATATAATTTTACTATTATACTCTCTTTACTATTCTTTTTAGTTTCGCTGGCAGCTATTATCCTATAATTTCGTGGATTTACCTCAAGAACAAAATTTTTCTAATTTAAACAAGCCAAAACGTAGTTGGTTGGCTGACTTTTTGTTATCAGTGAAAATAAAATTTAAAAAACGACTTGCTCATAAAACTAACGGAGATTTTGATCGCGCTAAAGCTGATAAGAAATTAATCTATAGTTTAGCTTCTTCTAAGATTCCTAATCGTCGACAGTTTAAACAATTAAGAAAGTTTCTTACTCCAAAAGAAAACTTAATTGTTAAAGTTTTAATTACTATTATTGTTATTTCAATAGTTTTTATAGGTTGGAATTTTTATCAATCACATTTACAAATGGCTCCGGCTAAAGGAGGTGAATACTCTGAAGGTTTAGTGGGAACACCAAAATATATTAATCCCCTATATTCTTTTTCTGATGTAGATAGTGATTTATCTTATCTAATATTTTCTCATCTGTTTAAATATGATGGCCAAGGTAATTTAAATAAAGATTTGGTCGAAGACTATAATGTTAGCGAGGATGGTAAAATATACACCATTACTTTAATTAAGAGCGCTAGATGGCATAATAATGAAAAGCTTACAGCTGATGATGTGGTTTTTACTTTTCAAGCTATAAAGAATCCAGACTTTCGTTCCCCTTGGTTGAATGTGTTTGGCGGTGTAGAAATTGAAAAGATTGATGAATATAGTTTTAAGATGGTTTTGGTTGAGCCTTATGCTGGATTCCTGGAGCTCTTAACCTTTGGTATTTTGCCAGAAAAACTTTGGATGAATATTAATCCAGAGAATGCTAACTTAGCTGAACTTAATCTAAAACCAATTGGTTCTGGACCATATAAGTTTAAAGCGTTATTAAAAAATAAAGCTGGGAGTATTAAAGAATATAGTCTGGAGGTTAATAAGGGTTATTATCAACACGAGCCATATATCGGGGAATTACATTTTAAGTTTTATCCAGACTTTATTAGTTTAGTTGAAGGTTTAAATGGTGATGAAGTGGATGGTATAAGTTATTTACCTTTTGATAAGAAATCAGATGTAATTGCCCAAAACTCTTTGAATTTTCATTATTTCTCTTTACCACAAGTTACAGCTTTGTTTTTTAACGAAGAAAAAAATGCTGTTTTAGAATCTCAGGAGCTAAGAGAAGCTTTGTCTTTGGCTATAGATAAGAATAAATTAGTTGAAGATATATTTGGTCAAGAGGCTAGCCTGATTAAGGGCCCAGTTCTACCAGGTAGTTTTGCCTATAATGATCAATTACCAGATTACGGTTTTGATATTGATAAAGCTAAAGAATTATTAGAAGAAGCAGGTTGGGGATTACAAGAGATTTCATCTGAAGATATTTCTCAGGCTAAAGAACAGACTGAACGTATTGAAATTGCTTTAGTCATAGATAATGAAGTTGAAAAAATTGATGAAGAAGTTGAAGATGAAGAAAAAATTGATGAAGAAGTATTTGAAGTTAAGGGTTTAGAACAATTACAATTTTTAGCTAGTAGTACTTCTTTGATTGTAGAAGGTTCTTGGAGATATAAAGAAAAAGATAATAATCGTACTTATTTAATTTTAACTTTAACTGTTGTAGATAATCCCAGAGATTATGAAGTAGCCGAAGCTCTGCAAGCGGCTTGGCAAAAATTAGGAATTCGAAGCATCATTAATTCAGTATCTGCTTCTGAAATTCAAGCTAAAATTATTAAGCCTAAAGATTTTGAAGTGTTATTATATGGCCAAACTCTAGGGTTTGATCCAGATCCGTTTGCCTATTGGCATTCTCAGGAAGAGTTAAATATTACAGATTATGATAATTCAGTAGTAGATAAGTTGTTAGAGGATTCTCGAGTAATTTTAGACCAAAAAAAAAGAGCTGAAAAGTATTGTGAGTTTCAAAAAATTATTCATGATGATATTCCAGCTATTTTCCTTTATTCTCCTAATTACATTTATCCTCAGAGTAAAAAGATTAAGGGATTAACTACTTTTAGCATTTTAGAGCCTAAACATAGGTTTTCTAATATCATCGACTGGCATATTAAAGTAAAGAATAAGCTAGTTTTCTAAACTCTTCTTAATTTAAATATATGAATACAGAGAAGTTCATATCTTCTCTGCGTCGCGACCTGATTAAACAAATTGATTTGGAATATCAACAAGGTTTCCAAAATTATTTCAAAGAACCGGTCAGAAATTACGGCGTTAGATCTAAGCCCCTAAAGGAGATAGCTAATAAATATTATTTACAGCTAAAACCTTTAAGTAAAAAAGAAGTTTTTGCAATTTGTGAAAAACTCCTAGGTTTGGATTATTATGAACTAAGTTCTTTAGCTTTTAATTTTTGTTTTCGTCGAAAACAAGAATTTACTATTCAGGATTTTAAGCTATTTACTAAGTGGTTAAAGCAATATGTATCGAATTGGGGGTATTGTGACACTTTTTGTACATATAGCTTTGGTCATTTGCTTTGGCAATTTCCTGAACTCATCACAGAAACAGATAAATGGGTAACTTCTAGTAATCGTTGGCTGAAACGAGCTGTGGCGGTTATCTTAATCTATCCTTTAAAAAAATCTGTGGACACACCTAAGAAGTTTAATCTTTTTTTACAAAGATCTTTCTGGGTGTCTAATAAATTAATTAAAGATCAAGATGATTTAGTCCAAAAGGGTTACGGTTGGCTTTTGAAAGAAGCTAGTAACTTGGACCAGAAAGTCATCTTCGATTACGTAATGAAGAAAAAACAGATTATGCCTCGCACGGCTTTACGCTATGCCATTGAAAAAATGCCGCAGAATTTAAAGCAACAAGCTATGGTGAGAAATTAATTTTAAAATTTTATTCTTCTTATATAAATTATTAACCTCAGGGCTGAAGCCCTATAAAAAATTTATGATAAAAACTTATAAATCCCAGCGTCGAAATTCGGATAGCCAATCGGCTAGACCGACCTACAAGCCTAGAGCCAATCAAGGCGCTAGACCTGTTAGATCTGCTGGACAACCAGAATCTACTAGATCTGCCACTCAGAGTCGGCCTACTAGATCCACACAAACTAGAATTGCTAAGTCAGTTCAATCGACTAGGTCAGCTCAAACAGGTAGACCAGTCACTTCTGAGCGATCAATCAGAACAGCTCGGCCAATTGGATCAGCTCAAACAGGTAGACCAACTACCTCTAAACGACCAGCTAGAACAACTCGACCCACTAGGTCAGCTATGCCAGCTCGTTCAGGTAGAGCTACTCGTCCGACTAGAGCAACTCAATCAAATAAGTTGGTTAGACCAATCAAGTCAATTAGATCAGCGGTTGTTGATCGCTCAGTTCAACCAGCTAGTTTTGGACCTAAACTTAGGGTAATGGCTTTAGGAGGACTAGAAGAAGTTGGACGTAACATGACTCTTATTGAATATGATAAAGAAATTATTATTATTGATATGGGTCTACAATTCCCGGATGAAGACATGCCGGGTATTGATTTTATCATTCCAGACATCACTTATTTACAGGATAAGCGAGACTGGGTTAAGGGTGTAATTATTACTCATGGTCATTATGACCATATTGGAGGTATCCCTTTTCTAATGAAAGAGTTGGCTGGCGTACCTATGTTTATGGGTAAATTGACTGCCGGTTTAGTTCGTCGTCGTCAAATAGAATATAAAGATTGTCCAGCTTTAAAAATTCAAGAAATTGATGAATATTCTAAATTCAAATTAGGTAAATATTTTGATATGGAGTTTATGAGAGTTAATCACTCTATTCCAGATTGTTTTGCTGTTATTGCTAATACGCCTCTAGGGACAATAGTGCATACTGGAGATTTTAAGATTGATTTCTCACCAGTAAATGATAAGCCGGCTGATTTAGGTCGTTTTGCTGAAGTTGGAACTAAGGGAGTATTATTATTAATGTCTGACTCTACTAATGCTACCGCCGCTGGTTATCAATTATCTGAAACTAGGATTGGTGATGAAATGGGAACTCTATTTGAAAAAATTGAAGGTAGAATTATTTTAGCTACTTTTGCTTCTCAGTTAGCTCGTGTACAAAAACTTCTTGATTTAGCCGCTAAATATAAAAGAAAAGTTTATCTACAAGGTCGTAGTATGATTAGTAATGTCGAGGTAGCACATGAGATTGGCTATTTGAAGTTCAATCCTAAATTGTTATTATCTGAAGAAGAGTTTAAACGTACTCCAGACAAGGAGCTATTGATTATTGGTACTGGAGCTCAGGGAGAAACCAATGCCTTTCTGGCTCGAGTAGTTAATGGTAATCATCGTACAATTAGTTTGCAAGAAAATGATACAGTAATTTTTTCATCTTCAGCTATTCCTGGTAATGAAAGAAGTGTACAACAATTAATGGATTTAATTGTGCGCCAAGGTGCTAGCATTATTAACTATAGGATGCTTGATATTCATGCTGGTGGTCACGGAAAAGAAGAGGATCTTAAATTAATGTTGAGATTAATGAAACCTAAATTTTTTATGCCTATTGAAGGTAACCATTTCATGTTAAGAGCTCACGCTGAATTAGCCGAGAGAATGGATATACCTACAGAAAATATTTTTGTAGCAGATAATGGTCAGGTAGTAGAAATAACCTCTGATCGTAATCGAAAAGTGTTGGCCAGATTGACTCAGGAGAAGGTGCCAACCGAATATATTATGGTAGATGGTCTAGGAGTTGGTGATGTTTCCGGTATTGTTTTGAGAGATAGGCGAATGATGGCTGAAGATGGTATGATTGTAGTAATCGCCACTATCGATTCTAAAACAGGAGCGATTATTGGTAATCCGGATTTAATTTCTCGTGGTTTTATTTACATGAAAGAGAATAAGGCAATTATCGAGAAAACTAGAATGAAGGTAAAGACTATAGTTACAGCTCGTCCAGTTTCTAGCCGTATTGATGACGATTACATAAAAAATAAGATTAGAAATGACGTTGGTCAATTTTTGTTTACTCAGACTAAGAGAAGACCAATGGTATTACCGGTGATTATTAAAGTTTAATTATCATGCTCGAAAGTTTTATCCAAGCCCTATTAGGTTTGGTGGAAAGTTTAAACTATCTAGGAATTATTAGCTTAATGGCAATTGAGAGTTCTTTTGTTCCGTTTCCTTCTGAGTTAATAATTCCTCCAGCTGGCTATTTAGCCCAGCAAGGTAGGCTAAATTTAGGCTTAGTTATAGGCTCTGGTATTTTAGGTAGTTTAATCGGAGCTCTAGTTAACTATTTTTTAGCTCTTTGGCTAGGTAGACCAATTTTGTATAAATTGGTTAATATTAAATGGGCTAAAGTTTGCTTGTTAAACCAATATAAACTAGAAAAGTCAGAAAAATACTTTCTTAAACATGGTGCTGTTTCCACTTTTTTTGGCAGACTGATCCCGGTGATCAGACAATTAATCTCTTTGCCAGCTGGTTTAGCAAAAATGAACCTATTTAAATTTTGCTTGTTTACTGGTTTAGGAGCTTCCGTCTGGGTGATTATTTTAGCCTTGGTTGGATATTATTTTGGTGCTGAACAAGAAACAATTCTACAATATTATGGAGAACTTAAAATAATTATTTTGTCAGCATTAGTTTTGATAATCGGTTTAATAGTCGTTAGGAAGAGATCGAAGAAAATAATTTAAAATAAATTGAGTATAGAAAAAAACCGTCTTTGATAGACGGTTTTTGTGTATTTTACAAAAAGAATGATTCAATGTTAATGTCTTGTTCCGACATAGCTTTAATTTCACAGGCATCAATCATTGATAGTTGTTTAATGGTCGGCACAATGGTTTTTTCAAGCCACTCGTTAATTAGGTTCACTCTCTCGGTATCACTTTTAGCATTCGTAATGGTGGATTCTTTTGCCCAAATATCCTTAGCCTTAAGTATAAGGTTTTTGATATACGTATCTACGCTGTATTTAGGAATAGAGGATTTTTTAGGTCTTCGCTTAGGAGAATTTTTCCATTCATTACAAAATAATTCCCAATACTCATGTATGAACATGCAGGAATTATATTTAACGTTGTAGTTAAGAGCAAATTTTAGAGTAGTTTTGGTTTTGCTTGGAATAAAACAATCCACTGATATTAGGTGTTTTGTTGACGTAGATTTTCCCGGTTTTTCGAGAATAGCGAAGTAATTGTAGTTTTTATCTTCTTGGGGTCGAAATAGATATTTTTCACTATTTCCTACTAATTTACCCTCAGCGTTTAGCAGGCACAGAGTATTCCCCTTAGCCTTTACTAGTATTTTAGGGTCTATTAACGAAAACCACCAGAATAATCCGCCTATAGCGATGGCGAACATTATACCGAATAATCGGAATGGAACATTATCATCAGTAGGTATATTACCCATCTGTATTATAAATAATCCAGACGCAATTGCCCACAGAAGAAAGAAAAACCAGCCTCTGATTTTTACATAGAATTTAGTAAGTTTGTACATGATTTCAAGTTTAATTAGAATTTAATGAACGATTAATAATTAATTATTGCAAATTAGTTGAGTTTAGTCAATAATACTTGATTTTTTATAAAATATAATATAAAATAATAAAAAATGAATAAATGCCCATAATAATTCTTTTGGTCTAGGGTAGCCAAAGGGCTTTCCGTAAAGGAAGGTTAGAGACAATTTTTTTATTGCTAAAAATCGAAATTGTTAAATTTTATGACAGAACAAAATACTAGTAGTCAAGATTTTCAAAAACTTCTAGATAAAGAGGAACTTATTGTACCTCAAGATGGCGATATTGTTAAAGGTAACGTCGTAGCTGCTTCTAAGTCTGAAGTTCGTTTAGATATTAATGGTGTTTTAGTAGGTGTAATTAGAGGTCCAGAATTATATTTTGAAGATGACGAATATGCTAAATTAAAATTTGGTGATGAAGCTGAGGCTATGGTAGTAGAGGCTGAAAATGAAAATGGTGAATTAGAATTATCCTTTAAGAGAGTTGGCCAAGAAAAAGCTTGGCTAGCATTAGAAGATGCTTATAAGAAGAAAGAGTCTATTGTTGTTAAGATTTTAGATGCTAATAAAGGTGGTCTAATGGCTCGTTTCCGACAGATTAAAGGATTTTTACCAGTTTCTCAATTAGCTCCAGAAAATTACCCTCGTGTAAGCGGTGGTGATAAGAGTAAGATCTTAGAAAAATTGAAGAAGTTTGTTGATCAGAAATTTGAAGTTAACATCATTACCTTAGAAGAAGGTGAAGATAAAATTATCTTCAGTGAAAAAGATTTATGGAATAAACGTAAGAAAGATGTTATTTCTCAATATAAGATTGGTATGATTGTAGAAGGTACAATTACTGCTATTACTAATTTTGGTGTATTTGTAAGTTTTGGAGATAACATGGAAGGTTTAATTCATATTTCTGAGTTAGCTTGGCAGAGAATTGATTCTCCACACGATTTAGTAAAGGTGGGAGATAAGATTAAGGCAGAAATTGTTAATTTAGAAGGTGCTAAGATTTTCTTAAGTGCTAAAAAATTAATGGAAGATCCTTGGCAGAAAGCTACTAAGAAATATAAGGAAGGCGAGAAAGTTGCTGGAGAAATCCTTAAAGTTAACCCTTTTGGTCTATTCATTAAATTAGATGATGCTATCCATGGGTTAGCTCATATCAGTGAATTAGGTTTGAAATCAAAAGAAAAGATTAATGAAGCCTTCAAAGCTGGAGAGGAACGTGAATTTGAAATTATTAATATCTTGCCAGCAGAACATCGTTTAGGTCTGAAGTTAGCTGGTGTGAAGACTGAGAAAAAGAAGAAAGACGAAAAGAAAACTATTGCTGAGGATAAAAAGGAAGAAAAGGAAACAAAGAAGAAAGAAAAAGCTAAAGAAGAAACTAAAGAAGAAGTTGTCGGTAAGGATAAAAAGGAAGAGAAAGAAGCTAAAAAAGAAGATAAATAGTTATAATACTCACATAATAAAGCAACAGGAATTGACCTGTTGTTTTATTTGCCAAAAAGACGTTGGCATTATATACTTTAATTACTGAAATTAGGTAAAACTTTCAATATTATGAAGAAATTAATAAAGAATTTTTTAATATTTTTTATAATCTTTTTGCTTTTAGCGGCTATTTTTAGTTCCTATGACTCAGGAAAAGATAAGCCTGAGGTAGTAGGAATTAACTATTTAATCACCGCTTTAGAAGGGGAAAACGTTTCAGAAATCTTAGTGGATGGCTCAGAATTAGAAGTTACTGCTAAAGATGGTGAAACCAGGATTATTAAAAAAGAAATTGACCAATCAGTCTCTGGACTATTGGCTGATTTAGGTATTGCTAAAGATAAATTAGCTAATGTAGATATAAAGATAAAAGAACAAAGTAGTTTAGATTTCTGGTTAATGAACATTTTACCTTTTTTAATCCCATTCCTATTGATTGCCGGGTTCATTTATTTCATGATGCGTGGCGTGCAAGGAGCTAATTCTCGAGCCATGACCTTTGGACAGACTCAACCTAAGGAAGCTAATAAATTATTAAAACATAAAACCACATTTAAAGACGTAGCTGGAGCGAAAGAAGCTAAAGAAGAGTTGAAAGAGATTGTAGAGTTTCTAAGATTTCCTAAGAAGTTCCATGAGTTAGGAGCTAAGATTCCTCGTGGAGTATTGTTATTAGGAGCTCCTGGAACGGGTAAAACTTTATTAGCTCGTTCAGTAGCGGGCGAAGCTCAAGTGCCATTTTTCCATATTTCAGGTTCTGAATTTGTAGAAATGTTTGTAGGAGTTGGTGCTTCTAGAGTAAGATCATTATTCCAGAAAGCTAAAAAGACTTCTCCTTGTATTATATTTATTGATGAGATTGATGCAGTTGGAAGAAAGAGGGGTTCCGGTTTAGGTGGTTCTCATGATGAAAGAGAACAAACTTTAAATCAAATATTAGTAGAGATGGATGGTTTTGATTCTACAGATAATGTAATTATTATTGCAGCTACTAATCGTCCGGATGTACTAGACCCTGCTTTATTAAGACCAGGTCGTTTTGATAGAAGAGTGGTTATAGATAGTCCAGATATCAATGATAGAGAAGCAATTTTGAAAGTTCATGTTAAAAAGAAACCTTTATCTAAAGATGTTAATTTGAGAATTGTCGCTGAAAGAACCCCTGGGTTTAGTGGTGCTGATCTAGCGAATTTATTAAACGAAGGAGCTATTCTAGCGGCTAGAGAGAACAAGAAAACAATTGATGCTGTAGATTTATTTGAAGCTATAGAAAAAGTAATGATTGGGCCAGAGCGTAAAAGTCGGGTTATTTCTGATAAGGAAAAAAAGATTACAGCCTATCATGAGGCTGGTCATGCGTTAGTAGCTCATTTTTTACCTCAAGCTGATCCAGTTCATAAGGTTTCTATTATTGCCCGTGGTCAGGCTGGCGGTTATACTTTGAAAGTTCCAGTTGAAGATAGACATATGCACCCTAAGTCAGAATTTATTGAAGAAATCGCTGTATTATTAGCTGGTCACTTAGCCGAGAAACAGACTTTTGGTGAAGTCACTACTGGAGCTACTTCAGATCTACGTCGAGCAACTGCTATTGCTAGACGCTTAATTACAGATTATGGTATGTCTGAAGAGCTAGGCTTAAGAACTTTTGGCGAGAAGGAAGAAATGATTTTTCTAGGCAGAGAGATTCATGAGCAGAGAGATTATAGTGAAAAGATAGCGGAGAGGATTGATGGGGAAATTTCTAAGTTTATTGCTCAGGCTAAAGAAAAAGCCAAGAAAATTCTAAAAGATAAGGTTGACTTATTAGATAAAATCGCCGATACTTTATTGAAAAAAGAAACTATCGAGAAAATTGCGTTTGAGAAATTAGTTGGCAAAAAAGTTAGTTAATTACCTTGACGAGATTGAGATAGAAAATATATACTAAAAATAAGAATAATTTAATCAAACCATTATGTCAGTACCAAAAAAGAAGAGGACTTCATCTTCCGTAGGAAGAAGAAGATCACACCACAGCCTAAAGGCGGTTTCTTTAAATACTTGCCCTAAATGTAAGAAAGCTGTTGAGCCACATTCAGCTTGCGCCTTTTGTGGTAATTATAAAGAGAAAGAAGTTATTAAGCCAAAAACTAATTCAAAAAAGAAGAAATAATTTATGTCTAATCGTCATTTAGCTAGAACCATAGCCATGCAAACTTTGTTTGTTTGGGATTTCAATGGTCAAAAAGAAAAGAATTTGGATAGTATTATCGTTGATAATTTTACTAACTTCGCTCCAGAGTTTGATGATGGAGGTTTTGTAGAGAAAACCGTTAAAGGAGTGTTAAAGAATTTAAGCGAAATTGATGCCTATATCACAAAGTTTGCCACTGAATGGCCATTAGAACAGATTACTATTGTAGATAGAAATATATTGAGAGTAGGGGTTTATGAAATGATTATGGATGATAACATCCCTCCTCGTGTAGCCATTAATGAAGCAATTGAGATTGCTAAGAATTATGGTGGGGAATCTTCAGGCAAGTTTGTTAACGGAGTTTTGGGAGCTGTATATAATGATCTACCAGAAAAGTTTCGAAAAACTGATCGTGAAGTTGAGGAAAAGAGAAAGAAAGAAAAGAAAGAAAAGGAAGAAGAAGTTAAATCTGAGGAGGCCAAAGAAAAGAAAAAATAATTCATATAAATTTATATGATTAGATTTTTGGATTAACTTGTAAGAAAGTAGTCCAAAGATATAACCGTATACTCAAATTGTATGCCAGAGCTTTCTAAGTTAGAGAAAAAATTAGATCTTAAGTTTAAAGATTTAGATTATTTGCGTCAAGCTTTAGTTCATCGTTCATATATAAATGAACATCCAGAATTTAAGCTAGGTCATAATGAAAGATTGGAGTTTTTAGGTGACGCTGTTTTAGAGTTAATCATTACGGAATATTTATTTATTAATTTTGCTAATAGATCAGAAGGAGAGTTAACTAACTGGAGAGCTAGTTTAGTTAATTCTAGAATGCTTTATGAAGTAGCTAAAGAAATTGAAATTGAAGAATTTGTTTATTTGTCTAAGGGCGAAGAAAAAGATAAGAGCGCCAAAGCTCGACAGTTTATTTTAGCTGATACAGTGGAAGCTATTATTGGTGGTTTATATTTAGATCAAGGAATAGAACCAGTAAAGAAGTTTATCCATAGTCATATGGTTTCTAAGCTAGACTCAATTCTAGCTCAGGGGTTACATCTAGATCCCAAATCTACTTTTCAAGAGATGGCTCAAGAAAAGGAAGGAATCACTCCTCATTACGAATCAATGAATGAAACCGGGCCAGATCATAGTAAGGAATTTACAGTAGGGGCCTATTTAAACAAGGAGTTAATTGCTGAAGGTAAAGGCTCTTCCAAACAAGAGGCTCAGATTCATGCCGCACAAAAGAGTTTAGAAACTAAGGGTTGGTAATTATGGATATACATAGTTTATTTAAAATCGCCATTGAGAAAAAAGCTTCAGATCTACATTTAGTGGTGGGTTTACCGCCTGTCTTAAGAATACACGGTAAATTATTAAATATAAACCAGGTCGCGGGAGTTCCTAGTCTGGATTTTGTTTCTCTAGATAATAATAGAAATTTAAATGAGCCAACCGTTAATGCTTCTTTTCCGGTAGTAACAGCAGATGATGTAAAGACGGTTATTCATGATCTATTAAATGAAAAGCAAAGACATGAATTTTATAAAAATAAAGAATTTGATTTCAGTATTTCATTAGTTGAAGGACGTTTTCGTGGTAATTTATCTTTTGAAAAAGATAACCCCAAGTTAGTAGCTAGAATTATTAATCTCAGTACACCTACTCTAGAAGATATTAATATGCCGCCAATCACCAAGAAACTTTTACAGGCAAAACAAGGTTTGATTTTAGTAACTGGACCAACTGGATGTGGTAAGTCCACGACTTTAGCTGCCATGATTAATTATATTAATACCAATCGTTCCTCTAATATAGTTACTCTAGAAGATCCAATGGAATTTTTGTTTAAATCTAAGAAGAGTATTATAACTCAAAGGCAATTAGGCACAGATATGCTAACTTTTGCCAATGGACTTAAGCATGTTTTACGTCAAGATCCAGATGTAATTATGGTGGGAGAAATGAGAGATTTAGAAACTATCGCTACCGCTATTACTTTAGCTGAAACTGGACATTTAGTTTTAGCCACTCTTCATACCTATAGCGCTACCCAGACTGTAGATAGAATTTTAGATATTTTCCCTCCTCATCAGCAATCCCAAATTAGCTCTCAACTGTCTATGACTTTGAAAGCAGTTATATCACAAAGACTATTACCAAAGGTTGGTGGAGGCAGAGTAGCGGTTAGAGAAGTAATGGTGAGAAACGATGCTGTTAGTAATTTAATCAGAGAACATAAGATTCCTCAGATTAAAACAGTGATTGAAACTAGTCTAGGAGATGGTATGATCAGTTTTAGTAGAGCAATTAAAGAGTTATATAATCAGGACTTGATTTCAAAAGAAGAGGCAGAGGCTCAGATGGGAGACTCTTCACTCTCAATTTAATATCGTAACATTAGTGGATTTTTTATATAATATTAGTGGATAGTTTTCTCGAAAAGAAAACAATATTGGTTCCCTTAAATCAGTTTTGGTTAAACTTTTAAAGAGCGCTCTAAGTGCCCTTTTTATTTGCCTAAAAACACTTGACATTATTTTCTTATCCGCTATAATTATAAGCAGTTTAAAAAGTGTTAATAAACTATGTTAAACACAACTTTAAGACCTAAAATTATTAGCGGCTAAGTACTGTTATTTGATTGGCAGTAATGAGACCGCTTGATGGCGGTTTTTTTGTTCCTCAAAAATTAAAATTCAACTGTTTGTTAATCTGGTTTCCAGGTCAGCAATAATTGAATTTTATGAACTTTAACAATTTCATAATTCGAGAAACCAATAACAAAAAATATAATTTTTTCGTCAAGATAAAAATGTGAGAAAATCTCATTAAGAGTATATGGTGGATGCCTTGACATAAGAAGACGATGAAGGACGTAGCAGCCTGCGATAAGCTGCGGTGAGGTGGCAAGCAACCTTTGACCCGTAGATTTCCGAATGGGGAAACCCACCCTATTGAAGATAGGGTATGCTCTAGGTCAAACTAGAGCAGGACTACCCGGCGAACTGAAACATCTTAGTAACCGGAGGAAAAGAGAAAAATTTCATTCCCTAAGTAGCGGCGAGCGAACGGGGAGGAGCCTAAACTTTGTTAACTGAGTTTTGTGGATTTTATTGACTTCGGTTGATAAATGAAGCCTAACAGAAGGATCTGGGTCCATATGTTTACGGAGGGTTGCAAGGGAACTGCGTTTATCTCCCAAAAAGATAAGGCAAAGTAAAAAAAAGTTACTTTTAACCGAATGAGTTGGAAAGCTCAGCCAGAGGCGGTGATAGCCCCGTAGGTGAAAAGAGCAACTTCTTTGCGGCAGTTTTTCTTAAGTAGTGCGGAACACGTGAAATTCCGTATGAAGCTGGGTCGACTATGACCCAAGGCTAAATACTTCTTATGATCGATAGTGAACAAGTACCGTGAGGGAAAGGTGAAAAGCATCCCGATGAGGGAGGTGAAATAGTACCTGAAACCATTTACTTACAAAGAGTCGGAGCCTTTTTATGGGGTGACGGCGTGCCTATTGAAGAATGAGCCAACGAGTTTGTCTATGTGGCTTACATAAGTCCTGAGAAGGAAATATGTAGAGTGAAAGCGAGGGTTAATTGCCCGTTTATTTTACCTCCATTTAACACTTTCGGGTGTTAAGCGGAGGTAGAATTTTAGTCGCATGGACAAGACCCGAAGCCGGGTGATCTAGCCATGGCCAGGTTGAACTTTAACGAAAGTTAAAGGGAGGACCGAACCCACTAGTCGTGCAACACTAGGGGATGAGCTGTGGTTAGCGGTGAAATTCCAATCGAACTCGGCAATAGCTGGTTCTCCTCGAAATAGCTTTAGGGCTAGCCTCGGATGCTGACTACTGGGGGTAGAGCACTGGATGAGGGCGGGTCTTCGGATACCGTCTTTAATCAAACTCCGAATACCAGTAGGTGTAGTCCGGGAGTTAGACTATGGGGGCTAAGCTCCATTAGTCGAAAGGGAAACAGCCCAGATCGCAATCTAAGGTCCCTAAATAATTACTAAGTGTTAAAGGTTGTGTCGTGACTGCGACAACTAGGAGGTTGGCTTAGAAGCAGCCATCCTTTAAAGAAAGCGTAACAGCTCACTAGTCAAGTTGTCTCGCGCCGAAAATGTATCGGGGCTAAGCATATTACCGAAGATACGGGCTTATCACTTTTAGTGATGAGCGGTAGAGGAGCATTCTATAACTGTTGAAGCTCTGTTGCGAAGCAGAGTGGAAGATATAGAAGAGAGAATGTTGGCATGAGTAGCAAAAAGGCAGGTGAGAATCCTGCCCGCCGAAAATCTCAGGTTTCCTGGGCAACGTAAATCGACCCAGGGTTAGTCGGTCCTAA
>CAZIJG010000001.1:0-85115 GCA_964539545.1 uncultured Gammaproteobacteria bacterium | reverse complement strand
GATCTGAGGCTTTTAATTTATTTAAAAAAGTTCCAATTGTATCCCAAACACCGAGGGAAAAAATATACTCATAAATTATAGGAATAATAATAAAAAATAAAACAAAAAACCCGAGAGTTAATCCCGGGTTTTTATATATACGAGGTTGAATATTATTGAATGTCGAAAGCTATACTATAACTTAGATTAGACTCCTGACCCATTACTTTAATGTCAGTTCTAACTGGATTAACTTCTGGTACAATAATCTTTACTTCAAATCTACCCATACTGTCTGCGCTGGTTGAGAAAGTCTCGCCAGCTAATGCAATCTCTAGAGATTCATTAACCGAGAAACCACCACCATATAACATTGCTTCTGAATTAGCAGCCCCAGTAGTACTATCCATGTTTAACCATAGATTTTCTTTAATTACTGGTTTATCAGTTGAGCCAGCTTTCACGTAAGCTAGTTTGTTTAAGTTTTGATCTAAAACTAAGATATTAGAATGATTGAATACTACAACACGATCACCCTGATTCGTAGCTACAACCTCTATGCCCATAGCCCAACCATCAGTACCACCTAAACCGGCGGTTACTTGAGAGTTGACTAAAGCCATATCAGCTTGATTTAATTTAACTACCCCTAAACCATTAGAGAAATATACGAATTCGTTTCCTGTAGAATCAATATCATAGCCATTATAGTTTAGATGACGGAAATTACCGACTAACTCTCCATTTAGATCATATTTCTTAGCGTAGAAATCATCTACAGCGAAAATATTTTCAGTAACTGGATTATAATATACTTTGTGATTACCACGGTCTTCTTTGTAATTTAGGGTAATAGTTTTAATAACCTGACGAATAGATCTATCAAAAACGGTTAAGCTGTCGCCAGCGATACTAAAGATAAATAAACGACTTTCACTTGCTTGGATGTTATATGGATCTTCGTTAGTTACATCGTAACCATCAATAATGTCCATATTACTGTTCCAGATTTTTATACCTTTAGGACCAATAGTTACAATGTTGTCGCCGATTTTATCTACTCGGCTATACCATTCCCAACTATTATTTTTAACTTTTTGAATTAATTCTAGAGAACTTAAATTGTTCACTCTATACTTATATAAACTAAAATCACTAGTAGCATATACATATAAGCCACCGTTTTCTATATTGAATTTCACACTATAGAAATCATTATAAGTATTAAAACGTTCGTCTATTGGACGAATATCAGCAATACTCTTCAGATAGTCGTTTTCTAAAGTGAAAACTTCTAGAGCTGCAGAGTCAGTGCTAGCCACAAAAACCTTGCTTTGGTAAGAAATAGCGTCACCAGAATAATAACTAACATTTTCGGTATTAGCCGGTTTTACTATTAAAAACACTGGCAGAATAATGATCATGATAGCCAAGGTTGTAATTAATATCTTTTTCATAGCTTTTGATATTTTGGTTATTTTAAATTAATAGCTAACAATAACAAACATTTCGAAACTTGTCAAGGAAAAAGCTTGACAACTTCCTTTTTTTGTATTATAATACGTTATTAAATAATTAAATAATATTTATGGAACCGAGAGATTTTTTAAGATTATTAAAATCTAAAAAACAAATTGTAACAGTTATCGTATTAGCAGCCTTAGTAATAAGCTTGGGTTTTTCATTTTCTCAGAGCTTAAAGTATGGTACTAGTTCAAGACTATTAGTTATTCAAAATATTAGCGGGGCAGATGCTTATACCGTATCTAAGTCTAACGAGTTTGTTAGCTCATTATTTGCTGAAGTTACTTCTTCAAGCTCATTTTTCAAATTAGTTCTAGATTCAGAATATGATATTAATAAAGAATATTTTGCCGGTAATTTACAAAAACAAATTAAAACTTGGCAGAAAACTGTAGAAGCTAAGAATATTAAAGATTCCGGCTTAATTAGTGTCTCAGTTTATCACCCTAATCCTGAACAAGCTAAGCAGATTGCTCTAGCTGTTAATCATGTCCTAATGACTAAAAATATTAATTATCAAGGAGTAGGAGAATCTTTAACTATAGCTGTAGTAGACCAACCTATTGTTTCTAATTATCCAGTTAAACCAAATATTATAGTTAATTTAATCTTAGCTCTAGTTTTTGGCTTAGTTATTGGCTTAGCCTATGTGTATTTGCTAGGTTTAAGTAAATTAGGAGTTGAACCAGAGTATATTGTTAATCACACTGCTCAAGATAATTATTTAGTGGAACTAGAAAAAGAAAAACAGAGAACTCAAGAAACTGTTCAAGCCGGGATTGCTCCATCTCAATTAGATAGTAATCTTGCTGAGGTTAAAGAATCTGAAGCTACTGAACTAAGAGAAGGTAGGGAAATCGATATTGAAGACCGAGGAAGCATTAATAATGTTTTTAACGGTTAATGCATTGCTAAAGTTAGAAAAAAATATTAATATAATATATTAGTCCTTTACAATTGAATAACATAAAAACAGATAATATCATGAAAAAATTTCTTGTAGTAATTGTAGTAATTGTTGTTGCCGCGGTCACACCGACGTTAACGCTAGCTCAGATTAACAGCAATGTAGTTATAGGTAACGGCCTATACTATAATGCCAATAACGATCAGGGTACATATAGATATTGTTATCTGGATATATTGCCAGTAAAAATATCTGAGTCTGCTGCCCTGGGCCTTTTTGCTCTAGGTAGTCAAAATTCCGGCATGTTTGAGGGGAATTACAAAGAGAAGTCCCACCAGTATGGTGGAGGTTTGGTCCTAGGACTAGAACCGCAATATCTTCTATACAATGCTGACATCTATATTGATTTTCATCTTGGCTATATGTATAGTCAAAAAGACGGTGAAGACAATAAAGGATGGAATAACAAGCAAGAAGATCATTTCTTGTATTTTAGCACTTATGCTCATATTGATAACGAATTCAAATATTGGTTTTATCGCCATAAATTATTCGTTAGTGCCCAATATAGTTTTAACTCTCAAGAAGAAAGTTTCTGGGAAGATAATCCTATAGATGGCCAAATTTGGGATATGAGTACGTTACAAGTAAGGTTTGAGGAAAGTGTTTATAGAGCCCAAGTTGGGAGTTGGACACTTACACCCAAAATTTTAATGGGTTACTCCTATCAGCTTGGTGATAATAGTAGTTATGTAGAACCTGGTATTGGACTTGATATTTTTATCAAGTATTATCAGAATCTGCTGGAATTACATTATCAGCGGAAAATGTCTATTGAAGAAGACGGACATAGCTATCATATGCTAGGCGTTAGTCTCAATTTAGTTCCACTTTTTAAAAGTATGGGACGTAAGTAAATAAAATAATTGTTGTAATTTATAAATTTTTGTATCATGAAGAAAAAAATCTTAATGTTTTTGAAAGAAGAATGGTTACCCCTACTCATCATTATTTTCTTGATATTATGGGCAACAGGAGTCTTTGACAAAAAAGAGATTCCTATTAAAGATCCGGCTGTAACTGAATCTGTTATTAGTAATTTAATCCAAGCTGGTGTTGATACCCGATTAACTCATTTTGGGTTAATTAGGGATAATAAAGGGGGTATTGATGCAAGTCATTTAGAGTTAAAAGCACATGCTAAAACAGAAAATGATGAGCAAAATATTCAGATTGCCAAAGCTAAAAAGCTTCCTAAGCCAGCTTATTATGGTGGGGATGTGAAAAAGCTAGAAGCAAAAGATAAGAATCTAGATCAGTTAGATAAATATTTGCAGAATCAGATTAATGAATTAGAAACAGCAGTTGATAGCTTAGAAGGTGATTTTCTAACAGTTTCTAACTTCTCCGAGGCGGATGCTCCTATTGATTGGGCAGTTCGTTGGGGTGCTGAAGTTAAGCCTGCCGATAGCAATACCGGTGATTGGGCAGTTCGTTGGAACACCAGGAATCTTAGTTCTAATAAGGGTACTTACTCTAGTGTGAACGACGAAACTAATAATTACAAATGGGTTGATCATATTGGTGGATCTTATGGAATTACGGTTGGCGGCATTGGCTATATCAAAAAGAATTTAGTTGATATCACTAATGGATCAAACCCAAGTTTCATGTGTGAATACACAAACTGGACTGACGGAGGTGCTTCTATGACATTGCAAGGTGATTATTATATCTGCAATACCGGGCACCAACTTAAGCCAGAGGAAAAAAGTAAGCTGTTCGCCTACTGTATATTTATAGGCAACTCGCGGTATTTGCCTCATGAATTGATCAAACTTGGTAAATTGTCATCAAGTGACTACCAGGCTAATAACCAGGGAGGGTTTAATTTCATGACTATGCCGACTGGTGAATTGATCATTAATGGTCAATAGATTGTTCATTTGAGTAAAAAAATAAAACGCTGATTTTTAAGTCAGCGTTTTTTCTTATTTTAATTTAAATATTACTTATTTAAATCGATAAGTTGGAATGTTAGACAGTTGTTAATTGGATCGTAAAAATAGCTCTGATCCATATTGCCATAATATCCCGTAGTATCTTCATTACCTCCAAATCTCACACTTACAATATCAGCTGGAAATAAATTACGATCTAAAGTAGCCATTCCCCAGCCAGTTCCGTCTACCCAAGTCATTTGGATTGGTTCTGACCATTGTTCATTGCTGTCTCTGTAGGTCATCCAAGGCCAATTAATGATTCCATCTGTATACTCTTTATTATTAAAATAAAGAGTTAAGTCGGTGCTATCAATAGCCATTCGTAACAAAGGAGTTTCAGTTGTATCACCGGTGTCTCCTGGTAAGAACTCAGTACTGATACTGCCAAATACATACATACCGCCGTTATAAAACGTTGTTCGTAATGTTCCTTCGGTTTCATCGTAGAATTCTGAAGATGTCATATTTGCCCAGATTGTAGCTCTCCCGTAGGCCCATTTACAACTTTCGTTATAAGTAACTAAGTTGAAAAAGGCATAGTGAGAATTATTAGCAGTATCTACAATGTTTTCATTTCCCCAATTGGTAAATTCACCTACATGGAAGAAATTTCCAGAAGTAGCCCAGATTGAATCTTTTAGAACTGCAATGTTGTAAGTAATACTTCCGGAGCTATCTGGTGCAGAAGCACTGGATAGATAGGTAATAATCGTATTTGGAATATACTCCTCAACAATAGTAATCCATTGTTCAGTGCTGTCTATATTACCAACATCGTTCCATACCCATAGTTTTATTAGATAATCACCGATATCAGAGTATTTATGGATAGTTACTTTATCTATGCTTTGGTTGGTATTATCACCAAAGTCCCAAAGCCAGGAAGTTGCACCAGTAGAGAGTTGAGCACTCATTACAAGCGGCATATCAATTTGAGCGGAATCTCCGACAGTCGCAGAACCCGCTTTAAGAGTTATTACAGCTTGGAGTTGCAGATCGTCAATTTCTTGATCGAATTCAAGGTCTTTCATGCAACTAGTGCAGAATAGGCCTACAATAAGGATAGCCGTTAAGGCAAAGCTTAGTTTTTTCATGTGTAAAGTTTTTTTTGAAGATTTATAATGAATTGTAATGAACATATTAATAACTTGCGCCTACTTTAAAAATTATTTAAAGCAGGAGTAAATTATTTTTTAGTAGCTTGTTTGTAAGTATCTAAAATTTCTTTAGTCACTTCTTCCCAGAGGAATTTACTTTTAATTCTAGCTTTAGCTTTATTTTCTAAACTATTCACTAGTTCAGGGTTATGAAATAATTTTTCTAATTTATTTTTTAGGTCATTAATATCTTTATTTTTGAAACTAATTCCGGTTTCAGCAATACCTTCTAGGTTAGCCGGGATATCTGATACTAGACAGGCCTTTCCGTAACTCATAGCTTCCAATAGACTAATAGATAGACCTTCTTCTTCAGATGGTTGAACAAATAGATAGGCATTGGAAAATAATTCTTTCAACGTATTATCAGCTTGTTTATCAGTAAAAATAATATTTTTGTCATCACCGGCTAATTCATGTAGAAAATTAACATAACGATCAGTATGACTACTGCCGCCAACAATAACTAATTTTTTATCAGTATTAGCTTGTTTGTAAGCTTTAATTAAATGATGTAGTCCTTTGTGTTTTACTAATCTAGAGATAGCTACAATATAGTTATCCTTTTTTAATCCCCATTGTTTTTCAATAATATTAGCTGGCAATGGTTCAATAATATTTACAGCATTAGGAATATAAACACTGGTGCGATTGTAACGTCTATGACTATAGTCTCTTAGACTATGTGAAACTGCAATAATCTCTTGAGCATATTTATGACCAATCTTTTCTCCGGTTCTTAAAACCCAACGAGCAAAACCGTTCCATTTTTGATGATAGTAGTCTTGGCAATGAAAGGTAAAGACAATCGGAGTCTTTGGTTTTAATAGTTTTATTAACCAAGTTAGATTAGCCGGGCCAATAGAATGAATATGAATAACGTCTACTTTTTTGAAAGTAAGACTGCAAATAGATAAAAAAGTATGGGTAATAGCATCTAAATGTTTAGTGCCGATAGTTGGTAGATTAATTATTTTAACACCTTTATAACTATTTAGTTTTTCTGGGCGGTAATTTATGCGATTATATACCAAAACTTCTTGGCCCATTTTAACCAAGTTAACTGCTAAATTTTCTACGTGGGTTTCTACACCACCGTCTTTAGCAGGAATACCTTTTTGTCCAATAATAGCTATTTTCATAAAATATTTTATTCTTTATTTTAACATATTATTGTATAATAAAAAATACTATTTGTCAAGGTTTTTTAGGGGGAAACAAAAAAGAGGCAGAGCCTCTTTTCACATAATATCTTGAATTTAAACTTTTTTTTGTTATAACCACCGCTTTCTGGCAAAAAATATGAAAATACTCAGAGACCCAAAGCACATTATAGCTAACATAATTAGGAAGCCTTGATCGTGATTTATTAAAGGCATGCTTTCAGTAAAGTTCATACCAAAAATAGAAGCTAAGAGGTTTAAAGGTAATACTACCACAGTGAAGATTGTTAAAATCTTCATGATATTGCTAATTCTATAATTCATTAATGATTCACTGGTAGTGTAGAGAGCATCAACATGTTCTTTCTGATTTTCAGTAACTTCCCAAATACGTTTTGAATGCTCAATTAGGCTAATATAATAACTTTTTAATTCTCGTCTAGGCACCAATGAGCTCTTCATTCCCATTAACTTTTTAAAAATATTTTTATGATTTTGAATGATTTTTCTTAAATTTAGAATGTTTCTCTTTAATAGTAGTATTTGAGAACTTAGAGTTTTTGCTTGTTGTGAAAAAATAGTTTGGTCTACATCATTAATCTCCATACTGTTTTGATCTAGTATTGGATAGGAGCCTGACATTAGCACTTGCAGAATTTCATATAGTAATACGGCAGAAGATTCTGATTTGTATGAAAGTAAATAGTTGTTATCTTTTTTACAAGAATTGAAGAAATTAGATAAGCTATCTACATTATTATTATGAATAGTTACTATATAACCATGGCCAACAAAAAATTCAATTTCACCAGCAGAAATTTTATTTTTTTCAAAAACAGGGAAGTGTAGAATCATGAATAAATAACCATTATTAATTTTAATTTCTGGTCGTTGAGCAATGGAATTAGCCAAAGAAGCCTTTAGTAGATTAAAATCAAACTTAAACTTTTTTCGTAGGAACTCAATCTCCTTTTTACTAGCATTAGTAACGTTATACCAGGTTATTTTTTCTGTCTCTGTTTTAGGATTATCAACTAAGATTTGTTCAATATTTTTAGAAAGACGTTTATATTTGGACATATTAAAAAATTATTTTCTATTTGTTATTATTATAACATAAAATTATTAGAATTAGTATTTGGTGCTTTGATATAAAGTGCTATAATTTAAATATGATTGAAATTCTAGGGGTAAGACTACATAATTATAGCTATCGTAAGGTAATGAACGAGATTAAATCTTGGTTGGAGGGCAAAGAAAACCGTTTTTTAGTCACTCCTAATCCAGAGATAGTTTTAGAAGCTCAGCATAATGAGGAGCTTTTTTACCTTTTACGTCGAGCAGATTTGTCCATGGCCGATGGTTTTGGTCTAAAGCTAGCTGGGCTGTTGGTGGGTAAAAAAGTTGTACGCATTACCGGAGCTGATTTAAGCTTAAAGCTTTTACGATTGGCTAATAAAAATAAATATAAAGTATTGATAGTTCATTGGAAAAAAGGATTGTCCACAAAATTAGATATAGAAACAGCTATAAACAGTAAATTTTCTGATTTAGAATTAATGACCGTTGGTGTAGATCGTGATAATTTTGATGTTGATTATGAAGAAATAAATAAATTTGCTCCTCAGATTATGTTAGTAGGATTAGGTGCTCCTTGGCAAGAAAAGTTTGTTTATCATAAACGTTGGAAGATTAAGAGTCTAAGAGTATCAGCTGGTATTGGCGGGGCTGTAGATTTTATAACTAAGAAACTGAAGAGAGCCCCAAAAGTATTTAGATTATTAGGCTTAGAATGGTTTTGGCGGTTAATACAGCAGGGGCATCGTTGGCGTAGAATTTATCGAGCTGTAGTAATCTTTAGTGCTTGGGTTATAAATTGGAAGTTTATTCAACCATTTATTTATCGTAAGAATGTTGCTTGTATTTTATATAAGAAAGAACAAAAAAGATATAAGTTAGTTATTATTGAAAGAAAGGGTGACCCAGGCCATTGGCAAATGCCTCAAGGTGGTACTGATGGCGAACCTCTAGGAATAGCCGCTCGTAGAGAATTAACAGAAGAATTAAATTTGAAATTCTCTGATGTAAAATTAGAAAAGGTTTATAAAAAGGTTTATCGTTATGATTGGCACGATTGGGGTAAAACAATATTTCATAGGGTAGTTAAAAGGGCTGGTTATCGAGGTCAATCCCAGGGATTAGCTATTTTTAAATTTATCGGTGATGATAAAGATATTAAAATGAATTATTGGGAACATAGTCAATGGAAATGGGTGGATTCAGATAAATTAGTTGACTCAGTTCATGATTTAAGAAAGGAAGGTATGACAAAATTTTTGCAAAAATTTGAAAATTACTTACAATAGAGATATATGAATAAAGTACGTTTGCGCTTTGCGCCGTCTCCAACTGGCTTTTTACACATTGGTGGTTTAAGAACCGCCCTGTTTGCGTATGTCATTGCTAAGAGTTTAGATGGCGAGCTAGTGCTGCGGATTGAAGATACAGATAGAGCTAGAGAAGTAGAGGGGGCAACAGAAGAGTTAATTAAAGTGTTAACTTGGGCCGGAATTGAATTTAACGAAGGTCCACAGAAACCAGGTAAATTTGGTCCATATATTCAAAGTCAACGTCAAGATGTTTATAATAAATATATTCAAGAACTACTAGACCAGAAAAAGGCCTATTACTGTTTCTGTACGGCTGAGCGATTAACTGAAATGAGGGAAAGTCAGCAAGCTAAAAAACAGGCGCCTCGTTATGATAGATGTTGTCGCGATTTAAGAGCTGAAGAAGTTCAGGCTAAGTTAGATAAGAGTGAAGATTTTGTGATCAGACAAAAAATGCCTTTAGACGGGGAAGTGATAGCTATAGATGAATTAAGAGGTGAAATAAAATTTAGAGCTCAAGACTTAGATGATCATGTATTAATGAAATCAGATGGCTTTCCAACTTATCAATTTGCTTCAGTGGTTGATGATCATTTAATGGAGATCAGCCATGTTACTAGAGGGGAAGAGTGGATTCCTAGTTTTCCTAAGAATTCTTTATTATACGAAGCTTTTGGTTGGGAAAAACCTAAGTTTATTCATTTACCTTTAATTTTGAATAAAGAAGGTGGAAAATTAAGTAAGCGTCAAAATGATGTAGCTGTGGAAGATTATCAGGCTCAAGGTTATTTACCAGCTGCTTTAATTAATTTTTCTGTATTATTAGGCTGGCATCCCAAGGATGATCAAGAAGTTTTAACTATCGATGAAGTTATTAGTAAATTTAGGGTAGAGGACATGCAAATTAGTCCAGCTATTTTTGATAGAGATAAGCTAGATTATTTTAATGGCCAATATTTACGTAAATTAAGTGTTGATAAACTATTAGAATTAGCTAGACCATATTTGAAAGACACTGTCGGTAAAGATGACGAGTATATAAAGAAAGCGATTGGTTTAGAACAGGCTAGAATTAAAAAGTTAGATGAAATTCCTGAAATGGCTAGTTTCTTTTTTGTAGATAAATTAGATTATGATAAAGAATTATTGTTCTGGAAGAAATTAGATAATAATCAAATAAAAGATAATCTAGTAGTTTTAGCAAAGGAATTGAAAAACATCTCTACCTGGGAAGAGAAAGCTTTAGAAGAAAAAATTATTACTTGGATTAAAGATAATGACAATAAAGTCGGAGACTTTCTATGGCCGATGAGAGTATCTCTAACTGGGAAAAAAGCTAGTCCTGGTCCTTTTGAGGTTGCTAGCGTGTTAGGGAAAGAAGAGAGTTTAAACAGAATAAAACAAGCTATCGAGCTTTTATAATAGGCGCTTTATAGTTATAGTTAAATTTGCTATAATTATAATACAAGCCTATTTTTGTTATGATAAAAGTTTTTCGAACAACTTTATTAGCCTTATTAGTATTGTCTTTTTTGGCATGTTCTGGACAAGTTATGGCTGAAAGTAATTACGAGATTAATGCAGATATTCAATTATTGAATAACCAATTACAGAATAAACAAAAACAGTTGAGTCAGATAAGAGAGGAGCAAAAGCAATATAATGAGTTAATTGAAAAATATCAGCACAGTCAAGTAACTCTAGAAAGTCAATTGGCTATTTTAGAAAACAGAGTGACTAAAGCAGGGTTAGATATTGCTGAAACTGAATTAGGAATTGATCAATCAAATTTAGAGATTAGAAAATTAGGTTTGGATATTCAAGCTAAGGATAAAGAGATTGAAAATGAAAAGGATCATTTAGGTAATCTATTACAATTAGTATATAAACAGAATCAAGTGTCAACTTTAGAAATATTGT
Source organism: uncultured Gammaproteobacteria bacterium (assembly GCA_964539545.1). GTDB lineage: Bacteria > Patescibacteriota > Patescibacteriia > Patescibacteriales > UBA12465 > CAZIJG01. The sequence continues at coordinate 74,072 of CAZIJG010000001.1, read as the reverse complement.
TATTACATGATTCTTTAGCAGAATTTTTAAACGAGGCCAGATATTTAGAGGATACCAATGAAGAAATTGGTAATAGCTTGGATGATTTAAGGAGATACAAATCTATTATAGAACAGGATCAGCAAAGGAAAGTTAAAAAGAGTGAAGAACTAACTACTTTAAAGGATAGTCTAGAAAGAAAAAGAGACGCCTTGGTTTATGAAGAGAATAGTAAAAATAATGTTCTAGCAGCTACCGAGGCTAAAGAATCTCAGTATCAAACATTATTGACTCAAGCTAAACAGGAGCAAACTCAAGCTACAGCTGAAATTAATAGCATAGAGAGCACTGTTAGACAGAGATTGGCTCAGCTGGAAGGTAATAAATTGGAATTTTTAGATAGTGATTTCGCCTGGCCAATACCAGAAAATTATATTACAGCTACTTTTCATGATCCAGGTTATCCATTTAGACATATTCTAGGAGAGCATCCGGCTATTGATATACGATCATCCCAGGGAAGTACTTTACGGGCTGCAGCCTCAGGTTATGTTGCTAAGGTTAGATATGATGGCACTCGTCGTTATGCCTATATCATGTTAATCCACGCTGATGGATTTTCTACTGTCTACGGTCATGTATCTAAGGTGAATGTCAGTACAGATCAATATGTTTTGCAGGGTCAGGTGATAGGAGCTACTGGTGGTGCTCCTGGTACTCCAGGTTCAGGATATTTTTCTACGGGACCCCATTTACACTTTGAGATTAGAAAAGAGGGTATACCAGTGAATCCATTGAATCATTTGCCATAAAAATAGATATAAAAATAAGATCAGTTTTTGTAAGCTGGTTTTTTATTTAGCAAATGTAAACCCTTGACTTTTCTTGAAATTTGTCTTATAATGATAAATTCATTATATTATTGTCGAACCTTAAAACTTAAAAATGAAACAGTTATTAGTTCTATTATGTGTTTTAATTCCTTGCTTTGTTTTTTCACAAGCAGGAGGAAAAGATAATTTCAAGTCAGTTGCCTATTGGACTCAACCTTATATGACCGAGGTAGAAGCAATTAAGCTAAGTCAATTTGACATAGTTATAGCTGATCTTGAGAATATGTTTAATAACAGAGATCGATTAGAACTAGTGAAGAGTTTAGGCGAAAATACTAAGCTTATTTGTTATTCTAATCCTATGGAGTTGTTTGCCCCGGAGATGCCAGCCAGGAGAGCTGTACAGCAATATGTTCTTGATACCATTAGTAAATATTTTGAACATTGGTGGCTTCTTCAACCTAACGAAAAATCTGTGATTTTTTGGCCTGGTATGAAGATGCTTAATTTGTCTACTGATTGTCCTGAATTATACGGTGTTAAATATTATCAGTTTATTGCGCGTTTTATATTAAAAAACGTTTTAACTGACAGTATCTGGGATGGTTATTTCATGGATAATTGTACACCTAATATTGCTTGGGTAGGTGATTATCGAGATAATATTGGTATTGATGCTAATTTAGATAGAATTAGAGATAATGATTCACATCTTGATTCAGTTTGGTATCAAGGAGTTAGAAATTTTCTAGCAATTATCAGAGAAGCTAAAGGTAACGATTTTCTTCTGATGGGCAACAAAGGAACAACTGAGTATAGTGATGTACTTGATGGTAGATTCTTTGAAGAATTTCCTAACGATTACTTAGGAGATAAGAGAGCTGGTGGCTGGTTTCAATGTTTGGATAATGCCGAGAAAACTGGATCCTATACGGTATTTCAAGCTACTAAAGACGCTGCTTTTGTATATGCTTCAACATTATTATTGGATAACGTTTATTTTGCTTTTGGGCAAGATGAACCTAATATGTTAGATGTATACAAAGACCTTGGTAAGCCACAAGGGCCTTATTTTCAACAAAACGAGGGTGATATCATAAGATTTATGAGAAATTTTGAAAAAGGGACTGTAATTATTTACCCTTTTTCAAAGAAGTCCTTTGTCCAAGTAAAAAAGAAAAAATAATATTCGTTATGTCCACTACGAATACAAATTACAAAGAGGTTGTATAAACAACCTCTTTTTTCATTGACATGGTAGTATTTTTGTATTAGTCTTATATATTGATCTTTTTAACTCCTAAATAAACTTGCTATGAAGATATTTCGTAATATTTTGTTGTTTGTTCGAATTATATGGTTGCTAATTATTTCTATTGGTGAGTATCTGTATTTCGTAATTTTTAATTTTTCAAGATTTATTTTTAATAAATTTATATAAGGGCCAGTAAAGGTCCTTTTATTTTTTATAGTAAAACATAGAGCTAGTATTGACAAAAATATATATTTATGATATAGTATTCTAATCATTAGTTATTTTAAAAACTTAAAACATATTGCTATGACGTTATCAGATATTTCAGAAAATAAATTTACTAACAGTAAAAAAGAAACACTAAGTCTAAAACAACTTGTTAATGATAAGTTGGTAATAAAAAAGTTTGTTCTAGCTTATTTAGACAAAGACGAAAAAGAGCAGGAGTTAGTTATTGACAGTGGTTGCAGTTTTATACTACTTGAAGATAACTACCATGTTGTCATAAGGTTCTCAGATAAAGATTTGTACGATAGCATTAGGGGCGAAAAGAACCCTGATGAATCTACTCTGCGGATAACATATGTCTTCATGTTACAACCTTATCGTATAACAATTCCCGGAGGAAATATAATTTCCTTAGAATGGTAAAGATAAGTAGTAACAAAAAAAGTCGGTTAAGTTTAATCGACTTCTTTATTTACTCAAAGGATGGAATTTCTTATGTATTTTTTGAGCATATTTATCCGAGGCGTGTACATATCTAGTAGTAGTATCTAATGATTCATGGCCTAATAGTATCTGTATAGCCACTGGAGAGGCTCCTGATTCGGCTAAATAGGTAGCAAAGCCATGTCGAAGTGAATGAGCTGAAGCTGGAATATTTATATCTAATAACTCTCGGTATCTTTTAATTCTTTCTTGAATATAGTTGGTGGATAGTTTTTTATCTTTATCTTTGGAGTGTAAACCTCGGAGGGGAACAAAGAGGTAATTAGAATCATCATGTCGGATTTCTAGGTATTTATTTAATTGTTTCATGGCTCTGGGTGTAAGATAAACAAATCTTTCTTTTTTACCTTTACCCAGCACAAAGATTTTGCCTTCTTTGTCTATTTGTTTAATTTTAATATTTACCAACTCAGATATCCTTAGGCCAGTGGCAAACAATATTTCCATGATAACTCGGTTTCTTAAACCGATTTTTTTATTTGTTTCAAATTTTTCTGGTGATTCTATTAACTTGACCAATTGCTCAAATTCTGGTACTTGAGCTTTCTTCTTGATAGTTTTAATCATTTTTATAGAATCAGGGGGTAAGGGGACTGGATAATCATTATCTATGAGATATTTAAAATAAGCTCTAAGAACTGATAACATTCGGTTGATTGAATATGGAGAAAGTTTTTTTGTTGTTTTTTGAGCTTTTGCGGTAATACGGTCCACGGAAGTTAAAAAGGCTTTATAGTTTAATATATCTTTTTTTATTAGCTTATCAAAGGACAGCTTAGAATCAATTAAAAAATGCCCAAACACAGATAAATCACGCTCATAGTTATAAAGCGTTTCTTGAGAATAGTTATTAACTTTTAAATTTAGAAGAAAATCGTCTAAATAGGGTAGGTTGTCCATAGAAGTGTCTATTCCTAGCATTAACAATAACTGAGTATAATATCCCTTACACTCAGTTATCATTATCTCTCAAAGAGTGTGTTTTGTCAACTGTTACCCAATAGTCAGACCCATTAGATGTATTTCTGGGCTAAAAATCAGTATAATCTTTGAGATTAACAGAAATACCCCGATTACTAGTATACAGAAAACAATAATTGCTAGGACAAAACTGGTTTTAAAAAGTTTTTCTTGTTCCATATGTTTTAATAATAATATATCTTTTCTTTATATCTTAAGTCTATATAAGTTTTAGAAAAAAAGTCTTCATTTAATTCCTGGGCCTTTAGAACTACTAGGTTCATGATTTGTTGCTGAGGACTGTTCTTAATGTTTAGGTAAACCACAGGACCATTGATTACCTTAGCGTCTAGACTGTTTAGATTGTTCTTTATAATGAATTTTTCGATAACTATGCCATGATCGGGTCGATTTTTCAGTTCTTGCCAGGAGGTTAAAATAAATTCTAAATATTCAGTATCAGCACCTATTTGTTGATTAGAGATTAACTTTAAGCTGGAGTTGTCTATGATTGGATAGTTTTTAGGATCTACTTTTTCTAGCTCATTAATTTTTTCAATAATAAATCCAGATTGGTCAATAAAATAATAATTACCTTCCTCTAGCCAAATAATTTGAAAAGTTCTTTCTTCGATAGTAATCTCTAAGGTATCAGGTAAAAGCTTTTCTATATCTATTTTAGCAAAATTATAACGTTTTTGTAAGTTCTCAATTAAAAGGTTGTCATTAAAAACAAAAAGATTTTTTTGTTTGATAAAGCCAGTTTTCTTTTTATCCCCTTGTTGATAAACAAAATCTTTAATAACTGCTGAATCGATTCTTGTCAGCCCTATAACTTCTATTTTGGAAATTATAAAAGTATTAGATAAATAGAAGAACCAAAATGCTCCACCTACTATGGCTAAAATGATTAGGATTATAATACAAGAACGCCAAGATATCTTCTTTTTAGCTCTTCCCCGTTTTTTTCTTTTAAAAAAGGGATTCTGTAAGTTATGGGGTTGATAATCCCTTTTTCTTTTCTTCCTTACTCTTGACATAAATTAGCTTTTGTTGTAGTTATAATTAATCAATTTTTCTAGCAATTCTATGAAGCTAATGCCCACTTTACTAGCGGATTCAGGGGCTAAACTAGTCGCTGTCATACCAGGAATAGTATTAACTTCTAAGAAATATATCTCTGCTTGTTGTTCATTATAGATGAAGTCTATTCTAGCTAAATCTTTTATATTTAACTGTCGATATATCTTTAGAGCTTGAGCTTGAGCTCGATCAGCTATATTTGATGGTATTTTAGCTGGACAAATATGTTCGCTTCCTCCCGGAGAATATTTAGATTCATAATCATAGAATTTATTCTTCCTGGGTAGTATTTCTATTATAGGCATAGCCTTACTAGTAGCTCCATTGCCTAGAATAGTTACGGTAAGTTCTCGACCAATGATGAAGGACTCTAGTAAAGCTTGATCGCCAGATTCTAGTATTGTAGCCACATCAGCTTTTAAATTGTCTAGACTATCTATAATATTCATCTGTACTGATGATCCGCCATGGTTAGGTTTAATTACTAAAGGAAGATTTAAATTTTCCGCCTGGGTTTTATCTAATTCAGATATATCAGAAATCAATATGTTTTCTGCAATTTTTAGACCTAATCTTTTAGCGATGGAAGTAGTAACGTATTTATTCATTGCTATAGAGCTAGCCTCTACGCCAGAAAAAACATAAGGAATGCCTAAAGATTCTAGAAACCCTTGAATAGTACCGTCTTCTCCGCCTTTTCCGTGTAAAGCTGGAATGGCTATATCAAAACGATTAGCCTGCCAGTCTTCGGTCAATTTTATTAAGTCAGTTTTAGGATCATAGAAAATTATTTCGTATTCAGCTTTTAATAAAGCTTTTTGGATTTGTTTGGAAGTATTTAAGGATACTTTTCTTTCCAAGGAATTCCCTCCGCCTAATAGGGCAATGATTGGTTTTTTCATATAATTTTCCTTCTAATATTAGTAGCTAGTTTAGCTAGAGATTCGTAAATAATAGTTTCTTCTTGTTTAGCTAGATTAGTAATAGAATTTTTATCGTTTGAATTTAAAGAGATTATTTCTACAGCGTCTCCTAACTGTAATTTTTGATTTTTGCAATCTAGACAAACAATATTCATGCAAACTGCTCCAGCTATTTTAGCAAAATAATTATAGTCATCATTAATAATTTTGAATTCAGCTTGATTGGATAGTTTTCTACTTAAACCTTCAAAGTATCCGAATGGAACTATGGCTATGGTAGTTGGCTCAGAAGTAGTAAATTTTTCATTATAAGATACGGTTTCTCCAGCTTTTATTTTTTGTATGGCAGTAACTTGAGAAATAATTCGTAGGGCTGGTTTTACCTGTTTAGCTATCCCATATTTAGGATGATTTTTAGGTAGTATATTGTACCCGTAGAAGCAAATTCCTGCTCGATAGGCGTCATAGTCATACTTTAAGCCGAAAACGCCTCCTGAGTTGCCTAGATGCGTTTTTAGGCCCTTATAACCATTACTCTTCAATACTTCTATGGCCGTTTTAAATGTTTCCTCTTGTTGAGCGTTTAATTTAGAATCAGTCTCTGAGCCAACTAAATGAGAAGTAACTCCGACCACCTTAACTCTATTTAAATATTCTTTATTTTCTTCTAAAAACTTAGACAAATTTTTAATACCTTCTCGATTCATGCCAGTGTTAATGAATAGGTGAATATGAATCCTCTTACCAAATTTATTTGCTAAAAATTTTAAAGTATCAGAATTATATATTACAAATTCGGTGTGATTAAAATTAAGATAACCATAAGCTTGCCAAGGCATCTCAGCCATTATTAAAATCTTTTTACCAAAATATTTATTAGCAATTTGGGCTTCGGGAAACGAGTCTACGGCCACAGTAGTGGCTGGACTATGTTTAAGAATTTTACATATTTGTTTTAAGCCGTGTCCGTAGGCGTTAGCTTTGAGAACTGGAATGATTTCTGAATTAGGTCGTTGTTCCTGTAATAGAGAAAAATTAGCCAGTAGATGCTGGCTATATATTTCAATAATATTTAATGTTTTATATCTTGGTTTGATTAAAGATTTTAAAAAATCAATCATATTATGGCTGTACTTTATCCTGGCCTGAGGCTAGGCTGTCAAAAGTTAATTTAGTAGTTATATCTGCTAGAGAGAAACTAATATTTTGTTTGGTGAAGTTATCATAGGCAGTTACCTGAATGTTTTGTAGTAGAGTTGGTACAGTATCAATTTGTCCGGTAGTTGGTATTAAGTTAACAGCAAAACGAGCAGAACGATTTTTATCTTCTGCTAGAACCTTTTTCAATTCCCAAGATATTTTATTACTACCTGGGGCATATCTCAAGTCTCCACTGATAACGCTTTTTTTGTCTGTCCAGCTAACGTTAGTTCCGAGTTGAGCGCTAATAGTTAAATCTTCTAAGTTATTACCAAAATTTTTAGTATTAAGAAATATCCAGTAGGTGGTAGGAATATTTACGATTGGTGGTAGGGGGCCGATACCTAGCTGATCACCTTGAGGACTGTAGTAATAGGCTCTAATGTCGGTGTCTAAACTAGAAGCGACTTTGATGGTTCTTGAAGCCAGATTATAGTTAACAGTTTTATTATCTAATAGATAATTAGCCTGAGTTCTTAATTTGAAATTCTGATTAATCCTAGGTTCGATACTCTCTAATTTAGCAGAGAAATTAATTTGTCCAACTTCCTGACTTTGAATGTTTTTCTTAACCAAGATAACGTTGTCTACTATGTTAAAGTCACGATTAGATTGAGTTAGTTTTACATCTGAGATTTTAAAATTGTCGTTTGGAGCTAATCGGAATGATAAATTACTAATTGTAGTATTTTCTAGATTTTTATAGTCTAAACAAAAATACGTTGATTTCTTAGTGTCTATAACCTGATCATAACTATCTAAACTTACTTTGAGCTGCGGTTCGCTAATTAAAATAGATTTAACCCAAGTCCCCTGGTTTAATTTCTCACCCTCATAAACTAATAAATAATCTATGGTTAGCTTAGCTGTGCCGGGATTGTTAACAGGAATTACTGTTAAGTTAATTATGGTTTCTGAATCAGCTTTTACATTTTCGATTACTAAACGATTATCTATAATGTTGTAGTCTCCTGTTATTAACCAAGCTTCTGGTAATTCAAGTAAAACCTTTCCCCAGTTACTAGAGCTAGTATTCTTTATAGTTATTTCAATTTCAGTTTCGGTGTTGGTATAGAAGGTTTCTGGAGCCCAAGCAGATAATTTAAGGGCTGAGCCCTCAATATTATATAATAAAGAATTTAAAACACCGGTTTCGTCACATTCTTTACAGTTAAAGGTAAAGCCAATCGCCTGATGATTTCCTACTTTACCCATGATATAACCAGTAATCTTAATTTGACCATTGGCTCCAGGAGTTAAGTCAGGTAAGTTGAAAGTGTTATTTTCAGAATTGAAAGTGTTGTTAGGAAGCGCGCTCACAAAAACAAAATTTTCTGGTAGATTAACGCTTAGACTATTGCCGTAACTATGGGAGTTACTATGATAATCCAAAATAAAAGTTTGTAATTCAGCGCTATTTACGGTGTCGTTGCTAGTATTAGAACTTAAAGTAATTTCTGGTTTAGGGTTCCAAAAAGCTAATCGTAAAACTATTATTATTAATAGGACTATGACTACAACCATGACTAGATCAGCAATTAAATGAAAAGCACTGTTTTTATAATGTTTTTCATGACGTTTTTTCAAATGGGTATTAATATTCAGGCTACCAATATAGAGGTTAGTTCCCTTGCCCATATTAAAACCATCTTTAGATAGAGATAATTTTTGATCGTTAGTTGTTTCAGTTTTTTTAACAACCTCTAAATTACCTACTTCTTTACTATATTCTGTCATTTTTTGTTTTTTCTTGGCCATATAATTAAAAATTTAAAGTTCCTGCTAATATTTCTTGGTTATTATCATTATTTACATCAGCTACCATTACTTTGATACCTTCTAAAAAGTCGCTATCATAAGCCAAGAATTGATTAATAATTTCTCCGTCTTTTGTATATATTTTAACACGTGGGCTTCCTCCTCGTCCAGCGCCTGTTACTATCTCTCCTTGGCCGTCATTATTAACATCACCTACAGCTAAATTAACTCCACCGGTGAATTCTCTGTCATAGGCGAAGAAGCCGCCAATTAGGGGCTGTCCATCTTTAGAAAAAACTCTGACATGTGGACCACCACCTGGACCAGCTCCAGTTATTATTTCTTTTGTTCCATCATTATTGAGATCTAAGACTACTACATTTACCCCGCCTCTAAAGTCTTTATCATAGGCGAAGAAGCCGCCAATTAGGGGCTGTCCATCTTTAGAAAAAACTCTGACATGTGGACCACCACCTGGACCAGCTCCAGTTATTATTTCTTTTGTTCCATCACCGTTCAAGTCTGAGACTGCTATAGAGATAGCTCCAGAAAACTGAGATTGGTAGGGTTGAAAGACCAAAGATTCTCGTCCATCTTTATAAATGGTAATAGTGCCCTGATAGTTTACTAAAATTTCTTTTTCTTGATCATTATCTAAATCAGTTATTAATACTTGGCTTTGACCAGGAAAACTGTCTAGATAGGCGAAGAAGCCATTACGAGGCTGTTCTCCTTGGTCATCAAAAACTCGCACGAAGACTCCATTATCAAACACTTGATCGGTAATTTCAGTTTGTCGTTTAAATAATATTACTCCATCTTCAGGTTCTAACCGTACCCAATTTACAATTGTTCCGTCGTTAACACTAGTGTCTTGAGTGCCTTGCAGTTTTTCAAACTCTTCTTTGTTGAATACATAACTTTGTTGTTTGTTGGTGGAATTAACTAAGGCAATAGCACTATCGAAATCTCGACGCCATAAACCAGAGGTTGGATAAGAATTGTTGCTTAGTAGGTTATAAGCTTTTTTCTGAGGTTGTCCTAGAGTAGTTTCATATTCATCATATCTCCATAGATGTTCATGTCTGGCCTGGCTATAGTCAAAACTAAAGTAACCGTTATCCATTAAAGTGCTAGTTAAACCGAAGCGCATTCTTTGTAGGTCATTTGGATCAGTACTGTAAATATGGACTAACGATATCTGAGGTTCTCTATTATAATCCGCTAAAGATAAATAACTCTCCAGAGAGCCTGCCCAGGTACCACCATTCTCCCAGCTAGAAGGAAAATCTTCTAACATCATACCGTTGAGATATTCTTGAAATCCCCAAAAAATTTTACCATTACCAATAATAAGTTTATCGGAATTTAATTGTCGGGATGAGGCAGCCATTTTTTTTGTACCTTCGGCCCAACGATTATTAATATAAGAATAAGATTTAATGTTGCCGTTATTATCGATGTCTATATTATCTCCGTTTACCCAGCCTACATCACCCCAAAGATTGTCATAAAAAACTCCGTCCCAAAGCCCGGTGCTAAGAATTTCTTGATCAACAAAACGAGGGAGAAAATCATTCCAACGTTCACCATTACTATTAGTGCCAGCACCATCACTTAGATTAAGCATGTAAGTGCCGGACCAAAAACTTATTTTTTCATTTTGTCCATTTCTAAGCCACCAGCCATCATCAATAGAATAGTATAGTTTTTGGCGCATTGGCGCATTAAATTGATAAGGATTATTTGGATAATCAATAATTTCCTGGGATGTAATATAGGCTAGTATTTGGATGTTAGGGTTGTATGTACGAATGGCCTCTAATTGTGTACGACTGTTTTCCTGTACTTCCATATCTAAAATTAATAGATCCCATTTAGCTAGTTCTTGAGCTTCACTATCATCGATTGTCCACTTTAAAAAATAATTAGCCAGACGCGGATAATCAGTTTGCGCCTGGCTAATATTGATTTGACTGAGTGGAGATAACAACAAAAACAAAAAAACAACCAAGAATATATTAACTTGTCTGAGCTTGATATTGAATAACATTGTTTTAGATTATCCTTACTTCAATACCCAATACTGTTTAGGTAGATATTTATGTAAAGCTTTAGGAATCGTTACTGAGCCGTCGGCTTGCTGATTCTGTTCTAGGATAGCTGGGATTAAACGACTAGTAGCTAAGCCAGAAGCGTTTAGAGTATGAACAAACATATTCTTTTGGCTAGTTTTGTCTTTGAAGCGAATTTGGGCTCTTCTAGCTTGATAGTCAGTGGCATTAGAAATACTACTGACTTCTTTATAGATATTCATGCTAGGGATCCAAATTTCGACATCAACAGTTTTAGCCATGGCAGCACTAGCGTCTTTAGCGGCTAGGAGACTGATTTGAAAATGCAAATCTAAACCAGCTACGAGTTTCTTGACTTCTTCTTCCATTAACTCAAAAGTTTTCCAAGAATCATCAGGATGAGTAAACTGAAACATTTCTACTTTATTGAATTGATGGCCTCGAATCATGCCTCGTTCTTCTTGACGATAACTACCAGCTTCTCTTCTGAAAGATGGAGCGTAAGAAAAATACTTAATTGGCAAAGATTCGCTATCTAAAATCTCTTGGCGATGATAATTGGTTAACATCATTTCAGCAGTGGCATTTAGACATAGATCATCTTGAGTCCAGAATAGATCATCTCTAAATTTAGGTAGATGGCCAGAAGCGTAAGCAGAATCTTCGTTTAATAGATAAGGCATTAATAAGAACTTATAGTTATTTTTTCGATGATAATCTAGGAAATAACTGATTAGAGCCCATTCTAGCCAAGCACCTTTATCTTTATATATCCAAAAACCAGAGCCAGACATTTTGGCAGCTCTCTCGTAATCTATGATTCCTAGATTCTTAGCTAGCTCAACATGGTCTTTTGGTTTAAAAGAAAATTCCGGTTTTTTTGAGTAAGTATAAGTTACTTCATTATTTTCTTTGTCACCCGTTTTTACGCTAGCATCAGGAATATTCGGTAAAGAAGATAGGCCTTCTTTCAATGCTTGTTCTGTTTTCTTCAGTTGACCCTCTTTATCTTTTAAGTCTTGATTTAACTCTTTTAATTTAGCAATAGTTTCTGTAGATGGTTTGCTTTTTGAATGCTGATTCTTTTCTGCCTTTAGAGTTTCAGTACTGTTAATTAATTCTCTGCGTTCATTATCTAAAGCAATGATTTTGTCTAGGTCCAAATCTTTTTCAGACATTCTTTTTAGCAACGCTTGTTTTACTTCCTCCTTATTTTCAATGATATATTTTATATCTAACATATGTTTAGCTTATTACTTCCCCGCCAAAAGCATTTAATAAATTATTTAAGGCTCCTTTTTGAGCTGGGTTCTGGTTAGGAGTCTCTTCCTTTGCCGGAGTAGTTGAAGTATTAGTAGGCATTCTTAACTTCTCGTCTACTCTAGTGATTAGAGTTAACTGAGATTTAAAGATCTCTCCTAAAGCTTTTTCTACAATTATTTTTATAGCCATGTCGTTGATTCTGTCAGCATGAAATTTGTATTTGAAAGCTAGGGTTACTAGATTCCCCTCTACCTGTTCAGGAACGCAATTTTGTAGAATAAAACTTAAAGAATGATTGTCTTTTCTAATATAAATCAGAAATTCCTTCCAGTTTTTTTTGATGTCTTGTAGCTTGACCGTGCCTTTACTAGTGTTAGTTGGTTGACTAACCGATGGTTCTGGAGTAGTTACTGAGGGTGGAGTTGGTGTGGCTGGCTTATCATTATCATTTTCTATAGTCTTTTTTGGTTGAGGTTGTGGAACTGGCTTTGGTGTGACTGGAGTTTGTGAAATTTCCGATGGTCTCGATGAACCAGATAATTTAACAGTAGCTAATTCTAAGGGTAGTTGAGTAATTTGAGTATTTTTTAAATCATTTTGAGCAATAATCAATGTTTCTATGATTTGAGAAATTTTAGTTGTATCAAAACCCTCTAGGACTTCAGCAATTTCTTTTTCTAAACTTTGACCAAAGTCTAGGCCTAGAGTTTGAGAAAAACCAGGATTAATTTTATCCATCATCATTTTTCTTAAAATCTGTATCAGATCACCGGTAAAGCTCTTTAGGTCTACCCCAGCGTCTACTAGCTCATTAATTAAACTGATCGCTTTATGAGGTTCGTTTTTAGATAAATATTGTAAATATTCTACAGCTTTGTGTAGATCGGTATTAGGTAGAATTAATAGAGCCTCTTTTTCGGTAATAGTTTTACCAGAAGCTAAAGAGACTACTTGGCCCAGAAGGCTTTCGGCATCTCTTAAATAGCCATTGGCTTGTCTGCCAATTGTTTCTAGAATCTTTTTGTCTGCCTTAAGACCTTCTTTATCTAGAATATATTGTAATTTTTTTACAGTATCAGCTAAACTCATTCGTTTAAAATCAAAACGCTGACAACGAGATATAACTGTAGCTGGAACTTTATGTATTTCAGTGGTACATAAAATAAACATGGCGTGTTTTGGTGGCTCTTCAATTAGTTTCAATAAAGCATTAAAAGCTGAAATAGATAACATGTGTACTTCATCAATTATAAATACTTTGTATTTATGAGAACTAGGAGCAACTCTGGCTGCTGAAATAATATTTTCTCTAACATTATCTACGCCGGTATGGCTGGCAGCGTCAATTTCAATAACTTCTAAACTCTTCCCTTTTTCGATGTTGGTGCAAATTGTACATTTGTTACAAGGTTCTGACTCCTTGCTTTTTCTAGTATTACAATTAACCGCTTTAGCTAAAATTCTAGCTAGGGTTGTTTTACCAACAGCTCTTGGTCCACAAAAAATATAAGCCTGGGCAATTTCGCCTGACTTTATCTCATTTTCCAGAGTAGTTTTAATATGATTTTGGCCCAAAACTTCACTAAAACTTTGAGGCCGATACTTTCTGTATAAAGTTGCCATAAATAAAGGATTTTATGATTACATTATATAACATAATTTCAGTTTTTGGAATATTGACTAAGTTACCAAAAAGAAGTACTATAATATAATTGATCTTTTATAAATAAATACCCCATATATCATGAAAAGTATAGTATTTTTAGTTATTGCGCTAAGTATAGCGTTGAATCTTCAAGGTTTTGATCAAATCGATACCGCCTATCAAACTGTTGGCAAGACTATCATAGTCACGGAAGTTGTTCACAGAACAATGATAATTATGCAGAATCCCAGTGATATGGAGTTTACTGCTCAAGAAATGGTTGCTTTAATGTCTGGTGAAATTGTTTATCCCGTATTAGTTGAATTATTTATCACACCTGGTTGGCCTTTGGCTAACGATATTGTACAGGGATTTGCTTTAGAGGATAATGAAATTATTCCTGTGACTGCTCAAATTCATCGTTTAAACAAGACTAAAAACGGTTCTGTATTATTAGGTCTTATTCTCTTTTTTATTGTTGCCATAATTATTGCTGGGCGTAGCGTTATTAAAGGCGAATCTCGTAGGCAGACTTTAATGAAGTATATACGGTTTATGACCCTTATTGTGTTAGCAATTGTTCTTGGTTTCTTTTCAATTATTCTTAGCCTCCATTCTGAACCAATAATGTTTAATGATCCAAGGCCAACGTTATTAATCCTTATTTTGCTTTTATTTATTCTTTATGTAATAAATCATTTTCCGTATATAGTGAAGGATTTTTTCAGAGAAATTATATTAAATATTATTCCCCTAATGATAATTCTTATAATTCTTGGGATTTTATCTATTTTAGGTGGAGTTTTAGCATCTGTTTGGACATGTATAGCGGCTCTAACCTGTTGTGTAATTGGATGGTTGATTTACGAGGGATTCACTTTAGGAACTAGGAAAGTTTTAAAGAAGAAATTAAAAAAAGTTTAAAAATAAAGCTACCAATAAAGGTAGCTTTTTTCTTTGGTTTATATTGTTTATTGGGATGTTTTAGATCTTTGATTAATCTGAGCTTCAATTATTCTTCTATCTTGGCCGTACTTTAATCGACTTAAAGTGCGGATTTTTTTAGACATGTCTGCTCGAGCTGTTCCCATCAGCGGCCAAATAGTTTGCATAGAAAACGGTCTGAGCGATGTGTTATCAGATAAGAGTTTAATATAGGCGGTTCCCTTTCCAATGTTAATTAAATCGTATTCATTAAAGACAGGGGCAAATTCTTTAACTAAGAATTCTGAATCATCGGAGCCAACTTTAAAACTAATCATAGTACCAACGTTACCAAACACAGCATCTTTTATTTCAGTGTCATTATTTTTACTTAACTGTCCAATATATTGGTGAGCCACAGTTAGGTTCAAACTATATTTTCTAGCTTCAGACAGGATCTGAGCAATAGAGTTAGTAGTGAAGTTTTGGAACTCATCAATGTATAGATAGAAATCTTTTCTTTCCTCCTGTGGTATATCAGCACGAGATAATGAAGCCATTAAGATTTTACCCACCACAATCATACCCAGAAGATAAGCATTCATTTCTCCCACTATACCCTTAGGTAAATCGATCAACAAAATTTTCTGTTTATCCATTAGATCTCTAAAATTAAAGGAGCTATCTTGTTGGCCAATAATCGGTCGCATCATGTCGTTGGAAATGAATGAGGTCAATTTTGAGGTGATATATGGAACAATATTAGCTAAGGCTGCTTCACCGCCGGCTTTTTCAGCTTCCTGCTTCCAAAAGTCTATTACTGTTGAGTTAGAACATTTTTCTATCTTCATCTTTCTAAATTTTTCATCTGCTAAAACCTTTGGTATTTCCATAAGAGTAGAACCTGTTTCTGGACTATCCATTATTAATAATAGAGCGTTTCTCATATACTGTTCAAACATTGGTCCACCAGTAGCTTTTAGATCGTAGAGTTTATCAAAAATACCGATCATTTCATTAATTACAAAACTTTTTTGTTCAGGATAGTTTTTATCGTATTCCAGAAGATTTAGTCCTAGAGGTCTTTCAGTATCTCCAGGAGAAAAGATTATAACATCTTCAGCTCTCTCTGGCGGTATGCGTTGTAAAATGTCTTCAATTAGATCTCCATGAGGATCTAAAACGCAAACTCCTTCCCCATTCTCAATATCTTGAATAGCCATGTTAGCTAGTAACACAGATTTACCAACACCAGATTTACCAACAATATAACTATGGCGACGCCTGTCTTCACGTTTTATGTAAATAGATTTTTTAACTCCTCTAAAAATATTTTCTCCTAATAATAAGCCATCGGAGGGCACCTCAGTTGGTGCAGCAGCATTTTTGGCTATTAGCCATAGAATATTAGGAGTTTCGGTGTTTCTCAATGGCAAGTGGAATAGGCTAGCTAATTCCTCGGTATTGAGAAGAAAACTGTTTTTCTCATCAAAGTCACGATAGATGAAATTATTAATAATTCCCTGTTGGTGTTTTTTATGTATTTTACTGAAATTATTACCTTGTTCGTAGTGATTATATTCACTAAAAGCACTACCTAGGTTTTCTAAGTATACTTGAGCTTGTTGTTCATTTTTAGCACTAACTATAATGCGAAGATTAACGTTTAGTCCGGCTTTGGAATTTTTTTCTTCCATGCTCTTTAGCATCTCTTCTTCTACTGTGGTTAATTTTTTGGTTTCTTCTAAGTTTTGTGGATCTTTATTTTTTGTTGGTGTAAATAAAGAGTGAGCAGAATTAAATATAGAGTCTCTCTTTAATCCCATTGCAACAGAATTATTACGATAGGTCTTTCTTACTACGGATTTTATTCGTCTATGCCAATCAGGCCTAGCGCTCCTCACTACATATTGAATGGCCA
The DNA here is from genome assembly GCA_964539545.1 of uncultured Gammaproteobacteria bacterium. GTDB lineage: Bacteria > Patescibacteriota > Patescibacteriia > Patescibacteriales > UBA12465 > CAZIJG01. Next base: position 57,521 of record CAZIJG010000001.1, on the reverse strand, counting down.
TGCTTTCGCTGCGATCTAATTTAGACAAAACAGTAATAACTGAATTCATAGGATCAATATCCATTTGGTTGTATGTTTTCAGAGGAAAGACAAATTCTTTCTTAGTTTTTAACCAGCCGGCTATAACAACATTCTTAGGATCAAAAGCATTATAGTCTGAAACTTCTTCAATGGCAGCTTCTGGATAATGAGCATGAATTTGCTGTTCTAGGTATCTAGCTTTATCCATTGGTGTAGCAACATAGAAAGCAATCTTGCCTTGGTGAGCTACAACTTCAAAACTGAATTGATCTTCGCGTCCTTTAAACCAAGCTTTAAATCCTCTTTGGGCTCTAAGACCGCCAATACTAGAGAATAGAGTTTCAGCCTTGGCTAGATCTTCCTTCAGATTTTGAGCCGTATCATCTTTGTCCTGGTCTTTAGGCTTTTCTTTAGACAACTTAACTAAAAATATCTGGTGTTCATGAGAATGACGTCGAGATCGCCAAGTTTTCCAAATGATGCGAGTTGCCACTAGAATAACTATAATAAAAAGTAGCCAACCAAAAATGATTGGATCAATTGCTACATCATAACTCGTTAAACTATATAAGTCTTCTTCAGGCATGTTGCTAGGGTTATCGTTTAATTTGTATTATTTTATCTGCTTTGATTTTAGCTTCCTGCTCGAGATAATATTTATTAGCATTAGGTAGAATGCCTAGCCACTTTTTTATTAAGTGGACAATTTTGTTAATATTAACATTGGCCTTGTTAAGTAAGGCATTTATTTTACTTACAGTAACTTCACCAGTTTTTTTAAATTCCTGTTGCTTGGCAGGTTCTAAATCTAAAAAGATATCAGATAGACCAAAGGATAGAATATCGTCAATTTGTTTTTTTTGAATCTCTTTCCGGCTTTGATCATTGGTAATGTTTATTACTGATTTAGCCGGAATAGTTGGTTCGTCGCTTTTTAATTTTTCTTTTTTATCTTTATGTTCTGGTTTTTGTTCTGGTTTTTGTTCTTGTTTTTCTGGATGTGGCAAAGATTCCGGTTGAGATAAATTCTCAGGTACGGATTCAGTTAGAGATTTCTCTAGAGATATATGTTCTTGAGCCATATTATTATTCGTTTATAGCTTTTACCGGACAAGAAGCTATAGATTCTTTAGCGCATTTTTTATCATCTTCGGTTTTTGGTTGATTTTGAACTTCAGATTTTCCCTCGGTATCAAGAACAAAAATTCGTGAGCATATACTGGTGCATAAACCGCAACTAATACATTTGTCTTTATCTACTTTGACTTTCATAAGATGTTGAGTTATTTTATTAACAGTCTTATTATATCATAATAATAGTTGACAGGAAAATCCCTTTTTGTTATAGTAGAATCAGTAAAAATTCAAGGAAGTTTTTGCTTTTTATTTTCAAAAAATATGGCACATAAAAAGGCCGGCGGATCTACCGCGAATGTCCGGGATTCGGCTGGAAGAAGGCTTGGTGTTAAGTTATTTGGGGGTGAATATGCTCAATCAGGAGCTATTATCATTCGTCAAAGAGGAACTAAATACCATGCTGGTAACAATGTAAGAGTAGGAAAAGATCACACCTTATTTTCAGTTGTAGGTGGTTTTGTGGAATTTCAAAGTAAGAAATTAAGGAAATTTGACGGCAAATTAAAAACTACCACTATTGTTAATGTAGTAGAAAAGAAATAATTATTTATTACTTCATATAAAAAAACATGGTTTTTCTAAATCATGTTTTTGTTTTAGCTAAAATTTAAAAAAAGAAAAATGAGGTAGTTTACCGGAAACTACCTCATTAAATTTTAACTTGCGTTAGGGATATTTTACAACCTGTCTGGGTCCGTTAAAATATTGAGAGAATATGGCCATATTCTCTACCCCCTGCACGAATGCAGATTATTTATGATAGAAGACGTTAGTCATGGTTTAATGGTAAAGGAGGGGTGAGAAAAATGAGTCTCACCGCTATTATATCTCTATAATTTTGTCAACACAAAAACCGCCTATTTCAGGCGGCTTTGTTATTTTGGTCTATAAATTATTTTTTATTTTTCCAACAGGCCTTTACAAAATCTACAAATAGAGGATGAGGACTTAGTGGCCTAGATATATATTCTGGGTGGAACTGTACGCCGATATAGAAAGGATGATTTGGTAATTCAATAGCCTCTACAATTTTGTTGTCAGGAGAAGTTCCAGAAATCACCAAACCTTTTTCTTCTAATATTTTGCGATAATCATTATTAAATTCATATCGATGTCGATGTCTTTCGGAAACGGTTTTTTTGTTGGTAAACTTTTCATAGGCTTGAGCTAACCTAGTTCCCGCTTTTAGTTTGCATGGCCAACCGCCCAATCTAATGGTTCCACCATAGCCCTTTTCTTTAATTAATTTGATCTGATTAGGCATGATGTGGATTATTGGGTTGGTAGTTTTAGGATCAATTTCTTCAGAATTAGCATCTTCTAGTCCGCATACATTTCTAGCAAATTCAATGACTGCCATTTGCATGCCGTAACAAAGACCAAAATATGGAACTTTATTTTCCCGGCAATATTTAATAGTAGCAATCTTCCCTTTTGATCCGCGAGAACCCCAGCCTTGCGGCACTACAATACCGTCTAGTTTCCTAAGTACCTTAACACCATTTTTTTCTACATCTGAAGTATTTAACCAATGTAGATTTACTTTTATTTTGTTTTGAGTGCCAGCATGCTTTAAAGCCTCAATTACAGAGATATAGGAATCTGATAGAGAGAAATTTCCAGTGGTAAAATATTTGCCAACAATGCCAATATCCACCTTTCCTTGAGGGTTCTTATATCTTTTTACCATAGCCCTCCACTCTTTCAAATCTTTTTTACTTTCCTTAAGTTTAAATTTTTCTAAAATTCTATCTCCTAGGTTGTCTCTTTCAAAATTAATTGGGATGTCATAAATGGATTCAGCGTCTGGAGCGCCAATTACGTCTAAAGGACTCATATTGCAATGTAGAGCAATTTTTGATCTTCGAGGTTCATCAATATCCATTTCTGAACGGGCAATGATGAAGTTGGGCTGAATACCAGCACTGTTAAGACTGCGGACAGCATGCTGAGTTGGCTTGGTTTTCATTTCGCCGATCTTATTAGGAAAAGGTAAATAAGAAACCATCACAAATAAAACATCATCTGGCTGATGAAGTTTTAACACTCTAGCTGCTTCTAAGAATAATAGATTTTCATATTCACCTACTGTGCCACCAACTTCAATAATCATAATTTCAGCGTTAGTTTTCTCTACGGCCTTTTCAATTCGTTCTCTAACCTCAATTGGAATATGTGGTACTACTTGTACACATTTCCCTTTATATTCTAAGTTTCTTTCTTTGTTAATAACGTTTTGATAAATACGACCAGTAGTCATGTAGTTTTCACGATAGATATTTTGATTCAAAAATCTTTCATAATTACCAATGTCTTGATCTGTCTCATCTCCATCTTCAGTTACGAACACTTCCCCGTGCTCCACCGGATTCATTGTTCCGGCATCGATGTTAATATAGGGGTCAATTTTAATAGCGCTTACTCGATAGCCTCTGGATTGCAGGATGCAACCGATAGAAGCTGTAGTCACGCCTTTACCTACACCAGACATAACTCCGCCTACGACGAAAATGTATTTTGTATTTCTTTCTTTCTTTTGATCCTTGTTTATTTTTTGCATAAATAAAAAATTAATTGACAAAATTCAATAATTTTGTTATGGTTTTATATTATGTAGTGTATTATATTTATATTATATAATAAATTTATGTTATTTAAAAACTTTTAAATTTAGAGGAACTATGGAGGAATTACTAAATGGATGAACAACCAGTTTTACTTGTCGGAAGGAGCAACGATGCTAGCCTTGCCATTTTATTTAGTGGCGAAATTCGAAAGATTACTAATAAAACTTGTGAGATAGTTAAATACTTATCTGACGAGCATGATCCAGTCGAATTAGATATAAACAACGTTGGAAAAAAGTACAATACTGAGTGGGATTATGCTACTCAAAAAGAATCTTTAGGTATTCAAGCAAAAGCTAGAATATTTGATATTGATTTTGATATTTTTGCAGATTGACAGTAAAAATAATCCATAAATAAAGGACGCAATTGCGTCCTTTTTGATTTATTCCCCTTTAATTATTTCTATAGCCTTATCCATTTGTGGATCTTCTGCAGCTTCAAAACTTTCCCAACTATATTCTACATCTATATCAGGAGCAATTCCTTCTTCATTTATAGAACAACCATCCGGTGTTAGCCATTTAGCAGTAGTTATTTTTACAGCTGAACCATCAGCAAAGTCTTTTACTGTTTGCACAGAGCCTTTACCAAAGGTCTGTTCGCCTACAATTGTGGCTTTATTATAATCCTGTAGAGCGCCGGCTACAATTTCTGAAGCTGAAGCACTTCCCTGGTTTACTAGAACTACAGTCTTAATACCATCTAGCCTAGCCTGGCCTCTGGCTAAGTATTCACTTTTTTCGTCATTGTCAAATTGTTCAATAACCACTGGACCAGATTCAATCCATTCACTAGCCATTTCTATGGCAGTGTTTAAATAACCACCAGGGTTATTTCTTAAATCTAAAATTAATCCTTCGGGTTGAGTTTGGATTATTTTTTCAATAGCTTGATTAAATAATTTTGTGGTATCATCGTTAAAATTAGATACCTTAACAACAAATATTCCATCTTCTCTAACTTCAGTCTTTATACTTTCTAAAATAATAACACCACGAATAATGTTAACATCTCGAGTGCTCTCTGAGCCAGAACTATAGACAGTAAGAATTACTTCAGTGCCTCTTTCTCCTCGGATTCTATTTACAGCTTCATCAATAGTGATGCCAGCAGTAGATTCTCCGTTAATGTTATATACCTTGTCTCCCGCTCTTAGGCCAGCGTTATCAGCCGGAGTACCACTCAGAGGAGCAACAATAGTTAGAATTTCATCACGAATACTGATTTCAGCGCCAATTCCCTCAAAACTACCAGCTAAATCATCGTTAAATTTCTTAGCTAGTCGAGGATCTAAAAAAGTAGTATATGGATCGCCTAGAGATTCCACCATGCCTTTCAGAGAGCCATAGAATAGCTCTTGTTCGTTTATTTCATCCTTATCTACATATTTAGCTTTTAGTACGTCCCAGACCTTCCAGTAGAGATCAAAATCTATATCTTGGACTAATTCGCCGGTTTCATTTTCATATTTATTAACTATTTCTCCTTCGTAACTTATGTTTGCATTACTCAAACCTAAAGATTGAGTATTTTTCCAGCCAGTACCAGCCTGAAAGGAAACTATCATTAGAAAAATGATTAGAACGGCCCAGCCTATAATCCTAAACTTATTATTTTTGGTTTGAGACCCTTTAAATTCGTAATGACTCATATTATTCTCTAATTGTTTTTATATTATCTATATCTCTTAAATCAATGATTCTAGAGGCTTTGTTATCTAGATTTCCACCGTCTATCACTAAACTGGGTTGGTTTTCTAGATTTTTCCAAGTGTTTATTATATCTCGGCCATTTTGAGCTACTGGTTTGGTAGTTATGTTAGCGCTAGTAGAGATCAATGGTGTCTTAGTTTTTTTAATTAATTTTTGCAAATATTCATTATCTGGCCAACGAACAGCAATAGAATTATCTGATGTGAATATATTTCTTAATTTACCAGGTTTTATATCTAAAATAACAGTCACTGGTCCAGGCCAAACAGTCTTTAAATAATTAAACTGCCTAGTTGAAATCTGGCAGTATTTTTTTACCATTTTTAAGCTATTTACTAGAATTAATAGAGCGTATTTTTTATCACGTTGTTTAATCTGATAAATTTTATCAATAGCTTCTTTTTTGGTAATTAAAGCACTGAAACCATAAATAGTGTCAGTGGGCAATGCAATTACTTGTGATTTTTTTAATTTTAAAACAGTTTCTCGGATTACTGACCTAGCTGGTTCAGCTATGTCTATTTTTAGATATTTCATTAAATTATACCTTCTAACATTTTAAGAGCCTTTGGTAATAATGGTAATAATAGATTAGCAAAGTTTAATAATATTGGAGCTACTTGAGATTCCTCTAACCATAGGGCCATTTTTGTGCCAATCCAAGCATATTTAGAAATTACATAGATTATTAAGCCAATACCGAGAGAACCCAAAAGTAGACCTAGAATACCACCGATTACTTTATTAAAGAATTTAACAAACGGTATGATGGAAATAATTTTGAAAGCTTTTTCTAGGATCATAAAAATAAAACCGACTAGTTTACTAGCTACACCAAATAATACAATGAAGGCTATAATCTTTATTACATTTTCAGAGCCTAGATTAAAACTAGCTAGCCAACCAGCAAAAGCTAAATAATAATGACTAGCAATCCAAGCGCCGATGATCAATCCGGCTAGATCTCCAATCATTCTAACTACACCTTTAAATAGGCCATAGAATAAAAAGCCAGCTAAGATAACGATTAAAATGGTGTCAAAAATATACATATTATTATTATAGCATATTAACGTCTGGGAAAAAGAGGCTCACCTTTAGTGATGTTGCTAGCCTCAAATTGATTGCGAAGTTTCTCGCTAGTTTCTGGTAGAAACGGTTCCAGAGCTAGGGCTACATCATATAATTTTTGGGCTGCGTTCTCTAGGATAGCTTCTTTCTCAGTAGCATCTTCTATTTTCCAAGGAGCTTCCTTAGTTAAGTATTCATTTATACCTCTAACCTTTTTCCAAATAGTTTCTAAGGCTTCTTTTAGTTGATATTGAGATAACCTATCTACTAAAGTTTCGTTCAGTTCTATATCAGAGTTTTTTTCTAGTTTTAAAGTTAGATTTTGTTTTTCAATTAAATTAGTTAAACGAACAGCCAAGTTACCTAAATCATTACCTAGATCAGAATTATATGTTTCAATAAATTTATCTTTAGAAAAATCACCGTCAGCAAAGATTGGCATTTGAGAAATTAAATAATATCTTAAAGCGTCAGTGCCAAATTTTTTAGTATATTCTTCAGGACTGATTTGATTGCCTAATGATTTGCTAATTTTTTGGCCTTCTGAAGTCAAAAAGCCAAAGACTAAAACGTTATTAGAATTAGGTAAGCCAGCAGACATTAGCATGCCTTGCCACATGGCAGATTGTTGACGAAGATTATCCTTACCAGCTACCTGAATGCCTGGCCAGAATTTTTCGAATTGTTCAGTATTATTTGGCCAACCCAAAGAAGAAATATAGTTGATTAAAGCATCAAACCAAACATACATTACCTGGGTATCATCACCTGGAACTGAAATACCCCAGGGCATCTTTTCTTTTAGACGGGAGATACTGAAATCTTGTAGACCCTTTTTAACAAAATTACTAATTTCGTTTAAGCGATGTTTAGGATAGACGTATTCAGGATTTTTTTTGTAGAGTTCTAATAGCTGTGTTTGATATTTTGACCAACGGAAGAAATAATTTTCTTCTTCAATAATTTCTAAATCTTGATTAGGATGTAGTGGACAACGGTTATTCTCTAATTCAGACTCCGTTTTTTCCATTTCGCAACCAACGCAATAATTAACTTGATAGTTTTTTTTATAAATATCTCCATTCTTTTCACAAAGTTGCCAGAAATGTTGGGCTGCCTCAATATGGTCAGGATCAGTAGTCCTAACGAAGTTGTTATAGCTCAGATTTAGAACTTCTTTTAGCCTTTTAAACTTCTCTGCTACTTGATCACAATACTCTTGCGTGTCCATATTTAATTCTTGAGCTTTACGATAAATCTTCAAGCCATGTTCATCGGTTCCAGTATTAAAAAAAACTTCGTATCCCTGTTGACGTTTAAAACGAGCAATAATATCGGCTTTAATAATTTCAGCTGCAAAGCCGATATGGGGTTCCGAATTGATATATGGTAATGTGGTTGTGATATAAAATGTTTTTTCTCTTGACATATTCTAATTATTTATTGTATACTTCCGGTTCTGGTATCCTTTACCATTGTTATTTAAATTGTTTTATTAGATGTTTGGTTGAAATATGGATGGTTCTCGTAAATAGCCAAATGTTTGTAGAACTTTTTAACTAGACTGGTCGGATTTGATTCGACCAGGATTGCTCCTTAGATCAGAGATCAAAATAGTCTAGTAAATTCATTGTTATAGAATATAGGATTAAGTGTTGACTGCAATTTAAACTTTACTGGACCAAGGTCGTCTATCTTTATAGACGGCCTTTTTTTATTATTATAGTGAATTCACCTTTTACTTCCTGGGGATTATCTTGAAAATATTGTAATAAATTATCTACAGAATCAGTATAAATAGTTTCATATAATTTAGTTAGTTCCCTGCCTACTACAATACTTCTATTACCTAAATTAATATCGTGTAATTCCTGTAGCAATTTTAAAAACCTATGTTTAGATTCATATAGGGCTACACTTATTAAGCTTTCTTTCACAACTCCCAGGGCTTTATTACGGCCTTTTTTATGAGGCAAGAAGCCCAAAAAGGTAAATTTATCTGTGCCTATCCCAGCTATAGATATTAAAGTGGTTAAAGCACAGGCTCCAGGGATTGGGGTAATTAGAATATCGGAATCTGCTTTACGAATTTCTTCTACCAGTTTAGATCCGGGATCAGAAACACCAGGAGTCCCGGCTTCTGAAACCAAGGCTATGATTTGTCCGGATTGTAAGTTACTAATAATCCTTTTTTGCTGATTAACAGATGAATGTTGGTTGAAAGATTCTAATCTAGTTTTAATTTCGTATTTATTTAATAATTTTTTTGTAGTTCTAGTGTCTTCAGCCAAAATAATATCAGCTTGGCTTAATATTTTTAAGGCTCTAAAGCTGATATCCTCTAGGTTCCCTATGGGAGTAGCAATTATATATAGTTGACCTTTTCTCATATTACATAATTTCGTCCTTTCTTTCCTTTACATACTTAGTCCAATCTTCAGCAATCTCAACGAATACTTTGAATGGAGCCTCAATAATAAAGTCCATAATGAAAACGAAAACATTAATCTTAGAAGCTTTTCCAGATAACCATCTACCAGCCGCTACAATGGGCATAAAGAAGAAGTCAAATAGAAAATCCGCTAGACTGTCTTTTCTTTGTTCAATAATAAATTCTTTTATATTTCTCTTAACTCTAACACTGAAGAAACTTACAAATGCTAAGAAGAACAAGAAGATAATGATGCTTACCCAGCTAAAGGCTACAGTTTCTAATGCTCTAACTACTATATAGATTGAGAATATAAAAGTGGTTGCGTAAATTAAACGAAAAATACCAGTAACAGTACGGCTTCTTTTGATTGGTCGTTTGATAATATAAGGACTAGTTTTAATTTTTTCAGCATAGGTTAATTCTTGAATCCCCTCTACTACTCGATCTAAATTTTTAGAGGTAGGTTTTCTAGTTAGTAAAATAATTAAGAATAATAGGAAGGCTGGAAAAATAATATTAATGGATAGTGAAACATAGTTAAGCTCTTCACCTAACCAACGCACAGCCGGAACTTCGATTAGGACAGCAAATACTGACTTAGTTAAAAAGATATATAGAATACTGCGCCATCCACTACGCCATAGTTGAGATTTTAATTTTTTATATTTACGAGTATAGGTGGATTTAATCTGTTGATAATATCCTTTGACATTGCCCTTTACTTCTCGATAAGTCTTTACTGGATCATTCTCAATGATCTCAGTCATTATGGTAAAGAATATAGAATATTTTTTAGTAATTTTATCTATTTGTTTGATTAACGGATGTTCAAGTTGTTTGTTTATAGCCTGTCTCAGAGGAGTTATATTACTACTAATTTCTATAATATCTTCTTCTTTTATATTTGTTTGATTCCAAGAACGGTTATAATACCTAAATAAAATTAGGCTAAGCATTTGATTATTGTATTTTAGATACTTACGATGAATACTAAGATAGATTTGAATCTTTAAATCTTTCTTTAGGCTCTCTGGTAAATTATCTTCGGTGCTAATATTTTTTTCTAAATCTTCAAAAATATTTTGTACCACAGTTTGTTGAACAGTATCTTCACTCAAATTTTCTTCTATTTCAGTAGCAGCTAAAGAAATTAACCAATTAATCAAATTATTTCTTTCATTTAACTTCCCTTTTACTATTTTTGTATCTTTATTAATATCTAAAAAAGTGCCAATTCTCTCTAAACTATAATTTTTGAGCTTAATATACTTTCCTAGCACTACAGCAATTTCTTGGATTTTATTTTCAGGAATTTCATTATTAGGTAAATAACCTGCTCTAATTAATTCGGTTAACAAATGTAAAGAGATTTCTTCACTTTCAGATACTTTAAGAACCCCCTCAATAATAATTTGTCTTTTAAGAATTCTTTCAATCGCATTTTTCCTTAATAAGTGCTCTTCGTCATAGTCTACGGCATTACGAATTTTCTCATAAAAAAAAGCTACCTTAGAAATTAAGGCTGAAACTTTAATGCGACCAACTTCATCACTATTACTTTCATCTTTCTTTTTCTGTTTGCGATAGATGGATTGAAAGAGTTTTTTAGTATTTTCTGTAACGGTTAATCGTTTGTCTTCTGTTTTTATTAACTTTGGACCTACCATATTGATACTATTCATTTTAACCTATTTTGCCTTAAAAGCCAACTTTGGTCAATAGTTTTATAGACTTTAGTCAATTCTACTAAATCATCGATTACTACTCAATTAAAATTCTCAAGATGTCGTATTTTAATATGAGCTTTTTTCTTGACATTATTCCTATAATTATATAAAGTATAGATAGCATAAATAGCCGCCAAGGCTGTTTTTAAATACTATAAATACTTATATGGGAAAATTAGTAAGCTATATTAAAGCTTCAATTCGTGAAATGAAAAAGGTCACTTGGCCTAGCAAAAAAGAAACTAAAATCTATACTTGGTTAGTTGTTGGTATCAGTTTAGCAGTAGCCGCTTTTTTAGGTATCCTAGATTTCTTTTTTAATTGGGTTTTAGGCTTTATTATCTAATTTATCTTTAATTTTTAAATACCTATGGCTAAACAAAATGTAAACTTAGGCCGTCGTTGGTACGTTTTGCACACCTATTCTGGATATGAAGAAAATGTATCCCAGAATTTAAATCAGAGGATTGAGACTCTAGATATGGGAGATAAAATCTTCAATGTGTTAGTACCGACTGAGAAAAAAATTAAAATTAAGAACGGAAAAAGGAAAATTGTTGAAGAAAAGATTTTTCCTGGTTATGTCATGGTGGAAATGATAGTAACCGATGAATCTTGGTACATTGTGAGAAACACTCCTAATGTAACTGGTTTTATTGGTACTGGCACCATCCCTACCCCTGTTAGCGAAGAAGAAATTAAATCTTTGCAGAAACGTATGGGTGTAGAAGAACCTAAGTTCAAAATTGATGTTTCTGAAGGTAGCCCGGTTCGTATTATTGAAGGTCCTTTCAAGAACATGGAAGGCAAAGTTTCCAGTATTGATGAAGGTAAAGGTAAAGTTAAGGTATCTATGTCTATGTTTGGCCGTGAAACACCGGTAGAATTAGACTTTTTACAAATTAAGAAAATCTAATAATAGATTATAAAAATATGGCAAAGAAACTGCTTACAACTATTAAGTTGCAAATTCCGGCCGGTCAAGCTAATCCAGCTCCTCCAGTTGGTCCGGCTTTAGGTCAACATGGTTTAAATATTCAAGAATTCTGTACTAGGTTTAATGATGCTTCAAGAGATAGAATGGGCGATATTGTTCCAGTAGAAATTAGTGTTTACGAAGATCGTAGTTTTGATTTTATCATGAAAACTCCACCAGCTGCTGAGTTAATTAAAAAGTATGCCAAAATTAAAAAAGGTTCTGGTAATGCTTTAACTCAAAAAGTTGGCACTTTAAGTAAGGCTCATTTAAAAGGTATTGCTGAAATTAAGATGCCTGATCTGAATGCTAATGATATTGATGCAGCTATGAAGATTATTGCTGGCACTGCTAAGCAAATGGGAGTGGAGATTAAATAATATATTTTCAATTATAATAATTAAGGTGGGAGCTAGATTTAGCGTTTGCACCACTACAAAAATGTATGGCGAAAAAAGAAGAAACAAAGGTTAAAGCACAACCTAAAAAAGAAGCAGCAGTAGAGACTCCTATTGTTGAACTAGATAAAACTAAAACATATAAGCTGGAAGAGGCTGTTAAATTAGTTAAAGAGTTGAGTAAAGTTAAATTTGATGCTTCTGTAGAACTTCATATGAGACTAGGAATAGATCCTAAGAAGGGTGATCAGCAAGTTAGATCTGCTGTAAGTTTACCTCATGGTACTGGCAAAACGATTAAAGTAGCTGCTTTTGTTAGCCCAGAAAAAGAAAAAGCTGTTAAAGATGCTGGAGCTGATTATGTTGGTGGTATAGATTTAATCGATGAAATTAAAAAGAGTGAAAAAACAGATTTTCAGGTTGCTGTAGCTGAACCAACTATGATGAAAGATTTGTCTAAAATTGCTAAGATTTTAGGAACTAGAGGTTTAATGCCTTCTCCTAAGAATGATACTGTGACTATTACTCCAGAAGAAGCTGTGGCCGAATTAAAGAAAGGTAAAATTAGCTTTAAGAATGATGATACAGCTAATATCCACGCTGTAGTGGGTAAAGTGAGTTTTGAAGATAAGCAACTTCTAGAAAATCTAGAGACAGTGATGGAAGCTATTAAGAAATCTAAACCATCCGGTTCTAAAGGTATTTATATTAGAAGCATTACCCTGACTTCAAGCATGGGACCTGGTGTGAAGATTACCCTGGTTGATTAAAAGAAATTTAAAGATTTAGATATTAAAAAACAGTCTGTAATAGGGCTGTTTTTTTATTGATAATATTAATGTAATATGAAAAGGGTTTTTATAACCCTTTTCTTTTTTTGTCTAATTTATTTTATTTCTTTACTTTTTTCTTTTTATTCCTTGCTTCATAATTATCAATTACCTTTTTTAATCCTTCTACTGCCATGATTGAGCAATGAATTTTCTGTTGTGGCAAGCCCCCTAATTCTTTAACAATGGTATTCCAGTCAAATTTTTTAGCTTTCTCCAGACTCATGCCTTTTACTTTCTCAGTCATGATTGAGGCTGTAGCAATATTGGAAGCGCAGCCAAAGGACATAAATTTAATATCTTTAATGATTCCCTTCTCTATTTTCATTGAGAAGTTCAGTTGATCTCCGCAAACCATGTTACCCAGCTCGGCATAGGCATCAGCGTTCTTAATCTCGCCAATATTTTTAGGCTTTAGGAAATGGTTGAGAGTTTTTTTAGTATAGTTAAGCGCCATATTGTTTATTTTATAGGGCTAAAGTTTTTTAGCCTCTTTATTGTTTTTTTTATTTCTTTAATGGTGTAATCTAATTCTTTTTTGGTAGTGTATTTGCTCAAAGAAAATCTAATATTACTATTTAAATACTTAGATTTTATTCTGAGAGCTTGTAGAACATAGGAAACCTTGAGATTGTGAGCGCTGCAGGCTGAGCCGGTAGAAACACAAATACCTTTTTGGGATAGGTCCACTAGTATAGCCTCACCTTCAACACCTTTAAAGCAAACGTTAAGGTTGTTGGCTAGTCTTTTGTCTTTGTCTCCGTTTAATGAAATATCTCCCAATTCCTTCTCTAGTTGATTATAGAAATAGTTTCGGAGTTTCTTTATTTGATTAATTTTAGTTTGTCTGCCTTGGTAAGCTATTTTCAGAGCTTCAGCAAAGCCGACAATACCAGGCACATCAATAGTTCCAGCTCTTAGGCCCTTGTTTTGCTCGCTTCCGCTAATTAGTGGTCTAATTTTAATATTTGGATTAATGCAGGCTAACCCCACGCCCTTGGGGCCATGAAATTTATGAGCAGATAGGGTTAGAAAGTCTATATTATCGTTTTTAATATCTAATTTAACATCAGGAACAGATTGTACAGCGTCGGTATGGAAAATACTGCCATTAGCTTTAGTTAATTTAGCTAATTTTTTTATGTCTTGAATAGTGCCAATTTCATTATTAGCCGTCATGATAGATACTAGAAGAGTATCTTTTCGTAATCTTTTTTTAAGCTCAGAAGGTTGTATCAACCCCTTTTTATTTACTGGAATATACTCAACTTCAAAACCTTCCATGGTTAGTTCCTTAGCCGGTCCTAGAACGCAAGGATGCTCAATATTGGAAATGATTATATGTTTACCTTTATCTTTATTAGCTCTAGCTACGCCTTTAATAATGAAGTTATTAGCCTCAGAAGCGCTACCAGTAAAGATTAAGTTAATTGTATCAGTGTTCAGAAGTTTAGCTACCTGAGATTTGGCTTGATGTAATTCTTGAAAAGCTTCTTCGCCTTTAGCGTGCAAAGAAGACGGGTTGCCATATTTTTCTAAATAATATGACTGCATTTTAGCTACCACTTTATCGTCTACTTTGGTAGTAGCCGCATTGTCTAAATAGACTTTCATATTTGGAGTGATTAATTTTTAGTTTTCTAGTTTGATGTTTTCAATTATTACAGCGTCTATAGGTTGGTCTCCGACAACGGTTGGAGTAGTTTCGATCTTTTCTATTACGTCTAGACCTTCAATTACCATGCCAAAAACTGGATGTTTACTGCTTAACGGTTGTTTATTAAAGTCTAACATTACGTTGTCTCCAACGTTAATGAAAAATTGTGAGCCACCACTGTTAGGAGCTCCGGTGTTAGCCATGGAAATAGTTCCTTTAACATTAGATAGGCCTTCTACAAATTCATCTGGAATATTATAGCCTGATCCGCCAGTTCCCCAACGATTTTTCATGTTGTCGTCTTTACTTAATGGATCGCCAGCTTGGATCATAAAACCTTTAATAACTCGGTGGAATTTTACGTTATCATAGAAATCATCTTTTACCAAGTTCATAAAGTTATTTACAGTCACTGGAGCTTTATCTCCGTATAGTTCTAATTTAAATTCACCTAGGTTAGTAACAAAAGTAGCATATTTGTATTGTGAGGCCAAATCTTCTTGACCAGAAATCATTCTTTCCATAGGAGTATTGTTAGTATTATTTTTATTAGTATTTATATTGAGTTTATTAGGACTAGTTGTGTTGTTGACTTGGTTGCCAGTGGTACAACCAGCTACAGCAAAAGCTAGAACAAAGACAATAATTATTAGTTTTTTCATAGGTATTATTTAATTAATTATTTAACGTAAAACTCTTTTTTTATAGCTGTATCATCCTCTTCTCTCTTTTCTTCAATCAATTCTTTAGCCTGTTTTCTTAAAGCAGCTAGATCTAGTTTATCTAGCTTCTTAGCTTTATTCAAGAGCTGTGTCTCAGTATTTAATTTTGGGTTCTCGATCACTTCACCCAGTAGAACATCTAAAATAGCGCCTATTTTTGGTCCGGGTGCCACTTTAAGTGTTTTCATGAGTATTTCACCGTTTATCTTTAACATCTTCACGGAGATCGGGTCATGTTGCACTTTTTTCATCATGTATTCTAAATGTCTAAGTTTGTATGGTTTAGCTTTAGGCACATTAGAACCTAATCTGTCCGCAATTCTTAAATCAATTAAATCTTGTAGATTCTCTACTCCAACCTTTTTTATTAATCTACGTACTGAACTGGCAGTTACTTCCCCTACGTTATAGTAGAACATATGATTTTTAACAAGATTAACTACTTTTTCTCTATCTTCATTGGAAAACTTTAGTCGTTTCATTATTCTATCTGTCATTTTGCTGCCTACATATTCATGGTTATAGAAGGTAGCTTGACCATCTTTCATTACTCGGGTTTTTGGTTTAGCAACATCATGAAGTAAGGCGGCAAATTTTACTCGCCAATCTTTGTTAGGGCAATGTTTTAAAGCCTTCCAGGAATGGACGAATACAGTATCCACATGATGATGATTTTGTTTTACTCCAACACCCTGTTCTAATTCGGGAATAATATATTGTAACAGTTTATTATCGTGTAATCTTTTTATGGCTATATCAGCTTGATCAGTTTTAATCATTTTAATTAATTCATCTTTAATTCTTTCTTTGGAGATAAATTTAATACTACCAGCAATTTTAGTAATTGCTCTCTCAGTTTTAGGTTCAATACTAAAATTCATTTGAGCAGATAATCGGATAGCTCTTAGAAGCCTTAAAGCATCTTCCTTAAATCGTTCGGTCGGTTCACCCACTGCTCGGATTACTCTTTTTTTAATATCTTTTAAACCGCCAAATAAATCAATAATGTGTCCTTCTTTGTCCATCGCCAAAGCGTTGATAGTGAAATCTCTTCTTTCTAAGTCTTTATCTAATTCAGTTTCAAATTTAACTTCATCCGGTCTACGTCTGTCACTATAGCCTTGTTCTGAGCGATAGGTAGTAATTTCAAGAACATCAATTAGTTTTATCCTTTCTTTAATTGGTAACAAAACTGTGCCAAAATCGTTCTCATATTTAGCTTTTTTAAAAATCTTAAGAATTTCTTCTGGAGTGGCATTGGTCGTAATATCCCAATCATGTGGTTTTATTTTCATTAGGATATCGCGAACACAGCCTCCTACAACATAGGCTTCAAATCCTTTTTTATTCAGTTGTTTCAACGTTTCTAATACGTATTCTGGTGTCATATTAATGAAATTTTTCTTTATATTGAGTATGGAGAACTTTATGATCTAAATCATTTTTTTCTAACCATTCTATAATCTCTAAAGCAGTTTTATTTTGATGAGCCTTTCTCCGCTTTTTTTTATCATCTATGCTGTATAAAGCTTTAATTCGTTGTTTTCTGATTTCATCATTAGTCGGGATAGGTTGACCACCGCCACCAATACAACCACCGCGACAGGCCATTACTTCAATATAATGATATTTTTTTAGCTGGTCAACTATTTTATTGAAATTTGCCAAACCATTAATCACGGCCACTTGTAAAGTTTTATTACCAATTTTGACGGTAGCTTCTTTAACACCCTCTAAACCTCTAACATCTTTAAACTTAATTTTGCCTAGTTTAGGTTTATCAGGGTTTAGAAAATATCCTGCGCTTCTGAGAGCAGATTCCATCACTCCGCCAGTCCCACCATAAATAGCAGCTGCTCCAGTATGATCGCTTAATAAATCGTCGCCCTTCTGTGGTTTGATTTTAGCTAAGTTAATCTTATTTATGTGTACTAAGTAAGCTAATTCTCTAGTAGTTAAAACATTATTAACCAGATGTAGTCCATTTACTCTTAAATCTTTTCTGGCTGATTCAAATTTCTTGGCAGTACAAGGCATTATAGCCACTATCTTAATCTTTTTTGGATTAACATTGTGTTTCTTAGCCCAATAGGTCTTAATTATTCCCGCTAGATGAATTTGCGGGGAACGAGCAGTGGTTAGATTAGGAATTAAATTTGGTCTATAGAATTCTACATATTTAACCCAGGCTGGACAACAAGAAGTCATCATTGGTAAAATGCTTTTTTTCTTTTTCAAACGTTTAATTAATTCGTCCGCCTCTACCAGGGTTGTGATATCAGCACCAAAGTTGACATCAAAGACTTTATCAAAGCCTATTTTTTTTAGGGCAGCAATTAATTGTCCAGTTACTATTTTACCCGGCTCAATACCAAATTCTTCTCCGATGCTTACTCTAATGGATGGAGCGATTTGAGCAATATATATTTCATCAGATTTTTTGTTCTTCAACATTTTTTCTATCACCGGAATATCTACTTGTTCTTGCGCTGAGCCTACTGGACAGTGTAAGGCACATTGACCGCAATAAACACAGGCAAAGCCCTTTTTTCTGGCTGCTAAACCAGACAACATATCAGGCTTTTCTCTGGGAACAATCTCTTGGCTGCTTCCCTTGCCTTTTAATTTTAAGTAATTGATTCCAGTTAATATTTCGCAGGCTTGGGTGCAAGAGCCACAATCAATACATTGGGAGCCATCTATTTCTACTGCGTTAGCAAATTTATATGTTTTACGATATTTTTTACGATCTGGAAATTCAGTAATTTTTAATTTATATCTCTTGGCCAATTTTAATAACTGGCAATCTATACGACTAATACAGGTTGGGCATTTTTCTACATGTTCAGCGAAGATTAATTCTAGATTCATGTTTCTTGATTTAATTACTCGAGGACTGTTAGTTTTGATTTCCATTCCTTCTTGAGCTTTCATAGAGCAAGAAGCGACTAGTTTTTTATAACCTTTAATTTCGACTACGCAGACACGACAATTACCCTTAGCTGGTAAATCTGGATGAAAACATAAACTAGGGATGAATATGCCATTTTCTTTAGCCGCTTCCATGATGCTAGTGCCAGGAGTGCAAATAATTTTCTTATTATTTATTTTAAAGGTAATCTTTTTCATAATTGAATATTAAAATCTGGATTAACATTTTTTAAATAACTTTTAACGGGTAAAGCTAGAGAGCTGCCCAAGGCACAAAAAGAGCTAGCTTCCATGTTATCTATTAATTCTAGAAAATGAGGCCAATTCATTTTAGTCCCACTCAGCATTTTTTTTAATCTATAACTACCTTCACGACAAGGAGTGCATTTACCACAAGAGTTTTCGGCATAAAAATTAATAATATTTTTTATAAAGTTAAAAGAATCATGAGAATCTTGTTTGTATATAGTTATAGCACCGCAACCTCGAACTTTTTGGTTTAGTTGAGTGCTATTTAATACTTCTCCGCTAGCTCGACCTCCATGTTGGATGAAGAATTTAAAACGAGGAAAATTATTAGTTTCTTCTAATATTCTGGCGATACTCCAGTTATCTGGTAAACAATATACTCCTGGTTTATAACAATCTCCGCCAACAGTATAGAACCGCTTATCACTAAATTTGTTTTTATCAACTAAAGAGATGTTATAGAAAGTCTCGATATTATTTATTAGAGTCGGAGATTGTTTATAGCCGGATTCTACTGGAAAAGGCGGTCTAATGCTTGGTTCAATTCTCTTTTTTTCCAAAGTACTTAATAAAGCGCTTTCTTCGCCAGCAATATAACCAGCATTTTGTGGCTTATAGATTATCTCAATTGGTAATTTGCCAATTTCTTTTTTAATTTGAGATTCCGCGTTAGTGTAATTGTGGTTTAAAAAAATAAAAACCCGCTTAGCTTTGAAAAACTTTAAAGCTAAGTTGATTCCGTTTATTACTTCCTTAGTATGATGAGTTAGTATGTATCCATCTTTTTTAACGCCTGGTTCGCCTTCTGCTCCATTGGCAACTATATACTTATTTCCTTCGGCTTTTTTCACATAATTCCATTTTGTGGCGACTGGGAAGCAAGCTCCACCTCTGCCAACTAATTTGGCTTGTTCAATTTTTTTCAAAATATCCATAGTTAGAGATACTTTTGGGCTAATAAACTACTTAAATCAGCTAGACGATTACTATAGCCCCATTCGTTATCATACCAAGCTACTATCTTTAGTAGGTCTCCGTCTATAATTTGAGTGAAACCAAAGTCTACAATTGAACTAGCTGATGTTTTTATAATATCTGTTGAGACTAGTGGTTCTTCGGTGGTTTCTAATATCCCTTTATACTGAGCAGATCTGGCCGCTTTTTTGAAGACTTTATGTACTTTGTCCAAGTTAGTCTTCTTTTTTAGAACATAGGTGGCATCAATTAATGAGCCAACCAGTATAGGGACTCTCACTGCTATGCCGTTGAATTTATTTTTTAAGGAAGGAATAGTTTCAATAGTAGCCTTGGCTGCTCCAGTAGTTGTTGGTACAATATTTTGAGCAGCTGCTCGACCACGTCTAGGATCTTTATGAGGACCGTCTACTAGATTTTGATCGGCAGTGTAACCATGTATTGTGCTCATTAAAGCTTTCTGAATACCAAAATTTTCTCTAATAATTTCAGTAACAGGAGCTAGGCAATTTGTAGTACATGAAGCACAGGATATAATGTTATCTGTTTTAGTTAGCTTTTTTTCATTTACACCCAATACTATAGTTTTAATTTTTTTATTTCCTTTGCTAGGAGCGGAAATAACTACTTTCTTTGCCCCGGCCTTTAAATGTCTAGAAGCCTCATCCTTAGTCCTAAAGAAGCCGGTACATTCTATAACTAGTTCTACGCCTAAGTCTTTCCAAGGTAAATTTGTTGGCTCTTTATCATTAAGCATTATAATGCCCTTTTTACCTATCATTAGTTTACCGTCTTTAATTCCAACTTCTTTATCATAGATACCGTAGGCAGTATCATGTTTTAATAAATTAGCTAGAGATTTTGGATCGGTTAAATCATTAATCGCAACTATATCCAAATTTGGATGTTTTTCTAAGATAATTTTGAAAACGGCTCTGCCAATTCGACCGAAACCGTTAATGGCTACTTTAGTTTTTTTAAGCATAAAAATTAAAAATTAAATTTATTTTCTCTTTTAATAATAGCATATTTTTAACATATAAAAAAACACACCTCTAGGTTTGGCGTGTTTTATTTTTTTATTGATAATTGTAGATATTGGATTATTCTTTCTTTTTATTTTTTCGATCCAGATCTACTTCCATAAAGGTTCTTCCGCGTTCCCCTTTTTCTGGTTTGAATTCCACTCTTACAGATTGTTTCAGAATGTGATGACCAACTACTACGCCCTTTCTTCCATCTACACTTACTCTAGTGCCAATGGCAGGCATTTTTTTGGCTAGATTTTTATAGGTTTCATGTTCAAAGGCCAAACAACACATTAAGCGGTTACACATGCCAGAAATTCTTTCACTACCACGATGAACTACCTGTTGAGATTCAGCCATTTCTGAAGTAATAGAGGAAAATTCTCCTATAAAGCTTTTGCAACAAAGTCTTCTACCGCAGGGACCAAAATCACCATCAATTTTTGCTTCATCACGAGTACCAATCTGAGTTAAGCGGATATTGGTGTTAAAGTGCATGGTTAGCTCTTTAACTAAATCTCTGAAATCTACCCTACCATCAGCAATGAAAGCGAAATTCATGCGACCACCAGAATATGAGAAATGTACATCTACTAATTTCATTGGTAAATTATGTTTCTTGATAATTTTGTAACAATACTTTAGAGCTTCTTTCTTGGTTTTTTTGTCAGGTCCTTTATCTAGATCATATTTTTCTGCTAAACGTAATACTGATTTAATTTCTTTTTCTTCTTTTTTTTCTTCTTTGCTGCGAGCAACTTCTTCTCTAGCTAGAACCACGCCTAGCTCTTTTCCAAGCTCGGTGTCTACAATCACTTGATCTCCTACCTTAATATCTAGATCACCGGGTAAAAAATTATATGATTTATCCCAAGATGAAAATTTTACTTTTACTACTTCCATATTAATTAATAAAAAGTGTAAATTAATTGGCTAAATCCTAGATAAACTCCATTTTTACACTTCCTATATTAAGCTAGGCTGTAACGGATAAAGTTAATAACTTTAGTCTCGCCTAGGATATCTTCTACTTTTTTCTTATCGTCTTTGATGTATTCTTGTTTTGTTAAACAAACTTCTCCGTAATATTTACTTATCTTACCTTCTAAAATCTTTTCAATGATATTTTCTGGTTTTCCTTTTTTAATTAGTTGTTCACGATAAATTTCTTTTTCTTTTTCTAATTCAGCACTATCTACGTCTTCGGGATTAATATATCTAGGATTAGCAGCTCCAATATGCATAGCAATGTTATAGGCTAATTCTTTTTGATCAGCTTTATCTAGAGATACTAAGATGCCCATGTTACCGCCCATGTGTAAATAACTAGCTACGGTTTCTCCAGCTAAAATCTCAAAACGATTAATGACTAATTTTTCGCCAATTACTCCACTTAGATTTTCTAATTCTTCACCCACAGTAGTAGTATTCATAGTCAAAGCAAATAAAGCTTCTAAATTAGCAGGTTTTTGCTCTTTAACGATAGTTAATATGTTGTCTACAAATTCTTGAAATTGTTTGTTACGAGCTACAAAGTCTGTTTCAGAATTAACTTCTAGTATATAGCCTTCGTTACCAGCTTCATTTACAGCTACTTTAATAATACCTTCAGTAGCATCTCGGCCACATCGTTTAGCGGCTTTAGCAATTCCTTTTTTTCTTAAGATTTCAACAGCTTTTTCAGCATCACCATTAGCTTCGTCTAAAGCTTTCTTACAATCAGTAATACCAGCACCAGTTCGTGCTCTTAGTTGTTTCAATGTCTCCATCATATTATTTGGAATTAATTATTTTTTATTTTTTTACATTCTGAATAGCTTTTTTAATTGTATCCAATATCAAATCTACAG
Source organism: uncultured Gammaproteobacteria bacterium (assembly GCA_964539545.1). Lineage (GTDB taxonomy): Bacteria > Patescibacteriota > Patescibacteriia > Patescibacteriales > UBA12465 > CAZIJG01. The sequence continues at coordinate 35,173 of CAZIJG010000001.1, read as the reverse complement.
TTTTAGTAGCGTCGTCATTAGCCGCAATTGGATAATTAACTAATTCAGGGTTAACGTTTGTATCGCAAATAGCGATAATTGGAATATTCTTTACTCTAGCTTCAGCCACAGCAGTTTTTTCTTCTCTGATATCCCAGATAAATAGAGCGTCTGGTAATTTAGCTAAATTAGCTAAACCGCCTAATCTTATCTCCATTTTATTAATTTGACGTTCAAAGTTTAATTTTTCTTTCTTAGTATACTTTTCCAGTTTACCAGTATCTTGTTTTTCTTTCAGATCTAGATATTTTTTGATAGAGCGTCTAATAACCATAAAATTAGTTAGACATCCACCTAACCATTTACCAATGACATAGGGCATTTTAATCTCCTCCGCCATTTTTTTTAGGGGTTTTTGCACTTGCTTTTTAGTGCCTACAAAAAGAATGGTTTTATTCTCTTTTACTAAATTTGTCATAAATTCTAGAGCAGTTTTTAACTGTCCTTGAGTTTTAGATAAGTCAATGATGTAGATGTTTTGTTTTGAGCCAAAAATAAAAGGCGCCATCTTAGGGTGCCAACGACTTTTTCGATGCCCAAAATGCATACCTGCCTTGAGCATTTGTTCCAATGTAGGAATGTTATCCATAAGTTTTTCTTTTAACCTCTATCCCCTTAATTTGTTGGAATATTAGCCAACAAACAAGAAATTAATTGGAGATATGATTGATTAATAAATGATATATAAAAAAGAGGTCAGACCTCTTTTTTAATAATATAATAAAGGTTTGGGTTTGTCAACTTTTACCCCTGTTTATCTAGGTTTTGTTGCGCGAAGTTCCAATTAACTAAACTCTTAAGGAATGTGTCTAAGTACTTGTCACGATTATTTTGATGATCTAGATAATAGGAATGTTCCCAAACATCTAAGCCAAGTAGTAATATTTGATCATGAGCAATGGGATTATCGCCATTAGACGTGGTGGTGATTTTAATTTTTTTGTCTTCTAGAATTAACCATACCCAGCCACTACCAAACTGTCCTAGACCAGCTGTTTTAAATTGTTCTGTAAATTTTTCCATGTTGCCAAAACTTTTTTCTAACATCTTTTTTACAGTATCGGTGGGATTGCCCCCACCATCTGGACTAAGGCTCTGCCAAAATATATTATGATTAAATACTTGGCCAGCGTTATTAAAAATAGCTTGTTTAGTATTATCATTAACAGTTGCTTTTATAATTTCTTCTAAGCTTTTATTTTCTAGCTCAGTTCCCGCAATTAATTCATTAAGTTTATTTACATAAGTCCGATGATGCTTATTATGATGAAATTCTAAAGTTTTCTGAGACATATGGGGTCTAAGGGCTTCATGACCATATGGTAAGTCGACTAAATTAAAACTCATATATTTATAATTAAATAATTAAAGCCTATTAATTATACTAAGAAAAACATCATTTGTCCATTTTTATGGATAATCGGAGGTTTAGAGGCTTATACAACATGTGGTATGCTGACATGAGACTTGCATACAACATTAGGTTTAATATATAGCTGATAGGCGTCTAGGAGAGCTAGAATTTAGAGCTCATTACAAAGTTATTAATCCTGCCAAGTGGATGGTTAGCGCTATAGATGTATTTGAATTAGTAAATTTTTTTGAGTCACAGAATGCTAGCCATGAGGTGAGTATTAAAGTTTATAAAAAAGATGGTGAGAAATAAGGAAATAAAAAAAGCCACTTAAAATTATAAGTGGCTCTCTTAAACTAGTTTCTTGTTTAGTTTAAGATTTTTCCTGTTGAGGTAAATGTAATAAATTTATTATTATCAGTAGGAATTTTTACTACTGCCTCTGGTGATGGATTAGGCGTACCTAGTTTTAATTCATGTAATAACATTCCACCATTCATGTTTTTTGTCTTTACAGCTTCATAATTAATGATAAACGCTTGTCTGCCATTATTATCAAATTTTCTCTGGATCGTTGCTAGAGCCAAAATTTTCTTACCGCAATACTCTTCAGGCAGTAAAAAATGTTGGATTCTCAGGTAACCACTGGACCGTGACTCCTTGTAATAGTGGTCCGGGATATACAATAATGTAGCCTCTCTCCGGCTATTATGTATCGGTATTAATATCACTTTTTTTTCGGTATGAACCATATATTTGTCTTTTTTAGGACAAGGTACTTTTACTACTACTAAGAAAGATTTCTTAGTTAGAGATTCATACATAAAGTCTGACATTTCTACCCATCTGCCGTTCTCGCAGAGATCTTGGTTGGACTTACTTAATTTATTAAATACTGCTTTGGGTAGTTGACCCCATTTGGTTTCATTTTCCATGACATATAGTTTAGATGTTATTATTTTAAAAGAGCAATTGAACATTGTTGTTCAAATCATACTATCATAATTATAAAGAAATGTCAAGGATATTATTTTTCCTAGTTGCTGTCAATGAGTTTTTATTATAATATATAGATATATGATATATACAAAAAGAAAATCAATCGCCCTAATCCTCTGCATTTTTTTAGGTGCTTTCGGTGTCCACAAATTTTACCTAGGTAGAATTATTCCTGGAATTTTGTATTTGGTATTGTCCTGGACATTTATTCCTCTATTCTTGGCTGTTATAGATTTAATTATTCTGTTAATGATTAGCCAAGAGGAATTTGATGAACGATACAATTACTAATAATCTAGGAATTTAAAAAACCCCTCGTTTAAGATAAGGGTTTTTTATTTTATCAATTTATATATCTAGTTTTAAAGAAGCAATGTCTTTTAGAGATAGGGCCTTCTCTTTGGAATATTGCCCGACTCTAGTTCTTTCTAGCTCATTTAAATGTCCACCTGTTTTTAATCTTTCGCCAATATCTCTAGCTAGAGAACGGATATATACTCCGGGACCAGTTACGGCTCTAATAGTTAAGTACGGCCAGTTATAATCTAATAATTCTATATCTTTTATTTCCGCTTCCCTGGCCCTCATTTTGATGTCCGTGCCTTTTCTGGCTAATTTATATGCTGCTTGACCGTTCATCTTTATAGCGCTAAATATAGGTGGAATTTGCTCTATTATACCTTTAAAGTCGTTTAAAATGTTATTAATTGTGTTTAAATTAATGTTTTTTGGCTCATTTTCAATAATTATTTTCTTTTCGCCTTCTTCATCGTCGGTGGTACTAGTTTGACCTAAGCGAATTTTAGCTATATATTCTTTCTCTTTTTTTACTATTTCAGGCAACTGTTTGGTATACGCCCTGCCCACGGCCACCACTAAAATGCCCTGGGCGAGAGGATCTAAAGTTCCAGCATGTCCAACCTTTTTAATATTAAGCACTTTTTTTATTCTGCTTAACATTTGATTAGAACTTGGACCAACTGGTTTGTATACGGCAAAAATATTATTCATATATCTAGCTTACCCGATTCAATTTTTAGGGTCAAACAAAAAAAGTCGGAATTATATCCGACTTTAAAAAGTTATTCTGTAGCAGGATAAATCTTTATTTTAGCTGCTATTGTCATCCCAATAATGATTAATACAATTACTACGCTAAATAGAGGCACGATTAGTGGTATGATGGACTCAAATAAAAACATTTGAGGTAGGGTTAATAAGACCAATAGTACTATGCTAATGCTAGCAACACGATAAAAGTTATATTGATCTTTTGGTAGCATTACTGGTAATAATAAAAAAAACGTCACAGCCAGCATATAGAGGATCAGAATTATACCATTCCTACCGTTAAAAGTTAACGTATTGATCATATCAAAAACATATATGTCTTTGGAGATTATATACATTGGAGTGGCAATTATTATGCTAATCCATATTAATTCCAGGATAATTTTTGGTCCCTGTGCCCATGATCTTTTAATGGAAAATGATGTCCAAAAAACTATTGGATAGATAGTTAACAGAATTAACGTTATCAAGAAATATAGATTGAAACTGTTATGTCCATATTCTCTAATTGTGAAGCCAGCATATTCCAATACTGGTTCGGTCTGCGCCATAGACGACAAGCCAACCATTAATAATACAATAAATAACCAAATTTTTTTCATAATATAGATATTTGTTTTACAAAGAGCAATTAATTAATATTATGATTTTTTCAGATTATTGTCAATGATATTGTCTTTGGAGGTATAAAATATTACAATGTATATATGTTTGAATTTTTCAAGAAACATAAAATCTTAATAGTCGCAATTATTCTTATAATAGTTGGTTTTTCTTTATACGCCAATTCTTTTAATAATGCTTTATTTTGGGATGATGACGATTCAATTGTTAGAAATACCTATGTACATGATCTTAAATATTTTCCTAAATATTTTACCCAGAACTTAATTGCTGGCTCTGGACAGGTTAGTAATTATTGGCGTCCCTTACTTTTAACCTCCTTTGCTATTGATTATCAGCTATACGGTTTAAATCCAGTTGGATTTCATGTGGTTAATACTTTGCTGCATATATTTTCGGCTCTGTTGGCCTTCATTTTGCTATTAAAGTTAACTAGAAAGAATTTCTGGCTGTCTTTTTTGCCGAGTTTATTATTTCTAATACATCCCCTGCAGACTGAAGCTGTCACCTATGTGGCTGGACGAGCTGATCCAATGTCCACCCTATTATCTTTAGCCTGTTTAATTTTTTATGTTAGCTTTAGGCAAAAGAAAAAGATTAAATTTATTTTTTATAGTTTAGGATTTTTTCTTCTAGGATTACTCACCAAAGAACAAGTTATTTTTCTGCCGTTCTTGGTAGCTTTAATTGAACTAGTATTTTTCTTTAAAAAAGCAGATTGGAAAAGAGTCTTTAAAATATTATTTCCTTTCTTTGTTATTTCAATAGTTTATTTTATTCTAAGAATCACAGTTTTAGATTTTAATAATATTTTATCTGGTATAGATTATGAAGTTGGTTATAGTGCAAATCTTTGGGTGAGACTATTAACCTTTAGTTTAGTAATGATGAAATACTTTGGGTTACTATTTGCTCCATTAAATTTACACATGGCATATGATATTAGTCCCGTGCAAAATTTCTTCAGTTGGCCTGTTTTATCCTTTTCAGTGATTGTCGTTCTCATAGTTATGATTTGTAAGAAGTTTTGGAATAAAAACAAATTGATTCCCTTTGGCTTTCTATGGTTTTTTATTATGTTGTTGCCTCGGACCAACATTATTCAAATAAATCGCCCTATGTACGAACACTGGCTATATTTGCCTATGCTGGGCTTCTGGTTGGCTATTATTGCTTTGATAATTCATCTTTTTAAACATAATAAACTAGTTATTAAACAAATCTTTGTTATATTTATTATATTTTGTATCTGGTTGGCTGCTTTAACAATAAATAGAAATAAAGACTGGGATAATCCAATTACCTTCTATGAAGATAATCTACAATATACTCCCGAAAGCTTTATTCAAAGAAATAATCTGGGTATGGCCTATGGTAACGCTGGTAGACATGAAGAAGCTATAGATGAATATCAAAGAGCCATAGCTATTAAAGATGTTTATCCGCAGGTGCACTATAACCTAGCCAATTCCCTGGTTGGAATTGGACATATAGCTGAAGCTAAAAAAGAATATCTAGCTTCCCTAAAAATCAGTCCCACATTTGTCATACCTTACCAAAATTTAATTGCCATATATGCTACTGAAAATAATTTGGAGGCTATTGATAAATTACTAGTTGAAATGAGCTTGAATGTGGAACGAGAGACATTTTTAGATATTGCTGCTGTTAGCTATTTCAATTTAGGAAATAAACAACAAGCTTTAGAATATTGGCAAGAACTTTCAAAATTACAGCCAGATAATTTACAGCTACGTTCTCTAGTTCTAAGTTTACTTCTAGAACTGTCCAAATAACAATTAAAAAAATAAAAAAACCAGGATTGTTTCCTGGTTTTTTGATATTACTAACTATATTTGTTTACTTTTTTTTTGAATTATAAATTTGATAAAAAATTATTCCAGCTGAGATAGCTACATTTAAAGATTCTATATTCTCTGTCATAGCTATTTTAATTTGACCGTCTGATTCAGATAGTATTTTTTTATCTACACCATTAGCTTCATTTCCGAACACTAAACAATACTTATTATTCTTCAGTACAGCCTCTAAATTATCTTTACCTTCTAGACTAGTAGCAAACACCGGCATTTGTTTTTTAATTTTTTTAAATAGTTTTAAATCTTTATCTAGAGAAATGTTTAGTTTAAAAATTGATTCTCTAGCCGCTGAAATAGTTTTAGGATTATAGACATCAACACAATTCTCATCTACTACTACATTTTTAATATCGAAAGCCAAGGCACTTCTAAAAATTGCTCCTAAATTACCAGGATCGCTAACTGTATTTAAATAAATAACTGTTGTATTATCTAATCGCGCCTCAGGTTTATTATATATAGCAGCAATACCAGAGGGAGTACTTAGAGAGGAAAAATGTTTATTTATCTGATTATTTATTACAAAAACATTTTTTATTTGTTTAATAACATAATTAACTCGTCTGTTGTCTGATTCTAGCATTTCATTTGTAACAAACAAAGATTCTGGTTTATGACCAGCTATTAAAGCATCATAAATGATAGTGGCGTTCTCTACTAAAAATTGATCCGAATCATCTCGATACTTTTTTTTAGCCAAGTTTTTTAGATGCTTTATTTTTTCGTTGTCCTTACTGAAAATTTTTAACATGATCTAATTATATCATAGATTGTATGTTATAATGCACATATGCCAAAATTAAATCACAAAATTTATAGAATTTGGTTGTTTCTATTAGGTATTATTGCAACAATTGCCTATAGAATAATCATTATTTTAAATAATTATAGCTCTACCTGGGTAGAAATTTCTTGGTATATCGGTACAATTGGTTTTGTTTGGTATTTCATTCATCGTTGGCGAGTCGAAAACCGCAGAGACCTACTAATTGAACAATTGGAATTAGCCAGAAAGGTTGAAGAAGGACAAAATCTAACTCCAGACGAAAAAAATGCTTTAGTATATATTCTTAAGGGATTAAAGACTAGCCTGGCTAAATGGAACTATATTGCAATATTTATTTTATCTGCCCTGGCTTTGATTTATGGCGTTTATATGGATGTTATGGATTTGATAAAATAGTTTACTCGGCCTAATAGGAAAAAACACCGAACATTGGTGTCTTTTTTTATTAAAGCTCAGATTGACAAGCATATTATAATATCGTATATTGAAATAATTAGACAGATCTTTAAAATATAACTAAATAAACAAGAAATATGATTATAGGGGAAAATTTTGTTGTTATTGGTGGGACTGGAAACCACGCTTTGAGTATTGAAATTATTGATTGGATAAAAACTGTTACCGGTACCGGAATTAAGTTGAGTTTCAATCATATCGATTTTGATAAATTTGGTGATGGAGAACCGGATTTTAAAATTCAAAATCCAGAAATTATCAAAGACAAAATTGTGATTTTAATACAGAGTATGTATACACCTGTGTTACAAGAACAATTTTTAACCTTGGCTTGGGCTGCTAAAGAACAGTATAAAGCTAAGCACGTCATTGCTGTATTGCCCTTTATTAGATTTAGAAGGCAAGATCGCAAAGAAAAGAAACATGAGATTAATCGTAATTTAATGTTGGCACATAATATTAAATTCCACGGAGTTGATCAGGTAATTTTTTGCGACATACATTCAAAGACTAGCTTGGAAAATTGTGAGAAAGTTGGGCTAAAGGCTTATAATGTATCGCCAGCGCCTGTTTTTGCTAAAATAGCTAAGACTGAATTAGAAAGTTTGTCAGGTACAAAAAATAAAGTCTGGGTATATTCCCCTGATGAAGGATCTATTTCTAGAGCTTTGGAACTTGCAAAAATACTAAACATCTCTGTTCTAGTTGATTTAAAAAACAGAAGTAATGATGGTACAGTGACCAGCGTACAGGATGATGACAAGCTAAAAGAGTTAGAAGAAAAATATCAAACTAAGCTAACTGCCGCAGAGCCGAAGCATGTGAAAGGAGCCACTATCATTGTTAGAGAAGATGAACTTTCCAGTGGAGGAACAGCTGTTTTGGCTGGTTGGAAGCTAAAAAATGATAGGGCTGCTAAACTTATTTTCTTTGCCACTCATCCGGTTTGTGTTAGAGGGTGGAAACGGAAATTTGTTGATAGCAACCCTTTCGATTTAGCGATCCTGGGTAATACAATTCCCCGTGGTTACGAAAAAAGTACTGGGGGTAGAGTTGGCCATGCTTCCATGGGAAAGGTAATAGCTCAACAGTTGATATTGGTAATGAAGGAAGCTCAAAAAGAGTTTATTTAAAAATATTGAAAGCGCTATGTAATTAGCGCTTTTTTCTTATTTTAATAGGTTATTTTAATCTTTCCTGCCATTTTTTTATGTTTTCAAAAAATCTATCTTTATTTTCTTCCTCTATAGGCTCACCCGGTGGCAAGACCTCTCTGAGTGGGTTAATCTTTATTCCATTCTTCACCATTTCATAGTGAAGATGAGGACCCGTAGAAAACCCCGTGGAGCCCACATAACCAATAATGTCGCCTTGTTTTATCTTTTGTCCACTATTAACCGCAAATCTAGATAAATGCGCATAATTCGTGCTATAGGTGCCATTATGTCTGATTTTAATTAGATTTCCATAACTACCACCCCAACCAGCGGAAACTACAGTTCCATCTCCAACTGATCGAATCGGCGTGCCATAAGCAGCTGCATAATCTATAGCTCGGTGACCGGTAGAAACATTAAAAGCCTCAATATAACGTAAACCCGTAGTAAAACCGGAAGAAATATATTTAAATGATAAGGGCGCCTTTAGGAACATTTTTTGTACTGAATTACCTTCTCTATCAAAATAACCTTTATTCTCTTCATTTTCTTCGAAATAGTATACCTCATAAACTTCGCCAGCGTTTACATATTTACCGGCATAGACTTGACCAGGCATTACATACTCCCCGTCTAAGTATCTTTCTTCATAGATAAATTTAAAAGTATCATCAACTCTGGTGTCCATGGCAAAATCAATAGACCATTGAAAAGCATTGGCCAGTTCTATAATTGCTCTTTCATCAATGTCATTATCTAAAGCTGCTTGATATACCGAACTCGCAACCCTAGCCTCTTTTATGATGGTTCTTATCTCATAATTAATAACTGAAACTTCTGCTATCCAAACTGTATTTTCATTCACGACTTCCCTGTCCACTATTAGCTCATCTTCAGAATTTATTTTATAGATCAATTGCTTTAATTCATCAGTATCTTTGTCATAAATTAATTCTATATTATGGCCAACTTTAATCTGAGCCAAATCATATTGATCTACACTAGCATTGTATATAGCCGTAGAAATCTCATTGGTCATGCCAGTTTCACTCATTAATTTTCCGTAGGTGGATCCAGACACTATTTCTACATATTCTTGTCTATCTTTAGGCTCTTCTTTAACCAAAGCAGACCCTAAGCCAGGACTGGCTTCATTAGAGCTAACGGTATTGCTATTAAATATTAGAAAAAAAGAAGTGGCGACTATCACTACAATAATAGTCATTAGATATTTAGAGGATATTAATTTTTTCATAGAGTATTATAGAATTATGTATATTAGTTTAACATGGATTTTAGTCTCTGAAAAGGGCTAATAAAAGAAAAACAGGCTCTTTAAAACCTGACTAAAATGTTAATAATAGAAGATTATTTACCAAATATATTTATTCTGTCTTGAGTGAGTTGATTAACGCCAGTAAACCTTTTTAGAACTACTTGAAAATTATTTATTGTTTTTATCTGATCAATCATTCTCAATTGAGAAGCTGGTGGTGTCTGACGTTCGCCGGAATAATATAAACGAGGTGAATAAGAATAATAGAAAAATATGCCATCTTTTTTTAGCCGTTTACTAATATTTTTAGTGGCGTTTAGTAAAACTTTTAAAACTTGGTCTCTCTCTACATTACCGGTAAAATAGTTGATTACATTAGATAAATTTATAATATCAAATTTACCCTGTAGTTTTTTATCAACTGCTATATTATTTATATCTAATTCTAAAGATTGTGGTTTTTTGTTTTGCAATATGCTTCTACACTTCAAATAGTTTCTTTTGCTTCTTAAATAAATGTTAATTTCTGCAGCGGAAGAGTTTATCATTGAACGTTGACGGAAACGACTAGATTTAATTAATTTTTTACCGTTGTTATTGTAATCTTTATATAGTTTATTAAAAAATCTTCTAGCATCAGAAGATAGGTTGTCTTTCAACTTACTATATAGACTAAACTCTAGAGTTCCGTTTCCCATGTCTTTACCAAAAAACTTAATAAATTCAGCATAACTTAGCCTAAGAATAGCTGACACTTTGAGCTCTAGCATGAAAGCGGCGTATTTATTGATATCGAACCCAATTACCTCATCGGCGCCAAAAAAATAAGCATTTATAATCTGATCGCCAGAACCAGTTATACTCAGGACTCTCTTATCTTTCAAATTGAGCTTACTATAATATTTAGAAACCATTTCTGTAGCATAAATATACATTGGAGACTGGCTGGTCATGTTTTGGTGAGAAGGTATTTGCATGGTCATTATTCTAACTCTTTATTTTCCTTTTTATTCTCCTAGAAACAAAAATCATCTCAAGATTACCTTTCAAAAAATCGTCGGCTTTAATGGCTTTTTTGATTCGTGAAAAAACTCGAAACCAATCTTTCTTATCTCTTTTCTTAGGGCCTACTCCTAAATCGACTCCTGTTTTCTTAAAAACACTAACAATTAGTTCAGTGCATATGTAGCGATCTTCTCTTCTTTCAAAATAAAAATTATAAGCTTTTCCAATCTGTTGTTCAGCAAGATTAATTACTTTTTCTATAGTTTGTTCATAATTATTTTTAATTTGAGGACGCAAAATAAGTAAAGAATCATACTGTCCAAACAATTCTTCAAATGGAAGCAAATCTACACCATCAGCATCTGCATGAATACATTTATTATCTCCTATATATAGTAAGGAATGAGTAAAAAATTTACCCATAAATATACCTGAAATAGCTCTAAAGCCTCCAACTAAAATAATATCTCCCTTTTTTATCAATGCCTTGGAAGAAACGTAGTCATCTTTAATAAGATGATTTTTACGTCTAGTCACTTTGGTAATGAAAATAAAGAAAATTATATTACCCAATATTCTTCTAAATATTGAGATATCTTTAGGAAAATTATCAACTAAATGATAGCTATTCAATCTAGATATTTTAGACATATGTATTTATATGTTGATTACCTAATTATTGGTTTAAGTTCGACTGAGTCTTTAGAGTAAACTTGGCGCTCTAAGCATTGGTGACCGGCCTCATGTTCCATGGCACTATAGGGTTTAAAGGATCGTAATTGCTCAGTGTCGTTACTGGCTGTTCTAAAAGTAGCACATATTTCATACTTGGTATCACCAGTTTTCTTATATTCTATTAACTCTTTAGTTTCTGGGTCATAGAGACTCTGATCTTCTAGAAAGATATCTCTATTCAAAGCATCTAGGTTTTCTGGTAACTGCCCATATTCATTATAATAATTATTTATTCCATTTTCGATTTGAGTAAAATTATTCAAAATTATTCCATCTATTCTTACATTTCTAGCTTCACGAGGAGATTCTACGAAAAGTAACCCACTGATGAAAGTTAATCCAATCAAAACTAGAGAGATCCAAAAATATGTTTTAATTACTTTATTTTTTACTCCTACGGTTATCACTCTCTTTATATCGTAAAGGTAAAAACTAAAGATAATCGCAGAAATACCAATAGCGGTGATAGCTTTTAGAATAAACTTGATGGTCAATTCCCCGTTTAGAAAATTATTTAGAGTAATAATCAACCAAACAATTGCCACTACGCTAGAAACCAACAATACGAGATAACTTAGCCACTTTCTTATATTTGAATCTTTTTTAAGATCGCCTGTAAACAAACTCCTGTGTATCTGACGAGTCGTTATGTAAAAAATAGGAGCAGAAATTAATAAGGCAGAAATACCAAACCTCAGACTTTCGGCTGTATATTGACCGCTATATTGGCTAATAATATCAACTATACTTTTATTAATGATTTGAAATATAATCATGCCAGTAGAAATTGCTACAAAAACTACGGCCACCAAAGATAGCACATAGAGAAAAGTAAATTTTGCTGCATGATTTTCTTTGTTGATATCCATATTGATAAAATTAGTTAATAATTGAAAATATTAAAAATATAATTGAAATAATAATAAATAACACGCCAACATTAGGATAAGATTTCAACCCCTTTTCTACATCATGTTTAATACGAAGTTTTTTAAGTATTCGAACCTGGAACTTAAGAAGTGTTCGAGGAAAAAGAATTACCAACAATCCAGCTACTAAAAAAATGCCTGCTCGAATTAAATTAAAAATATCCATATTTCTCTTCGTTTAATTGTCTCTATCTTCAAAATCTTCTTTTTTCTTTTCTTTTATTCTTTGAAAAATTAGATAGATAATAATTATAACAAAAACACCTAAAAAAGAGAATGAAATTATATCTTCCACCATATATTTAGTAATATTAATTGAGCTTTACAGCTGTACCGTAGACTAACATCTCTGATGCACTTTTCATGATCATTGACGTATGTATCCGTACGTTTATTACAGCATCAGCTCCGATTTTTTTAGCATCTTCTTGCATGCGTTGCATTGCTTGTTCGCGAGCCTCCGCTTGCAATTTAGTATACTCTTTAATTTCACCACCAACTAAATTTTTAAATCCAGCAAAAATATCTCGTCCAACATTACGTGCTCGCACCGTGCTACCACGTGAAATGCCCAAAATTTGAGTTATCTTTCTTCCTGGAATTTGTTCTCCTGTTGTAATAGTCATATATTTTTATTAATAATTTATTATTTTACGGCTCTTAGGCCTTTTCGCGTGTCTTGGTAATCTGGCAGAACTCTAGCTACTAGATTCCAGAACTTCCTGGAATGATTTAGTTCTTTTAGATGACATAGTTCATGAACAATGATGTAGTTTAGCTGTTTTTCCGATAGATATATAATCTTGTAATTAAAATTTAAATTTCCTTGCTTGGAACAACTTCCCCATCTTGTTTTTTGATTTTTTACAGATATCCTGTTGAATTTGTATTTATATATTTGATTGAAATATTTAACTCGTTCTTCTATTATTTCTCTAGCTTTATCCTTATTTTTTAAATAGTCCTTTTTGCTATACTTCATGCCGGGATCACGTTTCACATTTTTGAAATATTCAATTTTCTTTAATATCCAATCGGCTTTCTCTCGTAAAAACTTTTCTACTGTACGCTCTGTTATACCTCTCGGTATTGTAATAACCACGCTAGAATCGCCATGCACAGCTAATCGCAATCTCTTAGCTCGTCCACTCTTTTTTATTATATATTTTATCTCTTTATTATCTATTTCTATTTTCTTTTCCATCTTTAATTAAAACATTTATATTCATAATCCTTTAATAGCAGCTCATCTACATCTGTCGGGCAATCGCTCAATTTATCTCTATTCTTGCCGATATAATGACAAATAGTCTTTACTGGCACTAAACGCAGGCCTGCGAGAAATTTTTCTAATGATTTAGAATAAAAAAAGGTAGATAAAACATACGCTCCAGCAGATTCTCCGGCTACAGTTTTTCCTTTTATCAACTCTGCAAAATTTTCACAGGCCTTTAGGGCATGGAGTAATTTTAGAGTTTCTCCTCCACGTAAATAGACAACATCTGCTCTTTTTATTTGTTCAACAAAAATCCGCTTATCAGCAATTTCAAAATTTAAAACTTTATCTACGTTATTAGTATTAAATTGATCTATAATCGGCTTAGATATTTTAGCATATTTAGAATCTTCTCTGGCGAAAAGCACTAAAAGAATAGACAATTCTTTCTTGTCAGTGTCTAGAATCTCTTTAAAAAATTTATTATTCTTATCATTTTTTACTTCGGCATAACCGCCGTGTAGAATATACTTTGTTTTCATATGGATTTGAGTCTATTTTAAAATAGAACTACCTCTAGTTTATCATAATAGAAAATACCTGAAAAGCTAATAAAAAACACCAAACTTTCGCTTGCTGTTCTTAAAATAATTTAATTTTTGTTTTTATTTCTTTTTTCCAGCCAACTGCCCACAAGCAGCGTCTATATCTAGACCAAAACTATGACGTTGAGTTACTCTAATGCCAGCTCTCATTAAAATATTTTTAAATTTATCTATTGCTCGTGCAGTTGATGGCTTAAATTTTCCAGTTGAGTTATAGCGGATTAAATTTACTACATATAATGGATGATTCATGAGCCTAACTAGTTCTTTAGCGTGATATTCGCTATCATTTATTCCGTCTATCATTAAATATTCGAACATAACTCGTCTAGAGCTATCTTCTACATATATTTTTATTGCAGTCATTAATTCAGTTAACAAATATTTCTTATTTATAGGCATTAATTCTGAACGTAATTTATCATTTGGAGCATGTAATGAAATAGCCAAGTTAATTTGCATTTTTTCCTTAGCAAATTTATTGATTTCTTTAACTAGACCACTGGTAGAAACTGAGATATGTCTGGCTCCAATATTAAATCTACTTTTATCATTAATTAATCTTATTGACTCCATGACGTTATCATAATTTAAAAACGGCTCACCCATTCCCATATATACTACATTGGTAACTTTTTCTGGTCCTCTATCTCGCCTATGTAGATAACGTTGCCAAAATAAAACTTGTTCAATAATTTCACTGACTTCTAGGTTCCTTTTATATCCCATTGCACCGGTAGCGCAAAATTTGCAACCCAGAGGACATCCAACCTGAGAGGAAACACATACCGTAGCCCGACCATCTCTATGTCTCATTAAAACTGTTTCAATCTTTGCGTCATCATGAAGAGTAATTAAAGCTTTAACAGTATCACTACCCTTTGATTCAAATGTCTCGGCCTGAATTTCTAATGGGCATTCGGTGTTTAAGATTTCTCTCAAAGCTAAAGGTAGAGTTGTACTATCGTTCCAATTAGAAATTAGGTCGCTAAAAACAGCCGTGAAAACTTGGTTAACACGAAATTTTGGTTGACCTTCTAAAGCTATTTTTATATTTCCTAAATTCATACTTATAGTTTACCTAAATCTAAGTAATTATCAACTATAATCTCTTCCACGAACTCAGACATATGGCTAATTAAAATCATTGCTCCCTCATATTCATTGATAGCCTTGGTAATAACAGGTATATGACGAAAGTTTATGTGATTTGTTGGCTCATCAAGTACTAATAGTCCCGGTCGCATCAAAACTAACCGAGCAAATGATAATAGACCTTTTTGGCCTTCTGATAGCTGAGCTACTTTATTACCTAGTAAATCTCCGGTTATTAAAAATCCAGCCGCTACAGCACGCATTTCTTGAGTATCAATGCCATCGGCTAGAATACTTTCTAGTGAGTCAAAAACTGTTTGATCATAATCGAGAGTAGCAAAATCTTGACTATAGTATCCCACTTTAACTCCATTCATGATTTTTGCCCCCTCTGTTTGATTATCTACTAATACTCGTAACAAAGTGCTCTTACCAATACCGTTAGGTCCAGAGATTAATAAACGAGAACCTTTTTTCAAAACTTTATCAATATTTTTTAGAACTGGCTCATGATTTTGAATTACTTTTACTTGATTAATTGTAACAATGTTTCCAGTTATGTTCTGAGCCGGAATTGTAAAATCTCTAATAGTTCTGTCTTCCCTTCTAACCTCAACTTTATTTTCTTCAAGTTCAGTAGTTTGTTCACTCATTTTTTTAGCTAATTTTCTCATTTTTCCACCTTTATGAGCAAAAAAATTAACTTTCTCTTTTCGATCTTTAATTAATTTTTCTAATTGAGCATTTTTTTTCCGTTCTCTTTCAACTCGAGATTCAATTTCCGCAACTACTGAATAATAATCACCTACATAAGCTTCAATTTGTTTTGTGAAGACATCCAGATAAAGAACTCCCTCTGTAAAACAATTTAAAAAGTCAGCATCATGAGAAATGACAATTACAGTTTTCTCATACATTACTAAAAATTGTATTAAATGATCAATCCCAGCCTTATCCAGATTATTAGTTGGCTCATCTAGAAGTAGAATATCAGGTTTTTGAATCAAAGCATTAGATAAAAGTAATCGTGCTTGCTGACCACCAGATAATTCTCCAACTATTCTATCTGTTGGTACTACCAGGTTAACTGCATCCATTACTTTAGAAATCTCACTTTTTAAGTTTTTTGGTACAATTTCAAAAGATGAAGCAAAATACTCTTCTACTGTTTTATCAAAATCACTTCGATTAACTATTTGCTGAGCAGTGGCAATACTAGCTCTATTGGTAATAGAAATTCTACCTTCTTTTACCTTTTTTTCACCTTTTATTAAACTAAATAAAGTGCTTTTACCAGCTCCATTCTGTCCCATCAATGTCATCTTAGCGCCAGTTCTTATACTAAAATTAGCCTCATTCAAAAGAGGCTTGTTATGTAAATATTCAAAAACTACATTTTCAAATCTTAATATTACTTCGTTTGTCATAATTATAATAAACAACTCAAATTTCTTGAGTTGCTAAACTAGTTTATTACTAGCCCATAGTACAATTAATAACTACAAAAGTCAACCATTATCTATATCAATACTATCTCCCGCTAAATAACCAGTGCTCCAGCAAATTTGCAGATTATAACCACCACTAGGTCCATCTAAATCCAACACTTCTCCAGCTAAAAGTAGGTTTGAATATAGTTTTGATCGCATTGTCTTTGAATCGACTTCTTTTATATCTAGTCCCCCGGCTGTAATCATGGCTCTGTTAAAATCTTTTAATTCTTTAACTTCCAAGGTAAATTCTTTTAACATATCGACTAGCCCTTGGCGCTCTTTCTTTGTTACTGTACTTACTGGTTTCTTTTCATTAATATTAGTTAACTCTAAAATAACAGATACTAATCTAGGCGAGGTTAACACGGATAAGTAATTCTTTATCATTTTATTATTACTGTGATGAAAATCATGTTGCATTTTCTCTTTCAACTCATTTTTTGTAGTTTCTGGGTAAAAATCTATTTTTATGACAGTTAAACCTGGCAAAAGTGTACCCAATTTGCTACTTAAATCAATAATTGCTGGTCCACTAATCCCATCTGCTGTAAATATTATGTCTCCTGAACGATTAATAAGCTTTTTTTTGTTTTGATAGATATTTAATCCAATATCTTTGAAACTTAACCCTTCCAATTGCTCCACTATCTTTTCTTTCACCACTACCGGGGTTAAAGCCGGTCTTGGTGTATTAATACTATGATTAAGGTTAGCTAACCAAGTATAGCCATCACCGGTTGAGCCAGTGTCTGGATATGACTTTCCTCCAGAGGCAATAATAAAATTCTTACTTAAAATTTCTTCACCATTCATTAATACAACTTTATCTATTTTATCGTTAACACCTACAACCTTTTTGACCTCTGCATTATATCTGATTTCAACATCGTCTTTTTCTAAATATTTAATAAGAGCTAGTTGTATATCCGTTGCCTGATCACTTTCTGGAAAAACCCGGCCATGATTCTCAATTTTTGTAGATACGCCCAATTTATTAAAGAAATTTAAAACATTATTTACGCTAAATTTATTGAAAGCTGAGAATAGAAATTTAGAGTTAGGACCGTAGATACTTATTTTTTGTTTATCATCCGCTGAAGTATTTGTTACATTACATCGACCATGACCGGTTGCTAAAAGTTTTAAACCTAGTTTATTATTCTTTTCAAGCAAAAGAACACGAGCTCCTCGCTCGCTTGCTCTACCAGCCGCCATTATACCAGCCGGTCCACCTCCAATTACTACTGCGTCGTAAATCATAGCTATTTTTATATTAGTATTATATCAGAAATTGATCTTTACTACCTTCAATTGTTAATAATGTTTTTAAAAATAAAAAAATCGCCATCAATTGACAGCGATATCTAAAATACAAAGGCATTTCCGAAATAACTAGCCATGCCAGTTTTTATTACCTCATCGGAACCATCAACCTTGGTAAAAACGACACTAGGAGCTGTGATACTTATTTCTTTAAGTTTTTGCTCAGCCTCTTCTGTCGAGGAAGCAGCATCTATAATCTCTTTTGCTTTCTTCTTGATGTCTATCATGTGATCTATATAACTCATAGCAACAGGTTTTTATTTTTATTTCAAAATAACAATTATATTATAATGTCATACATTTATTAGTTTGTCAATGGTGTGAAGAATAAAATAAAACCCGCTATACAACGGGTTTTTAATCTAATTGGTTTTTGAATTAATGTCCAAAGAATCCTCGACTAATATGGTCAGGAATCATGCATAAATTCACACCAGAATTTTTACAGAAACTTATAATTTTTTTATCTCGTATGGATCCCGAGGACGAAAGAATTACATTAATTCCAGCCACCATTAAAACTTCCGGACCATCTTCAAATGGAAAAAAACTATCACTGTATGCAACTGCATCGTTAATATCATGCTTTGCATCACGCGCCCTTTTAACAGCGAGTTCACAACAGCCTACTCGGTCTTGTTGACCAGTTCCGTTTCCGATTAAATAATTATTTTTCACCAGGGTTACTGTATTACTGTTAGAAGTACAGCCAATTGCCCAGGCAAGCAATAAATTGGATTTATCTCCATCACTTAAAGTTCTATTATGTAATGTCAATTCATTGAAATCAAGTACAAAGTTGTAATTTGACTGAACAAGAATTGTTCCTCTGCCATAGCGAAAACGAGTTTGATCATCAATTTTAGTTATATAATCAGTTGCTAATGCTGTATTTACAACTAAACGACACTTAACCCGTTTTTTCAGAATGCCAAAGGCTGCTTCACTGTAAGCTGGCGCAATAATTCCGTCTAAAATACGATGTCCTTTTTTTACTCCATAAGTCATCAGAATTTCTGCTTCTTCTTCCTGAATTTCAAAATTAGTAATTACCAATCCACCAAATATAGCCCGGGGATCTCCCATAACTGTATCACGTAAAATTCGATCTTTCTTCTCAAAAAGATATAATATAATTTATTTAGAATTTTCTGTTATATTTTCACTACCAAACAACATTTTCTTGATAAAAACACCAACAACGTTAATAAGTAGACCAAACAAGATAAGCCCTGTAAATCTTGCCAGAACAGACAATATTTCTCCCCAAATCGTTCCGGGCACAACAGAGGGTATACCTCCCATTATAACTTTTGCGGCCCAAAGCATACCGATCGGAATACTAGGGAAAACTGAATTACCTCCCTCAATCACATAGACTAAACTACCAAAAACAATTATAGCCAAGAATAGAACCATGAAATAAATTTGTAAATTGATTCGATAGATTGAATTATATGCCTCTAAATCCTGATTTTTACTTTTATTAGTACGGACTAACTTCGCTAACCTCATCATTCTCAAAAATCTAATAATTCTTAATACCCTGACTGACTTTAAATAGGTAAGATTCGTCATAAATATAAAGGTAGGTATTATGGCCAAAATATCTATTATTCCGAAAAAACTAAAAATATAAGCTAGCTTTTTTTCTGCTACGACTATTCTAGAAATATATTCTAAGGCAAAAGTAGCGGCAGTAAAATATTCAATAAAATCAAAAAGGTTTTGATAGCTTGATAAGCTTGAGACTGTTTCTAAAACTATGGCGATGATCGAAATAATGGTCAAAAATGCCAAAATATCATTTACCACAATAAACTCAGTTGATTTAAAATCAAAATAAGCTTTAATAAAAAACTTTTTTATCTTTTTCATAAATATTCTAATTTAATAAAAAGTATATATAATTAATTATAATTTCTCTACTGACTTAATTCTTTCATAGGTCATTTTCTTGAATTCTTCTTCCTGGGTATCGGCCCACTTTCTAACCGCCCAAACAACATCATTTACTCTTATTATTTTTTCTGTAGTGTTTATTTCCTTCAGAAGAACTTTCTTACTTTTTTTAGAATAGTGTGAATATCTATCAATTAAGTAATCAAATTGAGAATCGCTAAATATTCCATGAATTTTTATATAGGATAGGTCAGAAGATTGAGAAATTCTGGCATGTTCAAAATCATAAAAATTAATACCACCTGAATCATCAATAATCATTTCTGACTGAACATCCCCCCAGGCAAATCCTATATGACCATCTCTAGAGCTTCGTTTATTCAGAGACTCTAAGTTTTTATTTAATTTATCTTGAACCCAAACTATTACATCTTCAGGAATCTGTTTTTTATCAGCTTCGTTAAAACGTTTAAAGCCATATGTCTTTAAAGAATCAATTGGGCTACTATATTCAAACTTTTTTAGTTTATGATTCTTACAGAAATCAAAAAACTCTACAGAGCTCAATTGAAACAAATCATATAATTGCTTAGCAAATAGATCAATCTGTTCGTTTGAGAGATCGTTTTGAGAAATTTTTTCGCCCTCAATAAAATTTTCAATCAAAAAATTATCTTTTTTATTATAAAAAAGAGCTCTAGGACAAAAAGTTATACCTTTTGACTCAAAATATCTTAAGAAAGCATATTCTTTCTCTAAAGAATCAATAAATTGTTTTTCATTACTCTTTTTTATCCTTAGAACAAGCTTTTGATCATTTTCTTGAATTAGATAAACATAATTACCATAGCCTTCTGCAAAAAAAGATACTTCAGGATCCTTAACTAGTCCTGAACTAATTGCTAATTTTTTAATTTTATTCATATGATTTTAATCAATTTTTCATTATAGACAAGGAAGAATTTTTAATATTTCAATTGGAGATGGATCAGCCCCATTTATTATCTCCAATATTCTATCTTCTCCTAATTTATCTACTCCACATTGTTGTTGTTCTGGTGTTATTTCTGTTGGTATTGCCTCTATATCAATACCTGATTTAATAACTCTTTCCTCTTGTTCTTTTGTTAACAAAGGATGGTCATAATCTTCATAATCAGACATATTAACCTCTACCTCCCTTTGAATTATAGAAGACTTTATTAACGTGCCTATTCCTAATGGATTTTTAATCATTATGTAGGCAAAACTAGCCAAAATAATAACCACAATAGTAATAAACACAATTAACAGAACTTTTAAAAACTTTTTCATATTTTTTTATTTATATAATCTTATATAATGATATTATATCATTTTAATACTGTTAAATAAAATAATATACAAAAAAAAGAGATTAAGCTCATTACTTAGTCTCTTTTTGTCACTATTCTATTAATTTTTGTTTATTGCTAAAAATTATTGGCCTGCTCTATTGGCTATCATTTTCCTCACTTTTTCAGCAATTTGCCTCATATTGATATCTCTTAATCCCTGTCTTTGCCCTATACTTGCACTTTCTTTTCTTTCCTCTCTGGTCTCTTTTATCATTTCTTTAATCTCATCTCCTCTATCCTCGCTAATTCTTGGCATGTTTGATTTCTGTACACAGGTGCCCACTCTTGTCTTGTTTGTTTCACTGGTCATTTCACCATCATAAGATACCCTAAAATCTTCCATACAAACTTTTATTGTATTAACCTCCTTTTTTAAATCATCTTTAGCATTTTCTAAAGTCATATCATTGTTATCGGCATGAGCATACACTGAAAGACGCAAAGCAGTTTTCATTTTTTGTCTCTTATTATCAGGAATTTTAGCTAAATCATTCTTAACTATTCCTAAGCTAAATCTTTTCATTAATTCATAAGAAGCTTCAAACGTACCAGCATAGTATGCTCGACAATTTGTAGGTAAAATCCAATAGGCTTCGCCATTCTCTTCAACCCTTAAAACAATTCTCCCTCTTAATCTTTTGCCTAAAGCGGATTCTTCGCAAACACTTGGTTCATCTTTATTTTCACCCATAACCAATTTAGAAAAATTTTCTTCATTGATCCCGAGAGCTTTTCTTTTTAACAATAGCTGAGCTGCTTCCCCATCAGCTAAATATTCCTTACCTTCGGTTACTGGATCTATATAATATACTTCTCCATTTCCTTCAACATCAAGCAACATCATCCCCTGTAACCGTGTTGTTAATGCCAAATCTTCTACTGCTTCCGGTAGCTCACTTGGTTCAGCTTCTAATAGTTCTTCATCTGTGATGTCATCGATATTTAGTTCTTCTCCCTCATCAAGAGTAATACTCTCTACCAATGTTTCTATAACATTCAAAGATTCAGTCTCACCAACTGAAATAAGAGTTGGCACCGTTTCGGCCAAAACATAACTTGGCATCGCTATAACAGAAACCAACATTGTTACTGCACATAAATATGCAGAAAATTTCATAATGTTCTTTTTCATATTTTTTAGATAAAATTATTATATTTGTATTCTATCATTTCTACCAAAAAAACACCAAAAATAAATTTGATGTTTCTTGACTAACCTTAGTATATATCTAATAATTGGTCTCTTTAATCTGAAAATGTGCTTGAGGATGTAAACAAGCTGGACATATTTCAGGGGCATTGTCGCCTTCATGTAAATAGCCACAATTCCTACATTTCCAAATTATCTTTTCTTTACTTACAAAAACCTTCCCTTTTTCAAGATTGTCATATAATTTTCTGTATCTTGTTTCGTGAGCTTTTTCTGCCATAGCTATTGCTCTAAAAGTCTCCGCAATGTCCATAAAACTCTCATCTTCGGCAATTTTAGCAAATTCTGGATATAATTCAGTCCACTCCTCTTTTTCACCCTCAGCGGCAGATTTTAGATTTTCTAAGGTAGTGCCTATTTTTCCAGCTGGGTAAGTAGCAGAAATTTGAAGAGATCCTCCTTCCAAAAATCTAAAGAATCTTTTAGCATGCTCTTTTTCATTAAGAGCTGTTTCTGCAAAAATAGCAGAAATTTGTTCTAAACCGTCTTTCTTTGCTTGTTTAGAAAAATAATCATACCTCATTCTTGCCTGAGATTCTCCGGCAAAGGATTTAAGTAGGTTTTTTTCAGTTTTAGTTCCTTGTAAACTTTTCATAATATTTATTTATTATTAATTTATTTTTTACCCCATAGGCACCGTTTTAAAAGGCACTATGAGAATAGGCAAAATTGTATTTATTGTCTGAATCTATTATAACAAGATATTAGATAATAAAAAACTACACCCATAAAGGTGTAATTTTTATATATTCACTCAAAACAATATTAATCAACGTGCCCCATAGCTTGAAGCTTCAAGAGATAGGCATAGAGCCCTCCATTTATTCTAGCCAATTCTACATGACTACCTTGTTCTACTACTTTACCTTCTTCCAATACAATTATCTTATCTGCTTTCTGAATAGTACTAAGACGATGAGCAATCATAATAATAGTTCTGTTCTTGCTAATCTTTCCCATGGCATCCTGTATTAATCTTTCGCTCTTACTATCTAAACTAGAAGTAGCTTCATCAAAAATAAGAATACGAGGATTAGCGAGAATAGCTCTAGCAATACCAACTCGCTGTCTTTGTCCACCAGACAGCTTGATTCCTCTCTCGCCCACTAAGGTATCATAACCTTTTTCTAATTTCTGAATGAATTCTTCAGCATTAGCAATTTTAGCCGCTGCTTCTATTTCTTCAAAGCCAGCACCTGGACGAGCGTAAGCTATGTTTTCTTTAACACTTAGGTTAAATATTTCTACTTCCTGTGGTACTACTGCTAAGAACTTCCTAAAACTATGTATATCATAATCGCGGATATCTTTATCATCTAAAAATACTTGTCCTTTTTTAGGGTCATAATGACGATATACTAACTTAGCTATAGTAGTCTTACCTCCTCCAGATGGTCCCACAAGGGCTGTGATACAACCGGAGTTAATCTTTAGGCTAACATTACTAAGAGCTGGACTTCTAGCTCCCCTATAGAAAAAATCTACATTTTTAAACTCAATTTTTCCTTCGATCTTTTTAGGTTTAATTCCGTTTTTATTATTAACAATGTCTTGTTCTGCTGATAAAAGTGTAGAAAATCTGTTCACTGCTTCAGCTCCTTCAGCTACTCTGTCATAGAAGCGAGATAATCTATATAGAGAAAAATATGCCCTCTCTGAAAGAGTAACAACAAATACTAGAGTACCAATAGTCATGCTTTGTTGAATAACAAAATATACTCCTAATAGCAATATGGAAACTCTGCCTAGATCAATGGCTATATTACGGTATATTCCAAAACCTAATAATCTAAACCACTCTTTCAATTCAGCTGATTTAATTCCCTGTTTTATCTTTTTATATTCCCTGACTTCCCTTTTTTCCTGCACAAACGATTGAACAGCATTGATATTAATAATAGCTTGTCCCATTTTTCCTGAAGCTACCTCATATTCCCTATGACGCTTTTTTCTAATAGGATATAGTACTTCGTTTGATTTATAGGTAATAAATATAAATAAAGGAGAAAAGAAAAGAAAAGTAAGGGCTAGACGCCAATCTACCACCAAGAGCACGCCAAGGGTAATAACTAATTCGACTAGAGTTGGGCCTACTTCCCAAGATAAATTACCAATTAACTCTATCATTTTATTTATACCTCTCTCAATCTTAACAATCTTATTTCCTGTATCCTCGTCTTCATGATAGCCCAGACCCAAACTAACTAATTTGTCTTGAGCTCTTGTAGGTAAATAATATTCTATATCTATAAGTATCTTAAAAATAAGTTTATCTCTAAAATAATTAACTAAAGAATATACTTGTTCGCTAGCAAAAAACAAGAAAATTAATAATAATAGATATTTCAATTCATTAGCATCAAAGCTTACAATAGCATCAATCACTAATTTCAAAATATAAGGACCAATCATGGACACTAAACTAACCAGAATAGTAAAAAACAACAATTTTTTAATTTGTCTCTGTGATGGCTTTAAAATATTCCAAAATCTAGGCCAAAATTCTCTTAGTTTTATTTTTTCTTTTTTCATAAACACAAAACAGAGGTTTATCCTCTACTATAGAATACGTAATAGGTTAGAAAAAGTTACATTAATAAAACAAAAACGGACATTTCTGATCCGTTTTTTTAATAATAATATAAAATTTTAATTCATCTATACTGCTCTGAATATCATGAATCTTTACAATAAAAGAGAGCTAAAATAGCTCTCTTTTAATATTATCTTCAATTATTTATCGTGTAGCGCCGGAATAAGCAATTGCCCTAACAATATCCCAGGCAGTAGCAGAAACAGGATCATAACCATAAATATGGTTGAAAGTCTTAATTGCTGCTTTTTCACTATCTAAATTTCTATCAGCTGGTCGTAAACCATAGGCGATTACTACTACAGCGGCATCATCATTGGGATTAGTTCGATCAGGTGCTCTTAGATAAATTTTTAGAAAGGCGACCTCTGCGTTAGTCTCACTGGCTGCGTTAATCTGACTAGGCCAACGACCGTTACCTATTTTAATAACGTCGCTCCATTCACTCTCAGTTTTAGGCAATTTACCAAAAGCAGCTTTATAGGAATTCACCACGCCAGCTCTTTCACCTGCTCCGAGCTTCTTAGTAGTGGCGGTACCATAGACAATAAAATTGTTCATGGCTTCTTTTTCGGTTGGCTCAATTTCCATACTATCAACAATCTTATCGGTATATTTACTCATTCCGCTTACTTCTTTCTCTTGATTTCTAGCCTGGCTGGTGTTAGTTAAAAGATTGTTTATTACTCCGGAAAAAACTACTTTAGACTCTAAAATTATAGCTTGAACATTTTGATCAACCGTTATTGTATCGACATCTATAGTAGTGGTAGTAGTTGGTGTACAAGCTTGACTAGTAGCTACTTGTTGACTAGTAGTTAGAGAACAGCTACTTGGAGTACGACTTAAAACATTACGAAATTGTAAACTGTTAGAACAAGTCCCCCAAACCGAATAGACAACTGAAGTACAGGCTGGTACACTCATCCCGCCGCCGCCTCCTCCACTACTTCCACCGCTGGAAATATTAATAGTATAAGCATGGCTAGCAACATTGGAAGAAGAAGTGCTTCCATTATCATCATAACAAGAAATAGCCTTGATAGTTTGTGTAGAACCAACAGTAATTGCTGCTGAGTAGACCGTTCCACTGGAACAACTAGGTGTAGATCCATCAATTGTATAGCGAATACTATCAGAACCACTAGCTGATAAAGACACGCTTTGGCTAGAAGTATAGGTTCCGGCCACTGGACTAGCAGACGGATCATAGGCAGTCATAGCTTGACCGCTACCAGTACCAATACCATTATCGATTGTCCATGCAGCAAAACAAGTTGAAGTTGTTAATAGTAATCCTAAAGTAACCAAAAAGATAACTTTATATATTTTCATATCATAGTATATATTAATTTATTAAGAATTATCATTTTGATTTATTATGAACTAGCTTGGATGTCATAACTGGCAGAATAAGCACCACTAGTACTACCAATTGGAACAGCAGCTTGAACAGTAATCTGAATTTGTCTACCAGCAGTACTGGCGCTTAAATCAGTATCAAGAGTCATGTCACCTGACCAAGTAACGCCAGCACCTCTACCTGCTGTGGTAGTAATTACAATCGGACTAGCAGAAGTATGATCAGAAGATTCAGCTGAATAGAAACGGATATTTGTAGCTGAAATTGTTCCAGCACCAGTCAAATCATCAAAACTCATCGCAACAGTTGTTGAGGCGGTTGGAACTGTAACATCTAAAACCCATCTCCAACCATCATCAAACTCACCATTTTTAGTAGCAACTCGTTTAACTAAAGCAGTATTAGTAACAGATATTTCTGTTGGTTCAGTAATCGCGGCCACGGTTGTGAAATAAGAAACGCCAGCGGAATTAATATGTCCTTCGGAATCTCTAATCGCACCAGCGTAAATATTAATTCTATAAGTATGAGAATTCTCTAATCCCGTATATGGAATATTAAGAATTTGAGAATTTCCATCACCACCAGAAACAGTTACTGTGCCTTTAACTGAAGTTTCAGTTCCATCATTATTAACCAAAGTTACTTTAGTAGTATCTAATAAAGTAATATCTAAGAGGCCACCAAAAGTAATTGTGGCTGTGTCGTCGGTAATTGCTACATCTGTTGCTCCGCTAATTGGACTATAAGCGGCAATTGGTACATTAACCGCACCCCAGGTAAAGGTAGCGTCATCGTAAGCAGAATTGCCGGCAGTGTCTGTCACTGTCAATCTAACTGTATAGAACCCTTCGCCAGCGGCACTAACTGTTGTATCAACAGCTGTGGCTGTTCCAAAGGTAACGGTGTGTGGGTACGGATCTTGGATTGTCCAAAGATAAGAAGCAATTCCTGAACCCCCTACATCAGAGGTGGTGGCGTCTTGAGTAAATTGTTCTGTTACTGCTCCGGCATCAGCACCAGCAGAAACTACCGGGTCAACCGTATCAGTATATATTTCTTTGGTAGCTTCATCTGTAGGATCAACATCCGTAGATACATTACCAGCCGAGTCTGTCCCAGTAATTGATATTCCTTCAAGAACAGTTCCGATGGCTAAAACGTCAGCGGCAATAGTTCTGGTATAGCTATAATCATTTTCCGAAACAAGAATTGTTGCAGCATCTGTAACATCGTTAGCGGTACCTTCAGCAGTTAACGAGATTGTTGGCGCGGAATCCATTGTTTCACTAGCAGTAATTTTTATATAATATATTCCGGCTTTAAGATAGGCATTATTAGCAACTTCACTTGATAATTCACTATCAGAATAATATTGCATAGTGAAAGTTGGCTCTATGGTATCAATAGTATAGTTATCTGAATCTGTTGTACCAATAGGTGCATTAAGGGCAGCATCAGTCCAACCAGTTCCTACGGTAATAACATTTGTAGCATCTTCTAAAGGATCGGTTGGTGTGAAAGTTGCAGTGTATACTTTGTCATCTCCACTATCAACAGCGAAACTTGAAAGAACACCATTATCAATAACAGTTACATCATCAACTGTAAAACCTGTTGGTGTTTCTAGGCGTAGCTCGATGTTTGAGATATAATTGGAACAATACTATTCTATTTAACGCCAACACATCAAATCCATTGATACACTCCCTTTTAGAACTTGTGGCACACAACCGATCAGTTCACTATTTACTGCACAGGTCCCGGCTATGCCCACGAGCGGCTCATGCAGTAGAACCGACTGCTGTTTTTCCGTTAAAGATGGTGGCGAACATATACCACTCACACACTGAGCGCTATCAACGCAGATTTCTCCCACTTTCTTATACGACAAAAGACATTTGTTCGCAGCAATATCCCAATCCCCACCAACACTTTCGCATCCCTGTTGACTATTCTGGGGATTATTAGTGGGAAGTCGTGAATAGAGCCAGCCGGTGACGACACCCATAGCGACTATCATAAGGATTATTGCCAATAATATCCACTCTTTTTTTTGCATTTTCCAATACATATCATTAGTATACCATGTAGTCTTTCCGTTTGCCCTTCTTATACTTATAACTGGAATGACTATATAACAAAAATAGCGCAAAAAGCGCTATTTTGTAAATTTACTCGAGATCGTGAACGATATTCGAACTAAAATAATAAATTAACCTATAAAAATAAAGGAAATTAATGCGATTTTATTTCTAAAACAATTTTATTATTATTTGCCAAAATTTTCACTTGTCCACCAATTGAAAAAGTAAACATTGGCGTAGTATGACCAAAATCCATATTAACAATTACCGGAATATTACTTAATGCTTGTTTTGTCCGAATAATATGTTTTAATTTATCAAGATTAATGTCTGTCTCCTTCTGAAATCTTCCGATAACTAAACCTTTAATTTGCTTAAACCAGGGTTGATCAATTAAAGATTGTAAATTACGATCAAATTCAACACTAAAAAAATCGCCAACCAAATTGTCGTCTTCAATAAACAATATGAAATTATCTATATCCGGCATAAACTCTGTCCCCTGTAGAAGATTCAATGTACATAAATTGCCTCCAAAAGATATTCCTTCAGCTACCCCATCATTGATAGCAACGGGGCCATTATTTTTTATAAATTTTCTATCATTTTGATTTAAATACCAAGCATCATCACTCCACTCTGATGAAAAATCAATTTTATAGGGACTATCTGATGTGAAACATTTATTAAAATATTCTAATATATAATCAAAACCTTTTTCCATGCCGAAAGTAGAAAAATGAGGTCCAATATAAGTCATTAAATTAGTTTTCTTAAAAATAGCATTATTTAGAGCGGTAATATCGGAAAACCCACAGATTATCTTAGGATTATTTTTTATTAAATTATAATCAATACGTTTCAATAACTGGTTAGAGTTAAAACCGCCTATAGCAGTTAAAATAGCTTTCACATTTTTATCTCCAAAAGCATCGTGAATGTCTTTAATTCTTGATTGAATAGAAGATGATGCAAAAGTATCATTTTCTTCACAGTTTTTTCCAAAGGTTACTTTGTAACCCATTTTCTCCAACCTATTAATCGCCACCTGTTTTACTTCTTTAGAAATTAAAGACAAGCTCCTGCTTGGGGCTATAATACGGATTTCATCACCTTTTTTTAATTTTTCAGGAATTATTATTTTCATAAAGATTAAATAATTTAGTTATTGGATAATAAAACTATATCACAACTGTATTAATGCCTCAACAAGGCTAAAACCAAAATACAAACAAAAATACCTATAAACATAGGTATTTCTTGAATTTTTTTGGGTATAGAGACAGCTTCCGAACTTCCTTGTATAAATTTACTCTATAATTCTAACAATTCCATTATTAGCATCTACTTCCACCATATCTCCATCTTTAAGGACTTGTGTAGCTATTTTGGTTCCAATAATACAAGGTTTTTTAAGTTCTCTTGAAACTATTGCTGCGTGACAAGTTATACCTCCTTCATCAGTGATGATAGCAGATGATTTTTTCATTAATGGAACAAATTCTGGACGAGTCATACCTGTTACAAGGATTTCGCCTTGTTGTAATTTTTTAGAATTATTAATGTTTAAAATTATTTTGACAACCCCTTTTATTTTACCAGGCGAACCAATTTGTCCCTTTAAACTATCTAATTTTTGATTAATATTCTGTTTACTTAAATAATAATTATTTAATTCTTCTTTGGATTTATAGTAATCACAATAATTTATTATTACATTTCCATCATAATCAACTAAAGATACTATTCCTTTTAGTCTTTTTTTTATTTTTACAGCATTCTTTTTTAAATAATTTGTGCCCTTACTTATTTCATCGAACGAACAAAAAGGTATTAATTTATTTGATAAATTAACTTCTTTAAAAAATTTTTGTGCAATGCGCCATTGTATAGTAAGCTCTTTTAGCGTTGCTATTTTACGTCTATCTCTTAGCCGTAAAATTGTTTGCAAATACTTTACTAAAAAAATTTGATTCTTGTTAGGTTTTTTTAACCAATTATTATATTCTTGTTTAATTTTTTCTTCTTTTTTATCAATTTTTTTTAATATTTCTTCTGCTTTAGTGGATGTTAGTTTTTTATTTTTAATCTTTAACTTTACCTGGTTTAAATTACTGGCATTATAAAATGTTGTATCTGAATATTGCATTTCTTCGGCTATGTAATCTATCGGTTTTTTATCGATAGTTAACCTCAACATTTTTTTCTCTCGTTCCACATCAAAAGAATTGAATGTTGATACGCTACCTCTATCCCAAACAGATTCTAAATCTAATTGAGAAAAACCCTTTATTTTTTTAATTACTTTTAGAGCAGTTTTTTTATCAAAAAATATAGAAAACCAAGCTAAAGAGTTTAATTCACAAAAAATATCTCTCATTTTTTTAAATTCTCTAATTAATTTTTCATTAGCTGTACTGTTAATATATTTATAATCAAATTTTGAATACAATCTATCTATTTTTACAGAAAGTTTTTCAAACTCTTTTCTTTTTTGGATAAGAATACTTCCATCTTTTAAACAATTTAAAAAAATTTCTACTGCAGATTCTTTCATATGTGAATTGGGCATTAATTGAAAACTTTCATTATTTCTCATTAAAATAATAAAAGGCAGCCTTTGTTTGTGTTTATAATATTTTTTATAATATTTTTTAAAAGTAAATCCTTGGGAATTAAAAAGTAAAGAATTATTATTAAGCGGTGGCCATAATTCGTATTTTTGTGTTTCTTTAATAAATTCCTGAATTAAATTCATAAATTTGTTTATTTAATATATTAATTATATCTTAATTATTGGATGAGGTAAATAAAAACAGGCTTTTCAGCCTATTCTCAATATTTGTTCAGAGTTTGGGATACAATTGGAACTTTAATTGACAATGTTCGAACTAAAACTATTTTATATAAATAAAAAAAGCCATCGGCTTTACAAAACATAATTGAAAGTGCATTGTGTGCAAGGACTCTTTTGAATCCCACTTTCTGTTCCGTTCGCTCATCACTACTTAGAACTATTTTATAAAACTGATGGCAACCTTATAAACCGTTGTCCCTGTTTCAAGGAGCTTGATAATACGGTCAGCTCTTATCGCGGTTAATTAAATACTAATATTTTAAAACCAATATGTCAATAGATGAAAGATCTACAACTAAATATGCCCTCTACTGTCGAGAATCTACTGAAAATAATAATCGGCAAGTATTATCTTTAGATTCCCAAGAACAAGAAATGCACAGAATGAGCTATTTAAAATAATTATTAACAGCATCTTCAAACTGATCAATAAATATTTGTTTAAAGTAGGAAACATTATTTATTTCATAAAACAACACCATGGCCTTTATATATTCCTCAGTATCAACTATTCGATAGGATAACGGAATAGAGTTGTGAGCTAATAAAATAGCATTGGAAATCATTCGGGATGTTCTTTTGTTTCCATCTTCGAAAATCTGAATATACGCAACAAGAATTGATATTAAAAAAGCTTTTTCAAAAAAAGATTCTTTTTCATTTATTAAATCCACCATTTCTCGAGCTACTTCTTCAATCTGATAACTATTATTTAAAGGCTTATAGTTTGTACCAGTAATTCCAACCGATCCATTTCTAATATTTTTGGAAATGCCAAGCTTTTTAGTCAAAACAGAATGAATATACTCAATATCCGAATAGTTTAACTTTCTAAATCTTTCCTTATTTTGAATAGCTTCATTAAAAATATCCTTATGATTAAGAATCATCTGTGTTTCCTCTTTCGTTTTCCCTTTACCAATAACATTATTTTTAATCAGAGCTTCTGTCCCTAATAATGAATAAGTATTTCCCTCTATAACTGAAGATTTCCATGAAAATTCAATCATTATCCTTTCAAATTCTTTGTTAATCAAAGTCTGGCTATCATATTTAGAAAAATTCTTAATAAAATCTTTTTGTAGTTGCTCCAACCTCTGCTTTTCCTCAATCGTAAAAATATCATTTCCTAGAATAGTTAAAATTTCATAGTTAAAACTTTCTTTTACTTCTCTTTTTAAATACGGAATTTCAAAATATTCTTTAATATTGACCGGCAAAAATATTCTATTTATATCTGAAATAGCATAAACTGTACTCCGACCAGAACCAGTTCTTAAAACAAGCCCCTGTTCTTGTAGATAATTTAAATCTCTTTGCAAAGTCGTTCTCTCTACAGAATCTTTAAGAAAATCTAAAATCTCAGAGTTAGAAACCCTATCTTTGTTCTTAATAAAATTAATTATGTTTTGTTGTCTTCTTTGTCGTTTATTCATGATTTTAATCATAACATATAATCGCTGCATTGCAAATAGATGATTGCTGCATTTTATTAAAAATTATTCAAAATTACCAACAAAATCAATGTTTTATTGCTGCATTATATTTGTGATATAAAAAAGCCTAGCATATTGCTAGGCTTTTGCTAATATATCAATTTTTTAATATCTTACTACTCAACTGCTTCTCCCTGCTCTATCAACTCTTTGAATCCTGGATCTTTCTCCATTTCACTTAAGATAGTCTTAACTAATTCAAGTTGATAACTATAGTCTTTGGAGATGTCTGGATCCGCAACAAATTTTTTCTGAGAACTCTCATACCTTAAT
This sequence comes from uncultured Gammaproteobacteria bacterium, assembly GCA_964539545.1. Taxonomy (GTDB): domain Bacteria; phylum Patescibacteriota; class Patescibacteriia; order Patescibacteriales; family UBA12465; genus CAZIJG01. The sequence goes on along the minus strand of CAZIJG010000001.1, from coordinate 1,972 downwards.
AAAGCATATTTAAGAAATTCGTGTGTTGTTCTCTTTCCCACTACTCCTTCAAAATAATCTTCCTTAGCGACAAGATTCTTATAATCCTCATAGTCTTGTCTCCACTGGGTTCCTTTTGAGTCTATCATGTGTTGAAAGTACTCAGTTCCCTTCTCTTTGACTATTTCCTTACAACCTTTTTCTTGCTCAACGTTGGGCTCTTTTTCCTCAGCCCCTAATTCTTCTTCGGACTTTTCTGTAATATTTTCTTTTACATTAGTATCTGGTGTTTCGTTGGACTGTTCTTTCTTAAATAAAGGAAACTTTTCTCCAATTCTCATATTTTTTAGATTAAAAATATATTAATTATATAAATTATATTAACTTCTTTTGCTAAAATATTAACAAAAATAGTGTAAATTTGCAAACTTTTATCTCTTTTATACTACAGATCTATCTGTTTAAATTATTTCATTTTTTAGTATACGCACTAACTAAATGTTTTTATGTATCAAAAAAGTATAGCACATTGCTATACTTTTGTCAATATCTGCTCGGTGTTTGGGATACAATTGGAACTTTTTTAAAGTGATTTTATCCATTTATCTAAGATATTGTAAATTTCATCAAAATGTTTTATTTCCCTAAAAGTATGAGGAGCATCTTTAATAATATGCATTTCTTTGTGTCCAGGCAGTTTATTAAATAAAATCTGCTGATGTTGAGGCAAAGTCGATGTGTCTAATTCCCCCACTATTAATATAGTAGGCATTGATAATTGATCAACTTTTCTTAATAAATCATGTTTTAATCTATCTTCCATGTGAGACCACTTTAGTCTTTTTGTTAAACCACTGCTATACCCGGTGGTGGTGCGCCATCCGGTTTGTTTCCAATTATCCATTTCTTCTTTAGTATGCGCTTCCACGCTAAGTTCACCACTAACCACGGTGGAAATTGGAGCTAAGGCCTTAACTTTTTCTGGATAATTTTCAGCGTATAAGGCAGAACAAATTGCCCCTAAACTATGACCACACAAAACAAACGGCTCATAATAAAAATCTTGATTTTTAGACCAACTAATAACATCCTCTAGATCCTCATAATAATTAGTCGTCGTAGCATCTTCATATTGGCCATCACTTTCGCCAAAAGTATTGGTAGTATCAAACCTGATAACAGTATAGTTATTATTTCTAAAGGCTTTAGCGAAAGTTTCAATATGTGGTTGTTCCTTAAACCCACCAAGGCCATGCATAACAAAAACTAAGCCTTTTTGATTATCAGCCCGCTCTATAATAACAGAAATATTCTGATTTTTACGATTTTTAATAATCATTTTATTCATATAAATATGGGTTAATTTTTATATATTTGAGTCTTAAGCGCTATTAAAGTTAAATTAATTATCCTTTAAACCACTCTTCATCACAATATTTCTCTTCTAAAAATAACTTCTTAATTCTTCTGTTAATATCTTTCACGTCCCCTTTAGTCAGGGGCTCAAAATCTTGATAATACTCCGGTTGTTCTTCTCTATGTGGAAAATAACAGGCTTGTCCATATTTGTGCACCTTAGCACTTTTAGCTCTACCATAAAGATGGATATGTAAATATGGCCCTTCAGGCTTAAACACACTCCAATTACCATTATCCTGATAATTAATCCTTTCTATATCAACACCGTGTTCATTCATGATTTGAGTCATGGCATCGCCAACAACCATTGTTAATCTCATTAACTCAATAGCCTCTTTAGAAAAAAGTGCTTGCCTATCAGCCAATCTCTCTTTGGGATATATTTTAATATGGCCACCATCATTTCGATCTACATGAGGTTTTTCTGGCGCTTCTACAATAAATTTATTTGTTTGATAGATAATAGACATAATTTTATATACTATTTTACATTTAAATTATATCATATCGTTCCAAAGCAATAAACTCCCTATCAAAAATAGCCCCTAAAATAGGGCTATTTAAAATATGCTCG